>JAKIUF010000002.1 GCA_021647705.1 Gammaproteobacteria bacterium | reverse complement strand
ACTTCATCATCAGACCATGCCAAAGCTTGAGGCTGATTGATGTGCAGGACTAAATGGTAATGATTACTCATGACAGCGTAGGCACAAACGTCGATAGAAAAAACACGGGTTAATTCAGCGAGTTTATCGACAACCCATTGTTTCCGGTGTTCGTAGTTTTGGCCGGAGAACTCGTCTTTGCCACAGAGAAAGGCACGACGTACACAGCGCGAGATGCAATGGTAATAAGGGGTTGAATCCAGGCAGACCTGATTTTTGCGGGGTTTTGGCATCCGTGCCTCCTTCATGTGAATTGTACGCCTTGCAATCTAACGAGGATCGACCAGAGTGTCAATTAATTGATGGGTGTCCTATTTTATTCTGTTATGTTTTTAAAAGGCGAAAATGGACCTTTTAGCCAATTTTCTATTTCTTCTGCGCGCAAAATATGTGCTGGCTTATGACTATGCCAACATTTGGCACCTTTGAATGACTTAAGGTTGACACCAGTTTTTTCGAATGCCACTCCAATGCGAATTGCACACTGATTGTCAAATGCCTTCTTGCCATTTTTCTTACATGGGAAATCATCTATAAATGATTCTACGGTTGGGTGGCTATTCCATAATTTTACAAAATTAACCATTGTGTTTCCTCCTTTCGTTTTGTTGCATAACTCCTAGCTCACTGGCTGCCAAAAGTTGCAGAGCGAGGTACGAGCAGCGCAGCTTTTGGCAGTCAGGTGGAGCGCCGTGTTATGCCATATTTTGGCACGATGTTGACAGAGCCAACTCATTAAATTACAGTTGATTTGCTTGATGTAAATCAGGCCGGGATTCGTACCCCGCAAGACACAAGGTGCCACCTGAAAGACGCCTACATTGTAGCCAGCGTCTTTTTTTGTGGCTTGCCCCCTTTTACGGTGGGCTGTATGGGGCACCTTCGGGTGGCCGTTCCTTGTGCGCGGTAGTACGAACCTCATATGGCCCACCACCCTAAGATTCGTACCTTGGCGGTGGTGGTTTTTAACCATTTGCACAAGGAAATAATCATGAATAAACGTCATATTATAGTTCGAGAAGGGCATCGTGACTATTGCTTAAAATCCGCGCCTCATAAAGGCAACCCTAAAACTCCTTTTATTTTACTCAAAGGAACATGGCTTGAAGAATCTGGCTTTGTTATTGGGCTTCCTATTTGTGTACAAGTTACTCAAAATCGATTAATCATCACTCCACAATAACTTACTTTTTAAAAGCAGGCATCAATCATTCGATGCCTGCTTTTATTTATATAACTAATCAATGGCTTCATTTGTTTTGTAAGCATGCCAAGCCCATGTTTTACTACGAGGCAATTCTGGACTTTCTTCTCCTTGTCTATCTTTTGCTATTTCAATGGCCTCGTTTTCGTTTGTGGCTTCAACCAATGTTGAATAATGAATATCCTGCTCTTCATTATCTGGGTCTATTGTTTCAAGATGCACACGATATTTATTTATCATATTCATTTCCTTTTGGCATAACGTTAAGCCTGAGCCGAATATTTTGGAACGCAGTGACAAAATATGTCGGTCTCTAGGCGTTTGTTAGGGGTGAATTTTATGACCAACAGAGAACTATTAACAGACTGGATTGGCAGCCTTCTTTGGCATTGGGACGGCGACACTCCACTTTCAGCAGATGCTATTTCAATTGAAATCATGGCATCTTTTGACTTGCTTCAAAAATACGACGAGCCACTTTTGGTGAATCAGCTCCCAGACGCAAGAGAATTTTTGAAATTCTTGGAAAATCATGCAAGTCGTACTGAAAATGCTTTACTTCATGAATATCTGAATCAGCCTGAAGCCTTATGAAGGTAAACACGCCGTCCATAACTGGATCATCTGTTATTGCTCCATGTATTAAATCATGGCGAGTTTGCTTAATGTCCTCGAAATCATGAACCAATCTCTCAAGTTCATCTTGAAACGGAGATAATTCGGGTATGCCTAATGCACATTCTTTAACAAAATCTAGTTTTGAAGATAGCTGCCTTGGCATCTTTTTCCTTTTTGGTAATTTGCTGCCGCTAAACTGTCGGTGCAATGTATTAACTAGCAACTCCAGAGACTGTTCACAGTGTCCCCACTGCACGACAATAAAACCGACAGATTTGAAAAGCGATTCTATATCACTATCTTGTTTAACGCCTGGAAGATTGAATGACATTTTTAACCCCTAACGCCTTGCTAAGCGGCGTGTTTTTTACGTCCGCTTGAGCTAATTGTTAGATTTTTTTGTTGCAAGACACTCATTATTACTTGAGTTATTAATTAATGATTTGAGTATGTTTTTTCTATATGGAGATAGCTGGACATCTAATGATTTACTCTTATTAATAAACATATTGTTTAGAGCGATAATTTCTTCTTTGGTACCAAAATCACTGATGAGTTGCGCGATACATTGGTATGCGTCAGGTTTTATATTTTGCCTTTCTGAAGGGTAGCTGTCTTTATTTTTTAAGTAATTTTCGTAGAGAGATTCTGAATATTTATTTATCAATGCAGTGTCAGGCTGCGTATTGCTTTTCTTTAAACATTCCATGCTTGTATTTAGATAAGTTGAAATTCGTGGGGATGGTATTGCAAAATTTAAATTTTGAGCGCCTTTAATATAAAATGTTGTCATACCAAGAACGAGTCCGTTCTCATCAATAACAGGGCCACCACTACTGCCTGGCGATATCGGTGATGTTATTTGATAATATTTATGCCCTTCATTCTTTCTAATGGCACCAATAACGCCAGTTGATAAGCTGCCTGATAATCCCATTGGGCTACCAATGGAAATAATTTTATCACCAATACTTGGTGTGTTTTTATTTAAAGATAAAGGCTGTCTTTCAGGAATTGATCGTAATATTGCGATGTCATTTGATGCGTTTTCAACGCATATATCAAAAATATTATGCTCCTTATCATCTGAGGTTATTATTTTTAGATGGTGCGTGTTTTTAATGACATGGTAATTTGTTGCGATTAGGTTTTTATGTTTTGCAAAGAAGCCCGTTCCTGTCATTAATATTTTGTTGTCTTTATCTAAGGATACTACTGTAACCACAGATTCAATGCTTTTCTTATATATTTCTCCTGAGTCTAGTGCATATACATGTGATTGTATTAAGGGCAATATGACTAGTAATATATTTTTAATTATTTTCATGTTTATAAATCAACTTATTATAATTAGCATTTAAATCATTGAGAATATCGATAAAATCATTTGGTTCAAACCCAAATACTCCATTCCATTCAACTCCCGGTTTTTTTACAGGATAGCGGAAAAGTATGCTTTGTTGAGGCTCTTTCTTTCTTAAAGTCCTTTGCTCTTCTTCTGATATTTCTATATATTCGGTTCTAAAAGGGCAGTTAAACTGAAGTTTTTTTCAGTATAAATATCATGATATGTTGAATTTAAATTTTCAAGTGTGTGCCCCCATGCTTTATTTGACTTTAAGAGTATTGCTCCTTTAAGAAATAGCTCGACGGAATGTGCTGCCAGCATTAATGCAACATTAGCATTAGGCCATGTTTCTCGATTTTTGTCACTTATCATGCTGTTACATATATCGAGGCTCGCTTGGATATATGCCTTTGAGTACTCAAAGTATCGCTTGGGTTCTGATAGCGATGACATCTCCCAGCTTCCTATCATATATTTCTCTTTTAAATCTAACGCTTAATGGACCCCAGAGTGGGGGGATAACCCCGCCCCAAAATCCAATAATTTATTTGCCGATGATTCCCGGCTCCGCTCAATACTCTAATAAACCCACTAAATAATCAATGACTTATTACCGGGGTAATTTTCATGGTGAGTATAAAATGACCTGAGCCTGCTGGATATTGAAACGGGCAAATAAGACATTTTGGGGATATCACACGGGGTATTTTTTAGTGTGAATTTGTTTGTTTTTTGTTCGCTCTGTTTTTTCATTTTTTTGAAAAAATTATTAAACTCAATAAGATAGTCGGAATTTTCAGGACATTTTACCCTGCGGAATATTGGGGTGTAGCCAGGATATTGAATGTAGAAATACCCCAAAGTGGGAAAATATTCCACTTGCATTTGTGGATTATAAAAATTACTGTACAAAACATCAGCATCATTTAAGGAAGCACTGTCATGGATTCGACAAATTATTCTTCGCCTTTCCTGTGTTCGATTTCGGATGCAATTCGTGTGCGTCATTACAGCCGGAAAACCGAAAAAGCTGATAGCGGCTGGGTGAAGCGGTTTATCTATTTCCATAACAAACAGCATCCTCGTGAAATGGGGGCACGGGAAGTAACAGCATTTTTGACGCATTTGGCGGTAGATCGAAATGTTGCCCCCAGTACACAGAATCAGGCTTTTAATGCCTTGATGTTTCTTTATCGCGTGGTGTTGGACCAGCCCATTGAGGGCTTGAAAGGGGTGGCGCGCGCCAAAACACGGCAAAAGATTCCGGTGGTGTTGACGCGTGAAGAGGTACAAGCGGTTCTACAAGGGCTGGATGGTCTTTATTGGCTTGCGGCCTGTTTGATGTACGGTTCCGGTTTGCGATTGATGGAATGTTTACGCTTGCGGGTGATGAATCTTGATTTTTTGCGCTGTGCGATTTATGTGCATAACGCTAAAGGAGGGAAAGACCGGGTAGTGACGCTGTCAGATGAGTTGATTGTGCCTTTGCAACGACACCTGGAAAATCGACGACAAACGCACGATAAAGATTTGGCAGATGGTTTTGGCAGTGTTTACCTTCCCCATGCTCTGGCACGAAAATATCCCAATGCGCCAACGGAATGGGCGTGGCAGTATTGATCCTCGTTCGGGCGTGGAACGGCGGCATCATTTTGATGAGAAGGCGATTCGCAAGGCGGGGATTCACAAGCCCGCCAGTTGTCATACGTTGCGTCATTCTTTTGCCACGCATTTGCTGGAGCGGGGCATGGATATCCGAACGGTGCAGGAACAGTTGGGGCATAAAGATGTGCGTACCACTCAAATCTATACCCATGTACTGAACCGGGGCGGAAATGCGGTGGTGAGTCCATTGGGTGCGGTTTTGTCCGGATAGCCGCAGCTATGGATCTCAAACTCTTGCCTGATGTTAAAATGTGAATTAAGCGCTAAAAACACGCTACTTTTAAAAGGCTACCGGGCATTTAACGCAGAGGTCGCAAAGAACGCAGAGTTTTTAATGTTTTTCTTTGCGTCTCTGCGTTTATAACACACCACTTGTCAGTGCCACGACAACATAAGCTCCCAATGTACCGGAATGCTCGCCCGAGAGAGTAAACCTCTGGATTCCGGCCTGCGCCAAAATGACGGGGAAAATGATAACCCACAGGATGTGCCCACAAACCCGTTACTTGCAACACCCAGGTTAAATATTTTCAACCGTTAAAGGTTACCTACGTTATCATTACACGTTTATTGAACACCGTGTTGCGCCGCTTTGCGTTGGCGAACCCTTCAAGACACCCTCTGGAATACACAATGAAACTCGCTTCCTGGAACGTTAATTCTCTGAAAGTCCGCCTGCCTCATGTGCTGGACTGGCTGGCTGAACATCAGCCCGACATACTCGGGTTGCAAGAAACCAAAACCATTGATGATAATTTTCCGCTGGAGGATATTCAGGCAGCGGGTTATCACGTCGCTTTTGCGGGACAAAAAACCTATAACGGGGTGGCGCTGCTGAGCAAGGCGGAAGCTTCCGACGTTGTTACTGATCTGCCGGGGCTGGATGATCCGCAACGGCGTGTGCTGGGCGCAACGGTACACACTGACAGCGGTGATGTACGTTTTTTGAATTTGTATGTGCCCAACGGTTCTGAGGTGGGCTCGGAAAAATACGAGTACAAGCTGGGCTGGCTGGCGGCGCTGGAAAAATATATTGAAAGCCAGTTGGCGGCACATGAAAAATTTGTGGTGGTGGGCGATTTTAATATCGCACCCGATGACCGTGATTTATGGGACCCCGAGGGCTGGAAAGATAAAATTCTCGTCAGTCCGCCGGAACGTGCCGCCTTTCAGCGGCTCATCGATATGGGATTAACCGACACTTTCCGCCTGTTTGAGCAGGATGAAAAAACCTATAGCTGGTGGGATTATCGTGCGGCCGGTTTCCGTCGCAACCACGGTATGCGTATCGATTTGCTGCTTTCCAGTCCGGCCATGAGCAAGCGCTGCACGGCCAGTTATGTGGACAAGGAACCTCGCAAGCTGGAACGACCTTCGGATCACGCCCCGGTGGTCGCCGAATTTTCCGAGGACTGAAGGTTCCATGACCGAAATTCTCGCCATTGCTGCTGCTTTTTTGCTCGGTCTGGGGGCCAGACAGGCGGGCCTACCGCCAATGGTGGGTTATCTCATCGCTGGTTTTTTGCTGTTTGCGCTGGGTATACGCAGTACGCCCGGCCTTGATCTGTTTGCGCAGTTGGGTATTACCCTGCTGCTGTTTATCATTGGTCTCAAGCTGCGCCTGCGCAATTTGCTGATGCCTCAAGTCTGGGCTGTGGCTTCGCTGCACATGGTCGCTATTGTGCTGTTCACTTCCATCGGTTTTTATGCCCTGGGCCTTGCCGGGCTAATGTTTTTCAGCCAGCTCGAATTTACTAGCATTCTACTGGCTGCTTTCGCCTTGAGTTTTTCCAGCACTGTCTTTGCGGTCAAGGTGCTGGAAGACTCTGGTGATATGTCTGCCTTGTATAGTCGTATCGCTATTGGCGTGCTGATTGTGCAGGACATTATTGCGGTGGTGTTTCTTGCGCTTTCCGTTGGCAAGATCCCCACACCCTGGGCTCTGCTGCTGTTGGGGCTGATCCCGCTACGCCCTTTGCTCACGCTGGCCATGGAAAAGGCCGGTCATGGTGAGCTGCTGGTTTTGTTTGGGCTCAGTCTGGCTTTGGGCGGTGCAACGATATTTGAGATGGTGGGCATAAAGGGTGATCTCGGCGCGCTTATTCTTGGTCTGTTGCTGGCAACGCATCCCAAGTCCGAGGAACTGGCTCGCCATCTATTGAGTTTCAAGGATCTTTTTCTGGTGGGCTTTTTCCTCACCATCGGCCTTGCTGGCGGCCTCACAACACAAACCGTGGGTATCGCTCTGCTGCTGGCTTTGCTGTTGCCGCTGAAGACCGGTCTGTTTTTCTGGCTGTTTTCACGCTTCCGGCTACGCGCCCGCACAGCCTTTCTCGGCAGTCTCAGTCTGGCTAATTACAGTGAGTTTGGCCTTATTGTCGCGGCTATTGCGGTATCCAGCGGCTGGCTCGGTGGTGACTGGCTGGCCATCATTGCTATCGCCCTGGCTGTTTCGTTCATTATTGCTGCGCCACTGAATATGGCGTCGAACCGGCTCTACAGCCGTTATCGCGCAAAATTGCTGCGCACTGAAACCCAGGCCCGTATCCCCGAGGAGGCTGATATCAAGCCCGGCGATACTTCGGTGATGATTCTTGGTATGGGCCGGGTGGGTAGTGGTGCCTACGAATGCATGCATAGCCGTCTTGGCAATGTTGTACTGGGTATTGATCAGGATGACCAGACCGCACAGGATCATCTTGCCGCCGGTCGCCGTGTCATCGCGGGCAGTGCCACTGATCCGGAATTTTGGGAGCGCATGGAGCTGGATAAAAATATGCTGAAACTGATTCTGCTGGCCATGCCCAGTCACCATGAGAATCTTGCTGCTGTACAGCAAATTCGCAAGCTGGACTATCCGGGCCGCATTGCGGCCATTGCCAAGTACGATGACGAAGTCGAGCGCCTGAAACAGGCTGGTGTGGATTATGCTGTTAACCTTTACGCCGAGGCGGGCAGTGGCTTTGCTGACGATGTTTGGCAGGAGACTGCGGCTTTGTTCAATGATGTACCTGACACAGGTTCGGTCAAGGCGTCATAATCCTGCTTTCTGGTATGCTGATCATCTCTGTGAAGACTCCAGTGGCTAAAACCAGTGGCTTCGGGTTATGGCTAAAAACCAGGATGAGGGTCAAAAATTAACTTCGATGCCATTCACCCTCATCCAATACAGCATAAAACTGTAGGGTGGAACAAGCGCAGCGGTTCCACCAAATAGGCTATAAAAAACAACAAATTGCCTCTGTGCCCACGACCGCTGACAAAAGAACTCTACAACAAAAACCGGACTGCCTGAAACAGGAGAAAAAAGCCCTCATGCAACAACAACTCACTGGCAAACGACAATAGCTGATCGAACTTTGAACATGTCCCTTTTCCCGTTTGGTGGAACCGCTACGCTTGTTCCACCCTACCCGGCTTAGCCTTCAAGAGGAAAAGGGGTGAAAACAACAATGTGGCTTGAGGACGGGGGATTGTAATTCTCCTGTTAAAAATAAAAAACGATGAAATATCAGGATCTGCGCGACTTTATTACCCAGCTGGAAAAACGTGGCCTGCTGAAACGCATCAGCCAGGTGGTGGACCCCAATCTGGAGATGACCGAAATCTGCGACCGCACTCTGCGTGCGCGTGGCCCGGCACTGTTGTTTGAAAATGTCGTGGGCTCAGACTTTCCTGTATTGGGCAATCTGTTTGGCACCCCGGAGCGTGTGGCTCTGGGCATGGGCGAGGAATCCGTGGAGGCATTGCGTGAAGTGGGCAAACTGCTGGCTTTTCTGAAAGAGCCTGATCCGCCCAAGGGCATGAAGGATGCGTGGGACAAGCTGCCTGTGTTTAAACAGGTGCTAAACATGGCCCCCAAAGTGGTGAAAAAAGCCCCCTGTCAGGATATTGTTATCGAAGGTGATGATGTCGATTTAGGCAAGCTGCCCATCCAGACTTGCTGGCCCGGGGACGCGGGACCATTGATTACCTGGGGGCTGGTGGTCACCAAAGGCCCGGACAAAGACAGACAAAATTTAGGTATTTACCGTCAGCAGGTCATCGGCAAAAATCAGGTGATCATGCGCTGGCTGGCCCACCGTGGCGGTGCTCTGGATTTTCGCGACTGGTGTGCGACACACCCTGGCGAGCGCTTCCCCATTGCTGTGGCTCTGGGCGCAGACCCGGCAACCATCCTCGCGGCGGTGACCCCGGTGCCGGATGCTCTCTCCGAATACGGCTTCGCGGGTCTGCTGCGTGGCTCCAAAACCGAGGTGGTGCAATGCGGTAATTCCGGGTTGCAGGTGCCTGCCTCTGCTGAGTTTGTGCTGGAGGGTTATCTGGAAGAAGGCGTTGTCGCTGACGAGGGTCCCTTTGGCGACCACACCGGCTATTACAATGAAGTGGATAAATTCCCGGTATTTACCATTGAGCGTATCACCCATCGCCGCGAGCCTATTTATCACAGCACCTACACGGGCCGCCCGCCCGATGAGCCCGCCGTATTGGGCGTGGCATTGAACGAGGTTTTTGTACCCATTCTGCAAAAACAATTCCCGGAAATCGTGGATTTTTATCTACCGCCCGAGGGCTGCTCCTATCGCTGGGCCTGCGTGAGCATGAAAAAACAGTACCCCGGCCATGCCAAGCGCGTGATGCTGGGAGTGTGGTCATTTTTACGCCAGTTTATGTACACCAAGTTCGTGGTGGTCTGCGATGACGATGTGGATATCCGCAATTGGGAGGATGTAATCTGGGCGATGACCACGCGCATGGACCCCGCGCGCGATACCACCATCATCGAAAACACACCTATCGACTATCTGGACTTTGCCTCCCCGGTGAGTGGGCTGGGCTCAAAAATGGGTTTTGATGCCACCAACAAATGGCCCGGCGAAACTAACCGCGAATGGGGGGAGCCCATTCAAATGACTGAAGAAGTGAAAGAAAAAGTCGATAACATATGGAAATCACTGGAAATTGACAATCTACCCAATGATGACAACACGCCATAATACCCGCGACTTTTTTACCGGTCTGCCACTATAATCGACCAGCGGCTAATGGCAGCCCGATAAATTCAGACCGATAAAAAGGACGCGATCATGCGCAGCATTATGTTATTGAACGCCAAGGGAGGTTGCGGTAAAAGCACACTGGCCAGTAATCTTGCCAGCCACTACGCCACTGAGGGCAAAGCTGTCGCTCTGGTGGACTTTGATCCGCAAAAATCCGGCCTGGAATGGCTGGCCGTTCGCTCAGAAGATGATTGGGAAATTCTCGGTATCGACGGCACCGAACAAGGCATGCGTATTCCCCGCAACATTGATGTGGCCATTTATGATGTCCCCGCAGGCATCAGTGGCAAAGACCTCACCGCCATGGTGAAACGCGCCGACACTATTCTCATTCCGGTATTACCTTCCCCCATCGACATTCGTGCCGCATCACATTTCATCCGTGATTTATTGTTAGTCGGCAAAGTCTCGCGAAAACAGACCAAGCTGGCTGTTATCGCCAACCGCGTACGGGAAAATACACTGGTTTATCACAAACTGGAAAGATTCCTGAAGAGCTTGAAAATCCCTTTCATTGCTACCCTGCGTGACACACAAAATTACATTCATGCCGAAGAACAGGGGTTAGGAATTTTTGAACTGACACCGTCTTTGGTCGCTCAGGACATCGAGCAATGGCAGCCCCTGCTCAAATGGCTACGCAACAAACGTGTGCATGGAACCATAAAATAACCCGTTTTTAAAAATACCTTCCAAGAAATCCGGGGTCTGTCAGCAAACAGACCCCGGCAACATCGTCAACTCCACAACCGACTGCCCTTTGGGCAGCGAGCCTTCAAAAACTGCATCTGGTCCCCCATGATGCGGCGATTAGACAACACCATCCATTCCGCATAGTTGGGCGCAAACGGTACAGCTTGCAGTTTCATGTCAATGTCCTCCAGCAGGGAATTACCTTTACGATTATTACAGCGTACACAGGCCGTAACAACATTCGTCCATGAATCACTGCCACCCCGACTGGTGGGCACAACATGGTCGCGCGTTAAATTTCGCTCTGCGAAAGAATCACCACAATATAGACACAGCATACCGTCACGCCGAAACAGTGTACGGTTGGTCAGTGGATGTACAGCGCCGGCTACCCATTTGCGATTATTCACCCGTGCTGTCGTTAACAGGATTGAGCCAACCTCGATCTTTGAGCGCCTGTGCGAAATCGCATTCACACCACCATGAAAGACCATACTTTTATCACCCAAAGAAGTGATAACCAGGTCTTTGGCATAGAGATTAATAGCCGCCTCATAGTCAATCCACTTCAATGGATTGCCTGCCTTATCCAGCTTGAGAATGAGTGGATAAACGTTCATATCAGTACCCCTGTCTATTATATTACACTATCACAACCAATCACTTATGATATTCAACACTTCACAATTCGGGAATATACTGACCTGGTTTTTCTGACATACCCGCTGCCTGAAAAGCAGCTGGAAAAATAAATAGCAGGGTCGGCCAAATTACCGACCCTGCCTGTGCTCATTCACATCAATCCGGACGGACATTGATCCGCACTGTGTCATTCAGCACACCATCAAAACCACCGAAGACGGTCAACTTATCAACCTTGCCCGATACTTTCTCCAGAACTTCCAGCTCCTTTAAACGCATCAAGGTTGGGTTATCCTGCATCAGCTTCGCCGTGTTCAACAGCGAACGCGTCGCCGCTGTTTCTTCACGACGCTTGATGACGTTTGCCTGCGCAAGCTTTTCAGTCTGCACAACCTTGTTAAGAATGTCCTTCATATCACCTGGCAGGATGACATCCTTCACACCTACACTACGCACATCAATACCGTGCTCATTTGCCTTTGGACGAATCACGCTATAGATCGCCTGATCCAGCTCACCCTTGTTAACCAACAGGATATCCAAGGTGCGCGAACTCACCACCTGACGCAAAGCAAACTGCAACTCACGATACAGGTAGCCAGAAAAATCAGAAAGACCATTGCGTGCTTTCACCGCATCAGCAACAACATACTGGGCAGACAAATTGACACGCAGAGTCACCTTGTCTTTGGTAAGAATCTCCTGACCTGTGACTTCCATTGACTGCAAACGCAGGTCAACCTGCTCAACAATGACCTTGCGATTGAATTTCCAATAAACGTACAAACTCGGCGTCAACACTTTCACCATCTCACCATCGACAATCAACAAACCCATATGGTTATCTGCTACCTCAGCAAGGTACACGTAGTTAACAACGCTGGCAGGCAGCGAATTCGATCGTGCATGCGCGATCAGGTTCACTTTCTGCCGTGGCACTTCAAAGTCATTTTCAATGTTCAATATTTCTACCTGCACATCAATTAATCCTTTCCAGTACAACTGGCGCGTACCCGGTGGCAAAACATCCTTCAGCTTGTTGTTTTTGTAGACCAGTCCGACCTCAGTCTCAGTCAGCTCAACACTCTGGAAAAATGTGTCACAAAGTGGCTTTTGTTCCCTGATCAATACATCCTCATAAGGATGAGAAAACTCCGGAGTCGTCAGATCAAATATTTCAATTGAAATTCGACCCATCGGATCAAATATACGGTACACACCTGGCGAGAGAATCTCCTGAATCGTACGGTCCTTCAGATACAAACCACGCTCATGCTGTGCAACGACAATACGCTTATATGCAAACATTGTGTTACCTCCTACAACTTGTGACATTTACGTGACGATTCTCTTACTCGGCACCTGTTACCAGGTTGTCATACCGACACAATCAAATTTTCATGACCCTTTCTCCTTATTTATTTTAAAATTTTATTGAATTTGGCGGGTGATGCCCCACGCTCAAGCTGCGGGGGATATACGCAATTCAGACTAAATGTATCCGGGGGCAATAACGCTATTCACAATCCTGTGAATACAACAATATCGTTGCCAGATACATTAATGAGAATGCAGTAAATCTCACAAGACATCAGGTGCGTCGTCAATGTCAGACAGATATAATATCTATGCTGACATATACCGAAGCATCACCCTGTTGTGGATGTAAATATCCTAATGTGGACTCGAACCACAGGCTTTCGCCTTTACCCGTCAGCTTTTTGAGCTGATGCCTGGAGCAGGAATCGAACCTGCGACAAACTGATTAAAAATCAGTTGCTCTACCCAACTGAGCTATCCTGGTGGATGTCGAAATCACCACAATTGATCTGTACACACCGTACGATTGCTTTCGCTAAGTGTTGGTGCGCAGGCCAGGCATACAGAACCTGAACCGCTGAACAATGCAGTGCTGTTTCAACGCTGTTATCACATTACAATGATGTAACATGTGATGTTTGGTGGGCTGCCGGGAGAACGATCCCCGAACCTATCGCTTAAAAGGCGATTGCTCTGCCAGTTGAGCTAGCAACCCAATTTCTTTTCCCTTTTATTATTTAAATAATAATGGGGTGAAAGACCGGGGATGATCCGGCATCTATCTGATTCACAATCAGAAGCTTTACCCATTAAGCTACTTTCACCATTAATCATTGGTGCCACATCCTAAGCCTCAACCAGGGATCCCTCGATTATTGATTGAGAACCCTGCCAGCTTAGCGAATGTGACTTTAAAAAAAACCGCAAGTAATGGTCGCCCCATTTCATCAATAACTGCGCCATACCTACTTTTTGGTTAAACAACCAACTGAGGATTAACAAATGGCCAAGTCCTCTGGTTCACACCTTGGCTATATTTCAGCCGTGCTCACAAGTTGTTTACTGTCATTACCTGCGGCGCTACTGGCGGCCCGTGCGGAATTTAAATCCGCGATCTCACGCCTGACAATCGTTTGCATCCAACCACTATGCTAACGGGCCATATCTGATGCACCTGGGACAAATTGAACGACCGTTTCGACATTTTCAGTGTCGCGCTATTCCGACTCAGCTACAGGTGCATATACTGCTTAATAAATTCATTCTTCGTTAATGAGCGTTAGCTAATTTCACCGCAATCTCACTGGCTTCATGAACATTTTTATGTGTTCTGTTAGCAATTGCCCCATCCCTTAAAAACCACAATGCATTAATTGCAGTTCCTTTCTTTCGGGTTTGAGGTACATTCATCGTCGCGATTAATGATTCAAATCGTCTCTCTAGCTTCATCACCTTCATTTTCTATACCTCCTTTTCAGACAGTTAATTGGCTGGCAAGGCCGGACTCGAACCGGCATACACCTCATTAACAGTGAGACCGCCTACCGGGTAGCGCACTTGCCAATATATTTTTTTACCGATAAATCAATAACACTCAACCATTACATTGATTGAGCGATACCCCTAACAAAAACGGGTGGCTGAACGAGCCAGCAATACAGCGGGTTAACTATCCGCCGCACAACTTTCCTGACAACAAAAACCTTCAGACAAAGCTCACCCTTACACTGGATAAATCCAGCAATCAGTTACATTCCCAAATTGTTAAAGATCACAGCTAACCGCGTTGTGGGTTGCTGGAGGCATAAAAAAACCCCGGTAAACAACATCTTTCGATGGCTTCCGGGGCTTTTACACCTTGCCCGCGGAAGGCTTTCTTTATCTCCTTCCGCAAGCAATTAATAGGCAGAAGGTCAGTTCATGGCGTCACCCAAAAAATAAGCACATAAATGTACATTCATGGGTTCTACCAATCGTGATGGAAAATGAATCTCGTCAAATGGAGCAAGTCTCATAAGTCGTGACTCAGTATTAAATATTTGTTTTATCTGTTTCATTTATTTCAACTTTCTCAAATCGTACCCAATAAAAAACCCTGGTCGTTTCCTTCCAGGGTTTAATTATCTTTTCCGGGAAGGCTTTAGCCTTCCACTAAGTGGCAGACTAATTACGTCAATGTATTATTTATCAGTATTGTTTCTTTATAATTACCGTTTATATCTAAAATCATACCGCTCATTTGCAAATTATTACCCAACCCACAAAACAGCATAGCCCTGTGGGCGATGATGGAGGGTGATTGATTTGTGGCTAAAGTTTTCATGTTGGCGACATTATAGTTAACAAACTTTTAATTGCAATAAAATATTTACATTAAATATCAATTATTATTTCTGCACATTAATCTAAAAAATAACAATACCTATAAATTTAGGTGATTCATCCTATTTTGTAACTTTATATTTCTTTACATTAAACTTTTATTAGAATGATATTTTTTTGTTTTTTTAATCATCAACATCCATCAATGAAATATAATCTCACATTCTACAATGAGGCTAGCGTATAAACTACGGGGAGCCGATGGCTCCCCTTTTCGTTTATATCTAATTTGTCCTCTTCATACCATTCACAAAGAGCATCATCCAAATCAAGCCTAGCACGCATACGCTTCCCGGTTTTCGATTTAACATGGGCTCCGCCTTTACGCATCAACGGCGAACGGGCAACCCAGTCTCTTGGCCTTGTCATTATTTCCTCCTTTGTTTTATAAATATTTTTTAACCCTTCACACAGACAATTTGTTTAAGGGTATGCACAATATCCACCAGATCACTTTGATGCTTCATCACTTGATCGATGTCTTTATAGGCAGCCGGAATCTCATCAATAATTCCTTTATCTTTCCGACATTCAACGCCCTCTGTTTGCAAGTTCACATCACTCTCACTGAATTGACGCTTTGCCGCTGCACGGCTCATTTTTCTCCCCGCACCATGTGCGCAAGAACAAAATGACTGCGGATTACCCTTACCCTTCACAATAAATGATTTGGCGCCCATGCTTCCTGGGATAATTCCCAACTCACCTTCCCTTGCGCTAATCGCTCCTTTACGTGTCACAAAAATATCTTCACCAAAATGAAACTCTCTTGACACGTAATTATGATGGCAATTAATCGCTTCTTTGGTAACACCAAACTTGCGCAGTTTTTTCCGCAAAGCTTCGATAATGAAATGCATCATTTCACGACGATTGGCCATGGCCATAGTCCTGTCCCCACTCAACCGCTTCCACATAATCAGCAAAATGCCTGGCTCCCTGGGTAAAATAAGCCAAATCTTTATCCGGCAAATTCACAATATATTGACCCATATCTTTTTTCGCCAAAGCAATGAAATACTGACCAATGACATTACCGATACCTCGACTCCCCGAATGCAACATAATCCAAACATCCTGATTTTCATCCAGACATAATTCAATAAAATGGTTGCCTCCTCCCAATGTTCCTATTTGCCTTATCCATGTTTGATAGGGTTTTTTCTGCATCGAATAGATTTTTTTATGCTTTCTTAAAATACTGTCCAATCCGCTGGACAATGCACGGATCGTCGATTCCCTGGCACGATCATGTTTATGCATGTTATAACCAACGGGTATCGCCTCTTCAATCGTCGAACGAATTGCACGCAAATTATCCGGCAAATCATTTGCTTTGATAGACAAGCGAACAGCATTCATACCACAACCAATATCCACGCCTACAGCGGCCGGAATAATCGCGCCTTTAGTCGGAATTACTGATCCGACAGTCGCCCCTTTCCCCATATGTACATCTGGCATCACCGCCAAATGACTATGAATAAAGGGTAACTGTGCCATGTTATAGAGCTGTTGCATCGCCGCTACCTCCACCTCATCGGTATAGATCTTCACCGGCACTTTGCCCTTGCTGATTATTTTTTGAATAGGCATAACGATTCATCCTAGCTCAATTAATCCGACATAATGAAACCTTAATGCCGGAACATGTTTACGATTAATATGTTGTGCGATGACTGAGCGTAGATAACCCTGAACTTGTATCAGCGCGGCTAATACCTGGGATTTCATCAATCTCCACGCCTTCTTCCAGACACCCCAGGCTGACACGTAAATACTGTCCATTACCTTCTGTAGTAACATCAACAACCAGCAGCGCTTGTAACACCGGGTTACTCATTTCTCCTGCCAACACCAACGACAACACCTTTACAATTTCATTGCATAACCTTGATGATTTTTGGTGATCCACTATTCGCCCTTGAACACTACTCAAGTAACGGGGATCTATACCATCCTCTGGACCCGGTTCAGCACACAGACATGCCACCTCATCCAGCCATTTGTTATTAATTTTCACGCATTTCTCCTACAGCGCGACACAGTTGAACAATTACGCTGGACGTAATAATCCAACGCATCGACAAGTGCCGACAAAATTAAAAAACTGTTATTTTGTAGGAGCCCGGCCTGTACTGGCCGGATAAATTTACCGGGCGGTAAAGGGCACGAGGCTCTTGAATGTTGGGGTTTTTAACATTAATGACCTCCTGTTTAGTTAGAATTGAAAATAGTGGGCGGGACTTTACGCCCAATGTTTTTAGCTGTCAATAATTACGCAGAAATTCAAAATGTACGTGACGAGAAGCTGGTTTGGCGCGCCCTCATGTACTCAAAGAAATTCATTGTTTATATGGTGGGCCCGGTAGGACTTGAACCTACGACCAAGGGATTATGAGTCCCCTGCTCTAACCAACTGAGCTACAGGCCCAAACGTGGGAAATTCTAACATCTTGCCCGCAATCAGGAAAATTGCGGGACCAATAAAGACCGCTGACTAAGACCCCGATGAAGACTGTTCGGTTTTTTCTGCGTCGATAAAGCTGCGCAGGTTATCCGAACGGCTGGGGTGGCGCAGTTTGCGCAGGGCCTTGGCTTCGATTTGACGAATACGCTCACGCGTCACATCAAACTGTTTGCCGACTTCTTCCAGCGTGTGATCGGTATTCATGTCAATACCAAAACGCATGCGCAGCACTTTGGCTTCACGGGCGGTCAGGCCGTCCAGCACATCCAGCGTAGCTTCACGCAAACCCTCGAAAGTGGCTGAGTTCACTGGCGACAGCAGGTTGGCATCTTCAATAAAGTCACCTAGGCGCGAGTCTTCGTCATCACCAATAGGCGTTTCCATGGAGATAGGCTCTTTGGCAATTTTCAGTACTTTACGCACTTTGTCTTCCGGCATTTCCATGCGTTCTGACAATTCTTCCGGCGTGGGCTCACGTCCCATTTCCTGCAACATTTGTCGCGCAATACGATTGAGTTTGTTAATGGTTTCAATCATATGCACGGGGATACGAATGGTGCGCGCCTGATCCGCGATGGAACGGGTGATGGCCTGACGAATCCACCAAGTGGCATAGGTCGAAAACTTATAACCACGACGGTATTCAAACTTGTCCACAGCTTTCATCAAGCCAATGTTGCCTTCCTGGATCAGATCGAGAAACTGCAACCCGCGATTGGTGTATTTTTTGGCAATGGAAATCACCAGACGCAGGTTGGCTTCCACCATTTCCTTTTTGGCGCGTCTGGCCTTGGCTTCACCAATGGACATCTTGCGATTAATTTCTTTGATTTCGCCAATGGAGATACCCGCTTCTTCCTGCAAAGCTACCAATTTATTTTGGGCACGACGAATTTCATCCGCATAATCCGCAAGCACCGCAGAATAATTTTCTTTGGCATCAATCTGTCGTTGCAGCCAATTCAGGTCTGTTTCGTTATCAGGAAAAGAGGTGATGAAATCCTTGCGTGGCATACGGGCTTTGCTGACACAAATATCCATGATCACCCGTTCATGGGAGCGCACACTGTTCACGATTCCGCGCACATTGGACACCAGCATTTCCGATACTTTGGCCACCAGCTTGATTTCCGCCAGTTCATCGACCATCTGAGTGTATATTTTTTCGCAGCGTTTATCTGCACGGCCATATTTTTCCGCTGCCTTGGCGTGTTTGCCAAACAGTTTTCTAATGGAGGCAAATCGCTCTTTTGCTTCTTCAGGATCAGGCCCGGTATCTACAGCCTCTTCCTCGTCATCATCAGACTTGCCGCCTTCCGATGTTTTGTCATTTTTATTTGCCGCTGGCGCGGGGGCAGGCACGGGGATCTCATCGTCTTCCGACACAAAACCGGAAAGCAAATCGGTAAGACGGGTTTCGCCCGCTTCCACTTTTTCAGAAATGTCCAATACCTTGCAAATAGTGCCAGGATAATGTGACAGGGCATTCATTACCTGATTAATGCCATCTTCGATGCGTTTGGCAATGACAATTTCACCCTCGCGGGTCAATAATTCCACCGTACCCATTTCACGCATGTACATGCGTACGGGGTCGGTGGTACGACCAAAATCGCTGTCAATTTTAGCCAGTGCAGCGGCGGCCTCTTCGGCCGCATCTTCGTCAGTGGACACACCATCTTCAGACAACACGATACTGTCTTTATCTGGAGCCACTTCATGCACGACGATGCCCATATCGTTGATCATGCGAACGATATCTTCAATCTGATCCGCTTCGACAATACCGCTGGGCAGGTGGTCATTGACCTCCCGATACGTCAGGTAGCCCTGTTCCTTACCCTTCGCGATCAACAGTTTTAATTGCGATTGTTGCTCTGCATTCATAGACATGTAATTGACCAGCCCTCAACACCGACCCAAAATAGCCGACCATTATAACCGACTTTTCCGAACTTTGGCGACCAGTTTCGACCGCATAGTGATAATGTATGTTTAATATACAATTTATCGCTGACGACCTCTGGAGCTTAGCGCAAAATATTCGCTTTTTTCAGCATCACTGGCCGAACCCAGCTGCACCTTCGATTCCAGATATTCCCAGCGCTGTTCATCCCCCAGCATGGCCAGCTTTTCGACCGCTGCGATAAACTCTGTTTCCAGCCCATTTTCTGGCAGCATTAATGACTGTCCAGCCAACCGGGCAAGGTGTCCTGCCTCTTCATTCTGCCCTTGGGCACGCCAATGTTCGACAATGGCTCCGCAACTAAGTTGTGGGTTCTGTTGCAACAATTCAACCAATCCCCGCAATAAAGAAAGCCCCGGCTGCTCCAATCCCTGCAATACTGACCAGTCATCAATGCATGCAATCAATGCTGGCCGATGCAATAACAGCTGAATAACTGTGCGCACGAGAGATGGCGCTCCTTTAATCGGCGCTGTTCGAAACGAAGCCCGTGATGGCGACCGTCTCGTCGTCATCAGCCCACCAAGGGCCGAAACATCAACTTTAGCGATTTCTGCCAAACGTGCGGCCATCATATGCCTAAATACGCCTTTCGGCAGCTTTTCCAGCAATGGTCGCGCCTGCTCCACCAATCGGGCCCGACCATCAATGCTCGCCATATCAACGGCGGCACTAAGCTCGCCAAAAAAATAGTCGGAAAATGAGGTGGCGTCTGTGACCCGCGCTTCGAAACCGTCCTTGCCCTCTTTACGCACCAAAGTGTCCGGGTCTTCGCCATCGGGCAGAAACATAAACAGAATCTGTCGCCCTTCGCTCAAGACTGGCAGGGCATTTTCCAGCGCACGCCATGCCGCCTGTCGTCCGGCGCGGTCACCGTCAAAACAAAATACGATCTGCGGCACCACCCGGAACAGGCGCTCCAGGTGGTCATGCGTAGTGGCCGTACCCAGAGTGGCCACTGCATTACGCACGTCGAATTGCGCCAATGCCACCACATCCATGTAACCTTCCACCACCAGCAGTCGTTCGAGTTTGCGCTCCGCCTTGCGAGCTTGAAACAGGCCATAAAGCTCGCGACCTTTGTGAAAAATCGCCGTTTCTGCAGAGTTAAGATATTTGGGGCCGTCATCACCACCCAGCTGTCGCCCACCAAAAGCCACCACCCGGCCACGGCGATCACGGATTGGAAACATAATGCGCTCACGAAACCGGTCGTAATAACCACCACTGTCTTTTTTCACAATCAACCCGGCCTGCACCAGCTGCGTTTCACTGATGTCCTGCGCGAGCAAGCTGGCACCAAGATTATTCCAGCCCGATGGCGCAAAACCCAGCTCAAACGCAGCGGCCACTTCACCAGTAAGACCGCGGCCTTTAAGATATTCCGTGGCGCGCGACGCCTGCTCATGCTGTTTCAGCTGCTGACGATAAAATTGCGTGGCCTTTTCCATTACGTCATAAAGACCATGATGGCTTTGCCCGCTGAAAACCTGGCCCGCCTCTCGCGGCACTTCCATGCTTGCTCCGGAGGCCAGCTCCTCCACAGCCTCCACAAAACTCGAATGCTCGTACTCCATGAGAAAACCCAGCGCTGAGCCATGCGCACCGCAGCCGAAGCAGTGATAAAACTGTTTATCGGGACTAACGGTAAATGAGGGGGTTTTTTCGTTGTGAAAAGGACAACAGGCTTGGTATTCGCGACCCGTCTTTTTCAACTGCACACGACTGTCGATGACATCAACAATGTCCACGCGCACTAGCAGCTCGTCAATAAAAGATGTGGGGATGCGGCCGGACATGGGAGGATTCTATAACGCCCGGACTTTCGGGACAGCATGATAAGTCCGAAAACTTTGTGTGAACAGACGGAGGTAATCGGGAGTGAGCATCCAGAATCCGGATTTTTTTAGCCATTGGGTCTTTGCACCCGAAGACTACTCTCTATTGCTTTGTGCTAGTCGGCCAATCGCTGTTTAATTTTCTGGCTAACCGCACCCATATCCGCTCGCCCCTGTACCTGGGGCTTCAACACTGCCATTACCTTACCCATGTCTTTCATGGATCCTGCACCGGCATTGTCGATAGCAGCAGCAATCAACACGTCAAGTTCGGCTTCGCTCAGCGCAGCGGGCAGATATTCCTGCAAGACGTTGATCTCATAGCTTTCCTGGTCAGCCAGCTCCTGACGCCCGGCATCTTCAAACTGCTTTACCGAGTCACGACGCTGTTTAACCATTTTATCCAGCACTGCCAGCACCTGCGCATCATCCAGGTCGATACGCTCATCAACTTCGCGTTGCTTAATCGCAGCCAGCACCAAGCGCACCACGCCCAAGCGCGGTTTGTCTTTGCTGCGCATCGCGGCTTTCATGTCTTCAGTCAATCTTTGCTTGAGTGCTGAATCAGTCATGAGATCACCTGAGCAGTGGAAAAAAACAGATAAGGAAATCTTCACCCTCTGCTGTAATCAGCAGAGAGTCAACATCGGAAATCAGTAGAGACGCTTGCGGCGCGTGATATCCCGGGAAGTCTTTTTCAGTTGGCGCTTAACCGCAGCAGCCATTTTACGTTGACGAGCCTGGGTGGGCTTTTCGTAAAATTCACGACGACGCACTTCAGTGAGCACCCCGGCTTTTTCACAAGAGCGCTTGAAACGACGCAGCGCGATATCAAAGGGCTCATTTTCTCTTACACGAACATTCGGCATTGGTTTTCCAATCCTTTTACAGTAAACATACTTTGCGATACATTCTCTCTTTAACTTTGCGATGCCACAGGACACGAAGACCCAGCCAACGCAGCGAGCCGGGAATTCTAGTCATTTACACACACAATTGCAAAGTATCCGCCCAAAAACTCCCCATAGAGTACAGAAAAGTGTCTTATCGAACCCCATCCCTGACTTTAGGCATCGAAACTTCCTGTGACGAAACCGGCATCGCGCTTTACCATAACGAACATGGGCTGCTCGCCGATGCGCTTTATAGCCAGGTCGAGCTGCATGCGGATTACGGCGGCGTGGTGCCGGAGCTGGCCTCTCGCGACCATGTGCGTAAGACCCTGCCATTAATTCAACAGGTGCTCAACGACGCGAGCTGCACCAAACAAGACATCACGGGTGTCGCTTATACCGCTGGACCAGGGCTCGTGGGCGCACTATTAGTCGGCACTAGCATTGGTCGCAGCCTAGCTTGGGCCTGGGACATACCAGCGGTGGCAGTGCATCACATGGAGGGGCACCTGCTGGCTCCACTACTAGAAGAAAATCCACCAACATTTCCCTTTGTCGCCTTATTAGTTTCCGGTGGACACACTTTACTGGTAGAAGTAAACGGCGTGGGACAGTACACCATTCTCGGAGAAACCCTCGACGATGCTGCCGGGGAAGCCTTCGACAAGACGGCCAAACTGCTGGGACTGGATTACCCTGGCGGCCCTGCACTAGCGAAGCTGGCAAAACAAGGCAACCCGAAGCGCTTCCATTTTCCACGACCCATGACCAACCGCCCCGGACTCGACTTCAGCTTCAGTGGACTCAAGACCTTTGCCATCACCACATTACGCGACAACACTGCGGACAACATAAGCCCGCAGCAAACTCGCGCCGACATCGCTCGCGCCTTTGAAGATGCCGTAGCAGATACCTTTGCCATCAAATGCAAACGTGCGCTGCAACAGACAGGATTCAAACGGCTAGTTATCGCCGGCGGTGTCAGTGCCAATCACACCTTGCGGGAACGACTTTCCCAGCTTGCGGAAAAAGAAGGCTTTGAAACTTTTTATCCCCGCCCTGCGTTCTGTACTGATAACGGTGCGATGATCGCCTTCGCCGGCTCATTGCGGCTGGCAACAGGACAGAAGCAAGGTAAACACTTTGGCGCACAACCCCGCTGGCCCATTGATACGTTAACCCCTGCCTAAGGAATACGCATGAAATAACTTCTCTGTTTGGTGTCTCATCTTCGTCCATTACTCAATCACAAAAGTTCGAAATAGAACGGCTATTTCTGCACTTTTGTTCAATCAGAGCGAGTGAATGCACGCTAAATTCGAGCGCCAAACAGGGAGGCTATTTTGCGCATGTTTCTAAAAACCACCGGCCAATTGCTAGGCAAAAAAAGTGGGGGCCGATGGCCCCCACTTTTAGCATTCTTCCAACAAGAATGAAAAATACGTTTAGCTGGTCATATCTTTCATCTTTTTCAACGGCAAAACCTTAACCACGGTACGTGCTGGCTTGGCTTTGAAGATAGTATCTTCACCAGTGAATGGATTAACACCTTTGCGTTTTTTGGTCGCAGGCTTGCGCACAGTTTTTATCTTAAGGAGACCGGGTAGAGTAAATGTACCAACGGCATTCTTTTTGATGTGGCCATTGATGATATCTGACAAAGCCTCAAACACCTTTACGACATCTTTTTTGGAAAGTTCGGTGGTATCCGCAATATTGGCGAACAATGCTGTTTTTGTCATCGGCTCTTTAATCGCAGCCACGCGCTTTGCTGGTGCTGCTTTTTTTGCGGCTTTCTTTTTCGTCGCTTTTTTCTTTACTGCTTTCTTCTTTACCATTTTCACTCTCCCGGTTGGGTAATTACTTGAGTATGATTAATTTTTTGATGAACAGAATCCGGTTTACGGCCGAGCAATACTGTTAACAAACCGACCTTCATCGATTTGCCCTGTTTTATAGACTCTTTTGGCATTTTAAGCAACGTCACAAAAACATTTTTCAGTTTTTTTTCGTGCTATCACACTATTCAACAGCTACTATGGCACCAACATGAAATAAATTGATGCTCATTTAGCATGCACCTATACCTATAGCAACTGAAATTCAAGCATTAAGTGTGTATCACATTCACTCCACAGCACCACCAAAAGTAGGTGTTTTTAGGTGAAAACCAGCACCCTTAGTCAAGCAGAATGATGTGCAATAGCCTGCTTTCCGCAAGAAATTCTACATCGCTATAGAATGGTAGAGAGCGTACAATCAGTCGCTACAGGTATATCAGCCAACACGCACCTCAAAAATGGGAAAGGGCTCACCATGAGTGAAAAACCCCTTCAAAAGAAACCGCTACGCACCAAACCGGAAGTGCTGCACTCAGAAATTATTGCGCGCACCAACATCTTTCGGATTGAACGACGCGATCTGCGTTTTTCCAATGGCACTGAAGTCAGCCATGAACGATTGATTGGCTCTGAGCATGGTGCTGTACTGATTGTTCCCATGCTCGATAAAAATACGGTATTACTGATTCGCGAATACGCCACGGGCGTTCATCGCTACGAACTCGCTCTGCCCAAAGGACGCATCGAGGCCAACGAACCCCTTCTTAATGCTGCAAATCGTGAAATCATGGAGGAAATCGGCTACGGTGCCCGTAAACTTCAGCACTTCACCAGCCTGACGGTTGCACCGGGATACCTCAGCCATGAAACACATATCGTGCTGGCAGAAGACCTTTACGAAGAGCGGCATGATGGGGACGAACCTGAAAAAATAGACGTAGTACCCTGGCGAATGGATGCTCTGCCCGAACTGTTAAACCAAAAAGAATGCACAGAAGCACGCAGTATTGCTGCTTTATTTATGGTGCAAGCACACTTGGCAGCGCGAACCGCGTAACATGACTCCACTCTTATTTCCGTAGCGGCAAGGGAGCATATTGTGAGCAGTGAATTAATCGACGACATTATCGAGCTGGCTATTGTAGCGGGACACCGCATCCTGGAAATTTATAATACTGATTTTGGTGTCGAACAAAAATCCGACAACACCCCCCTCACTGCCGCTGACATGGCCGCCCACCATATTATTATCGAGGGCCTTGGCCAGCTTACCCCGGACATCCCTGTTCTTTCGGAAGAATCTGCCACTATTCCCTTTGAAAAACGCTCCCAATGGCAACGCTACTGGCTAGTGGATCCTCTGGATGGCACTCGTGAATTTGTTAAACGTAACGGCGAATTTACCGTTAACATCGCACTGATCGATAATCACGAATCAGTGCTCGGTGTTGTTTATGCTCCTGTTACCGGCGCTACCTATTATGCTGCACGCGGCATGGGCGCTTTCAAGAAAACCCGGAGAGGCATGAGTAATAACGGAAACAAAACCATCGCCATTCACACTCGGCGCAAAACAGCCAACAACACTGTTATTACTGGCAGTCGTTCACACCGAGGCAGTTCGCTGGAAGCTTTTCTGCAAAAAGTCGGCAATCACGAAGTAATCAGCATGGGTAGTTCACTGAAATCCTGCCTGGTGGCTGAAGGTCACGCCGACATCTATCCGCGCCTGGGGCCTACTTCGGAATGGGACACCGCTGCCGCACAATGCATCGTGGAAGAAGCGGGTGGACGTATTACCAAGACCGATATGCAACCTCTGCGGTACAATACTAAGGATGAGCTATTGAACCCTTATTTTCTGGTGATTGGCGACCCTGATTTTGACTGGGCTCAATATCTGTAACAATATTGCATTATTATCTACCTACTCTGAAACCTTAACAAACAAGGAAACAATGTGAAAAACCCATTATTACTCAGCGGCCTCGCCGCCATCATTGCTTTGCACAGCACTGCCATCAGTGCAGCAAAACTTGACACCGACAAAGAAAAATTCAGCTATGCCATTGGCTTCCAGATAGGCCAGGGATTTAAACGTGACAGCCTGGAAATTGATACCAACGCTATGTCACAAGCTATCAACGACGTATTGGCTGATAAAACACCACAACTAAGCGCCGACGAAATGCGCGCCACCATGGAATTAGCGCAGCAAAAAATGCTGGCTGCACGCGCCGCCAGTGGCGAAAAAGCCAAGACTGCTGGCGAGGCCTATCTTGCCGCCAACAAAAAGAAAAAAGATATCATTACGCGCGACAGCGGGCTGCAATACAAAGTCATCAGCATGGGTAAAGGCAAGCAACCCACCGTCGATTCATCGATTACTGCCCACTATAAAGGTACCCTGATTGATGGCACTGAATTCGACAGCTCTTATAGTCGGAACCAACCAGCCACATTTAACGTTGGTCAAGTTATCCCTGGCTGGAAAGAAGTACTGCCACTGATGCATGAAGGTGATAAATGGCAGGTGTTTATTCCTGCCGAGCTAGCCTATGGCGAACGCGGCTCTGGCGGCGTCATCGGCCCCAACGAAGCATTAATTTTTGAAATCGAACTGATCAAGGTCAACTAGCCTGAACCATTCGTGAAATATCGAGCACATTGCCAGGGCTAAAACGTTATATGCCACCAGCATGAACGCTAACACCTCCTCAACGCAGCAGTTATTTTTACAACGGCTGCTGGAGGTGTTGCGTGCTCACCCTGCCGGGATCAGTGAGTACGAACTGATTCGCACATTAGACTCTGTTGGCGAACCTCATTTTGATGCTAACTGCCTGCGAGACAGTCTGTCATTATTTCAAACGCATTTTTTTCTTTTTCACAACCTCTACCAATTGCACGACCAACTGTGGCGCAACGACGACATTTACCTTGAAATCGGCCCATTGCGTATACAGCTGCTATCTGGCAACACCGCGTCCTACCCCACAGTATCCGCACACAACCCACTACGTGACTATTATCTGAACATTGATAACCTGAATAACACCGATGCCAATGATGTTGAGTTATTGTTGGGAAAATTCTGGCAGCGCTTTGTACGCAATGATGAGCGACACAATGCACTGGAAGAATTGGGGTTAAACGACCCCGTTGATTGGACGACCATTAAAACCCGACATCGACGACTGGTCATAGAGCATCACCCCGATCGTGGCGGCAACAAACAACGCTTACAAGCCATTAATGCGGCAATGGATGTACTGACACGGAACAGCCGTCATTAAAGATAAGTTAAGCCTACTTGGTCAAGTAGTAGGCTGCTACTTGTGAACGCAGAGGCCAAAGAGACACAGAGAAAAACACAAAAAGTGCTGTGCCGCGGCGAACTCTGTGTAACAGACACTCTGTTTTTTTATTTTCACATCTGCGCTACAAACTGAATGTCTAAACCTCATTCGACTCGCCACGGGCGCTGGCTGTCCAATGCTTACTTAACCGATAAAAATACGCATCCATTTCTTAATGCCATCGGTGGTCATCCATTATTCCACTGCCAACCCCTGAATCCGCACACCCATTGGCGGTATTTCTTCTCCATCGATTCTCACATCAAGTACGACAGGGCCACCTGAAATCAAACGGTCAAAATCCAGCTTTTGCAGATCATCTGAAGACCTGACAATATATCCTCGCGCGCCCATCGCCTTGGCTATCGCACAAAAATCTGTCGGCGGAAGCTCGAAGGCGATTGACTCAGCGTTGTTCAGTCGCTGCCCATGCTTGACCATACCTAAAGCTTCATCATTCAGGATGACAAAAATAATGGAAAGTTTTTCACCAACAGCAACACTTAATTCCTGTCCATGCATCATAAAGCTGCCATCACCGGTAATACAGACGACGGGGCCATCCTGATACCCTAATGCAGCTCCTACGGATGAACCGATTGCCCAGCCCATTGATGAAAACTCGATACTACTCCGAAACAATCCGGCATTAATGCCTCGCCGCCTGACACTCCGTCGGTCTGTCGGCTGAAGATAGTGTATCGCCCACGCAACACTGTTTCCCGTATCCGCGAAGAAGCGGGTATTCGATGGGAACAATTGATTTAACTCGTACATTAAGCGTTGAGGCTTAATAGGTACCGCATCAGAACGCATAAGCTCCTGCTCTTCAGGCGTCAGTGTTGCGTGCAGACCAGAAGGCGTACTAATATTTTTAGGCACATTTAATGTAGGCTTGTTGCTTCTGATCAGCTCTAGCAATTGCTCAAAGATGGCCAGAATATTTCCCCGAACATGTAGTTTTGCCATCGGAGATCGGGTCATATTCTCTTCTGTCGAGTCTATGTGTATTAAACGCTTGTTAAGGAGATAATCCTCACTCCAACCGCTGCTCGCCCACTCACTCAGATTGGTTTCAATCGCAATGACAATATCTGCATTCTCTTCGCTCAGCGCTCTTCGCGCGCTATCGTGCCCTGCAAAACCGATAACACCTTTGTAACAGCTAAGATTTGAACCCACCAGTCCCTTACCATGCGGAGTGGTAACAATACTGGCATCCAGCAATCCGGCCAGCTCCAGAATAAGACCAATGGCTTCTCCGCACTCTCCGCCCAACACCAATACAAATTTATTATTTTTAACAATATTTGAATAAAGTTCGCGCAATGCGATTTGGTCGCAAGTGGCATTTGCTCTGAGCAGCTTGTTGAGGTCAACATGCTCATGAGGCGGGCGTGCCATTACACGCAAGACATCAATTGGGATGCTGAGATGTACTGGACCTTTTGGAGAGTGCATTGCCGTCATTATGGCAGTGACAAGCTTCTGTTCAATCTGGTCAGCATGGGAAACGAGGCTACTGTAACGTGTGCAATATTGAAACATGCCCACCACATCTATACCCGCATCAGATGATTCTTGAAAAGCACCCCGCCCAAACGTTGGCAGGGCTGTTTGTGCGGTTATCACCAATAAAGGAACATGATTCGCATAGGCATTGGCAACCCCCGTAATTAAATTGGTCGCTCCCGGGCCCGTTGTTGCGCAACAGACGCCAAGCTTTCCGGTTTGCCTTGTGTAACCATCAGCAGCAAAAACAGAACTTGCCTCATGGCGGGTAACAATCGGCCGAATGCCATTATTTCGGGAGCTTCGGGCAAGCGAGTCATACAGTGGTTCAATCGCACCACCGGGTATTCCAAATATATATTCAACACCTATTTGTTCAAGAAAATATAGAATCAGGTCTGCGCCAGTGAAACTCGTTTTGCTCGATGGTAATGTATCTTTATCCATAAAAAATAGTGTAAAAATTTCCAGTTAATGTAGGTATCAGGTTCTTTCACTCTCCTTTAATGACAAGACATTTCCATATGACCAAGCATATCCAGCAAGCTACTATTGTGCATCAATAAACAGTAAACATTTACTATTTACTATTTAGACACACAGCGTGTAAATAAAACATTGCATTTAACAGCCCCATGTTTCCACAATTCTTGTGTTTTTTCAATACATTATAAAGGCTCTCCCTACCAAAATACTGCGGTAATACGTCACCTTTTCCAGCAATATTTACAGATTCCGCAATCAGATACCCACGAGCGATAGGAACCCGCAGCTTAACAAAACGATACTACCCAGCCTACAGCCTGCCCCGTGAAATATTCTTTACGCACAAGCTCTAAAAGAACGACTGAGCCTTGCACTTTTAAATAAGTGTGCTTATCTGATAGCTACAATTGATCAACCAAAAAGAAAAGTATCAGTTTCGATCAAAAACCTGTAGATTGCCGCTATACTTAAGCGCCAAAAAATAATTTACGGTCGATTGTCATAATTTGACCGGTTTAACGAATTCACAAAACGCAGAAACCTTTAACACTAACAAATACGCACTATTATTCTTTGGAAAACTTGCGGCATCAGCATTGTCAGCTCGGAATCATATTGGCCAGTGCCTCTGATGGCATATGTCATTTAACCCGAATCAATCGGCAAATGTACTGGCAATACTAGGCTTAGGCTCGGCCTGTATGCAATGTAACCGTACCCATTAAAAAGTAACTACTACCAATCCAGCCCAGGGAGCATTCATCCCACTAAAAGCTTCGAAAAACAATAACGAGAAATATTAACGCCCCAAACTTTCGCGCCCATGTAAATAACAACACCTGAATCAGCCTATCAACTTTATGTTAGCAAGGAATAATCCAGGAATGAAAATTGAACAAATGCAGTGGACAGAATCCACTGGATGGAGCTCTGAAATTCCCGGGGCCTTAGCCACTGACGCCAATTTGGTATTGGTTTTTGGCTCTACAGAACATCTAAAAAACAAATGGCATATCACTAATATTCGGAAAGCTTATCCGAATGCGCTTATCAGCGGCTGCTCTACCGCGGGTGAAATTTTTGATGCTACCGTGTTGGATGGCTCACTATCAGTAACTGCTATCCATTTTGAACATACCCAGCTACAAACAACACACACCAGAATCAATAATCCAGAAGACAGTTTTCGCTGCGGTAAAAAATTGGCTCAGACTATTTCTCACCAAGGACTTCGACATGTTTTTGTATTATCAGACGGCCTTAACACCAACAGCAACGAGCTAATCAGTGGACTGAATGAACAACTTCCATCAGGTGTCACTATTACAGGCGGTTTATCGGGAGATGCTGGTCATTTTGAGGAAACCCTGGTGTTGTGGCAGGACAAAGCACAGCCCCACGTAGTCACACTGATCGGTCTATATGGCAAAGCACTCAAAATTGGCTTTAGCTCATTGGGAAACTGGGGTTCCCTTGAGCCTGAACATACTGACACACACGCCAGCAGTAACACCCGCTATGAAATGGATGGAAAATCTGCACTGGAACTCTATAAATCACACCTAGGTGAGCACGCCGCCTATCTACCCACTACAAACACACAACCTCCAGTGGACATTCACTTTGCGGACAGAGCCGCCCGCCCGGCAAAAACTTCCCTCACCACCGATGAAAATGAACAAAGCATGACCTTCACTGACAATATACCCGAAGGTAGCCATACTCACCTGACAAAAGAAAATGTTAACCGGCCTGCGGATGACACAATAGCTGCAACCAAAACCAGCCCCCCAACGCTCAACAAACCTTCTGCTGAACTTGCTATTCTTATCAGTTGTGTCAGGCGCAAAATGGCATTCAGACAAAAAACAAAGAAAGAAATCGAAGGTATCCGGGAAATGCTCGGGGCACAGCCCACCCTCACTGGCTTTTATTCCTATGGAGAAATTTCTCCATTTTCCCCCGACACAAAACGTGAATCGCATAATCAGACCATGACAATCACCATTCTTAGTGAAACCTAGCACAGACCATCAAGGCCATTTTGACAAAGTACCTGCCCATGGTGCTCAATCCATCTGATTTTGCAATATTTATTGCTGTCGTCATATCTGCTTTCTGTGAATTCAATACCGGCTATACAGCATGTGAGCCACTATCAATATTCGTTCTGTAGCACGAATACACCAAATTTTTAATGGGTACTTTTTTGAAAAAATGACTTCCAGCGTACAAAAAGGCCAAGTTGATAACGTCCATCTAAAGCGTACCGAAAGCCCGTTATTGCGGAAAACCTACTTTGATTTTTAACCTGGCTAAAACTTACAAATTGATTGCAAAAATAACCCCGCCTAAAAAAAGGATATGATATTAACTTATCTTTACATCGCATCCATCTGTTGCGCTCTATAAAACGGCTCTATATCCGTATAATCCCTATCCAACGCCTCTATAACCCCTAAATTATCCACTATTAACGAACTCATCCCCCATCAAAGCATGAGTCATACGGACAAAAATTATGAACAAAATCACAAATCAGTCCTTATTTTTTTACGCTATTTTGCCAACATCATAAAAATAATGCCTCTGTCAGCTAAAAAAATCATATAAAACTGCATAGAAAATTGATCAGCCCCACTTAAATACCGATTTTTTCAGTTGAAAGCTTTCCCAATTCTTTTGAAATTTTTACAACTAAAAACCATCGCCGTAAGCCTCCGAAAATACTCTTTTTCATTAAATTAAACACTCCCTTTCATTAAATTATAAGAAATGTCAAAATACGTGCTTTATATCAAACAGGAGCACTTTACTCATGGCCGTAAAAAAGAAAACCAGATCCAGCGTATCAGGCAACAAATCGCTACAATCTGTAGATGATGCCATTGCCACCTTGGCAAATGCAGCAGCGACAACATCGAAAGCTGTTATCGATATAACCAAAAACAAGAAAAAACTGCTGACTGAATCCAAACGCCTCGCGAAAAAGCTGGCAACCCTGATGAAAAAGAAAAAAGCAGCCAAGGCAACTTTGAATAAGGATTCCAGTGCAACCAACCGAAAAGCCCTCAAAACTATCGAGAAAGACATTTCGGTAAATAAAAAAGAAGCGGCCAAAATCACCGCTGAAAAATCAGTGGCTATTGCAGAGCTGTCCGCACTTAAGGTCGTATCTAAACGTGCAACGGTCTACGCCAAAGCTTTGGCCTCTGCCGACAAAGCGCTAAACAAACCAAAAAGAAAGCGGAGAAAGAAAAAAAGAGCAGCAAAAGTCAGTTCCTGATCCTGCTGGAACAATGCACAAGAACCCACCCACGAGGTGGGTTTTTTATTCAATGAACAAAAAGACGGCCTTGGGGAAAGGCCGTTAAACGAAATCACCACCTGAGAGGATAATGATGATTCAACTGAGTGTTTAGACGCAGATATTTAAATAGTCAAGAAAACAGCCCCACTATTCACTTTTTCTTCCTTGAGCCCACCTGTATTTTTGCTCACACTTTGCCGTATTGCAGACCATCACCCAACCAGCGTCGCATCAGCGGAGCCACACTTTCAGGGTGCTCTTTCAACAAAAGTTCAGCGCATCGGGCAATACATGGAATCAACGCTTGATCCCGTTGAAAATCGGCAATACGCAAATTAACCAGTCCCGTTTGCCGGGTACCCAGCAACTCACCCGGACCACGAATTTCCAGATCCCGTTGCGCCACCACAAAACCATCATTACTTTCCCGTAAAATCGCTAAACGTGCTCGGGCCGTTTTTGATAACGCCGAGCCATAAAGCAACACACAATTGCTTTGCTGTGTCCCCCGGCCCACACGACCACGTAACTGATGTAATTGTGACAATCCCAGGCGCTCCGCATTATCGATAATCATCAACGTAGCATTGGGCACATCGACACCCACTTCAATCACCGTGGTGGCCACCAGCAAATCAATCTCACCTGCTTTGAATACCGCCATCACTTTGGCTTTTTCCGCCGTTTTAAGCCGACCATGCACCAAACCAATGCGCAAGTCCGGCAACGCCATGCGTAAAGCTTCCGCTGTTTCCTGTGCGGCCTGACATTGCAGTTTTTCAGACTCTTCCACCAGTGGACACACCCAGTAAGCCTGTCGCCCCCCCTGGCACGCCTTATGGGTACGTGCCACAACTTCATCACGGCGCTGCTCTGAAATCACCACAGTTTCCACCGGGCTACGACCTGGCGGCAATTCATCAATAACTGACACTTCCAGATCCGCGTAGGCCGTTTGTGCCAGCGTGCGTGGAATCGGGGTCGCGGTCATCACCAGCTGATGTGGATAACTTTCGCCATGCGCACCGTCACTCGCACCTTTGTTGCGCAATGACAAACGCTGATGCACACCAAAACGATGCTGCTCATCAATAATTACCAGCCCGAGCTGTCTGAATTCCACGCCTTCCTGAAACAAGGCCTGGGTACCCACAATCACCTGCGCACTGCCATCATTCAGCGCTGCCAGGGTGTCTTTGCGCGCCGCTCTTTTTGTTTTACCGGAAAGCCAAAATACGGATACATCCAATGCGGATAACCACTGCGTAAAATTGATGCGATGCTGCTCAGCAAGCAATTCTGTAGGAGCCATTATCGCCACCTGAAAACCTGCTTCCACCGTTTGCAAGGCCGCCATCGCCGCGACAATAGTTTTACCACTGCCCACATCACCCTGCACTAAACGTTGCATTGGGTGCGGCTGATCCAGATCCAATTTTATTTCATTGATCACTCGTTGCTGAGCTGCGGTTAACTTGAATGGCAGGTTTTTCTCTAAAGCAGTTTTTAAACGTCCACTGACACACATTGCCGCCGCTGCTTTTTTTTGTTGCTGATGACGCAACTGACGCAAGCTAACCTGATGCGCTAACAATTCCTCAAAAGCGAGACGCTGCTGCATGGGATGCTCACCCGCCTGTAATTCATGAACATCTGCATCCACAGATGGATAATGCACATAATGAATGGCGGCTTGTAGGGTGGGCATTTTTTCCTGCTGTAATATTTTTACGGGCAGAAATTCGGTTAATTGTGCGGCAAATAATGCTGGGTCTGCCAATACTGTATTAATCAAAGTGCGCAATTTTAATTGGCGCAAACCTTCTGTGGTTGGATACACGGGAGTCAAGCGAGCTTCTTTTTTAATCGGTTCAGCATCGCCCTCCAGTACCCGATATTCCGGATGCACCATTTCCAGTGCGCCACCTGCTGCGCGCACCTCGCCAAAACATTCCACCTGAGTTCCACGCGCAAGGCTTGCCTGTTGCTGCGCACTAAAATGAAAAAATCGTAAGGTTAAAAAACCAGTCCCATCACTAATCCGCGACAACAACATACGACGGCGGCCATATTTTATTTCAGTGAGCTGCACCTCACCCCGCACGGTAATTTCATCCCCATTGCGCAAACTGCCAAGCACGGCGGTCCGGGTACGGTCTTGATAACGCAGCGGCAAATGGAATAATAAATCGGCAACGCAATGAATGCCCAGGTTGGCCAGCTTTTGTTGCACACTGGGACCTACTCCTTTCAAGCAGGTCAATGATTGGCTCTGGGGGTTTTCAGATATTGGTGAGGGTTGGTTCAAGGCAGCTTATCCACTGGAGGGACTCGCTGCGATTGTACACGGCCTTTGAGGTTTATGAAAAACGATGAGCCGTTGGCTCATCGTTTTTCCTGAGCGCCCTATTTTATACTGGCAAAAAATGCAGCCAGATCAGCAATATCAGTATCACTCAATTTGGCGGCCATCGTACTCATCATCGGATCTTTACGCTTGCCGTCACGATAATCCTTGATAGCCTTAACCAAATACAATTCTTGTTGTCCCGCCAGGTGCGGATTTGTCGGTATGCTGCTCTTGCCATTTGCACCATGGCAAGCGGCACAGGTGGCACTTTTTGTCTTGCCTGCAACAGCATCACCTGCATGCGCATTAACCAACATTAACCCTGTTGCCAACATTACTGAACTCAATAAAAGTCTTTTAATGGATACTTTCATTTTATTTCTCCTTCGGTTTTCTCTGGTTTTTGACTGTCTTCAGTTCTGCGATTTACATAAAACGCATTTTTCAAGATACATGTCCGCCACTTTTCTGTACGTCTTCCGGCAATGTGTAAAACCACATTTGATAGATCGAAATTACCCATTGCACAGCAAATGAAACACCCATCAATACGCCACTCACCATCACTACCCACGCGAATGGTGGATAAACCTTAGTGAGATACCAGGAGCCAATATCCAGCACAATTGCCAGAAAAGGCGTCGCTATCAATGCGCATTTGAGCCAGACAAGCTTAATGTAAGCATGGCAAAAAATTGAACCCACGATATAAAAAATAAAGGTAATGCCAAATAAGTGGATGTGCGATACACGCACAAGGGTAAAAATATCCATGCCCGTATCCAATTCCGCCATTAACATTATGTCTTCATATTTTTTTAAACTTGCTATGTGAGGGTTTGATCCGTTATGACACACCATGCAGCGTTTTTCGATAATCGGCTCAATACGTGTTGTGTATTCTTCCTGCTCCGCCCCTCGACGTACCCAGGCAATGATTTCGTCCCGCTCATTCTGTGGCAGCATATTGGCCATCGGCCCCTTCAAGGCTCCTTCAAGGCGGGTATCTGATTTACTACCACTGTAGGCAATAATCAGGTCATCCACTGACAAATTTGGATTTCCATCCCGGCCTGCATGCGAAGCAAAAATATAGATCATCGCAAACAGGTAACCCACTCCCAGCACAACCAGAGTGCCAGTAAACATCACTCGCATGCCGATGGGCAACATGGAAAAATGGCTACAGTGCTCTTTTATCAACATTCAGAAATCCCTCTTGAGCGCTATCATTACGTGTAATTATCACCGTTTTTCACTATATTGCCACTGATCTTATAAAACTATATTTAAAATACATGTATAAATCAATATTTTCAATTTTTTATTCGAACTACCGTAAACCTCAGGAAAACCAACTAAACTCCATGCATTAATAATCATGCGTTATATGCAACAATGCATACTATACTTTCTCATCGATAATCACCGGAGACACTCTGTGTACCAATATCGACCGATATCTTTGACTCTATTCGCTGTCGCTGCCGTCTTACTGCTCAGCAGTTGTGACAGCACACCTCCCGCTGCCGAAGTCAGTTTTTCCAAACAAATACAACCCATTCTCACCCAGCATTGTCTGAAATGCCATGATGAAAAGGGTGCAGGCACCATCGCCAGCGGCTTGAAATTATCGGGCTATGAGGCGTTGTTACAGGGCACTAAGTTCGGACCGGTCATCAAACCCGGAGATAGCCTCTCCAGCACCTTGATTATTTTGGTTGAAGGACGTGCAAACCCTTCCATTAATATGCCGCATGGCAATCAGCCACCATTGAGCGATGAGCAAATCCGGACATTGCGTCAGTGGATTGACCAGGGCGCACGCAACAATTAAGTCAGCACCATGATAGCGTCCATCTCCACCGGAACACCTTTGGGCAGGCTGGCAACACCTACCGCAGCACGTGCTGGATAGGGCTGCTGAAAATAATCAGCCATTATTTCATTCACCAGCGCAAAATGAGAAAGGTCGGTAAGAAAAATATTTAATTTGGCAATATCCGCCAGACTGCCGCCTGCTGCCATAGTGACCGCTTGCAGGTTATCAAACACCAAGCGAATTTGCGCAGCCATATCCGCATCAAGCACTTCCATGGTTTCCGGCACTAATGGAATCTGCCCGGAAAGGTACACAGTATCGCCAATCTTTATCGCTTGTGAATAAGTACCAATAGCACTCGGTGCGGCATCAGTATGTATTGCTTCACGCTTTTTTGCTTCAACGTTAATCGCCTGACTCATCAACTTCTCCTGTTTTATTATGACTTTGATCGCGCAATTTTCACTACACCATTGGTCGTTTTTATGCGCCGCATCAACTGTGCCAAATGCACACGATCCTTTACAGACACGGTAAATATCATTGTAGAATAACGGCCATCATGTTCTGCAATAGATACATTTTCAATATTGGACTCAAGATCTGAAATAGCCGCTGCCACTGTGGCCAAAATACCACGCCGGTTTGCCGTATCCACACGAATATCTACCGGGTAAAAACCCTCAACATCTTTTTGCCATTGTACGTCCACCCAGCGTTCCGGGCTGTTTTTGAATTCACCCACATTTTTACAGCCGCGCAGATGTATCACAATACCCCGGCCCGCACTCACGAAACCCAGAATGGGATCACCGGGAATCGGGTGACAACATTTGGCATAAGTGACAACAGAGCCTTCCGTGCCACGAATAGCCAGCGGTTGATTGACTGAACGATTGGCTGATGTTTTCATCCAGCCCGGCACATAACGATTAAACATGCCTTTCACACCAGCACTTTCCTGGTTGTGCAAACTTTTGCCTGATTGCATATCTGCAATTTGTCGGGCAACTACCGATGCCACTCGTTTTCCCAAACTGACATCTTCGTAAAGATTGTCCAATTTTTTTACATTCAGGTTGTTCAGAATTTCATGCTGTGATTCTGCTGAAATTTTTTCCCAGGAAACCGAAATAGCCGCCATCGCTTTTTCCAACAAGCGTTTCCCCAAACTGATCGCCTCATCTTGCTGCATGTGCTTCAAAAAATAGCGTATGTTGGCGCGGGCTTTGCCTGTCGCCACAAAATCCAGCCAAACCGGATTTGGCTTTGCGCCAGGCGCAGTAATAATTTCCACCGTTTGCCCGTTGAGCAATACACTGCGCAATGGTGACAGGCGTCGGTCAATCATCACCGACACACAGGTGTTACCCACATCGGTATGGACGGCGTAGGCAAAATCCAGCGCTGTTGCGCCCCGTGAAATATTCATGATGTCGCCTTCCGGCGTAAATACATACACTTCATCGGGAAACAAATCGATTTTTGCATTTTCGAGAAATTCTTCAGAATTGCCCGCATTTTGCTGCATTTCCAGCAATCGCTTGAGCCACTCAGTGGCATGCACCGGCGTAGCATCACCGGTTTTATACAGCCAGTGCGCGGCAATACCGGCTTCCGCCACACGCTGCATGTCTTCGGAGCGAATCTGAACCTCAATGGGAATGCCGTAGGGGCTAAACAAAATCGTATGCAGGGACTGATAACCATTGGCCTTAGGGATGGCAATATAATCCTTGAACCGGCCCGGCATTGGTTTATACAAATTGTGTACGACACCTAATGCGCGATAACAGGTATCAACCTTGTCAACAACCAACCTGAATGCAAAAACATCGGCAATTTCTTTAAACGTTAACACTTTGTTGCGCATTTTCTGATAAATGCTGTACAGATGTTTTTCTCTGCCGATGACCGGAACATCTAATCCTTCGCTGCGCAGGCGTTCTTCAATGGCAATGCGGATTTTATCGACAATTTCCTTGCGATGCCCTCGGGCCTGTTTTACCGCTTTATCCAGCACCCGATAACGCAGTGGATGGATTGCCCCAAAACACAAATCCTCTAGTTCCAAACAGATATTTTTCATGCCCAGGCGATTGGCAATGGGTGCATAAATTTCCAGCGTTTCACGCGCAATGCGCCGTTTTTTATCGGGCCGCATTACATCCAGAGTGCGCATATTGTGCAGGCGGTCTGCTAATTTGATGAGGATGATACGAATATCCTTCGCCATAGCGAGGATCATTTTACGGAAATTTTCGGCCTGCGCTTCGGCCTTGCTACCAAATTTAACCTGGGTCAATTTGGTGACACCATCCACCAAAGCAGCCACTTCTTCGCTGAAGCTGCTCGCCAGGGTTTCTCTGATGGTGTCGGTATCTTCAATCACATCATGCAACAATGCTGCGATGATCGTGTTGTAGTCCATGCGCATTTCAGCCAGGATTCTGGCCACGGCAAGCGGATGATAAATGTAGGGTTCACCACTAAGACGGTACTGGCCTTCGTGGGCTTCGGCACCAAACAGATATGCCCGATAAACTTCCTTTACCTGATCCGGTTCAAGATACCCTTCCAGCAGAGTACACAGATCATGGATTAGAAACACCGGGCTCTCTTTGTCTTAACGTCTTTTAATGGGGGAGCAAGTGCTCCATATTTTTAGGCGGGAAACATCCTGGCAAGCAGGATTTTTACCAATCACATGCCTTCAACTAAAAGGCATGTGACAATATAACCGTTATTAATTCTCGTGTCGCTCGGCAAACTCAGCCGCTTCCGCCGCAGCCGCTTCTGCTTCGGCAGCTTCGCGCGCCAGGCGCTCGTCACTGGCCATTTTTTCCAGTATTTTGTCACTGATTTTACCTTCACCGATCTCGCGCAGGGCAACAACGGTGGCTTTGTCATTTTCCCAATCCACCATTGCCTCCTTGCCATTAACCAGTTGCCGGGCACGCTTGCTCGCCAATAACACCAACTCAAAACGACTGTTGACGTTTTCCAGACAATCTTCAACGGTGACTCGTGCCATGATACAAAACTCCTGAATGTGGACCGTAAAAAAACGAATCCTGATAATGTGAATGTGGCCCTCTACACCGCAAAACCACACCGTAAAACCGGTGATTTTCCATGAGGGCGGAAAATTGTACAAAAACGGGCCCAGCTTTACCAGTTCTAAAACAGCTCTGATGGCCCCGGACAAAAACAAACAGGCCGCATTACTCTATAAATTGTCCAATAAATCGACCAATAAATGCTGCAAACCGACACGCTGGCGTTCAATTTTTAGTCGCTGGCTGCTGATGACTGCCTGCAAATCTGTCACAGCGGTATCAAAGTTGTCGTTCACCACGACATAATCAAACTCATCATAGTGCGACATTTCAGCCTCTGCATCCTGCATGCGCCGGGCAATAATAGCGTCATCGTCCTGACCCCGCCCGGTAAGCCGCTCCCGCAGTGCCACTTTGGAGGGTGGCAAAATAAAAATGCCCACCGCATCTGCAAAACGTGTGCGTATCTGACGAGCGCCCTGCCAATCAATCTCCAGAATAACATCCTGCCCCGAAGCCAGCTGCGCCGTCACTGCCGCCTGAGATGTACCGTAATAATGATCAAACACCTGGGCATATTCCAAAAAATCTCCCTGTTCAATCATTTGCTTGAAAACACTTTCATCCACAAAATGATAATGCACACCATCCTGCTCGCCAGGACGCATGGCTCGCGTGGTATGAGATACCGACACCCCGATACCCTCTGCATCCTCAAGCAATACCTTTAACAGGCTCGTTTTACCTGCACCGGAAGGGGCCGAAACAATATAAAGCGTGCCGCTGGCACCCTGCTGCTGTGTCATGCAAATATTCTCCCAAAACATAACTATTGTTAACGCGTGCCTGAAATAGCAACAGCGGTAACCAATCTACCCAATTATTCGATATTCTGAATCTGCTCTCGCATCTGCTCAATCAGCACCTTTAATTCCACCGAAACGGCCGTGGTGTCAGTATGTACCGACTTTGAACCCAGCGTATTGGCCTCCCGGTTCAGCTCCTGCATGAGAAAGTCCAATCGTCGCCCCACGGGCTCATCCTGAGTCAATACCCGCCGTACTTCGTCAACATGAGCTTTAAGGCGTTCAATTTCCTCGTCTACATCCGCCTTATTGAGCAGTAACACAACTTCCTGCTCCAATCGCGCAGGGTCCAACTCACCCTGGATTTCCGCCAGACGTTTTTCCAACCGCTCGCGTGTTGCCCGTAAAATCTCTGGCAAACGCTCCGTCACTATTTTCACCTGCGCATCAATGGCGACGCAACGCGCCTCGATCACCGCTTTGAGCTTTTCACCCTCACGCGCCCGTGAATCCAGTAAATCCACCAGCGCGGCCTCCAACAGAACCTGGGCATCGGCAACCAGTTGCTGAGTATTTTTTTCCGGTGCCTTCAGTACACCCGGCCACTGCAAAATCTCCAGGGCATTGATCGGAGCCGCATTGTATAACAACTGGTCAATTTCGCGGGTCACATGGGCCAGCTTTTCCACCAGCGCCTTATCAATTTCCAACGCTGGCGACTCATTGTCTACCGATTGATTTGTGGTTTGAAAACGCAAAGTGGCATCAATTTTCCCTCGTTTGATGCATTTAGCCACCTGCTCCCGGATTTTTGGTTCCAGAAAACGCAGTTCCTCCGGCAAACGCAGGCTGACTTCAGAAAACCGGTGATTGACCGATCTTAATTCCCAAACGAGGTGCCCATTTTCAGTATCGCCTTCCTGTCGGGAAAACGCCGTCATGCTGTAAATCATCTCCAATTGCTCCCGAAAGGTTGTGTGCTGTAAATCAACGCGCAGTGTAACGCCAATTCAACACATGGAGAACCGGCCTTTGTAACAAAGCACCGTGAACAAAAAACGGTAATGTATTTATGATTGAGTCTGACACTGCCCTTCCTGCCGGTACAAAACTGGAACACTACCGCATCAATAATACATTGAGTGCTGGCGGCTTCGGCATTGTGTACCTCGCCACTGATTTGCAAAACAATCTGCAAATTGTCATCAAAGAATACATGCCCAACAAGCTGGCTCAGCGTCTGTCTGATGGTTTTGTCATGCCACAGGGTGAACAACAACAGGAACACCATAACGAAGGCATGCGTCTGTTTTTGCAGGAAGCCGCCGCTCTGATCAAACTCAAACATCCCAACATTGTGCGCGTGCTGAATTTTTTCCGCGCCAATGGCACTGTTTATATGGTGATGGAATATCGTCCCGGTAAAAATCTGCAACGTTATATCAAAAGCCGTAGCGGCAACCTCAGTGAACATTTTTTGCGCACCATTTTTCCTCCTTTGCTGGAAGGGCTGCGGGTCGTACACGAAACAGGATTTTTGCATCTGGATATCAAGCCCGGCAACATCCATTTGTGTTCCGGCGGCGTTCCGCTGCTTTTGGATTTCGGGGCAGTACATCCCCGCAATAGCAGCCGCAAACTACAAGTCACCCAAGTCGTTACCCCCGGATTTTCTCCCATGGAACAATACAACCTTGGCGGCTACATCGGACCCTGGACCGATATCTACGCTATTGGAGCCTCCATGCGCGCCTGCATCGAAGGGAGCGCACCCATATCGGCCAAAGACCGAAACGAAAAAGACAAAATGAAACCTGCCGCCCATGCTTTTAAACGGCGTTACTCCTCCAGTCTTTTGCAGGCAATGGATTGGGCCATGGAAATGGACCCTTTGTTACGCCCACAAACCGTTGACGAATTTCTTGATGCAATAAATCAGCAGGACAATAAAGGTAACAACCTGCTGGGAAAAATTGTCGATACGTTAACCCGACCGCTCTGACCCGGCCACTCTGACATGAAATATCAACTCGCCAAAACCTCCCGCCTCGGTAATCGTGTTGTGAACGAAGATCGTATCGGCGTTGTGGAACACAATAATACCGTATTGCTGATTCTGGCAGATGGCATGGGAGGCTACCGTGGTGGGCAGATTGCCTCCAAGGCCATGGTCAATCGCATGCTGCGACAATTTAAACGCAGCAAATTGCCCACCGCCGATCCCGTTGCCTTTCTTAAAGATTTGATTGTCGATGCTCATATCGCCGTACTGCGCGCAGGTAGTGAACAGTACCCCCCCATTGAACCACGTACCACTTGCGTGGTGTGTCTGATTCAGGAAGGTAATGCCTGGTGGGCTCATGTGGGCGACAGCCGCCTGTATCTTTTCCGTGGCGGCAAACCATTTGTGCGCACAGTTGATCATTCAAAAATCGAAGAACTGCATCGCAAAGGCAAAATCAGCAAAGAAGAAATGGATAAACATCCGCAACGACACCTGGTTACACGTTGCGTGGGTTACCAGAAACACCCGCCTATTCCCACAATCAGTGACAAAATACCGTTAGAAAAATATGACATGTTATTGCTGTGCAGTGATGGCTTGTGGGGGCCGCTCACAAAAGAAAATATTGCAGACACATTAACTCAGAATCCATTGGCCGAAGCCGTTGAACGCATTGCCTATCAGGCCGAATTTCGCAGCTACCCGGAAGCGGACAACATCAGCGTGATTACCCTGCGCTGGATTTCCAATGAAATAGACAAAACTGAAGAAACACCAAAAGAAGACGTGCAGGATGAATTAACACAAACTATCACTGCCCTCGATAGCGCCATGGGTAAATTCAACCCCTGGTAGCACTCATTTTTAAGAAACACAACTCCCTGACACATGAAGGGAGTTAAATGTGAATTAAGCGCTAAAAATATCTGTTTTAAGCATCACCGGGTATTTAACGCAGAGGTCGCAGAGGCGCAAAGGGCGCAGAGAAAAACACTAAAAACTTTGCGCCCTCTGCGTCTTCGCGCCTTTGCGTTGGATTTTCATTATTCAAACCCAGCCAGCATATACACATAAAAAAGGGAGCGTGTGCTCTACACACTCTGTGTTAATAACACTGCATCTCTTCAACGTAGTTTTTATGCAAAAATCCCATCAGATCAACCCCCGCTCGGCAAACGATACTGTAGTTCCATCCCCCACCACCACATGATCCAGCACCCGCACATCCACCAATGCCAGTGCATCGGTTAATTGTCGGGTCACTTGCTTGTCTGCCATGCTGGGTTCCGCCACACCGGATGGATGATTATGCGCAAAAATCACCGCTGCTGCATTATGCCCCAGCGCTTTTTTCACCACCTCCCGTGGATGCACACTCGCACCATTGATGGTGCCCTGAAACAGTTCTTCAAACTGAATCACCCGGTGACGGTTATCGAGATATAAACAGGAAAAAACTTCAAACGAATAATCCCGCAAACGCGCGGTCAGAAAGTTTTGTGTCTGCTGCGGGTTTTCCAACACACTGCCACGCTGCAAGGTTTCGGAAAAATGTCGGCGTGTCATTTCCACCGAAGCCTGCAAATGTGCAAACTTTGCCTTGCCCAGCCCCGGAGCCTCACAAAACTGCTGCTGATTCGCATTTAACAACGCCCGTAAACTGCCAAAACGATTCAACAAATCACGCGCCAGATCCACCGCCGTTTTACCGGGAATACCCGTACGCAAAAATATTGCCAGTAATTCTGCATCTGACAGAGCTGCGGCACCATGCTCCAGCAATCTTTCCCGTGGGCGCTCTTCCTCAGGCCAGTCCATAATTTTCATCATCAAACTCCCTTTATTCCTGCACTCCTGCTTGCTGTTTTTATCCAAAACAGCTTAATTCAGTTAAACTGCTGACCTGCACCGTTCTCCTAGAGTGACGGCTTCACCTCGGTATCACCAAATGCACACAGACAAACCATGATCAGCCTTAACAATAAACATATCCTGCTCGGTGTCAGCGGCTCCATTGCCGCCTACAAATCTGCCGAACTGGTACGACGCCTCAAAGATGCCGGAGCTGACGTGCGCGTGGTACTCACCAAAGGCGGAGCCGAATTCGTCACTCCGCTGACCTTTCAGGCATTGTCGGGAAACCCCGTACATACAAATCTGCTGGACACAGAAGCCGAAGCCGCCATGGGCCATATCGCACTGGCGCGCTGGGCTGATGCTGTTCTTGTTGCGCCTGCCAGCGCCAATTTTATCGCCCGACTCGCGCAAGGTCGTGCAGACGACCTGCTGGGAGCCATTTGTCTGGCCACAGATTCCACCATTGCCATCGCCCCGGCCATGAATCAGCAAATGTGGGCCAATGCCGCCACCCAGGAAAACCTGCAACAACTTCGGCAGCGTGGCATATTGCAATTCGGCCCCGGCGAAGGCGACCAGGCCTGTGGCGAAACCGGCCCTGGCCGCATGCTGGAAGCAAACCAGCTTGCGACACACACCGCCGACATTTTTGAAACCGGATTGCTGTCTGGAAGCACAGTACTACTTATTGCCGGTCCCACGCAAGAGGCTATCGACCCCGTGCGCTACCTCAGCAACCGCAGCTCCGGGAAAATGGGCTACGCCATCGCCCAGGCCGCCGCCGAAGCAGGCGCAAAAGTCATTTTGATCAGCGGCCCCACTGCACTTGCCACACCACCGCGCGTTGAACGTATCGACGTGCGCAGCGCACAACAAATGTTTGATGCCGTTATGCAACACGTCACCAACAGTGACATTTTTATCAGTACCGCTGCTGTCGCCGATTATCGCCCGATCAATATTGCCGAACAAAAAATCAAAAAAACCGGAGATACTCTCACTCTGGAACTACAACGTAACCCCGACATCCTTGCCACTGTCGCTGCATTAAAAAATGCTCCCTTTACTGTTGGTTTCGCCGCCGAAACAGAAGATCTCGAACAACACGCACGGGAAAAACTGGAACGAAAAGGGGTTGATATGATTGCCGCAAATTGGGTGGGAGAAGGCATTGCCTTTGAGGCGGATGAGAATGCGCTACTGATTCTTACTACGGAAAACAAACAGCAATTAACGACGGCATCAAAATTTGTGCTTGGACGACAACTAATCAACATCATTGCCAAACAACATCACATTTGAGGTTGCCCAGATCACATAGGTCAATGGTGATTGGTTTTTTTGTTAGAACGACTAAAGCTTATCGTTCACATATCGCTCTTGTTCCTTTATGAGATCCCTTATCGATTCTATTTTTTCTCTTACAATCAATTCTTCAGGGCCGATCATGCGCTCAATCTCCCTTAAAGTTTCTTTAATTTCATTATTATTGCGCAATAAATTATTTTTTATATCTCCCCTAATTTCCGCACGAAACTCGATCAAACCACGATAATATTCTGTAGATAAAGCCTTATAATTATCATTTTGACATAACTGTAAATCATAAATTAAATTTCTAACACCGAATTCATATGCTTTTTCGTTTGAACAGTAAGAAATTAAACCTTTTTTTACGCCTTTATTAAAGCTTTCAATGTTTGGAGGCACACCTAGACTTTTACACTTTTTCGCAAAATAGTTTACTGACAGGTCTGTTTTTCCATTTTTCGCATTAGCTTCACCCACTTCCTCCCAGTTTTTCTGCGAACAACTATCTTTTGAAACTGTAGTGCAAGACACCAGCACTAATTGCATAATGACACTAGAGATTAATACGATTTTGTTCATTTTTTATCCGTCGCGGCTATTTATTAATCAGAACTTTCTATCCAAACCCTACGAAGGGCCTCCACCCTGCCTGTTAATAGTATCTGGCTGACATGCCCGCTCCAATTTGAAACAATATTTTACCCGGCTGGCGCTCAACAATAACTGAGCCTGATGTAATGCGGTAGGTTAAAAAACACATTTGCCGAGGGTTGGATAACACTTGTGAATTGAAAATCGCATAAACATCACCGTCGCAACGCGCAGAACGACTCACCAGACCGGGATGTCCATCATGGTAAATACGCGCACCAACCTGATGAGTGAAATCATATTCCGTCGGGTCAATAAGCGCGGGGAAAGCATCAAGTTTAGGCAGAAAGTTGAACAACGCGGCATCACAGCGGACGTTATATACCTTGCGTTCGATACTCACACCTTCCAGGTTCTGCCAGCCTGCATCATGCAATAAACCGTGACGCCAATGATGCACCGTTTCATGAATACTGGTTTCCAGTGAATCTGTGCCGTACCAGACACCAAATGATCCATTGGAATAGCGTGTGTTTAACCAGTTTTCAAAGGGATAATCGATGGCTTCGTTATAGACGGCCTCCTCGAAAGGCCGGTCAATAACAGGCCGCTGCGATACATGCGTATGTGGCTTTGTTTTCACTTCAAGCGCAATAGCTGATTGCCAGCCTTCAGGAGAGTCGGTCAAGTCATCAAACAGGTTTTCGGATTCCCGCAAAGACACGATATTGCGGTGAAGGTCATCATGAAAATCCGTTATCGTGATGCCGTCAAACAATGCCTGCATTACTGACCTCGCGCTCTGTCCAGATAGGCACGCACCATAAACAGGCCATTGAATCCCCATTGTTTAATCGTTTCAGCAGGTGTCATTCCCTCGAAGGCTTTGTTGTGCTGCGTCATCCAGGCGTAGGCAAGCTCCCGGTTGTGTGGAAACAGCAGACGCAGTGATTTATGGATACCCAGCAGAATGCCCACCCGATCCAGCAAATCACGGCTCTGAGCAAGCGGCAGCCCTTTGCGGTATCTAGCCAAGGCAGCACGATTAGCAATAGAAAGCCCTAACAAGGCCAATTGCTCTTCGGTAGAAAGCTGCCAGTGAGCAAATAAAGTCGTGACCATTTTTGCCAGTTCTGCCCGGTCTATTGTGTGTGTTTCAGAGGGTTGAGTGACTGACATGCATGCACCTCAAATGTAATGATTATCACGAAGCATGTTTTAATAGTAGCAAATTTTGTTGCATTCACAACACTCAAGCATGTTTTCAGCGGCAACGAAGCGTACATTCTTTACATCAACAGCATATAATCTCTTCCGAATGGATTTCGGACAAAACAACAGGCAAGGAGCACCATGTCACTCGCAACGGCTTACAGCCGGGCCCAATCGGGCATTGAATCCCCTCTGGTCACCGTCGAGGTCCATCTTTCCAATGGTTTGCCCAGCCTGTCCATCGTTGGCCTGCCCGAGGCAGCGGTAAAAGAAAGTAAGGACCGGGTGCGTGGCGCTGTGCTTAATTCGCAGTTCAAATTTCCGAGGCAACGCATCACTATCAATCTCGCGCCTGCCGATCTGCCCAAAGAAGGCGGGCGTTTTGATCTGCCCATTGCGCTGGGCATTCTTGCCGCGAGCCGCCAACTGTCTGCCGATACCCTGTCACGTTACGAATTTGTGGGCGAGTTGGCGCTAAGTGGTGCATTGCGTCCCTTGCGCGGCGTGTTGCCCGCCGCCATTGCCGCCCGCGATGCCGGGCGCATTTTAATTGTGCCACAGGAAAATGCCGCCGAAGCCAGCCTGGTGGATGGGATAGAAGTATTGGCAGCAGCACATTTACTGGAAGTATGCGCTCACATCAATGACATTAAGCAGCTGAGTCCGGTGCCACGGCAGGCGCAGATAAACAGCGACTCTTCATTAGACGACCTCGACGAGGTGCGCGGCCAACACCACGCCAAACGTGCTCTGGAAGTGGCGGCCGCCGGAGGACACAGTTTGCTGATGATAGGCCCACCGGGCACCGGCAAAACCATGCTCGCCAGTCGTTTGCCCGGTATTCTGCCCATCATGAATGAAGACGAAGCATTGGAAGCCGCGGCAGTGGCTTCCATCAGTGAGCGGGGGTTTAGCGTGGAGCAGTGGCGGCAGCGACCGTTCCGTACACCTCATCACACAGCTTCCGGCGTGGCTTTAGTGGGAGGCGGCAGCAATCCACGACCTGGAGAAATTTCTCTGGCGGATCATGGCATTTTATTTTTGGATGAACTGCCAGAGTTTGACCGCAAAGTGTTGGAGGTGCTGCGCGAACCCTTGGAATCAGGCCGCATCACCATCTCCCGTGCAGCACGGCAGGCGGAATTCCCTGCACGTTTTCAACTGGTGGCGGCAATGAACCCTTGCCCCTGTGGCTACCTCGGCCACAGCAATGGTCGCTGTCATTGCACCGCCGAACAGGTACAGCGTTACCGTGCCAAAATCTCCGGCCCCCTGCTGGACCGCATTGATATGCATGTGGAAGTGCCCAATGTACCGCAAGCCATATTACGCGCGCCTTCAGAAGAAACCGGTGAAAATTCTGCAACAGTACGCCAGCGTGTCGAAGCGGCACGAGGCCGACAAATCGCGCGCAGCGGCAAAGCCAATGCTCTGTTAAAGAATCGTGACGTACAGCAATATTGTCGCATTAACGATGCAGACAGCCATTTACTGGAACAGGCTATCGACCGGCTGGGGCTGTCTGCCCGTGCCTATCATCGCATTCTCAAAGTAGCTCGCACAGCAGCCGACCTTGCCGGTGAAAAAGATATCGCTACAGCCCACCTCACCGAAGCCATCGCCTATCGACGACTGGATCGCACACCGTCAACGGTGAATTAAGCGCGAAAAACACCCAAACGAATAAAATCATTGGTTTACATTCAGCAAGACAGGCCGTTCCCGGGTCACAAGTGACAGAACCCTAAAATCTAACGCAAAGGCGCGGAGACGCAGAGAACGCAAAGCGATATCGCCTTACCCATTATTCTCTTATCCTTTGCGCTCTCTGCGTCTCCACGCCTTTGCGGTGGGTTTTCATTACCCAAACGCCGCTGCATACGCCGAAAACCGAACGATTTAATTTAGCCCTTAATTCGCATTTAAATTGACGATCAATACCGTCGTTGTTACGCAGATTCATGTGTTAATCTTAACCTCGTTTTTTTCAATCGCAATGAGCACAGTAAATATCATGTTTTTGTTACATAAAAATGAAGGGCTCCGGTGGAGCCCGGCTTTGGTTCTACTGCTATTATTGACGTTGACGGCCTGCGACGAAGGTGAAAAGCGCTCCCTCAATGTTTCTACCAACCCTGCTATAGAAGCACTGTCCGGCAAGTTGTTTGATGCCATACAAAATGGTGACGATGAACTTGTCATCAAACAATACAACAGCGCTTTTTTTGCCAAACGCTCCCCGGAGCAATGGTTGGAAAACCTGAAAACACTGATGGCCGAACGCGGCCCCATGCGAACGCACCATCTACGACGCAGTCAGGCCGACACACGTTTTTCCGGCAAGTTTTATATGCTTGAATACGAGACCGTGCATACCGGTAATAAACGCCTGCATCATGTGCTGACTTTTTTGCTGCCAGTAACAGGTGGAGACATTCAGCTCAATGGCCACAAAATTACGCCGTGGGAAACGGATGTCACTGAAGATGATAACGTGAAGCCAAAACAAACAAATTAAGTAATAATAAGTCGAACGATAAAAAATCATGCACTCTTTTTATATCAAAATTTCGCGTATTTTAATTGGCACGCTATGTGTGGGCATTGTTGTGTTCGCCAGTTCAGGTATGGCCGCACCGGAAGGTGGTCGCAGCTCACCCGTTAAAGTCGCCGAAGCAAAACAAGTGTTAATGGCCCCACAAACCTGGGTGGCCGGTACGGTAATCAGTCGCCATGAAGCACGACTGGCGGCAGAAGTGGCAGGTAGACTGGTGCTGGTGAAAGAAGTGGGTACCCGGGTAAAAGAAGGCGATGTCGTGGCGCGGATCGACCCGACTTTTGTCAAATTGAAAATAGAAGAACTTCAGGCACGGGTTGAAGCCGACCGGGCGCGCCTGGCATTTCTCAAAAGTGAAGTGCGGCGTAATGAACGTCTGGCCACACAAAATAATGCTGCACAAACCCGTCTGGACGAGTTGCGTGCTGACAGGGAAGTCGCCCGTAGCGAATTGCAGATATCACAGGTACGACTTAAACAAGCACAGGAAGAACTACGTCGGCATGTGATTCGTTCGCCATTTACAGGTGTCGTGGTGGAACGTTTGATGCGCCGTGGCGAACGTGTGGCCGTGGGTGACAATGTGGCAAGAGTCATCGATAGCCGGGCGCTGGAAGTACAGGCATGGGTACCATTGGAAACACTGGATTTTGTGCGTGAGGGTGATGCGCTTACATTAAAAATCAATGACCAGGAAATCAATGCACCGGTACGTGCTCTGGTCGCCGCCGGTAATGCACGTTCACGTTTGCTTGATCTGCGTATCAGCCTGGATGACGATGTCTGGACAGCCGGACAAACAGTACGGGTTGCCTTGCCCGTGGCGACAGCAAAAACCGTGTTGGCTGTGCCGCGTGATGCATTGGTATTGCGCCGTGACGGTGCCTTTGTATTTCGTATTACCGCAGAAAACAAGGCACAACGTATCGCGGTAAAACCAGGTGTTGCCAGTGGTCCGCTAGTGGCCGTGGCCGGCGAACTGAACGTCGGAGACAAGGTAGTGGTGCGTGGAGGTGAACGGTTACGCCCCGGCAGCACAGTGAAGATTCTGAATGAAACTCCGTAGGGTGGGCACGTTTTGTGTGCCCACGCGTTTGTGGCACCGGATTGCAGTGGTCTCATTCCGCGTGGGCATGAAAAACCTGCCCACCCTACTCTTAAAAAGTAGGCAGCCATGAAACTCACCCGTCTTGGACTTGGCAATCCCGTCGCGGTAGTGGTGGGCGTATTACTGGCCATCATGTTCGGCCTGATCAGTCTGGATCGCCTGCCGGTTCAACTGACCCCCGAAGTCGAACTCCCCGAAATCACCATCACCACCGTCTGGCGTGCCGCTGCACCGGAAGAGGTGGAATCGGAAATTGTGGAACCGCAGGAAGACGTATTACGCGGTCTGCCGGGCATGACCAAAATTCTTGCCCGTGCGCAACGCGGGCGTGGCAGCATTACCCTCACCTTTCAGGTGGGTACGGATCTGCGTCGTGCGCTGCTGGAAGTGTTATCGCGCCTCAATCGTGTGCAACGTTACCCTGCTGATGCCAACGAGCCTGTCATCAATTCCATCGGTGGCCGCTCCCGTGCAATAGCCTGGTTTATTCTTAAACCGGTAGCAGGCAATGACCGTGATGTCGCCAGCTATCAAAATTATGTCGAAGAAGTCGTACAAACACGCTTCGAACGGATACCCGGCGTTGCCATGTCCGAAGTACGCGGCGGGCGCGAAAGTGAACTGCGCATCACCTTTGATCCGTACAAGGCAGCCAGTCTGGGCATCGAACTGCCCAGAGTCGCGCAACTGGCCGGTGGTGCAAAAAATACCTCAGGCGGCTTTGCCGACGTGGGCAAACGCCGTTACACCCTGCGCTTTGCCGGACAGTACAACGTGGATGACCTGGGCGAAATGGTACTGGAATGGCGTGAAGGCCAACCGGTGTATTTGCGTGATGTCGCTGACATCGACGTACGCATGGTGGACCGTACCGGCTTTGTGATTCAAAACGGCCAGGCAGCAATGGCGGTTAACGCGCACCGCGAAACCGGTGTCAACGTATTGGAAGTGATGGCAGGCCTGCGTCAGGCCGCCGAAGAACTGCGCGAAGGTTCGCTAAAGCGCGCCGGTTTAAGCTTTGAACAGGTTTACGATGAAACCCGTTACATCGACCGCTCCATTAACATGGTATCCAACAACCTGCTGTTAGGCATATTGCTTGCCGTGGGCGTACTGTGGTGGTTCTTCCGCAAATTCCGCGCCACGCTAATGGTAGCCGTTGCCATTCCCATCTGCGTGGTGTCCACCTTCATGTTGCTGGATGCGACAGGCCGCACCCTCAATGTTATTTCGCTGGCGGGCCTAGCTTTTGCCGTGGGCATGGTGCTGGATGCTGCCATCGTGGTACTGGAAAGCATCGTGCGCCTGCGTGAACGCGGCATGTCCAGCGCAGAGGCCGCCGACGAAGGCACCCGCAAAGTATGGGGCGCGTTACTGGCCTCCACCGCCACCACCGTTGCCATCTTTTTACCCATCGTCTTTTTAAAAGACGAAGCAGGACAACTGTTTGCTGATCTGGCATTAACCATTGCTGCCACCGTGAGCATATCGCTGCTAGTGGCCGTCACCGTATTGCCCGCAGCAGCGTCCACCTGGTTACGCAACATCAACATGCACGACCCGCATGCCCACTGGTGGGATGCAGGCAGCAATTTTGTCATGCGCCTCACCGACACCCCCCGGCGGCGCGCATTATGGATTCTCGGCCTGATCACCCTCCCCCTAATGCTCGCAGTATGGCTCAAACCTGAAGCGGATTTCCTGCCCAACGGCAATCGCAATCTGGTATTTGCATTTATCCTGCCACCCCCCGGCAGCAGCGTAGATACACTGGAAAAAGAACTGGGTCAGGTCGTCGCGCAACGCATGCAACCCTACGTTGACGGCACAGCCGAACCCGCCGTGGACAACTACTTCTTCGTCGCCTTCGGCTCGGGCGTGTTTATGGGCGCACGCACCATAGACCCGGACAAATCCGACGAACTGGTGCCACTAATCAACCGGCTCATCGGCAGCTTCCCGGACACCATCGCCTTTGCCCAGCGCTCTTCGCTGTTCGGTGGTTTTGGTGGTGGTCGTACCGTAGACATCGACATCCAGGGCTCAAACATCGACGCATTACTCGACTCGGCACAGGCCGGTTTTTCCGCCGTGATGCAAACCATTCCCGGACGTCCACCACGCCCGCGCCCCGGACTCAGCCTTGCCGAACCGGAATTGCGACTACTGCCGGATGAGCGCCGTATCAGCGAAGCAGGCTGGGCACGCAGTGATGTGTCGCAAATTATTCGCGCATTAGGAGACGGCCTGTTTGTGGGCGATTATTTTGACGGCCAACAACGACTGGACATCATCCTGCGTGGACAAGACTGGCAAACCCCCGAAGAACTGGCCGCCATACCCTTGGCAACCCCCAACAGTGGCGTACTCCCGTTAAGTGAACTGACAGAAGTCGTGCGCACCGCCGGGCCTGACGAAATCCGCCGCCTCAATCGTCGGCGCACCATCACCCTGGAAGTCAAAGCCCCGGAAGGCATGTCGCTGGAACAAACCATGCTGGTGCTCAAAGAAGAGGTGAACCCAAAAATTGAACCACTGTTACCGGAAGACGGCGAAATTCACTACAGCGGCACCGCAGAAAAACTGGACCTCGCCCTGAAAAGCATGAGCGCAAGCTTCCTGCTGGCCATCGCTATTTTGTATTTATTAATGAGCGCATTATTCCGCTCCTTCCGCGACAGCCTGCTGGTGATTCTGGCCATACCGCTGGCCACTGTCGGCGGCGTACTGGCCTTGCACATTGTCAACCTGTTCACCACCCAGCACATGGACCTGCTCACCATGATTGGCTTTATTATTTTGCTGGGGCTGGTGGTCAACAACGCCATTTTGCTCGTGTACCAAACACGCACCGCCGAACGTGAAGGATTAAAACGTCGTGACGCAGTGAATCAAGCCGTACACTTGCGGTTACGCCCCATCCTCATGAGCACACTCACCAGTATCTTTGGCATGCTGCCACTACTGCTGATACCCGGTGCTGGCACAGAACTCTATCGCGGGCTTGCTGCCGTCATCGTCGGCGGCATGAGTGTAAGCACCGTGTTTACACTGATACTATTACCAAGCCTGCTACGCATTGGTGAAGATGCAAAAAACAGAGAAGTGAAAACAGCCTGAACCGTGAAACTCAGAAAGGCTGTTTCAACGCCCAAGGCCAAACCCTCCACAACCCCCTGAAAAAAACCCGTCATTCCGTATGGTCTTAGCCGGAACCCAGAAATTTAAACCTACAGGCTTTAGTTTAGCCGTAGGGTGGGCACGCCTTTATAGTGCCCACGCGGAAAACACCGATCAGACTCAACGCTTGATTCATTTTTAAGGCTCCTCATACTTTTTCAACATCTCATTCTCCTTCTCAACCAACTGCTGAAAATGCTCAGGAGTCAGCCCCACTTTTCGCACCGATATTTGTGATGCATGAATCTGCACAATACTATGCTCGTGCCGAGTGCGGTCCAGTATTTCAGTAAACACCGAATCACCATTATTAAAATCATCAAACAACTTATGCCGCGCACCCTGCGCAACAAAATGGCAAGAAACATCCGCAATCATAAATTTCGTCAACCCCTTTTGATCCAGCGCCCTCAACTCATTCAGCTCTGCACGGTTGACAGGGCCAACCGTATGTAATGACAAGCGCTCACGCTCCAGATAAAGCACAACCTGCTTTACCGAAAATTCCTCCAGCTTTTCCTTCAAACTCTCAGAGACAAAAGGCTTCACCAAAAAATCATCGGCACCCGCCTCCAGGCAACACGCCTTATAGTTCGAATTTGTACTACAGGCGATAACCGGGAGATAACCCGCCCCTTTCCTGATCGCCCGAATGGCCTTGATACCCTCCATTGCTGGCAGGTTCACAGTCATCAGACAAAGATCGTAACGTGCTCCATTTTTATGAAAAAAATCAATGGCCTCTTTGCCGTTGGCAGCCAGATCAAAATCATACCCCCAACTGACTAACCGCTCCCGATGGTGCATGCGAGCGGCTGAATTGTTTTCGGCGATGAGTATTTTCATTTTCCTGAATTCCCTTTTTGAAGACTATAAGTAGCATTATATGCCGCATCACAAAAATTGCTACTTATAATGTGTAGATTTATAGTCTTCATTCCAGATACTGGCCTGATGGAAATTACTCAAAAACAGGCCCAAAAGTCGCTTGGGACAACGATCCGAAAAAAACGGGAGGCTCTTGAGCTGTCGCAAGAGAATTTTGCCAGCTTGTGTGGAATGCACCGTACTTACATGGGGGCTATCGAGCGAGGCGAAAGAAACGTTTCGCTTCTGAATATCCGCCGTATTGCATCTGTTTTGGAGCTTAAGCTCTCGGAACTTTTTGCTGCGGCAAAAATGTAGAGAAATTAATTAATACGATAGCTATTGGCATTACGAGTTTTTATCCAACCTCAGCCGAAAGCAAAAGCTGGCGATCATCCGTCAGTGCCTGCAAGCACCGCCACGTGAACCGGAAACAAAAACAGATACGGAATAACATCCGCCACCTGTCTCTGCCCAAAATGTAAAAAGGGCCGACTTCAGGTGTGTTCTGAAACCCCAGCAACCCCGTTGTATGGACGGTGACCTGATGATAACGTGTTAAACAACAAACAGACTGAATGAGTGACAAACCTGAAAATGGTTAAGAAAATGGCCTTGTCAAACATGACCACAACCAAAACGGTATTATCGCCCTTCGACAAGCCCTATCGCTTTCAATACAATCCCCATAGTCTGCTGACCCGGTAGAGGCGGTATAGTCCAACAGACATTTAGACGTTAGCTGCTTGAATGAGATGCTTAGTCATGATTGAGAAATCCGTACTTTCACCAGCCCAGTCAAAGTTGATTCAAGAGCGGCTATCTTTGTCAGAGCACCGAAATGATTTGGGGCCGCCGCAAGTCTGGGCTGCTTATGAATCTGGACTTTTCGCTTTATTCGAGGAAACATCAGGTCGGTTGGTTGCGCTAGTTGAGGCATCCGGCCTAAATGACGTTCAACCTGGCTGGTGGATCGATTCAGCATTTCGGGGTCGAGGCTACGGGAAAAAAGTTATAGATATCTTGGCGCAGCACCTGAAAGCGCGTGGGGTGACGCGCATCGGCCCAATAGCAATCACCACGCATCAACAGCAATACGACAAACAGTCCAGTAAATTGGCACAGCGTTTACGGAGCTACTTTGAATAACGCAGCGAACCATGCGCTCCAGTCGACGCCAAAAAACGGCGAGGCTGAGCTTGGCCGTTAGCAATAATACTAGAAATTCAATATGTCTCTAAAAGAAAAACCCGGGTCAGAGAGAGAGCAATTGTTTCTAATATTAATAAGTATTGCTCTCTAACCCGAGTTTTTCATCTTCTGAATATTCGCCGTATTGCGTTTGTTCTAGACCTTAAGCCCTCGGAGCTTTTTGCTGCGGCAAAAATGTAGAGGAGTTAAGTAAGTGAAATGGCGAGAATTCAAAAGAAATATTGGCGCAAGATTGAAAATCAATCGAGTCTGATTCCATTATCTAATGCAATTTAGTTTAATCAAAAAAGGAGTTATCTATGCCGAAAATATACGAATACTTTGGGATTGTTTTTTTCTTTTACAGCAATGAACACGAACCTATACATATTCATGGAAAACACAATGGCAAAGAAACCAAAGCAGAGATTCATTTTTTAAATGGAAAAATTAATAAAATAGTACTAAAAGATAAAGGTCCTGGCTTAGAGCCAAAAAAACGTAAAGAATTTGAAGGGTTTGTAAATTGCTATGCAGAAGATATTGTAGAAAAATGGGTAGACTATTTTGTTAAAAAAATGCATGTTTCTCCGACGTATGTAACACAAAAGGTGCGTAATGTCAGAATTATTGGTAAAATCAGCTAAACATAAAACTAGTCATATATTAGATATTGAATTTTCTGATGGTCATCATGCATATGTAGATTTTTCTATTTTCATATTTTCAAGTGGACATCCTGATTATGAAAAATATAAGTCAATTGATGAGTTTTTGAAGTTTGAAATTATTGATGGTAATTTAAACTGGGATGATTACACAATGATTTTCCCCATTGAAGATCTGTATCATAATAAATTGGTCAAAAATAGATAGCAGCGTCTATAAAGACCAAGGGGAGCAGGCACGATCGATTTCATTTTGTGGCGTAAAAACCCAGGTCAGAGAGCAATTGTTTCTAATATTAGTAAGTATTACTCTGACCCGGTTTTTTCTTTACCATATGCGCACATAAACTGCGCGGTGCAAAAAATCAAGATTCATCACCCGCAAACGTAAACACTCCATCAATCGCAAGCCAGAACCATACATTAAACAAGCTGCCAGCCACTGCACCCCATTCAATTCACGCAACACCGCCGCCCTCACCTCATCAACCGTTAATACCACCGGTAATTTACGCTTGTTCTTTGCCCGCACCAAATTTTTCACATCCCCCAATGGTTGCTCCAAAACCACCTTGTACAAAAAATTCAGCGCATTTAACCCCTGATTCTGTGTACTGGGCGACACCTGTCGATTCATCGCCAAATCGGTCAAAAAATCCCCAACCTCCACGCCTCCCATTTTAGCGGGGTGACGTTTGTCATGAAAAAGAATAAATCGCTTGATCCAGTTAATATAAGCCTTTTCCGTACGGATGCTGTAATGTCGCACGCAAATAGCCTCAACAACAGAACGTAAAAAGGGAGAAGAAGAAACTGCCGAATCCATGGCCACCTCCTGTAAAATTAAACTGGCTAAATAACCAGCTATGAAAGCAAAACCATAACACAATAATATTTGACAAAATGGGGCATTCCCTAGTTTCGAAAAATCAACCACAGGTTGAGAATAAAAATCCCCGGGGCAAGCCCTCTCGCTTAAGCTCGACTTTCGCTACGCGAAAGCGGGGTATTCTTACAAACGGTGCCAGCTGATAGCTTTCATAAAGCTTCGTATATAGCTACCCTTGGTTTTTTCCAACCTTACGCCGCAAGCGGCGGGGAATAAAACCCGAAGAGATTTAACTTTTTCGAATAAATATAACACTTACAACATATTGTTTTTATGGTACTTTATGCTCTGGATCAGAAGATGGGCAATTGGACAACTTGAAAATAGAGAAAATAGAGACACCCATCAATTAATTGACACTCTGGCTGATCCTCGTTAGATTGCAAGGCGTACAATTCACATGAAGGAGGCACGGATGCCAAAACCTCGCAAAAACCAGGTCTGCCTGGATTCAACCCCTTATTACCATTGCATCTCGCGCTGTGTTCGCCGCGCCTTTCTCTGCGGAAAAGACGAGTTCTCTGGACAAAGTTATGAACACCGCAAACAATGGGTAGTGGATAAGCTCGCTGAACTGGCCGACGTTTTTTCTATCGATGTCTGTGCCTACGCTGTCATGAGCAATCATTACCATTTGGTTCTGCACATCAATCAGCCTCAAGCTGTGGCATGGTCTGATGATGAAGTGATTGAACACTGGACCACGTTATTCAAGGCACCGCTGTTAATTGATCAAATGAAGAAAGGAGAGCGACAGGGTAAGGCAGAGAAGAAACTGGTTGCTGAGCTTGTACAGGAATGGCGTAGCCGTTTGATGGATCTGGGCTGGTTCATGCGCTGTTTAAATGAATCTCTCGCCCGACAGGCCAATGCAGAAGACCGCTGCACGGGACGATTCTGGGAAGGGCGTTACAAAAGTCAGGCTTTGCTGGATGAACAGGCCTTGCTCACCTGTATGAGCTATGTGGACCTTAACCCTATACGGGCTGGCATCAACCCCAGCCCGGAAGCATCCGATTACACATCGATTCAGGCGCGAATACGAACTCATCAAGCCTCAACCCCTGAACGTGATCAAGCCCCATCACAAATAGCTCAAACACCTGTCAGACTGGTTGATTTCATCGGTGACGAACGCAACAACCAGCCTGAAGGCATCGCTTTTTCATTCCCGGATTATCTGGAGTTGGTGGACTGGACCGGCCGGGCAGTTCGTGATGATAAAATCGGGGCTATTTCCGATAACCTGCCTCCCATTTTGTCCAGGCTGGGGATTGAGCAACAGGGCTGGCTGGATATGATTAACCACTACGAACAGCGGTTTTTTCGGGCGGTGGGCGCAATGGACAAAATCAGGCAGTTTGCTGATCAATTAGGTCAGTGCTGGTTGAAAGGTCAGTCTGTGGGAAAGTGTGTTTATAAACAAAGACAACCTTTACCTACATAGCACCCAGTCATTTCTTCATTTTTCTATTTTCAGGTCGCTTGGGTGGATGGCGAGGGACTCCTGTTGCCTGTGATCTAAAAAACCAGTTTGTTTGCCGGAAATTTTTCGATTTTTTGCCGTGTCTGGTAAAAGCATCAATTTTTAACCATGTTGTTGTAAATGAGGAAGGGGTTTATGCAAAGCTTTCATTTGAGTTGCCGTAAAGCCCCAACTCACAAGCTCTGTAATTTTTTTTTTCATTACAGTTCTCATTTGTCAGGCCTCCGGCGCAGATCCGGACTTGCGCTACTAACGCATCCGGCTCCTGCTTCGAGTCAAACACAACGCCGCTGATTCGGGTATGGGTGAACCACGCTGACTTTGGGTATCCAGCGGTTGATTAACTTCGTCATTTGCAGCCAGTTTATCGGCCTTTTGTTTCCTCGACGCCTTAATGACTTTCGCCAGTTACAACACATTTCCGTTCGCAGCCTTGCCAACGCGGTGCTGTTTCCCGGTACGCCATAATAGTTAATCAAACCTTGCATCACCTTGCGAAGCCAGCGTCCCTGCCGGTGAACATTGAACATGTTGTTTCTTTTCAGCTGTTCTTTGATCCTTTTTACCGTGGCTCTCAGCCTTTTGCTGATGGTCTGTCGGCGCACGCTAAATCCTTTATTGTTTCGCTTGTTGCTGCACAGGTGCGTGAAGCCTAGAAAATCAAATGTTTCCGGCTTACCCGCTCCTCTTTCTCTTCTATTGCTTTCAGCGAACCGACCAAATTCAATGAGTCGTGTTTTCTCTGGGTGCAATGTCAGTCCAAAGCATTTCAGTCTTTCTATCAGGGCTTGGTGAAAATGTTCACCGTCTATTCTGTACTGGAAACCCAGTACAAAATCGTCGGCGTATCGTACGATGTAGACTTCACCTCGCGCGTATTTTCTTCGCCACTGATGTGCCCATAGGTCTAGGACGTAGTGCAGGTATATATTCGCTAGTAGCGGTGATATAACAGCTCCTTGCGGGGTTCCAATCCGCGTCTTTGACCATTTCCCTTCTTCTATCACACCTGCTTTTAGTATCTTTTTCAGTAGTCCCAGTATTCTTTTATCACTGATCCGATGCTCAATGAATTTCATCATCCAGCCATGATCTATGTGATCGAAGAATCCTTGTATGTCGGCATCCAGCACCCAGCTTACTTTCTTTTCCGTCAATGCAATGTAGACAACGTCCAGCGCCTGATGTGGGTTTCGATTTGGCCTGAAGCCGTAGCTGAAACCCAGAAAGTCTGCTTCGTATATCGACTCCATCACCCAGACTAAGGCTTGCTGCACCACTTTATCCTCGATGGCAGTGATGCCTATCGGTCTTAGTTGACCGCTCGCTTTGGGTATCCAGACTCGTTTTGTGGGTTGTGGTTGATAACGTTGGGTATGCAGTTTTGTGTGTAATGCGCTGACCTTTTCCTGGAGGTTTTCTCCATAGTCGTCCCAGCTTTGCTCATCAACACCTTTTGCTGCTTTTCGATTGAGCGCATAGTAGGCTCGTGTGAGCTTTTCTATACTCAGATGGTGTAGCAGGTTGTTGAATGTGAGATGGGAATCTCGTTTAGCGACTTCATGTAGTCTGTGCAGTGCCCTGCCTGTTTCTTCCTTGCTCTGCGTCAAGGTCTCGGTGGGTTTACTCAAACTTTCTCTTAGCCAAAACCCTTCGCTCCACTGACTCCGCTGATGGCAAAGGGGATTGAAATATGTCATTTTTTTTCCTCTTGCTCTCTTTGTTCGCCTGCTTCTTCACTACTATGGTTTTGTCCGACTCCCTGTGTTTGTTGATGTTGAGATTATTTGGTTTATTTCCTCAACCCGACCATTGCCTCCTACTAGAGGTTGGATTGGCGCTGATCAAACACAGGGGCTCCCGAGTTCCGCGTAGTTAACATTCGTACATGCACCAGGTCTATGACTCCGGAGAGCTTGACAACCTCTTGCCATTTTCGAGGTTATCAATAGGGTCTTCCCCTTCACCCAACAAGGTCAACGTTCTCAATGTGATTTCGGAGCTCAATACTGAGCCTGTACGTTCCCCTGTCAACGCTTAACTGTGTCTCTTTCGATAACAGCTCATGACTCGGGGCCACAGCGAGTGGCTAGCTCTTACTGTGTATTGGGCTTTCACCAATTGATTAACTACCGATTTATCTCGGCGCACTGGGTGTCTTCTTTTCTATTTCTATATTGAGTTCATGCCCATGCTGGGCGTACACAAGGCCCATCAACTCGGACATTTTACCGCGTGGTTTGGCTGTGCTAGGCTTTTTTAGCACAGCCAAACCACGCGGTAAAATTCCGGTTATGGGCGACGTTGGGCAGCACAGAGCACTAAACAATAACATCTACAAACCAATATTGATTTGAGAGAAAAAATGTCTACTAAAGTTAAAAAGGGGCAGATTACATTCGATGCAGAAGGAAATGATGCAGAGACATCGAAATATTTTAGTCGAGTCATCCACTGGCCAGGAAACGCTCTTTCCGGCGTCACAATCGGGCGAGGATACGACATGGGTAACCGCACGAAAATTGTAGTTAAGCAAGACATGACTAAAGCTGGGATCCCCTCTAATACCGCAAAGGCACTATCCGAGGGAGCTGGACTTAAGGGGGCCAAGGCAAAGGAGTTCGCAGAGAAGCATAAGAAGACGATAGGAAAGATAACCCATGCACAGCAGGTCAAGTTGTTCGACAACATATATCCTAATTACGAAAGTCGAGCGAAACAGAACTATGATAAATGGACTGCTACAGAGAAAAGTCGAGTTGAGTGGAACAAACTAGACCAAGCCATTCGAGACGTACTTGTTGATTTTGTCTATCAGGGCTTTACCAAAGGACCCAACCCTATGAAGGCCGGCATGAATAACGACTTTGACGAACTAATTAAATACATCAATGAGACGGCGGCAATAAAGCAATATGAGCCTGGACGCAATCGTGTCAAATATTTGAAGAGTCGCAAGCCAGTTAAGAATTCAGGAGCGAACAAATGAGGTTGTTGCACATTTTTTTACTGGTTTTCTCTGCCACCTCCTGCATGGCTCAGCCTACGAAGACCATTTTCCTGGCGGACGAGCTCGATTGCACAGATATCACTACGAGCCCTCAATTAGACGACTGCGTACATAAGGAGATGATGAATTCGAATGCCCTCCTATTGACTGAATTTGTGAATTTTGAGAAACGCGCAAAGCGCGTTTATGCGGCTGACCTAAAACTAGGCAAAGAATTAATTGCGGTAGTTAGCGAAGCTCAAGATGCTTGGATTACCTTCCGTGATAGAACTTGCAAAATAGAGGCTTTCGAGATCGAGAAGGAAACACCTGCTTATGTAACCACCGTAAACAGTTGTGTCATTCGATTGAATACTGCAAGAATAGAAGAACTGAAAAATCTGTTGCGTTAAAAGATCAATGGGGTCAACCTCGATTGATTTTAAAAAATATTGCACAGTTAGGTCAGAGAGCGATACTTACTAATATTAGAAACAATTGCTCTCTGACCCGGTTTTTTTCGCCTTCAGCCTACGCCTCATATGACGCTCTTGTTCATCAGCTCGCAGATTCCCCTCATGGGGCCTACTGTTGGTGCGTCCGGCTTCCTTCAGACCGCCCCTCGCGGGCTGGCCCTTGCCATTCGCTAGTAGTTATCGCCTACTAACAACACGGTGTTCGGCGATGATCTTCCTACAGAGGACTTTCACCTCATTAGTTCATGCCCATGCTGGGCGTACACAAACTCATCCAGAGGGACTTTTAAAGCTAGCGTGGCTTTTGCAAAAAAAACCGCAAAAGCCACGCTAGCTTTAAAATCCCCTGATGAGAGCGTTATGTTTTAAGGCTACCAAGACCTGCTATCAGTTCACGAATAAGGGAGTCCTTATCCTCCGTTAATCTCCTTATGAACTCTGCTGGTGTTCCTGTTTTATTGTCATATTTGGCTGACCAAGCAATCATTTCCAATAGCATAGGCAATAGATCAACGCCTTTTTGAGTTAAGGCGTATATATTTTTTGAGTTATTTTCTTTATCTCTTGCTTTCGTTAAAAGCCCGTCTACCTCTAATTTTTCTAGCCGATCTGCCAGGATATTGGTAGATATTTTTTCATCGGAATTTAAAAATTCACCATAGTATTTTTTGCCCTTAAACATTAAGTCCCGAATGATAAGCAAGCTCCACTTATCTCCAAATGTTTCCTGAGCAAAGTTTATCGGACAGTGTGATCTATATTTTTTTGTATTTCGTTTCATACCCCCATAATAGCACTTGCATTAAGCAAGCAAAAAACTTAATATTATCCTACTTGCAAAATGCAAGTATTATGAAATATAAACAACAAGGAAATTTGAAATGCCGAACTATATTCTTGCATATCATGGTGGAAAAATGCCCGAGAGCCCCGAAGAGGGCGCTAAGCATATGGCTAAATGGGAAACGTGGGCTAATGGACTAGGTGATTCATTGGTCAACCGAGGCACGCCTTTAGGTAATTCTAAAAGTGTAAATTCCAAAGGTGTTACCGATGGTGGCGGCGCTGACCCAATGATTGGATATTCCATTTTAAAGGCTGAAAACATAGATGCTGCTGTTAAAATGGTTGAAGATAGTCCTCATGTTAATTTCGGTGGCACAATGGTCGTTGCAGAAATGATGGAAATGAAACCTTCGTGAATGTAAAGAAAATAGTTCTTGCCTCCATTTCCTATGTGTTAATAACTATGGCCATTGCTTACCCGTGGCATATGGTGTGGTTTCATGATCTGTATGAGGGAATGGGGGCGTATACGCGCCCTGAACCAAGCATACCGTTAGGTATGCTCTCCATGTTGGTGCAAGGTGTTGTAATTGCTTATCTCTACCCAACCTTTTACAAAGGTGGTAATCCCATCATCCAAGGAATTAAATTTAGCATTATTATCGGTGCTATTGTGTACTCTGTTATGGGTTTTGCTATGGGGGCCAAAATTGATATAAATCCGGTCTCGACATATTTACTTTACAATCTGATATTTCAATTTATTCAATTTGTATCCACTGGCGCTATTCTTGGATTAATCTACGGTAAAGTTAATCAAAAAACATAACAAGGTTGATCAACACAGATAATCATGAAATACAGCTGGCTGCAATCGATTCTATTGCTCTCTGACCCGGTTTTTTAGATACCGCTGCAAAGGCACAATCAACTCATCTGACAACGCCACCACTCGATTTTTAAAAAAATGTTGGAAAATCATAAACTGCTTACGAAGTAGTGTCAAAAATGTGGGAAGAGAGGGCCAAAAAAACTGAAAATCATCTAGAATCGATCGAGCTTAAGCCCGTTGATACACATTGATACAAATATATTTTTGATGGGACACAGTATGGGAAGCCGAATGATCCATTCATTTGTATTTAGAAATCCAGATTTACCATTATCAGGTCTGATTATTGCTGGCTGCAGAAATAATGGGGGCATTCTCTTTTCATGTTATGAGAACGTGAACAATACAGGCATTCCTGTTCTTGATATATGAAGAGGTAACAATGCCAAAGATTCCAATTCAGCAAGTAACAGGGAAAGTTTCGTGTCAAATACTTATAAACAAATAAAAATTTTAGGGGAAAATTATAAATCTGAAGGCTATGAAAGTCAGCTGATGGCAGCTGTCGTTGATTGGTTAAACAGTCTACAATAATCACATTAAAAGCAAAAATTTTATTTATCAGGCGTGTCCATATATGACTTCATTGATACATTGGCGACGTTATACCTCAATAGAGAAATATCGATGGAAAAGATAGATTTTAAGAAAAAACTCAAGCACCTTTATAAGCCATCAGCTAAGAGGGTTGAGGTCGTTGACGTTCCAAGAATGAACTTTTTTATGATTGACGGAAAAGGTGACCCAAACACATCGCAATCATTCCAGGATGCCATTGGTGTTTTGTATCCTCTTTCATATACATTGAAATTTATGATCAAAAGAGGAGAAATAGGAATTGATTACAAGGTGTTACCACTAGAAGGGCTATGGTGGGCTGATGATATGTTATCATTCAGCGTAGACAATAAAGATAGCTGGAAATGGACACTTATGATTATGCAGCCAGATCTTGTTACAAAGGAAATGGTTCAAGAAGCAATAGAGCAAGTAAGAGTAAAGAAAAATCCAGTCTCTTTGCCGCTGGTAAGGTTTGAGTCATTTGAGGAAGGAAAGGCCGCACAAATAATGCATCTTGGCCCATTTTCCGAGGAAGAGCCAACTGTAGAAAAAGTGCATGCCTTTATTGATGAAAACGGAAACCAAAGAAGAGGCAAGCATCATGAAATTTATTTAAGTGACATTAGAAAAGCGGCCCCAGAGAAATGGAAAACCGTTATCAGGCAGCCAATATCATAAAAATGCAAATTCACTCGGGCAGTCAAAAGCATCGTTTGTTTTGTATCAATAAAACTAGGATGAAACAATGAAAACGATAACACTATTTCTAGCGCTCCTCGTTTTGGTTGGTTGCTCGAATAGAGGAATCTACGGGGGCATTCAGGCTAGCAACCGAAACGAGTGTTCTAAACTTCCGCCATCTCAATATGATGAGTGCATGGAAAATACCAATAGATCATACGACGAATATGAGCGAGAGCGAAAAGAAGCTCTAGGAAAGTAGGGCTTTGTTTGCAATACACTTGTTCATGTGCAGGCTCTATGCATAATAAATGCCAGCAACAGGACAAATCACTCGCTACGCTCTTAATTTGCCGTTGTGGCGGGCGTTAGGCGCAGAACAAACAGGGTATTGATGAATAAATTCAGCTTTGTGTTCGCATTTGCCTTATTAATAATAGGATGTACTGCCGCCGAGAAAAGCGACAAGGCAGTGAAGTGCGAAACTCCTCTCCCCTATGAGGGGGAGCTTTTGTATCAAGAAAATGTAACCTTACCGGCCAACGACTACGTTATCGGCAGCGCTTTCGATGAGACTACACAGCTCAATTTAAACAAAGCGATGTTAGAGGCTATGAGCCTAACTAAAGCAAACGTCATGAGTGCAGCTGTTGCTACTACAAACGGCAGTTGGCAGGCGACGCGATCTGCCGATGGTTCGTCCCAAGCAGTAAGGCTATATTGGGCGAGCGTTGGCAAGGCATTCACGGCGACAGTCATCATGCAGCTCGTGGAAGAAGATAAGATTTCCTTGGTTGACCCGGTGTCCAATTGGGTTCCGGAGGTTCCCAACGCTTCAAGCATCACTATCGATCATCTCTTACAGCACACTTCGGGGCTATTCAGTGCTAACGAAGACTTGATGGTTCAAGAGGAGCCTCGTTACTACTCACCGGATGAGAATATAGAAATTTCGGCGAATCACGGGGCAATGTTCTGTCCCGGACAATGGTGGCGTTATTCCAACACAGGATATACCGTTCTCGGAAAGATAATTGAGCAAGTCGATCGCCGCCCTTACCACGAAGCGGTGAATGCTCGAATCAGTGATCGCCTTATGTTGACCTCATTACGAGCTCTTGCTCCCCTGGAACAACCTATCGATGTGGCACCATTAATTCCCGCCGACGGCTCTGAGCCAAACATGTCTCCAAACTGGGGATACGCCGCCGGGAGTGTGGTTGGTTCCGCCGAAGACATGATGCGTTTTTGGCAGGCACTGCTCACAGCGCAACTTCTGACTGAAGAAAATACCATCAGCTTGTTTGAGAGCCTTTACCCGATGTTTGATAACTATACGTTTTATGGCCGAGGCGTAATGCTGTATTCACTTCCAAGCTCTACCTCAGGAAATAAAATATGGCTAGGCCATAGTGGCGGAACCCCCGGCGGTAAAGCGGTGGTGGCGTACTCACCTAAAGAAAAAGCTTTTGTAGCGGTCGCGCTCACAGGGGACGGATCAGCTCCGGCAACCGCACAGCTTTTGCTTAAACAATTGGGGGTTCAAGAATAGGCGCTCTACAAACACATAACTTGTAACGTAAAAATAGAGACACCCATCAATTAACACCCTGGCCGATCCTCGTTAGATACGCAAGGCGTATAATTCACATGAAGGAGGCACGGATGCCAAAACTTCGCAAAAACCAGGCCTGCCTGTATTCAACCCCTTATTAGCATTGCATCTCGCGCTGTGTACCCAAAAACACTTCGTGGAGCTGGTTCATGTGTTGCTTAAACGAGCCTTTTGCCCGACAGGTCAATGCAGAAGATAACTACACGGGGCGATTCAGGGAAGGGCGCTACAAAACTCAAGCCCTGCTGGATGAACAGGACTTGCTCATCTGTATGAGCTATGTGGACCTCAACCCCATACGGGCGGGCATCACTCCACCTCGAAAACATCCGATTACACATCGATTCAGGCGCGAATACGAACTCATCAAACCTCAACTACTGAGAGTGATCAACCGCAATCATAAACGCCTCAAACACCCATCAGGCTGGTCGATTTCATCGGTGACGAACGCAACAACCCGGATGAATGATGGACCTGAAAATGGTCAAAAAAATAGCACGATCAAACATGATTTTAGCCATAACGGTATTATCACCCTTCGACAAGCCCCACCCCTTTCAATACAATCTCCATAACCGGCTACCTCAGTAATGACGGCATAGTCCAACAGACATTTATACCCCATGCCGGACTATGCATGGGGTATCAATGCCTGATGTTACCCAATTCTTAGCATATGTGAATACGATATTGAGTCGTTTATATAATTTGGTGTGTATATTGCTTTTTATGTGGATGCTATTGGCTTCCTCATCTTATGCTGGCAGTCTGGATAAGTTTGAAGATAGTGTAAAGGATGAGCCTAAATCGAAAGAGGGTAATAGTAACAAAAAGTCCTGCAAATCGGATGAATTGAGTTTTGGGTGTTTTGTATCTGATATTGCATCTAACGTGATATCTCACGTTATTGTTTTTGGCGGTACATATAGCTTTTATCGTATTAACAGCTCTCCGCAGAATATTTTACTTGGTGACAAAACTCGGTCTCTTGATAATGTTCCGCTCAGACTGGCTGGCGAACCACTAATACCATTTGTAAGACTGGATTTAGGCTATCAACGTAATGATTCCAGAACAAAGGCGCATGACTATCGGTTTGAAACCGGCTATGGTGCTATTGCATTAGCTTATAGTCAAACACACTACAGAGAGAGACAACCAAAAGACTCACTAAAACTTACCCGAGTTTACGGGTTATACAGAATGTCTTTCGGGCCACATTTAGAGGTTGACTGGGGAATTGGGTCACTTGAAGTTCATGGTAACGAGAAGAAATCATATCTATACATTACCACCCCAATTCTGATTCACCCCTATCGTAGAGTAGGATTTGAGTTCCGGCCATCCTGGGCGGGAAATGTTGCTGAGTATGATTTAAGTGTTTTGTTAAAGTCTACCTATATGTCGACCAGGTTTGGTTACAGAAAATTAAGTGCGGGTAGTGAATCATTGCAGGGACCATATATTGGCTTATCAGTACATTACTAAAATATGGCCGTGTTATCCGTCGCTCCCATGCTGGCCGACAAGATCCCGCAAACTACCGCAAGCATTAGGCTTCGGCTATGCCGAAATAACAGAAAAATGTTTCCGGATATGGCGCACAAGGTTTTAAGTTTATGGGGCAGTAACATTAAATAAAAACAAGCAACTATTAACAGGGATAAGGAAATGACAAAAATCAAGATACATATATTTGCGCTGGTTATAGTGCTACTCACTGCATGCGCAACAATCCCCCAAGAGTCTGTCAAATTAAGCAGTGAAGTGGGCATTGGATTACAAAAACAGCACCAATCTCAGATTGATCTTATAAACCTCCACTTTTCCATTAAACGTAACCGCCTGGATGAAACCATGGCAAAGGCACTCAACCATTATTTTGAAACGCTCACACCAAATGGTTCCATAACACTGACTGCAAGTCGATTAAATGATGTGGCTGATGATGTAATTCTGATAAACCGTAAGAATAACGCGGCAAAAGAAGAGTTGGAAAAAGCAAGGGTATATTTAATCGGAAAATTAAGTGAAAACTACTCGATTCTTAATCAGGCGAATGCCTCTGTGACCAACCTGTTGCAATCTGCGGTAACGAATAAAGAAGCAAGATCTGAAACATATGAAAAACTATCCAGGGCAACTGCTGGGAATATAAATCTGAACAACATTTTTGCTGAACTGGATGATTTTGTCGAAAGAAATGGTGAAAAATCCGGCAAAGCCATTAATCTCGTTGAAAAACTCGAATCAGCACTGGATAAGGAGACTGACAAATGAACGATCAAGAGTGGCAGGCGCTCAGGAATAAAGCGCGCGGAATCGCAATTGAAGAATATTCCACAGAGGCGTCCAGCATCATCAGGCTCACCAAGGCGGAAATCACCTCAATCATTGAGACAGCAGAAGTTGATAAAGAAAAACTGTCTGAGTTGATCAGCGTGGTGAATGATGCCTCAAAATCAAATAGCGAAAAAGCAGATGCTATTAAAAATATTACGGGACTTGCCGAAGTTGCAGTGTCATTAATTGGAAAGCTGACCTGACAAAACATATAACCTCTGGCACTAAAAAAGTGTAAGTGCCGTTACGCAATTGTCAGGTACAGCTTTGCTGCAATCAGGGTTTTACCGCAAATTGATCCTTGAGGATTTTGGGTGTGACGAAGATGAGCAGTTCAGACTTCTCATTACGCTCCCGTGTCGTACGGAACAGGGCACCAATGAAGGGCAGGTCACCAAGGAAAGGAATGCTGTCCCGCTCATTGCGTGTAACTTGCTCATATACACCACCTAACACCACTGTTTCGCCATTATTCATCAGCACCTGGGTTTCAATTTCCTTGGTGTCGATGCTGGGTATGCCAGCAAAGAGTACACCGACACTGTCTTTGTTGACCTTAAGGTCGAGAATAATACGATCATCTGGCGTAATCTGTGGTGTCACCTTCAGGCTCAAAACAGCCTTTTTGAACGATACAGCAGTGGCACCACTGGAGGCTGCCCGCTGGTAGGGTATTTCAGTACCCTGCTCAATGAGAGCCTCTTTCTGATTGGCGGTAATAACACGCGGATTGGAAACCACTTCACCTCGGGACTCAAGCTGTAAGGCAGAAAGCTCCAAATCAAGCAGAGTATTCGCTCCAAGTATGGAAAGCGCGATACGCCCCGCATTGTTGCCGACTACTGGCATGTTCACATTCATTCGCTGGGGAATGCCGCCGGCTCCCATGGGGATTTCAATAGGGTAAGGCGCATTAGGAGTGCCATTGGCAAGATTGTCCAATGCAGAGGCTGCCATAGTATCCGTTGCATCCAGTGAACCTGAGCCAAAAAGTAAATCGCCACTTCGGTCGTTGACGGATGTTACGCCGAATCGCACACCGAGGTCTTTGGCGAAGTCATCGTCGGCAATCACAATGCGTGCTTCAATCATCACCTGTCGGATCGGAATATCGAGAACGACGATAAGCTCCCGGGCACTGTCCAAGCGGTCAGCAGTGTCGGATAACAGCAGTGTATTGGTGCGCTGGTCTATCGTGGCACTTCCTCGCTCAGATAACGTACCACCTTCTGCGGATAAAATGCTGGCGATATCCCCGGCCTTGGCAAAATTGATTTGAATGATTTCTGTTTTGATGGGGGCCAGTTCTTCAATCTGTTTATTAGCTTCCAGCTCCAGCTTCTCCTGAGCAGCAATTTCCTGTGCGGGTGCAACCATAATGACATTACCCGCTTTGCGCATGGCTAGGCCTTTGGTTTTCAGGATAAGGTCGAGAGCCTGATCCCAAGGCACATTTTTCAGGCGCAGCGTGAGATTGCCTTGCACCGAATCACTGGTCACCATATTCAGGTTGGTGAAGTCGGCAATCAATTGCAGCACTGCACGGACTTCAATGTCCTGGAAATTCAGAGAAAGTCGCTCGCCAGTGTAACCAAACTGGTCTTTTCTAGCGGCTGCCACCTTTTCTTTGGGAATTTCTTTAACTTCAATGGTGTAACTATCACCTGTGTGATAGGCCAGATATTCATAATTTCCAGTGGGCGTAATCGCAAGACGCACACGGTCTCCTGATTGGGTGGCATCGATGTACTGCACAGGAGTGGCAAAATCGATCACATCGAGACGCTGTTGCAGGTTTTTCGGCAGGCCAGTATCACCAAACTCGACAAAAATCTGATTGCCGGATTCACCGGTACTAATGGGCGTATTGTTGTCGGAGAGGCCGACGATAATTTTACCTTCGCCATTTTTGCCACGGCGGAAATCAATATTATTGATGCGGTGCAGCCCCGATGTTGCTGACAATGCTGCGCTCGTTGCTTTATTGCTGACGGCTGCCGTAGCTTGAGTCTGCGCAGTACGACTACCCGCCAGTGTCACAACAACATTGTTGCCGGAAACTTCACTCTCGAAAGGAATAAGCTGCACAAGATTCAGAATAATGCGCGTGCGATCACCGGCCTCAACGGCAGTGACGCTTTTGGCAAAACCAATGCCGATATTTTTGTTTTTCCAACCCAGTTTGCTACCGGTTTTGGGGAAATCCAGAACAATACGTGCAGGATTGTTGATGGTAAAGTTTCCTGGTGCTTTGGCCGGACCCGAGAAACTCAAACGAATCTGCACACTGTCACCCGGCAATGAGGTGAAAGAAACATTTTTCAGGCTGATGGTGGCACCATTGCCGGAGGCTCGCTCAATAGGTGTTGGCTTGCTTACCGGCGGTGGAGCAGGCTCGGGCTCAGGCGCCGCAGTGTCTGTTACAGCAACCTGCTCAGCAGGGACATTTTCACCCACAGTCAGGAATATATTTTTGCCCTCAGTGCGCAACTCATAAGTGACCAGCTTGTCCACATTAACGACGACACGAGTCCGCCCTTTTGCCTGCACGGCTTTAACATTTTTGGTGACACCAATGCCAACGGGTAGCGGCAGACTCCAAGGCAGATTATTACTGACACCGGGCAAATCCAGGGAAATTTTCGTGGGATTATCGGAGGTGAAGTCTGTTGTTTGTGGTGCGTCAGCAGATAAAGCAATACGAATTTCAACGGCATCATTCGACAGTTTTTTGAAGTCGATGAAATCGAGTGAAACGGTGGGCTCATCAGCAGCCGTCGCCATCGCTGCGAACAGTGCAAGTATGCCGGAGAGTAAAAATAAACTTAAGCAGCGTGTTGTTTTCATTGTTTTATACCCGCCTGCGCGCATAGCGTTTGCCCCAAATAACTGATTAAAAATGCCCATGTACTAAATCCTCGTTGGCATCATTCGCCGACGGCCAGGGTAGTCATACGTTCCATCCACCCCCCCAGCCCATCCGGAACGATTTCCTTTAATTCAAGTTGACTTTCCGTGATGCTCACAATTTCACCATTGTTTTTCCCAAGATGTCGGCCTGTTTTGGTGCGATGCAAAGTGCCATCACTGGCCCGGACCAGCGCCCAGCGACGACCATTTTTTTCCAGAATACCCATCATTTTCAGACTGCCAACGGCGTATTGTTCCAGTACATCGCGCTCCCTGTCCATATCAGGCTTCAGCCCATCGTCTGATTCTATGGCCAAAATTTCGACTGTGGGCACAAAGGGGTCTCTTAATCCCCCATCATTGTAAGTAAACACTTCAAAGGTCTGTGGCTTGGGCAGAGGAGGAATACGGCTTTTTTGTCGAGCCTTGACTTCGCTCACATAGGTTTGCAAATCGACATTTTCTTCGCCACCACAGGCGGTCAATCCAACAGCTAGGAAAAGAGCACATACAATAATACCAATGCGTGGATACTGATACTTGAGCTTGTGCATTATTTTTTACCCCGCCGTTTACGCTTCTTGTTGTTGGCGGTATTGTCTTTTTCAAGATAACGGTAAGTTTTTGCAGTTGCCTCCATGATCATACGATCATCCTCGCCTTTTTTGCCCTTCGAGGAGGTGATGGATAAATTATGCAAAGTGACAATGCGCGGTAATGCAGCGGTGCCACTGGCAAAGTTACCAAACTGGTGGTAGCTACCCTTAACCCGTATTTTTATGGGCAGTTCAGCGTAAAACTCTTTGGGTTGTTCGGCTTCAGGTTTGAAAAGCTCAAACTCCAACCCGCTGAGAATACCTACGCGAGAAATATCCACCAGAAGACCCGCAACCTCGGTTTTGCCTGGCAGTTGTTGTAGCAGAGCACCAAAAGAACGCTCCATTTCTTTCATTTGCTCCTGATAAGCGCCGAGATTGGCGGCCTTGGCCTGTTTCGTTTCAAACTCCTGCTTCAAGCTGGTTTCTTTGGCGCGCGCTGTTTCCAGTTCCAGCAACTGGTCACTGGTGTCCAAATAATAACCCGCAAATAATAAGGCAAAACAGAGCAAGACGACGACAATTACCCTGGCCGCCAGCGGCCAACTGCCAATATTGTTGGGATCAAGGTTGAGGTTGTTCAGGTCAGACAGGTTCATTTGTCAGCCTTCTTTGTTCTGTTTTTTTGCGAAACAGTGAGCTGAAACCAGCTTGCACCGGGATATTCTTTTTGATCCGACTTGATGACCGTTAGTCTCGGGTTGGTTAACCAGGGAGAATTATCCAGGTTACGCATAAACTCGGAAACGTAGTCATTTGCGTCTGCGACGCCGGTAAGGTTGATTTCACGTCCCTTGCGAGATGTTTCCAGTAAAAAAACATTCTCGGGTATGGTTTTGGCAAGCTCGTCAAAAATATGTACGATTTCCGGTCGGCTGCTTTGCAGCTCCTGGATAACCTTCATCCGCGCCAGCAGGGCGGCCTTTTCTTTTTCAAGGGTTTTAATTTCCGCAATTTCTTTATCAACCTGGGCAATCTGTCCTTGCATAAACTGGTTGCGGTTATTCTGTTCATCGATAATGCCGTTCATACGCAGGTGTACCAGAACAACAATACCCACCATCAAAATTGCCGCACCTGCCGCAATGTTAATAAATTGTCGCTGCTTGCCGCGTCGCTCTTCTTCACGCCAAGGGAGTAGATTAATGTGTGGCATCTAGTCGAAGCTCCTCAACGCGAGCCCACAGGCAATCATTAAGGCGGGAGCATCATTACTGAGCGCCTGCGCTTTCACTTTGGACAGCAGCGACATGTTGGTGAACGGATTGGCAATAGACGTGCTGGTGCCTACACGTTCTTCGATCAATTCATCCACACCGGGAATAGAGGCACTCCCCCCTGCCAGCACAATATGACTGACCGAGTTGTGTTGACTGGAAGAGAAGAAAAATTGTAATGAGCGACTGACTTGTTGTGCCATGGCATCCTTGAACGGGTCCAATACTTCGGGTGCATAGTTGTCAGGCAGACCACCCTGGCGTTTGGCCATACCGGCTTCTTCGTAGGACAAACCATAACGACGCTGAATTTCTTCTGTGAGTTGCTTGCCACCAAAAACCTGGTCACGGGTATAAATGATTTTGCCATCATGCAACACACTTAGTGTGGTCATGGTGGCACCCACATCGATGACAGCCACCGTTTTATCATCAGTGCCGCCCGGAATTTGCGGGCCGATAAGTCCGAAGGCATTTTCCAGGGTATAAGCTTCAATATCAACAACCCTGGCTATCAGGCCGCCCAACTCAACAGCGGCAACACGCGAATCCACATTTTCACTGCGCGAAGCAGCCAGCAGTACATCGACGGTATCAGGATTGTCTTCAGATGCGCCTAGAATTTCAAAATCCAGGTTCACCTCTTCCAGGGAATAAGGAATATATTGGTCCGCTTCAAGCTCGATCTGGCTTTCCATATCTTCCTCGGAAAGCGAGGCCGGCATGGTAATAACCTTGGTAATGACCGATGAGCCTGCCACTGCCACAGAGGCATGTTTGGTGCGTGACCCCGAACGTTTGGTGACACGACGAATGGCTTCGCCGACGGCTTCCACATCGGTGATATTTTTTTCTACCACAGAATTGGGTGGCAACGGTTCCGCGGCATAAGCTTCAACGCGATAACCATCGCCCTGGTGGCCCAACTCCAGTAACTTGACTGAGGTTGAACTGATATCCAGTCCGATGAGTGGTGGTTTTTTGTGAGCGAACAAGTCTGCTAGTTGCACGTTTTTTATCCCATTTTCATACTTGCAAGCTGAATATCGGTAGAGAGACAGCAAACTTTACTACAGATTAAAAATTGCATCAGAAAAATCGTGCCCTTTTAATGTGATAAGTTAAGGTCCAGTATTTTTATGGCGTCTTGCAGTTAGGCGTCGCGCTCAAATAATGGCCATAAATACTGATGAGCCAGCCGAAGCTTAACTTATTACATTAAAAAGGTACTAGTATTAGGTTGATCTAATTAGAAGTTTTATACTCTGCCTTTGTCAATATCCATGAACACTATCACAAATTGTTTCTTTTGATGCCTTCTTTTAAATTTCAAAAACCCAAATTCCAAAAACGCTGGTTACTTTACCTTGGCGGAATTGGTGTTTTTTTAACCACTTTGGTGCTGGCTGGCCTTTACTTGTTCATTGTACCCGGTTTGCCTTCCACGCAAAGTTTGCAGGACGTGCAATTTCAGGTACCGCTGCGAGTTTATTCTCGTGACGGAGGACTGATTGCGGAGTTTGGTGAAAAAAAACGGGCACCCCTTAAATACGAAGAAGTGCCAAAACTCATGGTGCAGGCGGTACTGGCCGCAGAAGATGATCGTTTTTTTGTGCATCCGGGTGTAGATTATCAAGGCTTGTTACGGGCAGCCTTTCACTTGTTACGCACCGGCAAAAAAGGCCAGGGCGGTAGCACTATCACCATGCAGGTCGCACGTAATTTTTTCCTTAGCCGGGAAAAAACCTACTTGCGCAAACTCAACGAAATCATGTTGGCGCTTAAAATTGAAAGTGAATTAAGCAAAGAGGATATCCTCGCGCTTTATCTCAACAAAATTTATCTGGGTAATCGTGCCTATGGCGTAGGCGCTGCGGCACAGGTTTATTATGGTGTCCCTATCGATAAACTGAACGTGGCACAACTGGCGATGGTTGCTGGCCTGCCCAAAGCCCCCTCTCGTTACAATCCTGTTATTAATCCCGCCCGGGCTCTGTTGCGCCGCAACTATGTGCTGGGCCGCATGCGCAACCTGGGGTTTATCGATGAGGCAACCCACGATGAAGCACGCGCAATGGTGGATGATGCCCGCTTACACGATCTTTCCCGGGAAATAACCGCTCCCTATGTCGCTGAAATGGTGCGTGCCGAGATGGTACGACGTTTTGGTGATGCGGCCTATTCTGCCGGTTACAAAGTCAGAGCCAGCATTGGCTCCCGTTTACAAATGGCGGCTCATCGTGCCCAACGTGATGCCTTGCTGGCCTATGATCGACGTCACGGATATCGTGGCCCGCTTGCGCAACATGTGTTGGCGGAAAACAGTGGTGAAGAGCAATGGATGCCTTTGTTAAAAACGCAACGAGAAATTAACGGCCTGCTACCCGCTCTGGTATTGGCAACGGTTGAGCAGTCGGTGGTAGTTTACGAACCACGTCGTGGTGTGTTGCGTATAAATTGGCCGGGATTATCCTGGGCAGCACCTGCATTAAAAAATGGCGGCAAAGGTGCCGCACCGAAACAAGCGGCAGATATACTGAGCCGAGGTGATGTTATCTATATCACCGAACTACCCGCCACAAAAGAAACCGATGCTGGCTGGCAGCTGGCACAGATTCCTGAAGTGGAAGGTGCGCTGGTGTCACTTGACCCTCATGACGGTGCCATTCGGGCTCTGGTGGGTGGTTTCAATTTTTCCAGCAGCAAATTCAATCGTGTCACCCAGGCGGAACGTCAACCGGGCTCCAATTTCAAACCTTTCCTTTATTCCGCCGCATTGGAAAAGGGTTTCACGCTTGCCAGTCTTATCAATGATGCTCCCGTGGTATTCGAAGATGAAGGACTGGAAGCTACCTGGCGTCCTGAAAATTACAGCGGCAAGGTGTTTGGTCCGACCCGCTTGCGTAAAGCACTGGTGAAGTCACGTAACTTGGTTTCTATTCGCCTGTTGCGCGCCATTGGTATCGGTTACACCATTAACTACGCCGGTCGTTTTGGTTTTGACAAAAAACGCCTGCCCCGGGATTTGTCACTGGCATTGGGCAGTGGTGTGGTGACACCGCTGGAAGTCGTACGTGGTTACGCAGTATTCGCCAATGGTGGATTCCGTACTGTGCCGTATTTCATTGACAGTATTGAAGATGCTAAAGGCAAAATATTGTATCGTGCCGAGCCTTTTATTGCCTGTGACGGCTGCGAAGAACGCCTCAAGCGTCAGCAGGAAATCGATGCCGAACCTTTTATGGGCCCACCCTCACGAGAAGAGTTTCTTCCGGTCAATATTGCTCCCCGGGTACTGACACCACAAAATGCCTACCTGATGCGCTCAATAATGATGGAGGTGATCCAGCGGGGTACGGGACAACGAGCAAAAGCGTTGGGGCGTTCTGATTTAGCCGGTAAAACCGGTACCAGTAATGACCAGCAAGATGCCTGGTTCTCTGGTTATACTCCGGATTTGGTGGCCACGGCCTGGGTCGGTTTCGACAAACCCAAACCGCTGGGTGCGCGGGAAACAGGGGGGCGTGCTGCCCTGCCCATGTGGATTGAGCTTATGCGCACGGGCTTACAAGGCTTGCCAGAGCGCCCGTTGGAGCAGCCGCCAGGGCTGGTGACGGTACGCATTGACCCGGAAACAGGCTTGCTAGCCGGTGCCAACAATCCCAAGGGGATCTTTGAAACCTTTCGGTTAGAAAATGTCCCGCAGCGGCGGACAGAGAACTCCTCGGCAACGATTATTGGTGGTGATGAAACAACACCCGTTTCACAGGACAGTGGTGGCGGTGTGCCAGAAGAATTATTTTAATCTAGATATTGCGCGTTGTAGTGGTAGGGTGGGCACGCTTTTTTGCCCACGCAGATCAGAAGTCACCACGTGGGCACACACTACGCCCCCACCCTACCTGGGCTCTATTGTTAGATTCAAACCACCTTTACTGCCTGCCACGGCGTTGACATCATCCGGGTCAACCTCGATTTTCATATTTTCATCCACTTCCACAGAACCTTCCGACAGACTGATTTTCAACCGTAAATTATTTTGTGAGTCGGCATTACGCAACGCTTCTTCAATGCTGATCACACCGTCTTTATAGAGTTTGAAGATAGCTTGGTCGAAGGTCTGCATGCCCAGGTTGGTGGATTTTTCCATAATGTCACGAATACCGTGGATGTCACCCTTGAGGATCAAATCCTGAATCAGTGGTGTGCCGAGCATGACCTCCACGGCGACGGCGCGTTTGCCATCCAGGGTGGGAATCAGGCGTTGGGAAATAAACGCACGCACATTTAGTGATAAATCCATGAGCAGCTGGTTGCGTCGGTCTTCCGGAAAAAAGTTGATAATGCGATCCAGCGCCTGATTAGAATTATTGGCGTGCAACGTGGAAATAGCCAGATGCCCGGTCTCGGCAAAAGCAATACAGTGCTCCATGGTTTCACGGTCGCGCACCTCGCCGATAAGAATCACATCCGGTGCTTGGCGCAGAGTATTTTTCAGCGCATCTTCATAACTATCAGTATCCAAGCCCACTTCACGCTGGTTAACGATGGACTTTTTGTGGTTATGGATAAATTCGATAGGATCTTCAATGGTGATAATATGCCCTGAAGTATTGGTGTTACGGGCATCAATCAACGCCGCCAGCGAAGTGGATTTTCCCGAGCCGGTGCCGCCGATAAACAATACCAATCCACGTTTCTGCATAATGATTTTTTGCAAAATGGGTGGCAAACCCAATTCCTGGGCACTGGGAATCTGGGTCTTGATATGACGAATCACCATCGCTGCCTGATTGCGTTGTTTGAATACGTTAACTCGAAAACGGCCGATACCGGGGAGGGAATGAGCCAGATTCATTTCCGGCTTCAGTTCAAACTGAGCGACTTGCTCCTCACTCATCAACTCATAGGCCAGTGCTTTGACGCGACCAGCGGGCAATGTGGTTTTTTCCAGCGGTTTGAGAATACCGTGAATTTTGGCACTTACTGGTGCGCCGACTGTGAAATACAGATCAGAGGCTTCATACTTGACCATGAGTTTGAGGTAATCAGATATTTCCATTGATGTCCTGCTCCGAAAAGCGTTGGCTCAGCGCAAAAAGCACATTGGATTGTCACTTTGATATCGGTTACACAAGGTCATTCTTTAACCTTCCCGTTGTATGGACGAGAGATTTGCTGTGACAAAAAAGCCTCATAACCTGCCTGACCTTACTACTGCTCTGGAACCACTGCCTGTGGTTTTGCGGGAAACCGTACAATACCAATGGGCTGATTTTGTGACGGCGATAACAGCAGATGGAATCCCCCCCCCAGTTTGGAATGACAAACTGCTCAGCGAATTGTGCCGTGCCTGGGCCTGTAGCGAATTTATCGCTCAGCGCTGTGTGCGTCAGCCCTCATTACTGTTGGACTTACTGAACAGTGGAGACCTGCACCGCCGTTATGCAACAGGTGAAATGGAACAGCGCGTACAAACGGCTTTGCAGGATGTGACTGATACTGAATCTTTGGCCCGGCAACTACGCCATGTGCGCCAACGCGAGATGGTGCGCATCGCTTGGCGGGATATTTCCCAGGGTGATGAACAGGCTGATCTCAATGAAACCATGGGCAATGTTTCTGCACTGGCAGATGCCTGCATTCAAGGTGCATTGGCCTGGCTGCAAAATGCACTGATCACAGAATGGGGTGAGCCACAAAACCAACAGGGTGAAACGCAGCAACTGTTAGTGCTGGGCATGGGCAAGCTGGGTGCAGATGAACTGAATTTTTCTTCCGATGTGGATTTAATTTTTGTTTATCCCGAGACAGGCAATACAACTGGAGGATCTTCTCGAAATGTCAGCAACGAGCAATTTTTCACCCGTCTCGGTCAACAACTGGTACGTGCGCTGGATGAAAACACGGCAGACGGTTTTGTCTTTCGGGTGGATATGCGTCTGCGGCCCTTCGGCCAGAGCGGCGCACTGGCATGCAGTTTTGCCGCACTGGAAAATTATTATCAGGCTCATGGCCGGGACTGGGAGCGTTACGCACTGATCAAGGCACGTATTGTTGCGGGCGATGCAACAGCCGGTGAGCAACTGTTTACTATTCTGCGGCCCTTCGTATTTCGACGTTATCTGGATTACGGTGCTTTCGAGGCACTGCGTGAAATGAAAACAATGGTTGCCGCCGAAGTCCGACGTAAAAACATGGACAATCACGTCAAGCTAGGCGCAGGTGGTATCCGTGAAGTGGAGTTTATCGGTCAAGCCTTTCAACTGGTGCGTGGCGGACGTGAACCAGCACTGCAACGACGTGATATTCAAGGTGTGCTGACCTGGCTAAAAGAGCAGCAACATCTGCCGGATTATGTGGTGGAACAATTACTGACTGCTTACGAATTTCTGCGTAATACCGAGCATCGCTTGCAGGAATACCAAGATCAGCAAACACATCAATTACCGGACAACGATGTGGACCAACAGCGTCTGGCTTTTGCCATGGGCTTCGATCACTGGGACGAATTTTTGCCCGTATTACGCGGTCACATGACCCGAGTGCATAACCATTTTGAACAGGTGTTTGAATCGCCGCAAACACGCCATGCCGATACAGACAGCTCAGGTTTAAGTACGCTCTGGTTGGGTAACCCGGAGGAAGACGAGGCCATTGCCCTGTTGCAGCAAGCAGGCTATGACCAGCCTGCCGCCAGTTGGTCACGCTTACAGGTACTTAAATCAGCCCGGGATTATCAATCTTTGTCGCGTATTGGCCGCACACGTATGGACAGGCTGATGCCCTTGTTGCTGGGTGCCGTGATGGCACTGGAGCCCCGGCCTGATTCACCGCATGTTGTGTTACAACGTTTGCTGACGCTGGTGGAAGCCGTTGCCCGGCGCAGCGCCTATCTGGCTCTGTTGAGTGAGCACCCTATGGCGTTGTCACAATTGGTGCGCTTGTGCGCAGCCAGTCCCCGGATCGCACAACAACTGGCCCATCACCCATTGTTGCTGGACGAACTGCTCGACCCCCGCAGTCTCTACAGTCCACCGGATCGAGCCGAATTAACAACCGAACTGCAACGCAGTCTCAAACAGATACCTGCCGAAGATCTGGAACAGACCATGGACAGTCTGCGACAATTCAAACAGGTGAGTGTATTGCGCATCGCGGCAGCTGACGTGATGGAAGCTGTGCCACTGATGCAAGTCAGCGACCAATTGACCACCATTGCCGAACTGATATTGCAGGCAACATTGGAGCTGGCATGGAAATATTTGCTGGCGCGTCACGGACGACCAGCCTGTCTGTCTAACCGGAAAAAGGATGCAAAAGGGTTTGCCATTGTCGCTTACGGCAAACTCGGTGGTATCGAACTGGGTTACGGCTCGGACCTGGATCTGGTGTTTGTGCATCAGGCTGAAAACCAGATGGCAGTCACCGATGGCCCCAAGCCGGTGGCAGACAATGTGTTTTATGCCCGACTGGGGCAACGCATTATTCACATCCTCACAGCCCATACCCCGGCAGGTGTGCTTTATGACACCGATATGCGCCTGCGTCCCAGCGGCGCATCCGGTCTACTGGTAACCAGCTTGAGCAGTTTCAGCGAATATCAACATCACAAGGCATGGACCTGGGAACATCAGGCACTGGTGCGAGCTCGAGTGGTCGCGGGTGATCTGTCACTGAAACAGGCTTTTGATGGTTTGCGCCAGGAAATACTCGCTTTGCCACGAGAGGTTATATCGCTAAAAAAAGACATCATCGATATGCGCGAACGTATGCGTGAATCACTGGATCGCACGCGCAAGGATGAATTTGACCTTAAACAGGGTCGTGGCGGTATCGCTGATATCGAATTTATGGTTCAATTCGGGGTTTTGAATTGGGCACGTCATTATCCCGCATTAAGCGAATTTACGGACAACGTTCGAGTGCTGGACAGCTTTGCCAGACAGGCACTGATGCCCCCCGCAGATGCACGCCACTTGGCTGATATTTACCGACGTTACCGGGCAGAAGTACATCGGCTTGCCTTGCAGGAATTGCGCGCGGTGGTGGCAGACGAGCGGTTTGCGACAGAACGCAACACTGTGCAACGCATCTGGCATGCATGGCTGAAAAACGCCGATTAACCGGACGTATATTTTTTAATCCTAAGTTAGATAAAAATGAGAACAAACAGAAACACATGAAAATGAACGGAAGAAAGCAGTATGTCGATGGATGATCGCGATGGCGTCATCTGGATGGATGGTGAACTGGTGCCCTGGCGTGATGCCAAAGTGCATGTACTCACTCACACCCTGCATTACGGCATGGGCGTGTTTGAAGGTGTACGCGCCTACAATACTGACAGCAAAGGTCCAGCCATTTTTCGTTTGCAGGAACATACCGACCGCTTGTTTCGCTCGGCGAAAATTCTAGGTATGAGCATGCCTTTTGATAAAGAGACACTGAACGAAGCACAACGCGCCGCCGTGCGCGAAAACAAGCTCGATAGCGGTTATCTGCGCCCTATGTGTTTTTATGGCTCCGAAGGCATGGGCCTGCGTGCCGATAATTTGCAAACCCACGTTATGGTTGCCGCATGGGCCTGGGGCTCATATCTGGGTGCCGAAGGTATGGAAAAAGGTATTCGCATAAAAACCTCATCCTTCACCCGGCACCATGTGAACGTCACCATGTGCAAAGCCAAGTCTAACGGTAACTACATTAACTCCATCATGGCTTTACAGGAAGCTATGGCGGAAGGTTACGACGAAGCTTTGCTGCTGGATGTGGATGGTTTTGTCGCTGAAGGCAGTGGCGAGAATTTTTTTATGGTGCGCAATGGCGTGATTTACACACCAGAATTGACCTCGGCACTGGAAGGCATCACCCGTGAAACGATTTTGGTGTTAGCCGCCGAACTGGGTTATGAAGTGCGTGAAAAACGCATCACCCGCGATGAAGTCTATGTCGCCGATGAAGCCTTTTTTACCGGCACAGCCGCAGAAGTCACACCAATTCGTGAACTGGACCGCCGTGAAATTGGCAATGGTGGCCGTGGCCCGATGACAGAAAAATTACAAACATTGTATTTTGACGTAGTGCATGGTCGGCACCCAGATCATCAGGACTGGTTAACACCAGTGGCATAAATGTCACGGTGAATTTTGTCGAAAGGGAAAAAATATGAGCCAAACACAAAGCAACACTGAAATTCAGCCCAATGCGGAAAATCACTACGAAGTGAGCCATGCGGACTTGCCCCTGCACTGTCCCATGGATGGCATGAGCCTGTGGAATTCGCATCCCAAAGTGTATCTGCCTATCGAAAAAACCGGTAAAGCCAAATGCCCGTATTGCAGTGCAGATTACACGCTGAAAAACTAAATACCATTATTCCGTGAGCATAACTTTTACCTTTTGCGGCCACACCGATCGCGGCTTTTTGTGACTGACAACCTCACAACACAAGCAACGCCCTCTCGAATCACACACGGCTTTGCCGCCACTGTGGTTTTTTTGTTTCCCGCATTAATACTGGTGCTGCGGCCTGCTGACGGGCTTGGCCTCGGGTTACTGGCACTGGCCGGGTTTGGCATTGCCTGGCAACAGCGAGGCAGCATCCAGGCAACCCGCGAAGAAAAACTGCTGTATTTTGCCGTGAGTTTCTTTTTTCTGGCGGCATTACTGACCACCCTGCTGGGCGGTATCGATGATGCCGGTGTTAAAAAACTCAGCAAGTTTGCACGCTTGTTACTGGTGATTCCCGCCTATGTATTTTTACGCCGTGTCGGTGTGAGTCTCGCTGCATTCTGGTATGGCTTGTTAGCAGGCTCCGTGGTTGCCGCCGGCGTTGCCATGTATCAGGTATGGGGACCAGTGAATATTGGCCGGGCAAAAGGCATCACCCACCCCATCATCTTTGGTGATCTGGCGCTGGCTATGGGAGTCATGTCTCTGGCAGGTGCTGGCTGGTTTCGAGAGCGGGCCCGCTGGCAGATCATTCTTCCCCTGCTTGCCGTCTTACTGGCTTTGCTGGCCAGCGCACTCTCCCATGCCCGTGGCGGTTGGCTGGCAATTCCTTTTTTGGTTCTGGTCTTCGCCTGGTATGCCCGCGCCCGTATTCCAGTATGGCAACGTTGGGTTGCCGTTGCAGTGCTGTTGATTACCGTGGCATCAGCCTATTTTATTCCTGCCACAGGCGTGCAGAAAACCGTGACGCGCACTACCGATAATCTCAACGCCTATTTTCAGAGCGATATCAACGATGTCACACGTAAGAGTTCCGTGGGTACCCGCCTGGAAATGTGGCAGGCAGCGTGGCAGATTTATTTGGACAACCCCCTGTTCGGCATAGGCTGGGGGCATTATAAGAAAAATGCGCAAGCACTGGTGGACGCAGGACTACGCAACCGCTCCGCAGCCACATGGGGGCATCCACATAATCAGTTTTTTGCCGCCATGGTCGGTGGAGGCAGCGTAGCTTTCGTGGCTATTTTACTGCTGTTTTTGATACCCGCCAAATTACTGATGGATGTTATCCGACGGGGTAAAACACCAGATACACAACGTCTCGCACTGGCCGGATTGTTGCTGATTGTCGCCTACATGAGTTTTGGTTTTTCCGAAGCGATTCTGGAACGAGTGCGCCCGGTGAGTTTCTTGGCATTTTATCTGGCGGTGATTTTCGCGGCTATTTGCACGCAATCACGCATGGCACGCAGCGAACCTGTTCAACGTAAACAAAGTCTGTCAGTCACCATCATCGCCCAGGATGAAGCCGACCGCATTGAACCCTGCTTGCAATCCGTCGCCAACTGGGCGGATGAAATTATCGTATTGGACAGCGGCTCTTCCGACAACACCGTAGACATTGCCCGGCGTTATACCGACAAGGTATTTGAAACCGACTGGCCCGGCTATGGCCCGCAAAAACAGCGCGCCCTGGAAAAAGCCAGCTGTGATTGGGTACTTTCCATTGATGCCGATGAACGTGTTTCCCCCGAATTGCGTCACGATATTGATGCGGCATTAACAGACAATCCTGAATGTGTCGGTTATCGCACACCCTGGGCCGTAATGGTCTACGGACATCGCATGGATTTTGGCCGCAGCGCCCGCGCGCCACGACGCTTATTCAAACGCGAAGGCGCGCGTTTTACCGATGCCCAAGTACACGAACATGTGGTGCTGGCACCGGGTAAAAAAGGCACACTTGAAGGTCGCTTGTATCACTATACGCATCGCCATTACGGACATGCCCTACAAAAAAGCGCCAAATATGCCTGGCTGGGTGGACAGAAACGGTTTGCGGCGGGCAAATGGGGCGGAGGCCTACCCATTGCTGCGCTGCGATCATTATGGAATTTTATTTTGATCTACTTTATACGGTTAGGTTTTTTGGACGGGCCGGTGGGGTTTGTGGTGGCGGTAACCTATGCACAAGGTGCGTTTAATAAATATGCCGCATTGTGGGCATTGCGCCGGGAGAAACGACTCGCTGATGGAGCGTCATCGTAGAGGATAGCTATCCGCACAAGTATAAAATCACTGATGTTACGCAGCCAACAAGCGTGAATTAAGCGCTAAAAATATCTGTTTTTAGAATCACCGAGTATTTAGCGCAGAGGTCGCAGAGGCGCAAAGGACGCAGAGAAAAACACTAAAAATTTTGTGCCCTTTGCATCTTTGCGGCCTCCGTATTTAGCACACACCACTTGTTAGTACCACGACAGCACAACCTCCCAATAGACTGGAGCGATTCTCCAAGCGATTCTGATATTGCGCAGGCTTCAGTCAGCATGTGAGTTGTCACGTCATATAAAAATCGTCTACCATTGATTCATTATTCAAATGCATAACATCAGTAAAATCACATAAAAAAATAGCCATTTAGCCCAGCATTTCGGCGATGAACCGCCTGAGTGGCCAATATTAGCAAACTAAGAAATAAATGCGTGTTTTGCCGGTTAAGCAACCATTGGGCAGCCAGCACTCTGCCGCATGTTTAGCGCTAACTTACTCGCCGTCGCTACAGCTCAACTAATGTGTTAAGGCAAACCCTTGCAGCGAAAATGGGTTGAAGAATTGCCGTTTCCAGAACAAGGCGCGATCCGTTTTACTCAAACTTGCTTCATCGCACACGAGTTCCCAGCTTGTTTCGATGATCTCAATTTGATGCTCGATAATTTTGCGGGCCTCTTCACGGGAAAGTAAAAAATGCGCTGCCGCATCCAGGCAAACGGTAAGCTGGCTCATCCGATTATCACCCGAAATCAGCATTGCTTGCGTGGCCTCATTGCCCATACGCCCTTGCGGGCAAATATCATAGGCTGGTGTGAGGGAGAGCATTCCTCCATCCCAAAAAGCCGCATGATTGCGGGCGTGATCGTCTGTATTCCCGCACAAAATATTAAAGACCAAACGGGAAAACAGCTCCCGCAATGTCGAGGAAGCATTCCTGAAGCGGTGGCGAATAATTTCGGCTAAATCCTCGTAACTGGCATAGCGTGCCATCATCTCATCCAGGCTCAACAGCGTCAGGCCGGAAACCATGGCCTTGCGCTGCCATCCTTTCGTCACATGAGCGCGATCAAAACGCTTGATCAGCAATACATCTTTATTGGCGGCTTGCGTCATCGCAACCGATGCAACATGCAACCCGGCCAGTGCGGCTAGCCGCATGGCGATAAACTCGATTTTCACCACGCTGTATAAGTCTGTACCAGAGGAGAATTTGGCAATATATTTCTTGTCGCCATCCCTGATCAACACTTTGGGGCGTGCCCCACCGATAGAACTGCCATGGTGTAGTGCCTGATCGAGTTCGGGGCTCAGTGGAATGCCTTTTTCAACGAGAACAGCGGCAGCCAGCAATTCTTCCAGTGGAGCATTTACGGGTGAGCGCGGTATGTATTCGGTGGCTGAATGCTGAAAATCCAGCGCCCCAATCCGGTCAGAGCCGGACTCCAGAAGGTAAGTCAGCTCATCCAGCTGGGTAGTGTTATTCGCATCAGCACCTTTTAACCCCAAAAGATGGTTAATCAGCACTCGGCGACCCCAGGCATCGGGCGCGGCATCGCGAATACAATTAGGCATGCTTAAGCCCGTCGATAGGGACTGAATGCCGGATTTGAGCGGCAATTCCACATCATAAATTGCTATCGCGTTATCCCGATCCAGATAGCTCTTGCCGTAGTTAAATAGCAGGCTTTGGCCATCGAGGCTCAACTTGCCTGCAACAACGGGTTCAGTTTTGTCTGGCAGCCATATCCAGACAAAGGCCTGGGTGTATGAGGAGTTAGAAGGCATCATCGACTGCTTTTGGTTTGCGCACCTGTTTAGGGAGCAGTGCGAGCTTATCCTCTGTTCGGCTGATATGCCCGGCCAGCAAGGATGTGTCAGCATCAAAGAGCTTTACACCCACCAAGGCTGCCAGCTCAAAAACAACGCCAATCTCGCATTTAAGATCGCCTTTTTCAATGCGCTGGAGCATACCACGCGAGATTCCAGCTCGGTCCGCCAGGTCTTGAGCAGTAAGTTTGCGCTCAATTCGGCCAAACCTGATCATCTGCCCGATGAGCTTTGTCGCTTTGCGAGTGTAGCGCGAATAGGTTCGGGTGATTGGTTTTACCATGTTGAATTCCCAACAATATGATCTATACATAGATCACATGTTATATATACGGTCTATGTATAAACCATATTAGCGGGTTATTGTGCGGAGTCAATGAAAAGCACTGATCCTGCCTGGGAAGCGCATTCAAATTTTCGATCGTTTTATTCAGCTCTCAAGGAAGCTCTGGGATTAGTCCTGGAGGATTGCAGCGTTGTGAGCATCTGCCTGAAAAATGTGAATTAAGCGCTAAAAACACGCTATTTTAAAAAACACCGAGTATTTAACGCAGAGATCACAGAGACGCAGAGGGCACAGAGAAAAATACTAAACACTCTGCGACCTCTGTGTTTATAACACGCACCCTTACCAATGCCACGACAACATAACTTCCCACTGTATTGGAACGCTTGTCCGGGGATGTAAACCTCTGGATTCCGGCTAAAAAACGAGGCGGAATGACGGTATTCTCAGTAAAAAACTAACAGAATAATTTGGCGCTTAATTCACATTTAAGCTGCTCAGGGACGTGCTATGCACGCCCCTGAGGCAAATGAGATAATCAGGTTTTGTTGTAACCTAGGTTGGGTGCCAGCCAGTATTCCGCATCCTGCAAATCCATTTTCTTGCGCTTGGCGTAGTCGGCTACCTGATCCTGGTTGATTTTACCCACGGCAAAGTAACAGGATTCCGGGTGCGCAAAATACAGGCCGCTGACTGCCGCAGTGGGCACCATGGCTTTGGCTTCGGTAAGCCAGATACCGGTGTTTTCTTGCGCATCGAGCAGCGTCCACAAGTTGTCTTTTTCGGTGTGGTCTGGGGAGGTGGGATAACCAGCGGCAGGGCGTATGCCTTTATAGTGTTCTTTAATAAGCTGATCTTTGTTGAGCTGCTCGGTGTTGTAAGCCCAGATTTCCTGGCGTACTTTTTCGTGCATACGTTCAGCAAAGGCTTCGGCAAGGCGGTCGGCCAGTGCCTTGATCATAATGGCATGGTAGTCATCGTGATTTTTTTCAAATTCGGCGATATGTTCGTCGATGCCGATGCCAGCAGTCACGGCGAAGCCTCCGAGATAATCGATTTTGCCGCTGTCTTTGGGGGCGATAAAGTCACTGAGGCAGCGATTGGGTTTGCCGTCGGCTTTTTGTTGCTGCTGGCGCAGATTACAAAAGACGGTCAGGATTTCGCTGCGTGATTCGTCGGTGTAAATTTCGATATCATCACCCACGCTGTTAGCGGGAAATATGCCCACCACGGCTTTTGCTTGCAGCCATTTTTCGCTGATGATTTTATCCAGCATGCTTTCTGCATCTGCAAACAGTTTACGGGCTTCTTCACCTTTTTGCGCATCGTCAAAAATTTTCGGGTAGCTGCCCTTTAATTCCCAGGAATGGAAAAAAGGTGTCCAGTCGATGTAATCACGCAGCTCTTCCAACGGGAAATCATCAAATACCTGTACGCCTGTTTTCCCGGGAGCGGGTGGCGTGTAATCGGCCCAGTCAATTTGAGCCTTGTTGGCGCGTGCCTGTTCCAGGGTCAGCCATTTGATGGCGCGCTGGCGGTTGGCGTGATTCTCACGAACTTGCACGTAATCGGCTTGCAGTTTGGCAACAAAATCTTTTTTCAGCTCTGGAGAAATCAGGTTTTGTACGACACCCACAGCGCGCGAGGCATCTTTTACCCATACACTGGGACCATTCTTATAGTTAGGCTCAATTTTTACCGCCGTGTGCGCGCGGGATGTTGTGGCACCGCCCACCATTAATGGGATGTCCATACCCAGGCGTTGCATTTCGCTGGAAATGTGTGACATTTCTTCTAACGATGGTGTAATCAAACCGGAAAGACCGATGATATCCACATTATGTTCTTTCGCGGCGTCGAGAATTTTTTGTGCGGGCACCATCACGCCGATGTCGATGACTTCAATATTGTTGCATTGCAAAACCACGCCAACGATATTCTTGCCGATGTCATGCACGTCACCTTTGACAGTTGCCATCAGCACTTTGGCTGCGGCTTTTTGGCCTTCTTCTTTTTCGGCCTCGATAAAGGGAATGAGGTGGGCCACGGCTTTTTTCATGACACGCGCACTTTTTACAACCTGCGGCAAAAACATTTTGCCTTCGCCAAACAGGTCACCTACCACGTTCATGCCATCCATCAGCGGACCTTCGATAACATGGATGGGGCGATCAAAACTCAACCGTGCCTCTTCGGCATCTTCCACGGCATAGGTGTCAATGCCTTTCACTAACGCATGTTCGATGCGTTTGGCGACCGGCAGCTCGCGCCATTCGAGATTTTCTTTTTTCGCGGTGGTGCCGTCGCCACGATATTGATCGGCAATTTCCAACAGACGGTCAGTGGCATCGTCACGACGGTTAAGGACCACATCTTCCACGCGCTCTTTCAATTCGGCGGGCAGGTCATCGTATACGGCAAGCTGGCCAGCGTTGACGATACCCATGTCCATGCCTGCCTTGATGGCGTGATACAGGAATACCGAATGGATTGCCTCGCGCACCGGGTTGTTGCCACGAAAAGAGAACGAGACGTTGGATACGCCGCCGGACACCTTGGCCCAGGGCAGGGTGTCGGTGATTTTGCGCGTGGCTTCTATGAAATCCACGCCGTAGTTGTTGTGTTCTTCAATGCCGGTGGCAACGGCAAAAATATTGGGGTCGAAGATGATGTCTTCCGGCGGGAAGCCAACAACTTCCGTCAGAACTTTATACGAGCGTGTGCAAATTTCAATTTTGCGTGCTTCAGTATCAGCCTGCCCGTCTTCATCAAAGGCCATCACAATCATCGCCGCGCCGTATTGACGGACTTTTTTGGCATGTTTGATAAACGCCTCTTCGCCTTCTTTCAGCGAGATGGAGTTGACGATGCCTTTACCTTGGTTACATTTGAGACCGGCCTCGATAATTTCCCATTTGGATGAATCGATCATCACCGGTACCCGGGAAATGTCTGGTTCCGAGGCGATGAGGTTGAGGAAGTCACGCATGGCAGCGACGCCGTCAAGCATGGCTTCGTCCATGTTGATATCGATGACCTGTGCACCGTTTTCCACTTGTTCACGGGCTACGCTCAACGCTTCATCAAATTGCTCTTCGAGAATCAGTCGTTTGAATTTGGCGGAGCCAGTGACGTTGGTGCGTTCACCGACGTTAACAAATAACGATTCGGCAGTGATATTGAGTGGTTCCAGTCCCGCCAGACGGCAGGTATGGTCGTCTTCAGGCACCACACGCGGCGCGTGTTTTTCTACAGCATTAGCGATGGCCCTGATGTGGGGTGGGGTGGTGCCACAGCAACCACCGATAATATTTACAAAACCGCTTTTTGCCCATTCTTCGATTTCTGCCGCCATTTCTTCCGGCGTTTCATCGTACTCACCAAACTCATTGGGCAGACCAGCGTTGGGGTGGCTATTGATGTGACAGTTGGCGATGCCTGCAATTTCTTCCACGTACTGACGTAACTCCGCTGCACCCAATGCACAGTTGAATCCAAAGCTAATGGGTTCGATATGACGCATTGAATTCCAGAAAGCCTCAGCAGTTTGCCCAGACAAGGTACGCCCGGAGGCATCAGTAATGGTGCCGGAAATCATCACCGGCAGACGTTTACCACTGGTTTCAAAGTAGTCTTCAATGGCATACAACGCGGCTTTGGCATTGAGTGTGTCGAAAATAGTTTCCACCAGGATGATATCGGAGCCACCGTCCACCAGACCTTTGGTGGCCTCCAGATAGGTTTCACACAACGTGTCGAAATCGATGTTGCGAAAACCGGGGCGATTGACATCCGGCGACAGAGTGGCAGTGCGGTCAGTGGGGCCAAGCACCCCGGCCACGAAGCGGGGCTTGTCGGTCGTTGCGCGTGAATCACAGGCGGCCCGGGCCAGTCTGGCAGATTCCAGATTCAACTCATAGACTATGTCCTGCATGTGATAATTGGTCATGGACACAGCGTTGGCGCTGAAAGTGTTGGTCTCTACAATGTCGGCACCGGCGTCCAGGTATTGCTCGTGAATGTCGCGGATGATCTGTGGCTGGGTTAACGACAGCAGGTCGTTGTTACCTTTCACGTCGCTGTGCCAGTCGGCAAAACGTTCGCCGCGATAACCCGCCTCGTCCAGACTGTGTTGCTGGATCATGGTGCCCATGGCACCGTCCAGAATGAGGATTTGGTTTTTGAGACGTTTTTCGAATTCAGTCATGGGGGTACCGGTATACAGGAAAAAATAGCCAGATAATCAAAGTGCTGACTGCTCAGTTGTCGTTCTTAAGATTTAACATTGTTCCCAAGGCAGGTTATGGAAGCGCCAGCCACCCACGGTGGAACGATGATGATCCTCATCCAGCTCACCCTCAAACCCCTCCAACACGTTATAGACATCATTAAAACCTTCTTTGAGCAGAGCCTCCCCTGCTTCATGCGAACGCTTGCCGCTACGGCAAATCAGCACCACCGGTGTGCAACTATCGTCGTCACAATTGAGTCCGCCGAGCATCACCTGACGCACATGGGAAGAAAAAGCAGGGTCTACCTTCCAGTCGGGCTCATCAATCCATGCCACATGCACAGCACCTTTCGGGTGTCCCACAAACAAAAACTCCATGGCAGAGCGCACGTCGATCAATACTGCGCTGGGATTCTCTTCCAGCAGCTTTTGCGCCTCGATGGGGCTGATACTTTTAACCTGCTTATTGGTACTCATGGAGCCATCCTTTGTCAGTAGGTTTACGTTGCCAGAGGTGCTTTATCAGGCTTTTTGTCGGGGGGTGCTGCCACTCCGTTTATTGCGAATACTGCGTGCAATGCCTGTATTGATCAGGGTCAGTCCGATAAACAAGCCCAGTTGCCACACACCTGCCATTTCGGGCATGAACCGGGTCACCAGACCAACCAGCACAGCGGCAATGCCGATGGCGACAAAATAAACACAGGGAGTTATAAGTTCACCAAGTACAAATAACGCACCCAGCGCCCACCAATGCCAGTGGTTCAGGATGTAAAACATTTCCATTAGTGCATCACTCTTTATTATACGTGACAGGACTATCCCCGCGCGCTTTATTATATATACAAAACAAAATCATGTAATGTGCGGCGGATTTTTAGTCTGGAATAAGGTAAACCTCAAACTTTTACCCGGGGTCAAGCCGGTAATTCCCTGAATTTATAGCCGACAAGGTACACTACACACCCATGAAAAAAGTATTTTCTCTCCCTGAATCACTCCTTCCCAAATCCCTGTTACATCCAGTGGGACGAGCGATCAGTGATCATAAAATGATCCGTGAAGGTGACCGTATTCTGGTCGGCCTCTCCGGGGGTAAAGACTCACTTTCGTTGCTGCATTTATTATTGCATTTTCAACGGTGTGCCCCTGTGCATTTCGAGGTGGGTGCGTTGACAGTGGACCCTATGGTGGAAGGCTTTGAGCCTGCCCGTCTCAAACCTTATCTGGCCGGACTGGGCATTCCGTATTTTTTTGAAGCTCAACCTATTATGGAGCAAGCCAAAAAACACATGGGTAAACCCTCTTATTGTGCGTTTTGCTCGCGCATTAAACGCGGCATTATGTATCGCATTTTGCGCGATGAAGGCTACAACGTGTTGGCACTGGGTCAGCATCTGGATGATCTCGCGGAAAGCTTTTTGCTATCGGCTTTTCATGGCGGACAACTGCGCACCATGAAAGCATGCTACCAAAATGATGCCGGTGATGTACGGGTTATCCGTCCACTGGTGTATGCGCGAGAACAGCAAACCGCCGCTTTTGCCGAAGCTGCCGGATTGCCAGTGATTCCCGATAGTTGTCCCGCCTGTTTTCAGATGCCCACACAACGCCAGCACATGAAAACGTTGTTGGCCACCGAAGAGCAAGATAACAAACTGTTGTTCAAAAGTTTGTTGAGCACGCTCAAGCCGCTGATGGACTCCCGATTTTATTCACGAGACGACAACAATGTCGCTGATGTTTGGTCAAATGCGCTGAACAAAACCCCGGCCACCTCACTGGAAACCGGTGTGTGACAATGCGCATTATTGTCATTAAATTGCTATTGCGGCTTACGTCCCTGCTGCCTTTGCCTGCAAGCCATGCCTTGGGCGCTGGACTGGGAAGCTTGTTGAATCGTTTTAACAACCAGATGCGACATGTCGCCCGCTGCAATATTGACCGCTGTTTTCCCGAATGGACGCCACAGCAACGCAGCCAGCTGGTGCGTGAAAACTTGCAGGAAACGACCAAGGCAGCATTGGAAACCGGAGGGCTGTGGTTGTGGCCAGCGGAAAATATTCTGGCCAAAATACAGGACGTCAGTGGCGCATCATTGCTGAAAGAAGCCATGGCGAGTGGCAAAGGCCTGATTCTGGCAGCGCCGCATTTGGGAGCTTGGGAAGTGGCCGGGCTTTACTGTTCGCGCTGCGGACCCATGACCACCCTGTATCGACCACCCCGAATTCAGGAACTGGACAGTCTGATGCGCAATGCCCGCGAACGGGCGGGCGCTACTCTGGCGCGCACCGACGCGGGTGGCGTGCGGACTCTTTATAAGGCTTTGGGACGTGGAGAACTGGTTGCTATTCTACCTGACCAGGAACCGGATCAAACCTCCGGTGTATTTGCCCCATTTTTTGGTGTACAAGCCAATACGATGACCTTGATCTCCCGCCTTGCTGCAAAAACTGGGGCAATGGTGTTTATGATTTATGCAGAGCGTTTACCGAAAGGTCGGGGTTATCATTTGCATATTCAAAAAACAGGCGCACCATTGATAGAGGGTGATGACGTGCAAAAAGCAACCCACCTTAATCAGGCTATTGAGCAATGCGTGTTGCAATGCCCGGCCCAGTATCAATGGGCGTATAAACGATTTAAGACAAGACCGGAAGGGGAAGACAAATTTTATTAATTGGCGTTACGCACTCGAACAGCGCTAATCCGCTGTTGTCGTTAAGGCTACCCAACTTCAGAGGATGAAAGGGGCTATCTAAAAGAGAAGCTAGCCGATGGCAGGCAAACATCACAAGCGCTAAGCTGCAAGAGATTAAAATAATCCCAAGGGACAACTATATTCATCAAAGTGATATTATTAAAAATGCAACCCGAACTCTTTTATGCCTTTCGCTTTTAAGCAAAGTGATGCCGATATTGATTGCCTATAGCTTAATGCAGCGGCTGCTGAAACTCTTCCATTACCATGTTTTCCATCCAGGTAAAGGCTTCTTCCAATCCCGGTTGATTGAATAACACCATTAGCACTACCCATTTAACTTGATCGAGATCAATCTCCAGTGATTCCAGCGCCATGATGCGGTTGATGACCAGTTCGCGGCTGGCATCGGTAAGCACTCCCATTTGTTCCAGAAAGATCAAAAAACCTCGGCATTCGACATCCAGCTTTTTTTCTTCCGTTGGACTGAAAACACGAATAGAACGCCCCCCGTATGAGACATGTGTGTCGGTACCTTCTTGCAGCACCGATAAATCTTCCAGCCAGGTAAAGGCTTTGTTGATTTCTACGTTGAGAAAGCCTGCTTCGCGGAGCTGGGTTTTGAGCGTTTCGGGATCCGCCTCCATGGCGATATCGTCGTCCATATAGTTCTCGAAGAGATACATGAGTACGTCGAGTACGTCTTCTTTCATGGGTACCTACTTGTGTCGTATTTTCGCGATGAAAATTAGCTGTTGTTAGTGGTTGCGGCAACTATCTGAACTGAAAATCCCGCTCAATTTATCCGGCTATACAAACCACCAGACGAGGCCACAATTCCCTGTATTTCCAGTGTCAACAGCATGGAGGAAACGGCCTCTGCCGTCAATCCGCTGCGTTCTACTAGTGCATCAATGGATATGGGTTCGAATCCCATTTTTTCAAGAAACGAATGGTCAGAAAATACAAGTTCACTGGCCGGTGTGGCGTTTGCGGGTGTGTTTTCATGTTCAAGAACAAAACTGGCCAATGGTGCGAGCTCTTCGAGAATATCACTGGTTTCCATGGTGAGTTTGGCTCCTTGTTGAATGAGCATGTGGCATCCCCTGGCCAGCGGATTATGAATAGAGCCGGGAATGGCGAATACCTCACGTCCCTGTTCGGCGGCGAGCCGTGCAGTAATCAGTGAACCACTTTTGAGCGCGGCTTCGATCACCAGTGTACCCAGACTGAGTCCGCTGATAATGCGATTGCGGCGCGGAAAATTACTGGCGATAGGAGGCGTACCAAGCGGAAATTCGCTGATCAGCGCCCCTTGTTCAGCGATGTGATACCCCAAATCCCGGTGTCGGGCCGGATAAATGCGATCCAGTCCGGTGCCCGCCACAGCAATGGTTTTGCCATCGGCATTTAATGCGCCTTGATGACTTGCGGCATCAATCCCCAGCGCTAAACCACTGGTGATTGTCAAACCGTGACGACTGAGCGCAGTAGCAAAATCATGAGCGAGCTGGGAACCGCTGGCGCTGGGATTACGGCTGCCCACCATGGCTAACTGGAGCTGAGTGAGCAGATCAATATCACCACGCACAAACAAAATGGGGGGCGGATCAGGAATTTCTTTCAGTAGTGCAGGATAGCGGGGGTCAAGCAAACCAATAATGTAGCAGTGCCTATCTTCGGCCCAGGCCAGCGCAGCATCCGCAGCTTGCCAATTGGGCTTTGCCAGATAGCGGCGTAGTTTGGGCGGAATGCTTAATGCATTACAAGAGGTGCCACGATTCTCAAAAAACCGGGGGAGATCAGGCTCATGTTCGAGAATACGCAAAAAACGAATCGCGCCGACTCCCGGGGCATGCAGCAGGGCAAGCCAGTGACGTAAGGTGTCGGTATCGGGTACAGCCAAGGATGGTGCAGGCTCGGCAATTGTGTGCGACACAAGGGACGGTGTAGCACCAAGAGGCCGCGAAGAATGGCGGAATATGTCCAAAGCGGAGCCCCTCCATGGGCTGGGTGCTGAGGTTTTAGTTTTGAAAAGCGTTAAGGGTTCCGTACATAATCATACACGGCCATATCGCGTTCGGCTTCCATAACCAGCGCATAGCTGACGCGGTCAAAAGTACGATATACCAGTACGATACCGGCGCGCTCATCCGGCAAAGTGACTTTTTCGCCGCGTTTTTTGGCATTGTAATCACGCACGACTTTGCCTGCCCGGAATACTGCCAGCACATGGCCGGTTTCCAGACCGTCCTGTTCGCCCTGATTCAGCACTACGGTCTGAAATTGACCGACGCGGGAGACGCCATCAATAACGGCAATAATCTGGCCTTCCACTGGAGTTTCGGGTGGTTTGGGAATAAATGCCTGATCAAGTCCCGAGGCCTTTTTGGGAATCAGACGATCCCCCACCAGGGTTTCTCGGGTGGAGTCCTTGACGCGCAGGGTAGAGGGATCACCAAAATCTTCCACCCGGGCATCGGCGACATGCAAGGCTTCGTAGCCGAGAATGTCTCCAGGCTTAGCACCGGGGTTACGATAAGGTTTACCGATGCGCAGTACGGCATAGGTGGAGTTGGGGTCTTCACCGGGAATCAAGCCTCGGGCATAAATACGGTCACCGGAGCCGGACATCAGGCGCGCATCTTTGCCGGAAAGCACATAACCTGCATTGTCGATTTCACGTTGGCTGAGCACTCGAGGCTCACCCAAAAACTGCTCAATGGCGTTGAGTGGAATGCTGGCAATAGGGGTATCAACCCGAGTGGCATGTACCTGTGGCGACATTTTTACGGTGGCCTGACCACGGCTGACGCGCAAAATCGGTCGTCCCTGAGCATCATATTCGAGATACACCACATCACCGGGATAAATAAGGTGCGGGTTTTCGATTTGCGGGTTATAGCTCCATACTTCGGGCCATTTCCATGGGCTTTGCAAAAAATGCGCGGAGATATCCCAGAGGGTATCTCCCTTTACCACCGTATATTTATCCGGATGGTCAGCTTTGAGTTTGATGGTATCCGCCAACGCTACGCTGCCAGTGACGACCAGACCAAGAATGATCAGGCTCAAAAATTTTTTAAAGACCAGATTTTTTTTAACAGATAATACTTTCATCAACACGATGATCCCTCTGTTTATCAGTTTGCCCGAGTTTAGACGAATCATATTCCAGACTCCAGCGAAGCATTTTAAAATTAACAGGATAAGCGCAAATGCTAAACCTGATTTGAATGTATCATTTTTGCGCGTTTTTGAGCAGTGCCATTTATTGATGTCACAAGTCTTTGCCGAATATGTGTGCAAAGTGATGAAGATTCGGACCTAAATCTTCATTGCTTTGGGTATAATGTCGGCAGCGATTATCATATCTTTTGCCTATTACCCCGAATTTGACCGAGTTCACATGTCCATACTCACGATTTTACAGTTCCCTGATCCTAAATTACGTCAAAAAGCCGCACCGGTGGTGTCGGTGGATGACAGCATCCGCACATTGGTGGATGACATGTTCGAGACCATGTACAGTGCGCCGGGCATTGGCCTGGCGGCGGTACAGGTAAACGTACTGAAGCGGGTGATCGTTATCGATATTTCGGAAGACAAAAGTCAGCCGAAATGTTTCATCAACCCGGAAATCGTTGAGCGCAACGGCGATGAAAAAATGGACGAGGGCTGTTTGTCTGTGCCGGGTATTTACGAGCCGGTCTCCCGGGCAAAAGAGATCACTGTGCGCTATCTGGATCGTGACGGAAATACACAGGAATCGACGATAGATGACCTGCTGGCGGTGTGTGTTCAGCACGAAATAGATCACCTCGATGGCAAGCTATTTGTGGACTATCTGTCGGAAATGAAGCGCAACCGTATTCGCAAAAAGATGGAAAAAGTGCGCCAGCATACGATGTGATGACGCCATTTTTAGACAAACCCCAGAAGGAAACACTGTGGCCGAAGGCTTGAAAATCATTTTTGCCGGTACCCCGGCATTCGCGGCCAGCAGTTTGCAGGCGTTGTTGAATACCGAGTTGAATACCGAACATGACGTGCTGGCGGTATACACCCAGCCGGATCGGCCGGCCGGTCGTGGCCGCAAACTTACTGCCAGTCCGGTGAAAGCGTTGGCGCAGGCACATGATCTGCCCGTACTACAGCCGGTGAGTCTGCGTGACGAACAGGCCCAGCAAATACTGGCGGACTGGCAGGCTGATGTGCTGGTGGTGGTGGCCTATGGACTGATCCTGCCCGAGCCGGTGTTGGTTGCGCCCCGCCTGGGTTGTATCAATGTACATGCTTCATTGCTGCCACGCTGGCGTGGTGCTGCGCCGATTCAGCGGGCAATTCTGGCGGGAGACGAGCAAACCGGCGTTACCATTATGCAAATGGACGTGGGCCTGGATACCGGTGACATGCTGCACAAGGTCGTGTGCCCCATTGAAAACACCGATACGGCCGCGAGCCTGCACGACAAGCTGGCTATTTTGGGAGCGACGGCTCTTTGCGCTACCCTCAGGTTGCTGGCTGATGGTAGCGCAGTGCCGGAAAAACAAAACAACGCTGATGCCAACTATGCCGAGAAGCTGCAAAAAGCTGAGGCGGAAATTGACTGGGCGCAATCGGCGCAGGTGTTGTCACGTACTGTACGTGCTTTTAATCCCTGGCCTGTGGCCTTCACCCGTGTTGATGATAAAAATCTGCGCATCTGGTCGGCTGAGGCCATGGATGGGAGCAGTGATGCAACACCGGGCACCGTGTTGGCCGAATCCCGTGAGGGTATCGATGTCGCCACTGGCGACGGTGTGTTGCGTATTCATCAGTTGCAGTTACCCGGCGGCAAGGCACTCGATGCCGGACAATTTCTTAATGCTCATCGTTTGCTGGGTGTTCAGCTTGGATAGTGCATTGCCAGAATCCGCGTGGGCACAAAAAACGTGCCCACCCTACGACCCCTGCTCACGAACAGGCTCCTGGGTCACAGGCGTAGGGTGGGCATGTTTTTTTGCCCACGCGGACTCTGTTTGATGGCTCCATCAAAACAAAACCCACGAGCCACGGCTGCACGCATTCTCAGTCAGGTCATCCGCGATGGACGCTCCCTGTCCCGAGCCATGGAAGATGTGCCACCTGCACTAAGCGATGATCGCGCTCTGATTCAGGAGATGTGTTACGGCGTGCTGCGCGAATATCATCGTCTGTCAGTCATAATCGCCAGCCTGCTAAAAAAACCGCTAAAAGAGAAAGATACAGACGTGCAGGCGCTATTGTTACTGGGTCTGTATCAGTTAATACACATGCGGGTACCAGATCATGCCGCTGTGTCAGAAACGGTCGCCGCTACGGTGACCTTTAAAAAGGTCTGGGCACGGGGCATGGTGAATGGTGTGTTACGTAACTTTCAGCGCCAGCAGGAAAAATTATTGGCGCAGGCCGATGCCTCGGAGGAGGGGCTCTGGTCACACCCGCAATGGTTGATCAACACGCTACGCGAGGCTTGGCCCACAGATTGGCAAGCGATACTGACAGCCAATAATCAGCGCCCCCCCATGTGTCTGCGCATCAATACGGCAAAAATCAGCACAGATGATTACTTGCAGCGATTGAAAAAAAATGAAATTGCAGCCAGTTGCAGTGAATTCACCGCAAGCGCCATTCGACTCGAACACCCGCAGGATGTAACAGTACTGCCGGGCTTTACCGAGGGCTGGCTATCGGTGCAGGACGAAGCCGCACAACAGGCAGCAGGGTTGATGGCGCTGAAATCAGGGCAGCGTGTGCTTGATGTGTGCGCAGCACCTGGCGGCAAAACCGCGCACATGCTGGAACTGGCCGAGGTGGAAATGGTGGCGGTGGATGTGGATGCCACCCGCCTGCAACGAGTGAAGGAAAATTTGCAACGTTTGGGTAAAACCGCCCGATGCATTGTGGGTGATGCCTGTACACCAAAAGAATGGTGGGATGGTCAGCTATTTGACCGTATTCTGTTGGATGCACCCTGCTCGGCTACCGGAGTGATCCGTCGCCATCCCGACATCAAATTATTACGCCGTGCATCTGATATCAAAAAGCTGGTGACGTTGCAGGCACAAATACTGGATGCCATCTGGCCCTTGCTCAAGCCGGGCGGTATGCTGGTGTACGCGACGTGTTCGGTATTGTCGGAAGAAAACGCCGGACAAATAACGGCGTTTGTGGGCAGGCAACCGGATGTGCAACTCAAGATGATAAACGTACCGTGGGGGATGCCAGCCATGATGGGACAACAAGTGCTGACGGGAAACAACGGCATGGACGGGTTTTATTACGCATGTTTGGAAAAAACAGCATAAATACCAAAAACAGGCATTGCGGCTTAATGGTCGCATTGCTGGTTTTCAGTGGCCTCGCGCTGGAAGCGACCGCAGCCACTCCGTTGTTTACCGTGCATGATGCAAAAACAGAGTTGGTCGGTGATATTTATCGCCTGGATGCAGACCTGGAGTTAAAACTCACACCGCAGGCACTGACGGCGCTGGATAATGGCGTTACGCTCACCATCATTCTGGATATCGAGGTTTATACGCCCAGTCGTTATCTGTGGGACAGCGTGCTGGCCAGCCTGGAGCAGCGCTACGAAATTCAATACCACACGCTGGCCGACCAGTATTTATTGCGCAACATCAACAGTGGTTCTCAATTTGTCTATTCCACGTTAGATGCAGCTCTGAATGCCTTGGGCAAAATTGAACAGTTACCTATTTTGGATGCCCATTTGTTGCAACCAGAAGAACATTACAAGGTGCGCGCCCGTTCCCGTCTGGACTTGGGCAGTTTGCCTGTACCCATGCAGCTTAAAGCCTATATTTCCAGTGAGTGGTGGTTAAATAGTGGATGGTACTCATGGGATTTGTGATGAGCCGCTTTGCACAGCAGACCAACTGTGATGGGTAAATTACTGGTATGGCTGCGGCGCATGTCCACCAGCGTGGTGCCGGTCATCATCATGGCCATTTTTATGCTTGGCTCATTATGGTTATTGAGTGCGGCAACAGAAAACTCCGGCCAGTTCGGGCGCATGCATGTGACGCTGGTGGTGGTCAACGTATTAGGGCTGATCGTGCTGGTGGGTTTAATCGGTATTGATGTGGTACGCCTGGTGCGCCAATATCGTCGTGCCGCCACGGGTTCGCGACTGACCGTCAGGCTGGTAATAATATTTGTCGTTATGGCCCTGGTGCCCGTCTCCATTGTTTTCTATTTTTCGTTAGGTTTTTTGCAAAAAGGCATCGACAGCTGGTTTGATGTGCGATTAGAACGTGCCATGGAAGATTCATTGGAGCTAAGTCGCTCATCGCTGGATATGCGTATGCGGGATCGACTCAAACAGACACGGGCCATTGCTGTTGAACTACAGGAAACACCGAACGCAATTGTCATGTTCAGACTGAATGAATTGCGTGATGAAAGTGGTGCCAGCGAACTTACCCTGTTATTTCAAAGCGGACGGGTAATTGCTTCCTCAAGCGCTGACACCATGACCATTATTCCGCAAAAGCCTGGCGGCTCAATTTTGTCACAAGTGCGTGATAAACATGACTATGTAGGGCTGGCCCCCATCGACAACATGGGGTTGCATATTCGTGCCGCAGTGCAAATTGACACATCGAGTGCTGCTGTTGATCCGCGTATATTGTTTATGTTGTATCCGATAGATGCGCGGGTCAGTGTACTGGCAGACGGTGTGCAGTTGGCCATTACTCAATACAAAGAACTGGTGTATTTACGTAATCCGCTGAAACAAAGTTTTAGTTTTACTCTGGCGCTAGTGTTATTGGTGACCCTGCTGTCAGCGGTGTGGGCGGCCTTCTTTTTTGCCCAGCGACTGGTTGCACCGATACGCATTCTGGCCATTGGCACGCGCGCCGTGGCTTCGGGTAATTATCAGAAAAAGCTGCCGATTACGCGCACAACAGATGAACTGGGTGCATTGGTGCAGTCTTTTATGGATATGACCAACAAGGTTTCCGAAGCGCAACGGGATGCGCAAAAAAGTCAGCATCGGGCCGAGCGTGAGCAAAACTATTTACGTGCCGTGCTGGGGCGGCTTTCATCCGGGGTTATCACGCTGGATAAAAATCAACGTATGCGCGCGGTCAACGCTGCGGCCAACCATATTCTGGAACAGGACATGGATTCTGCCATGGGCAAGAGTCTGGAGCAGATTGAACATGATGCGCCGGAGCTGAAAACATTTATCGCCGCCATCGCAAAACACATTGATGATGATGTCGATGATTGGCGCGAAGAAATCACATTAACCGGTTTTGGGCGACACAAAACCCTGATGTGTCAGGGTGCAAGACTGCCCGGTGTAAAAGGCATGACATCAGGGTTTGTCGTGGTGTTTGATGATGTGACGGCGATGATTCAGGCGCAGCGTGATGCTGCCTGGGGCGAAGTGGCACGACGTTTGGCCCACGAAATTAAAAACCCGCTAACCCCCATCCAGCTTTCTGCAGAACGCCTGCGGCATAAATATCTCGGTAAAATGGCACCGGAAGACGCTGAAGTGCTTGATCGTTCCACGCACACCATTGTGCAGCAGGTGCAATCAATGAAAGACATGGTAGAGGCTTTTTCTGAATATGCCCGCGCACCAAAACTACAACCTTTGCCGTTGGTGCTAGCGGTCTTGATTGGCGAAGTACTGGATTTGTATGCGGGGGAAAAACAGGCCATCAATTTGTTCGTGCATGGCAAAAAAGAATCAACACCAATGGTGGAAGCTGATGTCGGACGTATTCGTCAACTGTTGCATAACCTGATTCGTAATGCCATCGAGTCATTATCTGACACGCCGCAGGGCAAGGTGGACATCCATTTACAGGAAGTGGAGCATGCCTCGGAACATGTTGTGGAAATCAAGATTGAAGATAATGGCCCAGGCATTCCACCTGACATGCTGGAAAACCTGTTTGAACCCTATGTCACCAATAAACCAAAAGGCAGCGGTTTAGGCTTGGCTGTGGTTAAGCGTATTGTCGAAGAGCATAATGGATTGTTGTATGCAGAAAATCGAACGGAAGGTGGCGCACGTATCGTAATACGTTTGCCAGCATTAAAAATTGATATGACACCACTGGCGGAAACGCAACGAACACAGAACAGTGGAAGATAAAATCTGATAGGCACTTCCTTGGGTACAAGGAAAACTGTGTAAAGGTAAATTGAAAACAATGAAACCCTATATTTTAGTGGTGGATGATGAACCGGATATCTGTACATTGGTAAAAGATATTCTGGAAGATGAAGGTTATGTGGTGGCCATTGCAGAAAATGGTGAGTCCGCACGGCATTTGGTGCGCCAGAAGGTTCCCGACATGATTTTGCTGGATATCTGGATGCCTGACATTGATGGTATTACGCTGTTAAAAGAATTTTCCAGCGATATGGCCATGACAGCCCCGGTGATCATGATGTCCGGCCACGGCAATGTGGAAACGGCGGTAGAAGCCACCCGCCTGGGTGCCAAAGATTTTATTGAGAAACCCCTGTCGCTGGCCAAGCTGCTACACACCGTTGAACACACTCTGGCAGAAGCAAAACAAAATACACCGGGTAATCTGCAACGAGCACCATTACAGCCTGTACCACCGGTGGGTAAAACCGTGCAGATTCAATTGTTACGCGAACAACTGGAAAAACTGGCACATCATTCGGGAACCGTGTTGTTTTACGGTGAGCCCGGCAGCGGGAAAACATTCAGTGCCGAATATATTCATGCGCGTTCTGCACGACAACATGGCCCGTTTGTCGATGTGCATACCCGGCAATTTCACGATGGCCAGGGCGATGTATTGTTATTTGGTAAAGAAGAAGGCACGGATATTCAGCCCGGCTTTCTCGAACAGGCTCAAAGTGGCACGCTGTTTCTGGATGATGTTGCCGAGCTGGATGCCGACATGCAGGACAGCCTGTTTGCTGTTTTGAGCACAGGCAAATGGGTGCGCATGAATGGCATCCAGCCCCTGACACTGGATGCGCGTATTATCACCGCTACTCACTATGATTTGGAACAGGAAATCCGCGCTGGCCGTTTTCGTGAGGATTTGTATCATCTACTTAATGTTGTGCCAGTACATGTACCCGCCCTACGCGAGCATGTGGAAGATGTCACCGAGCTGCTGGTTTATTACGTTAACCTGTTAGTAGATAAAGAAGCCTTGCCTTATCGTAATTTTACGGTGGCGGCACAAAATCGCTTGCGTCACTATGAATGGCCGGGCAATATCCGCGAATTGGAAGGTTTAGTACGGCGTTTGTTGGTGTTGGGACTGGAAACTGATATTGGACTGGATGAAGTGGAGGCAGCACTGGATGCTGGCGCGGTATCATTTGGGGGCATGGACCCGGCAAATTTTGATTTGCCTTTGCGTCAGGCGCGTGAGCAATTTGAAAAAGCCTATCTCGAATATCATTTACAACAGGCCGGCGGCAGCGTGGGTAAAGTGGCCAGACTGGTGGGCATGGAACGGACAAACCTTTATCGCAAATTGCGTACCCTGGGAATTGACACACGACGCGCGGGCCGCTGAATAAGCCTGTCGTTTAATGATTAAGGATTTATGAAAATAATAATATTGGGTGCAGGTCAGGTAGGCACCTCGGTGGCGGAAGTGCTGGCCACCGAGGCAAGTGACATCACCGTGGTGGATATCGACGAAACCAAACTCGAAACGCTGCGTGACAGGCTAGATATTAACACTGTAGTGGGAGAAGCCGCTCATCCTGAAGTGCTGGCACGCGCGGGTGCTGAAGATGCAGATATGATTCTGGCCGTGACCAACAGCGATGAAATCAACATGGTCGCTTGTCAGGTAGCCTACACCCTGTTTCACACACCCACCAAAATTGCCCGGGTGCGCAGTGTTGGTTATTTATCCCATCCCCAACTGTTCACCCAGGAAGCGCTACCGGTAGACGTGCTCATCAGTCCCGAGCAACTGGTCACTGACTATGTGCAACGACTCATTGAGCATCCGGGAGCATTGCAGGTGTTGGACTTTGCCGGTGGCAAAGTGCAACTGGTAGCCGTGCGAGCCTATTATGGCGGCCCACTGGTGGGTCAAGCATTAAAAACCCTGCGTGAACATATGCCGGGTATAGAAACACGGGTCGCTGCCATTTATCGCCGTGGCCATGCTATTGCGCCTGACGGTGACACGGTTATTGAAGCTGATGACGAGGTCTTTTTCATTGCGGCAAAGCGTCACATTCGTGTAGTAATGAAAGAATTGCGACGCCTGGATCGCCCGGTCAAACGAGTCATACTTGCGGGTGGCGGTAACATTGGTACACGCCTTGCCAAGGCGTTGGAATATAAATATCAGGTCAAATTGATTGACCACAATGCCGAACGTTCGAAGCGTATTTCTGTCGATCTGGAAAAAACCATTGTGCTGCATGGTGATGCTGCCGATGAAGAATTGTTGATGGATGAAAATATCGAGCACACCGATGTGTTTTGTGCGGTCACCAACGATGACGAAGCCAACATTCTTTCCGCGATGCTGGCCAAACGTCTCGGCGCACAAAAAGTCATGGCGCTGATTAACCGTGCTGCTTATGTTGATCTAGTGCAAAGCGGTATTATTGATATCGCCATCTCACCGCAACAAGCTACCATCGGTAGTTTGTTGACCCATGTGCGTCGCGGTGATGTCACCGCCGTACATTCCCTGCGCCGGGGTGCGGCGGAGGCCATTGAGGCTGTGGCACACGGTGATGAAAAATCATCCAAAGTCGTTGGGCGCGCCATTGAAGACATCAAGTTGCCTGTGGGTACCAATATCGGTGCTATTGTGCGAGGTGACAAAGTTATCATCGCCCATCACGACACCGTGATTGAAGCAGATGACCATGTCATTTTGTTTGTCGTGGACAAAGAGCGTATTCCTGATGTAGAACGTTTGTTTCAGGTGGGGGTTACCTTTCTGTGAAGGCAGAAAAGAAAATAAAGATAAAAAAGGAAAGAAAAGTGACCTTGTTTCAGCCTGATGGCTTGTGTCTTTTCGGCCCCTTTTCTCCTTTTCTCTTTTCCCTGTAACGCCAATGCAACGCGCTGTTATTCAACGCATCGTCGGGCTGTTGTTGATGGTCTTCAGCTTCACCACACTGCCCTCTGCCGCAGTGGGCCTGTGGTACGGCGATGGCGCGGTTTATCCTTTCCTTGGTGCATTTATTGCGACACTGACCATGGGGCTGGTGACGTGGTTTCCAGTACGCAAGGTAAAAATGGAAGTGCGCTTACGAGGCGGGTTTATTATTGTCGCCGTGTTCTGGCTAGTATTGGGTCTATCGGGTTCGTTGCCGTTCCTGTTGGCGGAAACCCCTCACATGTCATTGACGGATGCCGTATTTGAATCCATTTCAGCGTTGACCACCACTGGTGCAACCGTGCTGACGGGTCTTGATGATTTGCCGCATGCCATTTTATTTTACCGACAGCAACTGCAATGGATGGGCGGTATGGGCATTATCGTGCTGGCCGTTGCCATTCTGCCTATGCTGGGTATCGGTGGCATGCAGCTGTATCGTGCCGAAACGCCAGGGCCGATGAAAGACAGCAAGCTCACGCCACGCATCACCGAAACAGCCAAGGCGTTATGGTACATCTATCTGGGGTTAACAGTCGCCTGCGCCCTGTCCTATTGGCTGGCGGGGATGAGCGGCTTTGATGCCATTGCACACAGTTTTTCCACTATTGCCATTGGCGGTTTTTCCACGCACGACGCCAGCATTGGTTACTTTGACAGCATGCTCATCGAAATGGTGGCCGTGATCTTCATGCTGCTTGCGGGCATCAACTTCGCGTTACACTTTTTGGCTTGGCGCGGAGTGAGCTTAAAACCTTATTTGTATGACCCGGAAGTGCGTACCTACTTTTTTGTATTATCAGTCAGCGCGGTTATTACTACTGTTTATCTCTACCAGACAAAGACTTTTGATACTGTTGGTAATGCGCTGCATCATGGCATTTTTCAGGCGGTGTCCATTGGTACGACCAGTGGGTTTACTACGACAGACCATTACAACTGGCCGGGGTTTTTACCGGTATTATTATTGTTTACCAGCTTCATCGGTGGTTGTGCAGGCTCCACAGGTGGTGGACTCAAAGTGGTCCGGTTTTTGTTGCTAGTTAAGCAGGGGCTGCGGGAAATCTTTCGGTTGATTCATCCTAATGCACAGATTCCGGTTAAAATTGGTAACAAGCCATTGCCCGAACGGGTTATCAATGCGGTGTGGGGGTTTTTTGCGCTGTATATCGCATCATTCGCAGTGATGATGCTATTGATCATGATGACCGGGCTGGACCAGGTCACTGCCTTCTCTGCTGTAGCGGCATCAATGAACAACCTTGGCCCCGGCCTGGGTGATGTAGGCGCTCACTATGGTGATATCAACTCCACTGCAAAGTGGATTTTGTGTTTTGCCATGTTGTTGGGACGTTTGGAAATCTTCACTTTACTGGTGTTGTTGACACCGGCTTTCTGGCGTAAATAACTTATTCCTGCGGGATACGGTAAGCATCCATTTCCACTTCGCGCAAGGCTTGCCCAAACATCACAATGCGTCCCTGATAACGCTCGGCACCATCGCTGGTGAATTCAAAAAAATACAAACGGCATAACTGGGTTTTACCCTGTGTATTGCGCCGAAACCATTGCCGTTTTCGCTCTACAGTATCATCGAGAAATTGCACCCCGGCTTGTTGGCAGGCACGTAACCCGGCATCCCGAGCAAGCTCTTGGGTGCGCACACTGTCCCACCAATACCATATGCCCAGCCCTAAAATGATTAGCCACAGAATATCGATCATCGTAGATTAACGTTCTTGCCGGTTTTTGTGCGTGTATAAAAAGTCACCGTATTCAATAATGCGGGGGTGGAGGTTCGTTGACCTGTTCAGTCACACCACCTGTGTTGTTGTCTTGCAGTTGTCCTCGCAAACGAGTGAGATCATCCTGCAATTTGCCAATCAGCGTGTGTTGCGCCAACAACACGCCGTTCATTTCTTCCAGTGCTGCCTCTTGATGGGTAAGGCGAATTTCCAAGTCAGTTATTCTGTTTTCCATTGTGATGGTATTCCGGTTGAAGCTGAATTAATCCGTTGAATCAATAGTGATTGCAGGTTTCGGCTAGAATGGATGATCTTTCGCTATTGGCCGCCTGTGGTCAAGTGTGGATCCATAATCCGTAAGCAATGTGTGTGTGAAAACAATGCCAACAAAATACGAACAGAAAAAATGGGATTGCCGATATGCAGCCGCAGAGGGTAAACCTCGGGTGGCGCAGGTTTTACGGGAAAACCATCACTTGTTACCGGCATCGGGTGATGCGCTGGATCTGGCCTGTGGTCTGGGTGGCAATGCGCTGCTGCTGGCGCAGGCAGGCTTGGCTGTACAAGCCTGGGATTTGTCATCAGTGGCGATTGATGCATTACGATCGCGCGCGGCGACGGAATGTTTGCAAATGCAGGCTGCCGTGCGTGATGTGGAGGAACAGCCACCAATGCCAGCATCGTTTGATGTGATTGTGGTCAGCTATTTTTTGCAACGAGCTTTGGCTCCGACGTTGTGTGCCGCATTGCGACCAGGGGGTTTATTGTTTTATCAGACGTTTGTAAAAGACAAGGTATCTCAACAAGGACCGACGAATCCCGATTTTTTATTGGCCGAGAATGAATTGCTGACAATGTTTGCGCCGCTGCGGCTGCGGGTGTATCACGAAGCCGGTGCCCTGGGTGACATTACGCAGGGGCTGCGTAATGAAGCGCTGTTCGTTGGACAAAAAACCGAAGAACAGTAGATCCCCAGCACTTTTAACGCGCTGTCTGATTTTCACCCTTGGTAGACTCCCAATGCAGGATGCCTTCCACGGCATCCTCGGTAAGCTGCGGAGTGATGTGAGTGATAAACGCATAAACATAGTTGCGTAAGTGGCGGCCACGATGCACGCACACACAACTGGTGCTGGGACGAAACAGGTGGCCAGCAGGCATTACAGCAAGATTGTTGTCTTCGCTATCATCCAGTGCAGTTTCGGCAATCAAGCCCACTCCCAGTCCCAGTCGGACATATTTTTTGATGATGTCAGAGTCCAGCGCGGTGAGCGCAATGTTGGTGAGCAGGCCTTCGTCAGTAAAAGCTTGGTTAATGGCAGCGCGACCAGCGACTTCGTGGTCGTAGGTAATCAACGGGTATTTTGCCAGTGCGGACAGCGTCAGTTCGGGCTCTTGGGTCAACGGGTGTCCCGGAGGGGTGATAGCCGATAAACTCCATTCCCGATAGGGCAGCATCACCAGCTCTTTAGGCATATTTTTACTGGCAGTGGTCACGGCTACATCGGCCGTGCGACTGAGCAGCATGTCATAAATCTGCTGTGTATTCCCCTGATGGATACGCAGTTTTACATCGGGATAAATTTCGGTAAATTTGGCGATAACTTTTGGCAGGGCGTGATAAGCCTGTGTATGTGTAGTGGCAATAGACAATGTACCCTTGGTATCATCATTGACCTGCTGAGCGACCTGGCGGATATTTTCGGCTTCGGTAAGAATACGTTCGGCCATGATGATGATGCTTTCACCCGCCTGGGTAACGCCAGTCAGTCGCTTGCCGTGCCGCTCAAAAATTTGTGTGTTTAATTCTTCTTCAAGCAGGCGAATCTGGGTGCTGATGCCCGACTGAGCAGTGAACAGACGTTCAGCTGCCGTAGTAACATTCAATCCCCGCCTGGCAACTTCACAGATATACCGTAGTTGTTGCAGTTTCACCGCAAGCACCCCTTATATGAAAACAAGATAAAATTATACCATTTTATATTTTTTTCGTATTTCAAATCCGACCTATCTTTTTACCATAAAAATACCCCAATGGGCATCTAAATATTGATAAATTTTTCCGAAATCACTTAATAAGAATTAGGTGGTGACCTTTATCACATTTTTAATCCGCAGGGGTTCAGTCTGCCCGGTGGTGGCCGTAAAGATGCACGACCAACGCATCACAAAACAAGCAGTAAACATTCACCACAACATTTAACCGGATAGCAGGAGAGCTATGATGATTTTTGCATCTCGCCACACACAGAATGTAGCACGTAGTACACCAGGTTTTTTTTGTAAGGCCATTCTTGGTTTGTCATTGAGTGTTACGGTTTTTAGTGTGCAAGCTGATTTATATGAGGATGGTTTGATGGCTTATGCCGTGGGCAATTATGTTAAGGCAGGGCAACATTTTATGGGCGCTGCGGATGCAGGTAATGACGGAGCAGCGCATATGCTAATGCGCCTGTTTGCGGAAAATAAACTTTATGCTGAGGATATACAGTCTGAAACCCTGAAATGGACACGTAAGGCCGCAGAAAAAGGGGTTGTTCACGCGCAGCTTTCTTTGGGGAATATTTATTTCGCAAAAAAACAGAATGATGCAAAAGCGGCTATTGAGTGGTACCGCAAGGCCGCAGAACAAGGCCACCCTGATGCTTATTATCAACTAGGCGCTGTATTTTCCAAGGGCGCAAAGGGTGTGAGTGCTAACATACAGGAAAGCCGCCGTTTGTATCAGGTCGCCGCTTCTGAGTTTGATGTCTATGCGCAAAAAGGGAATGCTGATGCACAGTACAAGCTGGCAGGCATGTATCAGCAGGGACTGGGCATGAAAATCAACATGGTGCTAGCCGTGAAATGGATGGAAAAATCGGCTTTGCAAGGTCATATGCTGGCACAGTTGAGCCTGGGTCGCCTATATGCCGAAGGCACTGGTGTGCCGCGTGATATCCGTCAGGCACAGTATTGGCTGAGTCTGGCTGCGGCACAGGGTGCGCAGGATGCCGTTGTGGCGCTGAATAACCTCAAGGCAGATGAAGATACGAAGGTTGCTTTGATTATGTAATGTTAATGCAGATGGATATGAACAAAAAACCGCGACCATGATGGTCGCGGTTTTTTATTGGATGTGAAAATAAAAGAGAAGGATTGGGGACGTATAGCAACGTCATTAAGTTACATGCCTATGCATTTAACTCATGCTTGGCCATAGATTGAGCGGAAAATTCCCGTTATAACCGCCAAATGTTGATAAAAAACGAACCAGCTGAGCCAAGTGCATAGGCATGTTAAGTTAAGCCACGATTCCTGTTAGGCGTACACCGCAATTTGTTAAATTAATAACTTTGGGGAAACATACTATATGTTTTTTAACTGCCCATAAGCAGCGCACGCGCACCGTCGATTTGTGCCTGCACACTGGTTATCGTCGGCGCAATAATATCCTGGTCGAGTCCAGTCAATTCCCAGGCAATGTCGTGGATGCGCGGTGCATTATCCAATTCGTGAGTATTTAATTCGACCAGGGCGGCAATACTGTTAGCAATATGCACAATAGCGGTTTCCACGCGGTTTTCCGTGGCTTGTGCCGGGTCGTGATGATAGGCAATGCATGCTTGCAAACTGGTGGGTAGAGACCAGCTGCGCGCCAATTCGCTGCCGATTTCCGCATGGTCAAAACCGATGATTTCCCGCTCAGCCTCCTGGGACTCCAGCTCATCCGGGCTATCGAGGCAAGCCTCAAGGGTTTGGCGCGAAAGGTCTGGCAGAGCGCGATACAACACCAGTTGACCAATATCATGCAACAGACCCGCGACGAACACGGCCTCGCGTTGGTGTTTGAGGCATTCCAGAGCAAGGGTGCGTGCGCACAGGGCGCAGAGAATACTATGCTCCCAGAAATTGTCCATGGACATCAGTTCGTTGGGGATGCCTTCAAAGGACTTACAGGCGGATGTGGCCAGGGCAAGGCTGCGCACTTGCTGAGTACCGAGCACGGTAACGGCGCGCGATACAGTATCGATTTGTGTAGACAGTCCGTACAACGGGCTGTTGGCGACCCGCAACAAACGAGCAGTGAGAGCAACGTCCTGGGTAATAACGTGTGCAATATCATCTGCACTACTGGAAGGGTCTTCCACCAACTCGCTAAGTCTCACATAAGCTGCTGGCAGTGAAATCAGCTGTTCAACATTGCTCAGTAAATCCTGAATCTTTTCATTCATAGTCGGTATCTGTCGGATTGCCTGATTGTTTATATCGTAAAAATATTAATCGTTGCTGTTTTCTGTGTCGGCAGCATTGGGAAAATCTGTTGCATATTTCTGAATCCATTCCACAGCAGCCTGTTCACCGCTGAGCTGACGCCCGTCTTTGTCGAAAACTTCCTGCTTATATTGTTCAATATGGCAAATTTGCTCAACCATACGCGCCCGAAAAGAGTCACTTTCATCCAAAAACTGGATGCCGATTTCGAAAGTATTTTGCAGGGGGTGACACCAGGTGACTTTGCCAATAGCTTGAAATACGGGTGACACTAATGGGATTTTAATGCGGATAGTGGTACCGGGCTTCAGTGTGACCGTAGAATGAAAGGCAAGCCCACCTTGGCTGACATTTTTAAGATAATCGCCACCATCAGTAACCAGTTCCTCCAGTTGAAAATCCACAGGGATATTTGAAGGATGTCGGATGAAGCTGCGCATGACTTGCTTTGCTCTTAGGTTTTCCCAAAAAACGCGACAGCCATATTGGTGTCATATATGTGCGCGCTATCCTTCATGGAAAATAGCCGGGTAGCTGTTTGTATTCAAGGTAATATTGCACAATCAACCTACCGTTTATGGGTAGCACCGTTGTTTTTGAATCTTGTGAACATAGCGGCCAGAAATACGCAGGCTATAGTGTTTACACACCGTTAAATCGGATAAAATTTGCCCATGCCCCCATTGAAAGATCTTAAAGCTCTCCGGCATTTCCATTTGACCGGCATGTTGGTGGCGCTATTACTGGGCAGTATGTTTTCCAATACACAGGCGGAAGAATCACAAGCGGTGGTGCTTATGTATCACCATTTCGGTGTGGACAAATACCCATCAACCAATATTCGGCTCGCGCAATTTGATGCCCACCTGGATTATTTAGCACAGGCGGAATATCAGGTCTGGCCGCTGGCAAAGGTGGTGAATTATGTGCGCAGGCAAAAACCTTTTCCCGGGCGTGTGGTGGCTATTACCATTGATGATGCTTATCAGTCGGTGTTTGACGAAGCCTACCCAAGGCTGCGTAAACGTGGCTGGCCGTTTACTGTTTTTGTTGCCACTGATGGTGTTGACCGACATTTCCAGGCCTACATGAACTGGCAACAGATGCGTGAAATGCAGCAGCATGGTGCGAGTTTTGAAAATCACTCGGCAACACATGATTATTTGATTCGACGCCGGACAAATGAAACAGCGGAACAATGGCACAAGCGCATGAAAGATGACATTGCTCGTGCCCAGCAGCGCATTAAAACAGAACTGGGCAAGGCACCTGTATTTTTTGCTTATCCCTACGGTGAATATAATGCGGCCTTGGCGGAGCTGGTGAGTGAGATGGGGTTGGTGGCCTTTGGTCAGCAATCCGGGCCCATAGGCTTTAGTGCAGATTTACGGGCTTTGCCACGCTTCCCTATGGCGGAGCGCTTTGCAGCTTTGTCAGGTTTTAAACAAAAGCTGCAAAGCCTCGCTTTTTCTATTACGGCAATACGCCCATGGGAGCCAGTGGTTACGGTAAAGGAAGCGCCACGAATGGAGATCGAGCTAGCAAAAAGTGATGCGCGACTGGATCAGTTATCATGTTTTGTATCAGGCCAAGGTGCGGTGGCCGTTGAATGGCTGGATCGAAAGACGCGACATTTTTCAGTGCAGGCACCGGCCTCCTTGCCACGCGGTCGCAGTCGTTATAACTGCACTGCACCATCATCCCAGCCGGGACGCTATTTCTGGTTTAGTCATTTATGGATTGTGCCCTGACCAGAAAACAGGAAAGTTATTTCATGTGCACTCTTATTCAGCCTCATCAAAACGTCGCGCGACAAGATCCTCCAGTGCATCCAGTGCTTTTGTTTCATCTGCACCGTCAGCAATCAACTCCAGTTTCGTGCCTTTGGCTGCGGCCAACATCATTACTCCGAGAATACTTTTGCCATTAACTTCAGTGGTTGTTTTAATCAGTTTGATATCACTGCCAAATTGACTGGCGAGTGCCACCAGTTTGGCGGCAGCACGAGCATGCAGGCCAAGTTTGTTGTTGATGGTAACGGAGCGGCGGATCATATTCGGGAGATTCCTGTATTCGGTATTACTTTAGGCTTCGTTGCGACCAGGCAACAACATAACACCTTGACGCCCGCCGTCCACAGCGCGCTCGGCCATTTCAGTGAGTGACAGTTCGGGATAGTTGAGCACTCGAATCAGCATGGGCAGATTGAGACCAGCGACTACCATTACATTAGCAACGCGCACAAGTCGGCAAGCAATATTCGAAGGTGTTGCGCCACAGAGGTCCGTGAGAACTAATACACCGTCACCGCTATCCAGTTCGATAACCATTTTTTCAGCGCGTTCGGCCAGTATATCCAGGTCATCATCCAGTGGCACGCTTAGCACGCGGGTTGCCAGCGGGCAGACACTGAGTGTTTTGACGCTGATATCCAGCATAGTATAACCAAGAGATTCGTGGCTTACTAAAAGAACACCGATGGTCATGACAGATACTCAGTCAGGGCAAGTCACGATGACGAATGATGACGTTATCGCGTTGTTGCTGAAAGTATCGGCCAAGACGTTCGGTTAAATATACCGAGCGGTGTTGGCCGCCTGTGCAGCCGATACCAATAGTAAGATAACTGCGGTTGTCTGCTTCAAAACAGGGAATCCAGTTGGTCATCATGCTTTGTATTTGTACAAAAAAACTTTCTACCAATTCCTGACCTTCAAGAAAATCTGCAACGGGTTGATCTCGGCCAGTCAGTGCGCGCAGTTTGTTTTCCCAGTGTGGATTAGGTAAGCAGCGTGCATCGAAAACAAAATCTGCATCCACTGCCATACCATGTTTAAAACCAAATGATTCAAACAAAATTGACAACCCGACCTGTTGCTCACCTCGTATACGTTCACGAATAAGGTCGCGAAGCTGATGTACATTACTTCGGGTGGTATCGGTAAACAGGTCCGCACGGTCAATAATAGGTTGCAGCAGGCGTCGCTCATAATGAATGGCTTCCTGCAAAGGCATTTCTTCTCCACTCAAGGGGTGTTTGCGACGGGTTTCACTAAAACGCTTGAATAACACTTCATCATTAGCATCGAGGAAAATCACTTCGCAATCAACGCCCGCATCTTTCAGTGTATCGAGAATTTCCGGGAAACGACTGAGATCCATCGGTGGGTTGCGGGCGTCAATGCCCACAGCGGCCAGCTCACCCAACTGCCCGGGAAAGGCGTTCATTTTTACCGCAAAATCAGGCAGCAAGCCTACCGGTAAATTGTCGATGCAATAATAACCCTGGTCTTCCAGCACATGCAGTGCTGTGGATTTTCCGGAACCAGAGACGCCGCTGATAACAACAAGTTTCATAATGTGTGATGCACTTTAGTTTGAGGTTGAGTTAATTTTCTGTTTGTTAAGAAGGTGTAGTCGTTTGCGCCTGAATCAACTCACGCTGTCGCTGGCTAAAGGCTTCGGCAGCATTGTATCCTTTACGCAATAAAATATGGTCCCGCACTGCGGCCTCCACCAGCACGGCGAGGTTGCGCCCTGAAGCTACCGGTAGCGTGGCTTCAGGGATTTCGACATCGAGAATCATGCGTTTACGATAACTACCTTTCAAACGATCTACTTTATGCAGATCCTCCGCAGCCAGTCGCTGTAGATGCACAATCAAACGCAAATCTTTATTGAACTTGATAGCACTGTCACCGTACATGGCACGGATATTCAGAATACCCAGACCACGTACTTCGATAAAATCCCGTAAGACTTCAGGACAACGGCCACGCACGGTATCGGGCCCCACTCGTGAGAACTCCGGGGCATCATCCGCAATCAATCGATGATTACGAGAGATCAACTCCAACGCCAGCTCACTCTTACCAACACTGCTCTCCCCGGTAAGCAATACACCCATACCATGCACTTCCAGAAACACGCCGTGTACTACTGTTTTTTCTGCCAGTTCATCGTCGAGATAATGGCGCAGACTACTCATCAGTTTTGCGCTGCCAAGATTGGACAGCAACAAAGGTGTCTGAGTTTTTTCACAAAAATGACATAAATCATCTGGAGCAGATTGCTGTTCAGCAATCACTACGGCTGCCGGTTTACCTGCACATAATTGTTCAATCAGTTGTTGGCGTGATACGGCATCCAGTTTGTTGAGATAATCAAGCTCTATTGGCCCCAGTAATTGCAGCCGATTGGGGTGAATAACATTGAGGTAACCTATCAGCGAATGGCCTGAAGTATCAGCGCTATACCTTAATGTTCGCTGTTCACCACCGCGTCCAGCAAGCCATTGTAAGCCCAGTCGTTGTTGATAACGTTGGAATAAAAGATTGACGGTAACAGTGTCATTCATAAGCTGGGGGTACAAATTCCAGTTGTTCGATATAGGTTAGTGACTGTGATCCCAATCAATCAGACAATCATAAAGTGACTGGCTGTTAGCCGCTGCCCTCAATTTTTCACACAATTCATTATCACTGAACATTTCGGCTAAACGCGCCAACAGTTGCAGGTGCTCTTCGGTGGAATTTTCAGGCACCAATAATGCAAACATGAGATTGACTGATTGGCGATCAAAAGCATCACAATCAATACCATCAGCCAGTTGTACAAAGGCACCAATCGTCTCTGCGCTGTTTTTGAGGCGTCCATGTGGTATGGCAACACCATGATCAATGGCTGTGGTGCCCAGGCGTTCACGGGCAATCAAACTGTTAAAGATGTCGTGTGCATCCAGCGTATCCGGTGAGCACTTCACAAAAAGATCGCTGAGTGTTTCCAGCGCACGTTTTTTGCTGGCAACAGGCACCTGCGTAGCAATGCGTTCAGGTGTAATAATGTCAGAAAATTGCATGATAATATCGGAATGATAAATAAAAAATGGGTTTAATAGCGTGTGTGGGAGTTTTCACTCCCACACACACAATGTTATTTTTGCACAAGCTCTGGGTTATTCCTGCGAAGCCTCTTCTTGTAACGAGGCCTGCAACGCAGAACTACTACCGCGATGGTGATTAGAACGTTTTTCTTTGTGTTTTTTCACCTGGCGATCAAGCTTGTCGATTAATGCATCAATGGCCGTGTACATATTTTCATCTTCAGCGGCCGCAAAAAGATTGGCACCGTTAATATGAATCGTGGCCTCCGCTTTTTGCCGCTGCTTTTCCACACTGAGAATAGCATGAACATGGGTCACCGTATCGATATGTCGCTCCAGCTTGGCCAGCTTGGTGGTAATATAGTCACGAAGCGAATCGGTAATTTCAAGATGTTGGCCGGTAACATTAACTTGCATAATTAACTCCTTTAGTTGTATCCAACGTCCATTCGGCTGCTATTTTTTGTTAGCTGAGGTTTAGACAAGCCGTTTACGTTCATTGGATGGTGCGATGGACATTGCTTCACGGTATTTTGCTACCGTGCGACGTGCCACATTGATACCCTGATCACCCAGCAAACCTGCCAATTTATTATCACTCAATGGCTTGCCCGGTTTTTCAGCGGCAATCAATTTTTTCAAAATTGCGCGAATGGCGGTGGCTGAACATTCACCGCCCGTCGTCGTTCCCACATGACTTGAAAAGAAAAACTTCAGTTCAAATATGCCCCGCGGGGTATGCATATATTTTTTTGTGGTGACTCGGGAAATGGTTGATTCATGCATTTCCACAATTTCTGCGATATCGTGCATCACCATAGGCTTCATGGCTTCTTCACCGTGATCAAAAAAGCCGCGCTGACGATCAACAATGGTTGTTGCTACTTTTAGCAACGTTTCGTTACGACTGCGCAGGCTTTTAATAAACCAGCGTGCTTCCTGTAAATTATTTTTCAAAAAAGTAGCATCTTTGCTGTTATTGCGTTGTGCCATTTTTGCGTAAAGGCTGTTAATGCCGATTTTTGGTGTGATGTCCGGGTTCAGTTCCACACGCCACTGACCTTTTATCTTTTTCACAAAAACATCGGGAATAATGTATTCAGGCTGACTCTCTGTGATATGTCCGCCGGGTCGCGGATTGAGGCTTTGCACCAGCTGAATGACATGCTGCATTTGTGTTTCGGCCAATTTCATGCGGCGCATAATCAGTGGATATTCACGTTTGGCCAAGGAATCAAAATGCTCTCTGAGCAACACCTTTGCTTCAGTCAGCCAGGGTGTTTCCGCATCGTAATACTTCAATTGGATCAGCATACATTCGCGAAGATCACGGGCAGCAATACCGGGCGGGTCAAAATTCTGCACGCGGTGTAATACCGCTTCGACTTCATCCAGTTCAATGTCGTTACCTTCGGACAAAGATTGATGCAGTTCTTCCAGCGATGTACTGAGATAACCATCGTCATCAACAGCATCAATAATGGTTGTAGCAATGGCCTGGTCGGTTTCACTGCAAGAGGAAAGATTCAGCTGCCATAATAAATGATCTTGCAGGCTTTCGCTGCTGCTATCCGCTTGTTCGTAACTTAAGTTCTCGCTATCGTTATTGTTCCGCGAAACAGAGCTGTAGGAATCGACGTAGGTATCACTGTAGGAGTCTTCCCATTCACTGTCGGTAGGCAGGTCGTTAGGAATTTCCTGTTCCTGTTTGTCCACAGCACGGTCAGCTACATCGATGTTTTCGCCATCTTCACTCCGATTTTCAATACGATTTTCACCGCTGGTGCTGTCAGCGGTGGTGCTCGCTTCGCCATCATTCCGTTCACCGCTGTCGTTTTCACGACGTTCCGCAGCGGCCTCCTCTGTAACCTCCAGCATCGGATTGGATTCAAGCGCCTCCTGAATCTCCGTTTGCAACTCCAGAGTAGAGAGCTGTAACAAGCGGATAGCCTGTTGCAACTGAGGGGTCATGGTCAGGTGCTGACCCAGTTTAAGCTGTAAAGTTTGCTTCATTGATTGCGAGTCGGGCCTTGGCCAAAGTCGCTTCTCCCAAAGGGGGGCGATCTTTATTGCCTGTTATTTGTTGTCAGTTTACTCCAAACCCCGGGATGTTGAAGACTTGGCAGGTATTTATTTTTTATGCCTTCAATAGACACGGTTATATATCAAAGCTTGAAATCCTGTCCCAGATAAACGTCCCTGACGTGAGAATCTTTAAGTACGTCCTCCGGGGCACCTTGAGCAATCACTTCGCCGGCATTCATAATATAGGCACGGTGGCAAATCCCAAGAGTTTCTCTTACATTATGGTCAGTAATCAGCACACCGATATTGCGCTCGGTTAAGTGGTTGATTATACGCTGAATATCCAACACAGAAATGGGATCAACACCGGCAAAAGGCTCGTCTAGTAAGATGAATTTGGGCTCAGTGGCCAGTGCGCGGGCAATTTCCACCCGTCGGCGCTCTCCCCCCGAGAGGCTCATGCCCAGAGAATCACGAATGTGGCTGATGTGCAATTCACCCAGCAATTCGTCCAGTTTGCACTGTTGTTGCTGTCGCGTCAGATCGGTGCGGGTCTGTAATATGGCCAATAAATTATCTGCAACACTGAGTTTGCGAAACACTGAGGCTTCTTGTGGCAGGTAACCGATGCCCAAACGGGCTCGCGCGTGTAACGGATAATGAGTGACATCATGATCATTGAGTTGAATCTGACCATGATCACACGCTACCAGCCCAACGATCATGTAAAAGCAGGTGGTCTTGCCTGCACCGTTGGGGCCTAGCAGACCCACCACTTCACCACTGCCTACGGTGACGGAGACTTTCTTGACCACCTGCCGTGATTGGTATTGTTTGGCAAGATCGATGGCAACCAGATTACTCATGGCCGGAGGTCGGTTTTTTAGCGCGAGGCTGCAAAGTAACGGTCACTCTCTGCTGCTCGCCTGTCTTGCTGGTAGCTCCACCTGCATTGGCTATCACTCGTTCGGCATCGGGGTCATATTGAATGCGATTACCGCTAAAACGATTTCCTCCCTGCCAGAACTGTGCTCTGCCCATCAGTAGCACCTGTTTGCTGTTCGCATTGTATTCCATGCGCTGACTGCTGCCTTTCACGATTTTTCCGTCCGCCCGTTCTTGCAAATAATGCGCTGGCTGACCCTGTGCGGTAATGCGCTGCAATTCTCCCTCGTTGCTGTACACCACCACTTTATCGGCACGCATCTCAATGCCTCCCTGCCGTACTATCACACGGCCAGTGTAGGTCATTACTCCCTGGGCTTCGTCAATCTCTGCTCGGTCAGCTTCAATATGAACAGGCTGTTGGCTGTCATCGCTACTGGCCAATACCTGTACGCTGAGCACACAACTCATCAGCAATAACAAGAGTTTAAGGCGCATAAACCCCCCGTACCTGAGACAATAATTGCACCTGTCCCTTGCGGAAATACACTTGCAGACCTACCGTCTTCAGGGTGTCTTCATTTTGCACGATGGTGGCTGCCTGATCCGTTTCTGCATAATCATCCGCTGGCCGCACTCGCACATCGCGGGTACGAATCTGTAAATTGGCCGATGCCACCTCATCAGAGTGGCGTTGAATGGTCACTGAGCCATCCAGGAAAATCTGCTCATTACCCTTTTCCGCACGACCGGTTTCCGCCACTGCCGTCCAGCGCTGACCACCGGACTGGAAGGCGGTAAATTGTGGTTGCGTAAATTCGCTGCGATCATCATCGGCGTAGTGTGCCATATGTGTGGCCCGGAGTTGATATTGCGGTCGCCCCTGCTCATCTAATACTTGTGTGGTGAAATTTTCCATGAATGAGTCCGGCACCCCCTGAGTTTGTGGCGTCACTACGGGCCCCTTATCCGGCTGTTTCTGAAACAGCCACACACTGAGCCCTGCGACAAGCACAACCAGCAGGGGGACGGAAAATTTCCACAGGCGCTGAAACAACATTCAACACCTAGATCCTGCAAGTGGTCGTGCTTGCACAGCGCAAGATATTGATTCGTAAAGCGAATAACACCTTTGAGCGTGATTTTTATTGTGATTGCCGAAAAATTTCATATTGCTATACGGATTAAGAGCTCGCCTAAAATACCTACGGTTGGTGTGCTGAGTGAGTGCGAGCGTTTGCAGGATCCAGGTAATATTTGATCCGGCAAACGGTCTACTGCAAATAATGCTGCATAGCGGCATCCAGCGTTCCCTGTGCCTCCATAATCAGCTCGCAGAGATCACGCGCGGCCCCCTGTCCGCCATTGTGTGGGGCTTGCCAATGAGCGTGTTTGCTCACCAGCGCATGGGCATCATTGGTGGCTACGGCTAACCCCACCCGCAGCATAATGGGTAAATCCACCACATCATCACCCATGTACGCCACCTGCTCTGCGTCGAGCCCTAGTTTGGCAATAAGCTCTTCAAAGGCGGGCAGCTTTTCCAGTTTGCCCTGATAAACATGTTTGATGCCGAGATTGGCCATGCGGTGTTCCACCACTTTTGATGTACGACCAGTGATGATACCCACCGCCACACCACTGTTTTGCAGCATTTTCATGCCGTGACCATCACGGGAATGAAAGGCTTTGTATTCCTGGCCATCGTCACCGAAAATCAAACGACCATCGGTAAGCACGCCGTCCACGTCAAAGATCAGCAGTTTGATTTGGGCCGCTCGGGCGAGAATATCTTTCATATTGTTAGTCCTGGATTTGGTCCTTGGCTTTTTTAATGTGAATTAAGGGCTAAAACACCTTCATCCAAAAACAACGAGCATTTAACGCAAAGATCGCAAAGTTTTTGCGTGTTTTTCTCTGCGTCCTTTGCGTCTCTGCGACCTCTGCGTTTATAACCCGGCACTTGTCAGTACCACTATAATATAACCGCCCAATACACTGAAACGACTGTACTAAGACTTTAAATTCCTGGGTTCCGGCTAAAAACAGACGAAACGATGGTGTTTTCAGTAAAAAGTGTTAACAGAGTGATTAGCCCTTAATTTACATTTTAAGGAGCTGGTATCAAACCACGCCTGCGCGCAACAAGTCATGCATATTCAGCGCACCAACAGGCTGCTGTTGTTCGTCCACGACCATCAGTGAATTAATTTTGTGCTGCTCCATCAGGCTAAGTGTTTCTACTGCCAATTGCCTAGGCTGCGCTGTCTTGCAATGGCGTGTCATCACTTCGGCAATACCAATTTGATGGACATTAACCTCGCCATGGTCCAGCACCCGGCGCAGATCACCATCGGTAAAGATGCCCGCCAGCTTGCCATCGGCATCAACGATACCCGTCATCCCCAGACCTTTTTGCGTCATTTCCAGTAACGCTTCGCTAAGACTGGCGGTATCGCTCACACAGGGAATACTATCGTTGCCGTGCATAATATCTTCCACATGCAGCAATAAACGTCGCCCCAGTGAACCACCGGGGTGCGACAGTGCAAAGTCATCCGCAGTAAATCCACGCTGTTCCAGCAGTGATACCGCCAGCGCGTCGCCCATCACCAGCGCTGCTGTGGTGCTGGAGGTGGGTGCCAATCCCAGCGGGCACGCTTCTTTTTCCACACTGACATCAAGATGTGCATCGGCGGCCTCAGCCAGCGTGGAATCCACCTTGCCCGTCAGCGCGACGAGTGGGACTCCCAGGCGTTTGATCAGTGGCAGAATGGTGAGGATTTCAGTGGTTTCACCGGAGTTGGATAACGCCAGCACCACATCATTGCTGGTGATCATGCCCATGTCACCGTGACTGGCTTCACCCGGGTGTACAAAAAAAGCGGGGCTGCCAGTGCTGGCCAGGGTGGCGGCAATTTTTTCGCCGATATGGCCTGACTTACCCATGCCCAGCACCACAATGCGGCCTTCGCAGTCATACATAAAGCGGCAGGCATGCACAAAATCCGGGCCAATGCGGCCGGCAAGATCGGCTATGGCTTTGGCTTCAATATCGATGACCGCAAGGGCCATTTGTTCAAGTTTAACGGGACTCATATTTTTTAGTTATTACCTAAATACTATGCCTGAATCTATCAGCCCAGGCCCGTCATGCCCAGCCATATCATGTAACCGACAAAGCAGGCCAGCAACAACCCGCCTTCAAGGCGGTTGATACGGCCCGGCCCTCTGAAACCATAAGCCATCAAGAATAATACGAGGGTTAATCCTGCCACGACAGGAAAATCACGTTGTAACACTGCCGGTTCCAATACGCTGGGGGCAATCAATCCCGGCAAAGCCAGTACCGCCAACAAGTTGAACATATTAGAGCCAATGATATTGCCCACGGCCATATCGTCTTCACCCTTGAGGGCGCTCATCACCGAGGCAGCCAGTTCCGGCAGGCTGGTGCCGATGGCAATAATAGTGAGGCCAATGACTAAATCACTGACACCCAGATCACGGGCAATATCTACAGCGCCCCATACCAGCAGTTTGGAACTCAATACCAAAGCCACCAGACCCAATATGGCCCAGAATACAGCTTGTCTGGTACTCAGGCTGGAGGGAACCTCCCTTTCAAATTCACCCGTTAACGGGTCTGCCACCGAGGCCGTTATTTGAGGATCAGAGGCCACAGCTTGTGAGCGCTTGCCCAGCCAGATCATCCAGAAAATCAATAAGGCCGTGGACCCCAGCAGAATAGTGCCATCAAGCACACCCAGCTCGCCATCAAGCATCAAGGCACCCGCCAGCAAGGTCACCGCAAACAACACCGGGAACTCGCGGCGCAAAATGCCGGAATCCACTGTTAGCGGCATAATCAGCGCTGTTACCCCCAAAACTAGCGCAATATTCGCGATATTGGAGCCCAGCGCATTACCTATCCCTATCCCGGGATTACCACTGCTGGCGGCCATACCGGAAACCAGCATCTCGGGTGCCGACGTGCCAAACCCCATAATGGTCATACCGATAATTAGTGGCGACACCCCCAGATTACGCGCCAGCCCTGCCGCGCCATGCACAAAACGTTCAGCACTCCACACCAAAAAAACCAAACCGCCAACCACAGCCAACCACGACATCCACATCTATTTAAAAACCTCCACTTACGGCACTGACAACGGGCTCCGCAGCCCCTTCCGCAAACCAGTAATGCAACACCAGTCCAGCAAAAATCACCGCACCAAACCAATGATTATTAAGAAAAGCCTTGAAGCAACCCTCGGGACTGCGATCACGAATCAGCCGCTGCTGATACACACCCAACCCCGTTGCTACCAATAGACCAAGAAAATAAAACACACCCAATTCCAGTTTATTGCCGACAATCCACATGGTGAGCAGAAACATCACCTGAATGCTGCCAATAATCATGCGGTCGGCATCGCCAAATAAAATCGCCGTGGATTTGACGCCAATTTTTAAATCATCCTCGATATCCACCATGGCATACATGCTGTCATAAGCTGTGGCCCATAATACGGTGGCAATGAGCAACAACCACGCCACCAGCGGCACCTCGCCAGTCTGTGCCGCAAATGTCATAGGAATCGCCCAGCCGAAAGCCAGCCCCAAAAATACTTGCGGCAAATAGGTGTGGCGTTTCGTAAAAGGATAAATGGCCACCAGCACTGCACCAACCAGAGATAGAGCAATGGTGAGCCCATTCGTCGTCAATACCAACATAAAAGCAATCAGGCATAACACCACAAACAGTATCAACGCTTCCCGGGGCGTTACCTTGCCCGCCGCGATGGGGCGACTTTTGGTGCGCGCAACACGCGGGTCAAATTCACGGTCGGCGTAGTCATTAATCACACAACCCGCCGCACGCAACAACACCACGCCCAGCACGAACACCAGCGTCACTCCTGTATCCGGGTTGCCCTGTCCCGCAATCCACAACGCCCACGCTGTCGGCCATAACAACAGGTAAGTGCCAATGGGACGGTGCAGGCGCATCAGCAACGCATATTGATAACTGCGATCCTTGATACGCTCCCAACTCAGGTCCGATATTACGGTTGGTATATTCATGGGCGGATACTGTAGCGGACTAACCGCGGCGTGGGCAGATGGCGGGAAGAAAAATTTCACTCACTAGCAGTGGGTGGTGATTGAGAAAAAAGGCTGAACGCCGACCCCAGATGCTCGCTGGTGGTTGTGACAAACCCACTGTGGCACGCGTAAACAATGGTTGCTCCGGCGATAATTGGGCAACCTCAATGCCGCTACGCACCATAGAAGGATCTGCAAACAATACTGCACCTAATGGCTTTTTACCCAACCGTGACAGGCGGCGGCGCGGCCCGGTCAAGGTACGCACCGGAATCACCGTACGCGCAAACACCCACGGTTGATCATCACATAACAAACGTACTTCGCGCACAAAACAGCGTTCATGTGGCAATATGCCCAACGCCTGTGCTTCATTCAACATTGGTCGCTGCCAGTGTTGCTCAGTAGGCTCAACACGAAATTGACCTCGGCATGTCTGCTGCAAACGCCGGGTTAACGAAGCAGAGTCCAGCAACCAATCCAATAGTTCGGCCGATGCGCCATGACGGGCAACAGGTGACTGCACCCGCCAGCGGGGTTCAAGTCGGTGTTTGCCTAAAGAAAGGTTCGTCACGAGGATATTACTGATGTGTCAGGTTTAAAATGAGGACGGATTGTACCGCAAGTTACGAGCGGGGTCGTTCGGGGATTTTTATTTTTGCACATATTTTGTGCAGACCAGAACTCTGGGAACGTCAGGTTGTTGAATACCCGAGCGATGACTGACTTTTGCTGGCTTGAGTTTTATCGACTGGCAGGTAACGTTATTTTTTGCTGATCAGCGAATCACTGATTTCACCCGCCCAGCGAATCGATGCCAGATAGGCTGCACGCAAAGTGCCGCTATCATATTGTGTATTGCTCAGATTGTTCCATTGGCCGCGTTCATAGCTCAATACCAATGACAACAATTGTCCCAGCTCGCCGGTTTTATCCAACAGGGCATGATGCAGCGCATCGGATAACGGTAAGGTATCCAGAATTTCATCCAGCGGTTTGTTGATGAAAGCATCCAACACTGAGAACAGACCCACAGTGAAGGCCTTTTCAGCAGATACAGGCGTATCAGCAGACAATGTTTCGCACATATGCGCACGAATCAGCGCGGTAAGAATCAGTTCGTAAGGCTTGTCGTCAACACTGGACATGGCCAGGATCGCTACCCAGGTTTTGATGGTATTAAGGCCCAACAAACTAATGGCCTGTTGTATGGATTCGACTTTTCTTCCAATACTGACGTGTGCGGAATTGATATAACGCAAAATTCGGTATGACAGGGAAACATCCTGTGCCACCAATGTTTGCAATTCACCGAAGTCCAGTTCGGGATTCTGCAATTTGCTCAGCAATTGCATGATGGCCATGCGGCTTGTCAGTGTCCGTGCGCCTTTGACAATTTTCGGCTTGCAAAAAAAATAGCCCTGAAAATAATCAAAACCCAACGCTTTGCAATATTCGTATTCTTCCGGGGTTTCGACTTTTTCTGCCAGTAACCGCACACCGGTTGGCCGAAGTTTTTTGACCTGTTCTGTCAATGTGCCTCCCGGCAAAGTGAACAGATCAAATTTGATGATATCTGCCAGTTCCACCAACGCCCGTTTGCTGTCATCACAAATAAAATCGTCAAGAACGATGACGTGACCGGCCGCTTTCAATTTTTTCAGGCCGGTGATCACTGCTTCCGTGGGTTTTATGTCTTCCAATACCTCCAGCACCAGATTGTCCTCAGCCAGTGATGGCGGCAGACCTTCCACAATGTAGCGTTCAGTAAGATTGATAAAGGCCAGTGATTGCCCTACCAGCTCAGGCAGACCGACCTCCATCAGCGCATTGATCAGTACCTGGGAAGTGGCATCGTCACCATCGACCACGTCGGCGTAATTATTTTCACTGGAGCGATACAGCAGTTCGTAGGCATACACATACAGTTTGCGATCATAGATGGGTTGGCGGGCAATGAAAAAATCGGACACAGTGGCAATCCTTGCAAGTAGTCACTGGCATGGGCCAAGTGCTCGTTTAATACCGGTGTATCGGCAGGCAGCAAAGGGGCTTTAGCTTGATTCCCTGTGTTTAAAGAGCGGTTTTTTTGGCCTCTAACCTCGCAACGGGGTCCGTTCGCCGTTTTGCCGGTAATTCAGATAATCCGCAAGAATCAAAGCATGGTCAAAAGCCAGGGGTGAAGGCAGATCTTCAGGCAAACAAATCTGCACGTTTGCAGCATCATCAGCAGCCTGAGGTTCACCGCTGGCCTCGGCGGTATATACGGCACAGACAGTGTGACCACGGGGGTCACGGGTTGGGTCCGAGTAACACCCCAACAGAGTGACGAGTGTTACCGGCAGTGAAATTTCTTCTGCCGCTTCGCGCACAGCAGCCTGCTCCAGGCTTTCGCCCACATCGACAAAACCGCCAGGGAGTGCCCAGCCATACGGTGGGTTTTTGCGTTCGATGAGCAATATGGGTCGGCCGGGTCGGTCGATGAGTTCGATAATAATATCGACGGTCAGTTTGGGCGTTTCTGGTGCAGGCATTGGTTTAATTATCTGTTATCTGTAACTACAAAGATTAATGTGAATTAAGGGCTGAATTATCCTGTTTTCGTGCATATGCTGGCTGAGCATAAATAATGAAAATCCAACGCGAAGACGCAGAGCACGCAAAGGGTTTAGAGGATAATGAGCAAAAGATAGATACTCGTAGCGATTGCGATATTGGTTTTATTGCAGCAGGCTCCGTCAATACCTGAATCTCAAATATTATCGGTATCCCTCTGCGTTCTTTGCGTCTTCGCGCCTCTGTGTTGGATTTTATTCGGTTGAATGTTTTTAGTGCTTAATTCATACCTAAATCTCAATCGCTACGGATATATTAATACAATAGTAGGGCTGCCAGCCCTAAGAATGCCAGAAAGCCGATAACATCCGTGACGGTAGTCAGTAACACACCACCTGCCAACGCAGGGTCAATGCCGACACGCTTGAGCATCAGCGGAATGGTTGCCCCGGCCATGGCAGCAACAATCAGATTAATCAGCATTGCGGCAGCGATAATGCCACCTAATTGTGCATCGCCAAACCAGGCCGTCACAATACCGCCGACGATCAATGCCCAAATCACCCCGTTGAGTCCGCCTACCAACAGCTCCTTGTTAAACAGTCGCCGCGCATTGGAACGGCTGATTTGTCCCAGCGCCATACCACGAATGACTAACGTCAGAGTCTGATTGCCAGCAATGCCGCCCATGCTGGCAACAATGGGCATGAGAATGGCCAGTGCTACCATTTTTTCCAGGGTGGCATCGAACTGGCCGATGACCCATGAAGCCAGCAGGGCAGTGAGCAGATTCACGCCCAGCCAAACGGCCCGGCGTTTCGAGCTGGTAGCCACTGGCGCAAACATGTCATCTTCTTCCGAGAGGCCCGCCATGCTCATCAGCGAATGCTCAGCCTCATCACGAATCACATCCACCACATCATCAATGGTGATACGACCCAGCAGCCTGCCTTCTTCGTCCACGACCGGTGCCGACACCAAATCACGTTTTTCAAATAGACTGGCCACTTCCTGCTCAGGCAGGGTGGCCAAAATCGCTTCCCGTTCGCGATCCATATGTTCTGCCACCAGCGTGTCGGGGTTCTTGATTAGCAGAGCAGCCAGCGGCAACAACCCCAAGTATTTATTTTCACGATTGGTGACGATGAGTTGATCAGTCATTTCCGGAATTTCACCGATACGTCGCAGGTAACGCAGAACGACATCAAGACTGATGTCTGCACGCACAGTGATAGTGTCAGTATTCATCAACCCGCCAGCAGTGTCTTCCGGGTAAGACATCACGGCTTCCAAGCGCTCGCGATGCTGGGCATCCATAGCCTCTAATACCTGGTCAGTTACCCCATCGGGAAAGTCGCTGAGAATGTCGGCAAGATCATCGGTTTCCAGCCCTTCGGCGGCAGCCAGCAACTCGCTGTTGTCCATGTCACGAATCAGTCGTTCACGCACATCATCATTGACCTGCAACAACACGTCGCCTTCCTGCTCAGCCGAGACTAGCTCCCATACCGCATCACGCTGTTCATGCGGCAAGGCTTCCAGCAAATGAGCAATTTCTGCCGGATGCAATTCACGTAACTCACGCTCCACGCGAGCAAGCGTGCTATCACGGAGCAAATCCGTGAACGCCTGCAATCGTTTGATGCGGTGTTCGTGTTCTTTGTTTGAATTAGGCATGGCAGTCCACCGGTCACAACGTGGTGGCATTCTACCTAAATCCTGCAAGTAGAAACACTTAATGAAAGAAAAAGGTAAACTCATCAATCAGTTACCCAGATTTAACCATAACCGATGAGTCACTATTTTCATGAATATGCATAACAGAAAAAAAGCCAGTACCCGTAAAGCCCGTCAAAAGTCAGCCAAAGTCCATTTTCAGAAAACCGGAAAAAATATGACCAGCAAAGCGGGGCTTATTCCTGTCATCAAATTTCTGGATAAACTTGGGTTTAATCAACTCTTTCAAAAAACCGTTAACCATGAACGAAAAGACAATGCGTTTTATCGCCTTGAAGAGGGTGTTTTTCTCATACTCACAGGTTTAATCGGTGGTGCCTTTAGCATCAGTAAATGTGCGTTGCTTTGGTCAGGTTGCCGCGTATTACAAAAAGCTGCTGGATGGTTGCGAATTCCCGATGAAACAACATTGGGCCGATTATTTAAAGAAGTGGGAGCTCGCCATATCAGTGAAATGGAAACACTGATACATGTGTTACGTAAAACGGTGTGGCAAAAAGCCTTGCGTGAAGGAAACAGCAATGTTGCAGCCTTGCAGACGCTATGGATTGATGTCGATTCGAGTGTGAAAACCGTTTATGGGAAACAGGAAGGGGTTGCCAAAGGCTATAATCCACATAAAAAAGGTGCATATTCGTACCACCCACAATTGGCTTTTTGTACGCATACAAAAGAAATCCTCCAGGGCTGGCTCCGTATGGGGAGTGCTTATACCAGTAATGGTGTGGTCGAATTCATGAAACAGCTGCTTGCTCAACTACCTGCCTCACAGCGCATCATTTTTCGAGGTGACAGTGGCTATTTTGTCGGTGCATTACTGGATTATCTTGACGCACTCGGTCATGGTTATCTCATCAAAGTGAAACTAAAAAATCTTGCGACACTATTGGCCCGCCAACAGTGGACCGCGATTGATGGAAAACCCGGATGGGAACAATGCCGTTTTTGGCACTGTGCGAAGGGCTGGAATGCTTCACGACTTTTCGTGGCTGTCAGGCAAGAAAAAGACCGTGAATATTCGCCTCAACACACCTTGCTGGATGTGAAGAGTTATGATTATTTTTGTTACGTCACCACGGAAAATAAGACTGAATGGGAAACGCATAAATGTTACGGACAACGGGCAACCAGTGAAACCTGGATTGAAGAAGCGAAGAGCCAATTGGGGTTAGCCCATATAAAAACCAATGATTTTTTTGCCAATGCGGTCTTGTTTCAATCCGCTATATTAGCTTACAACACACTACGGTGGATGGCATTAACCAGTAATAATGCACAGCTAAAAAAATGGGAACCCGAAAGTATTCGTGTTTATTTTATTTGTGTTGCGGGGAAGTTATTAACCGGGGGCAACCAGATTCGCATTGTTTTACCCGAAAAACACTTGCATGCTACCCCTTGGGATGATTGGTTACAGCTTGCCGTTTAACGAACACGTATAACCATAATCTTTGCATGCTTTGAAAAGACAGGCAGGCGGTGCCTTGATTGCCCCGTACGAATTGCACAAAAAACATACACCATTTTTAATCAGCGAGTACTGCAAGAGGCGTTTTACAGGGTAGAGCTGAAATTCAGAGCCTGATCGGCTCAATGCCTGTATAAAAAACAACCAACTCGCTGGGACATAGCCCAGCGCACTATATGCTTGCAGGATTTAGGTTCTACCTTATGGCAGGAGTGCCGGGAGCTTCCCGGTATTATGTATCTACCGGGAAGAAAGTTATTTCAGTTGTTTTTCCAGTTCAGCCACCCTTGCTTCCAGTGCCTCCAGTTTTTCACGACTACGTTGCAGTACCGCGCTTTGTACTTCAAATTCGTCGCGGGTCACCAATTCCATTTTAGTCAGTGCGGCTTGCAGGGCGGCCCGCAGATTTTTTTCCATGTCCTGCTGCAGGGTCTGAAAACCGGCCGGCAGTTTGTCTAACACGCCGCGAGCCAGTTCATCCAGTTTTTTAGGGTCTAAACGATTTTCAAACATCTTGCTGACCTCCTTCATGATTTTCTCAACAGATGCATTGCATCTGCCACGTATTATCTTAACGAGATAAGGCGGGTACTGGCCAGTGACGCACACACAATTCCCAATATGGCTTATTTTTGCGTGCCCTAAAAATGCCCGCACCAATATAGCGCTCAATAATGGTGCGCGCCTTTGCCGACCTCCTCATTTTGGTGCACAACAGGATCGGCTGAGTCTGTAAAATTATCATAACTTACTGAAAAAAGTACCATTACATATCTTGGCACAGTCGGTGCTATATGTGGTTGGAGATTTTCAAATCAATTAACACACCTTTAATTTGGGGAGGAAATATGAAAAAAATAATGAGATCAAATAAATCCAGGCGACTCTTTCGAAGCGCAATTTCGCAGTAAATAGTAGCAATTATCAGCAATATCGCGCTTCGCAACACTGCCAAGCGCCAGTGCATATTTTAGGAGGGAGTTTTCCCATGAAACTAGTCACAGCAATTATCAAGCCTTTCAAGCTGGACGACGTGCGTGAGGCCTTGTCAGAAATTGGGGTTCAAGGCATCACTGTCACTGAAGTAAAAGGTTTCGGACGCCAAAAAGGTCATACCGAACTCTACCGTGGTGCAGAGTATGTCGTGGATTTTTTGCCAAAAGTAAAACTTGAACTGGCCATTGCCGCAGATCTTCTGGATCAGGTTATCGAGGCAATCAGCACGGCCGCTAATACCGGGAAAATCGGTGACGGCAAAATTTTCGTTGCTCCTCTGGAGCAAGTGGTTCGTATTCGTACCGGTGAAACCGGTACTGAAGCACTCTAAAGCGGGGAGTACATAATAATGGAAGCTAATATTTTTCATTTGCAGTACGCCATGGACACCTTTTATTTTCTGGTGTGTGGTGCCTTGGTGATGTGGATGGCAGCAGGTTTTGCCATGCTGGAAGCGGGACTGGTTCGTTCTAAAAACACCACCGAAATTCTCACCAAAAACGTCGTATTGTTTGCCATTGCCTGCACCATGTACTTGGCTGTCGGCTACGACATCATGTACGACGGCGGCATGTTCCTGGCCAACATCGTATTGGACGGTGCTGAAAATACAGATGCCATGGTCGGTGCGGTATTAAAAGAATCTGCCGAAGCTGGCTTTGATGGAGGCGCAGTGTATTCCAATGCATCTGACTTCTTCTTCCAGGTGGTCTTTGTAGCAACCGCCATGTCCATCGTTTCCGGTGCTGTTGCAGAGCGCATGAAACTTTGGGCATTTATGTTGTTTGCGGTAGTGATGACCGGTTTCATCTACCCCATGGAAGGCAGCTGGACCTGGGGTGGCAGCTCTGTGTTTGGCATGTACAACCTCGGTGATGATTTCGGATTCTCCGATTTTGCCGGTTCTGGCATTGTGCATATGGCAGGTGCGGCTGCGGCTTTAGCCGGTGTGCTGGTACTGGGTGCTCGCAAAGGCAAGTACGGCAAAGATGGCTCAGTCAACGCAATTCCGGGAGCCAATCTGCCTCTGGCAACATTGGGCACGTTCATCCTGTGGATGGGTTGGTTCGGTTTCAATGGTGGTTCCGTGCTCAAACTAGGCGATATTGCCAATGCCAACTCGGTCGCCATGGTGTTTCTGAACACGAATGCCGCCGCTGCGGGTGGCGTGATTGTTGCGCTGATTGTGGCCAAGCTGCTGTTCGGCAAGGCTGATTTGACCATGACACTTAATGGCGCGTTAGCTGGATTGGTGGCAATTACTGCTGAGCCCTCCACACCCTCCGCTTTGGAGGCCACTCTGATTGGTGGTTTCGGTGGCCTGCTGGTGGTCTTTGCCATCATCGGCCTGGATAAGCTGAAGGTTGATGACCCGGTGGGTGCTATTTCAGTGCATGGCGTAGTCGGTATATGGGGTCTATTGGCCGTACCACTTACCAATAGCGCTGCCAGCTTCGGCGGTCAGATCGTGGGCATGCTCACCATTCTGGTCTGGGTATTCGTGGTCAGCTACATAACCTGGATGGTTATCAAGATGATCATGGGAGTCCGCGTCACGGAAGAGGAAGAATACGAGGGAGTCGATCTTACCGAGTGCGGTATGGAGGCTTATCCCGAGTTCACCAATAAATAGTGTAAATGACATAACAATAAGTCTGTCCTTAAACAGACAACTTCAAGCGCCCTTCACCGGGCGCTTTTTTTTGCGGGTATTTTTAAGGTCTGTTGAGTTTCACATCCAAGTTTTCCATTGTTGTTTTTCCATTTACTACGCACCGGAATAGCTTTCATGGCATCCCGTCAAAAACGAACATGTTTTTATTGGCCAGTCTTTTTGGGGGAAACGAAAACGTTATACAAACCATATTGCAAATAAAGTCATTTATTTTAGCGAACATTGTGTTGTTGACGCCTCCCGGCGAGCAACCAGCTTCGTACCGAAAAAACTGGGTGACGTTTGTTGCCTCATCAAAACCCGGAACATCCGCAATGCTAGCGATTAACATATTAGAAAAACAGGCGGCTTGTTTTTGTCTTTTTATTGTCAGCTTGAATGAGATACCGGTAGGCAGAAAATAAAGCATGCACTGGGCTATATCACAGCATATGCAGAACGCTAAGATCAGGTTTTAATTGAATGTTTTGAAATTCAGGCCTAAATCTCAGACGCTATGAGTACATTTGTATTTTTGAAAATACCTGGCGACCAACAATCTACTAAAGTCTGGATATGACACGCCGTTAAATTTACAGGCTTCCTGTTCCACGCTATGCTTCCCGCAACACCCACCCTCGACGAGGTTATGCATGAAAAATCTGATTATCCTGATAACTGTTTTCCTGTTATGCCTGTCACCCCTGAGTTTTGCCAGTAAGATTTACAAATGGACGGACAGTGAAGGCAACACCCATTATGGCGAACGCCCACCCAGTCAAAAGGCTACACAAATCAAGGTACCCAAAGGCCCGGCACGCACATCAACTCCTAGCCCGGTCAACCAGCAGGACGCTACCAATAAGCTACTGGATGCCTTTGCCAGAGAACGCAAAGATAAAAAAGAAGCTGCAAACAAGGCAGCGACAGAAAAAGAACGTCAGGATAAAAATTGTTCCAGCGCTAAACGTCGAGTCATCAGCCTGAAGCTTGGCGGTCGTCAATACGAAATCACCGATCAGGGTGAGCGCCGTTTTCTTAGCGATGCTGACATTCAGACACGTCTGATCGAAGCACAAAAAATCGCCGATCAATGGTGCAAATAAAAACATTAGGAACGTAGCGGGAAATGGTTCTATAACAAAGGTTGCTCAAAAACAAGCTACCCCAGCGGCAATTTTACCAACCACACTATCGGCCATTTCCGCATGCGCGAACTCTGATACACTCCCCCATCAACCAGTTGGTGCATAACCAAACGCCCTGATCACGATACCGGCTGGAAAACCCAAAATAAGACAGCAAAGGAGTTCGCCTCATGTTCGCCCCCTACTTTGTTTCCACTGGACGAATAACCCGCAATGCAATGCTGACGCTACTGACCGGGGCGGTCATGAGCTCTCCCGGCTTTGCGGAAACGGTGGAAAGAGCAGCGGATGAAATTGAAACATCCGCTGAAATGACGCCAACAACCACCAACCAGGTAGCACTCAAAACTGGCCGTGTTGCACGGGCTATTTTCACCACCGCCATTGTTGATAGAGAGCCGATAGATACACAAGAAACGTTTTCCACCGATACCGGCCGGATTTTTTTCTTCACCGATTTGCGTGGGCTTGATGGACAAATTGTTACCCATCGCTGGGAACACAATGGCCAGGTTATGGCTGAGATTACTTTTAAGGTTGGTTCCGGGGCACGTTGGCGGGTTTATTCCAGTAAAAACCTGTTGCCCGAATGGACAGGGGCATGGCAGGTCGTGGTAAACAATGAGAATGGTGAAGCCTTACACACCAGCACATTTGAATATGTCGCGGCAACAATACCTGCCGCAGAATAAATCCCTGATCTGTCGGGATGCTTACTGACCGGGGGGTATAACGCTTTCTATCGGTGGCTCTTCTTTCGGTGCCAGCACATCCATGCCGTCTGAGTTTGAATCGCCTGATTCTTCCGTGACAATATCACTTGTGATGGCAACAGGAGCTGCTATTTCTACAGCGGGTTCGGTCACGGTCACATCAACGTCAATCACTTTATCGGCAATCGGCAAGTTATCCACCGGATCCACTATACTGCCCCCCTCTTCAATCACAGCATCCGTTGTTTCAGACTCTATTATTTCGGGTTTAACAGCTTCCAGCGTTGCTTCAGGCTCTATTGCCTCAGTAATCGCCTCCGGTGCATTCAGCGCTTTCATCACATCATCAACCGTCTCCAGCACGTGTTCTTCTGTTGCTGTCGGTTCTTCGGTCTGGATATTCGGTATCGAGGGGGTTTCCTCTAATACCTCAGCGACAGGAGCCTCAGTCATCAGCGGCTCCGCTACAGCAGGCGCTGCCACCACAGGGGGCGTTTCCACGCTTGTTTTTTGGGCTGCTTCGGCCTTGATTGATTCCAGACGTTCACGTAACCGTGCGATGGCTTCTTTGCCTTGGGTATCCGTTATCTCGGGTATGTCGGAACTGGCAGATGCTTCAGGCTCAGGCTGACCTATTTCACCAATGGTTGAGGTTACTTTATCGGTAATTTCACTCAGCGTCTCTGTCCCTTGATTCACCACAGCCTTCAATTTTTTCGGCGCATCATCGCCGGAAAGATAAAACCAACCCACTCCGGAAATAATCACCAAAAACAGCGCAGCGCCTGTTATCCATCCCGCACTTGGGCCACGTTTCGATTTCCGTGTTGTCACATCCTGCTGCGGCCGAATCGACCGATTGATGTCCTGCGTCTCAAACAATGGCTTTTGCGCTGCCGGTTTATTCTCAAATTCTATTGATGGGTTTTGTGTCACCGTTTCCTGCCGCACTTTTTCCTCGGCAATTTTTTCTGCTTTTTGATTGCGCTCGTTTTCAACGCCCACGGAATCTGCTGGTGAACCAACGGCATCGACATGAGGGTCATCACGATAGCCCAGTGTTGCTTCCCAGATAAAATCATCCGATACCCACTGGCGTTTTTGTTCCTGTTTTTCGACCTTCATCACTTCCCGGGGATCAATCAGGTTTGATCGGTCTTTGGCACGTGCAGCAATTTCTTTTTCATCTACGATGATCGCATTTTCCACTTCGGCAATTTCTTCCGCCGCCGCTTCCAACTCCATAAAGTCGTCCAGACTTTCTTCATTTTTTCCAATGGCTTTCAGGGCCGCCTCGCGCGCTTCACGAGCCCGGCGTGCCTTGTCAGAATCTGCTTTTTTACGCTGTTGAATGGCGGCAGCCTTTTTTGCCTTGGCTTGTGCCGCCAGTTTGATTTTGTTTTTATCCACCTCACGCCGTGCGGCGATAATAGAGCGTTTGTGCTCCAACTCAGCTTGTAAGCGTGAAGCTTCAGCCTCCGCTTTAAGGTGTTTGATTTCTTCCTCCGCCTCCTGGCGCATTTTTTCGGCGACCTGTTGTGCTCGCACAGCCTCTTCTTTGGCGATACGTGCAACGTCTTCCATTTCCTGTTTACGTCGTGTGACTTCCGCATCAGCCAAACGCTCCTGCTCGGCCAATACCTCAACTTCTTTTTGTTGCTGTGCCTGTTGTTGTGCAACGGCTTCGGCAGCTTCCCGCTTTTTACGCTCGGCATCCATGGCTGCCAAACTGTTTTTCTGTGCCTCTTCTGCCTCCACCTTTTGTGCAGCGGCAAACAGTCGCGCCTGTTTTTCCACTTGTTCACGCGCCGCCGCTGCTTCGGCGCGCAACTGCGCCATTTCATTTTCCATTTGCTGGCGGGCTGCTTCGGCCTCATGGGCTCGATTCGATTCTTCGGCTGCACGTCGTTCGGCTTCTTCTGCCTCGGCCTGACGACGAATAATTTCATTTTCGGCCCGTTGCCGTGCGGCATCAGCTTCTTCTGCGCGGGTCGCTTCTTCCTCGGCACGACGGGTAATTTCTTCCAACTGAGCCTGTTGTTGCGCCAGTTCTTCGGCACGCAGACTCGCCGCCGCACGTTCTGCTTCGCTACGTGCAGCATCAACGGCCAGGCGTGCCTGTGCCTCAGCGGCCAGACGTGTTTGCTCTGTTTCAGTTTCCAGGCGCTCCAGTTCATACACCGCCTGTAGACGGGCTTCTTCGGCGGCCTGTGCACGCATGGCTTCGCGTTCTGCATCAGAGCGTGCAGCATCAGCAACACGCTGCGCCTGTTCTTCCAGTTGCATGCGCGCCACTTCGGCATCTACCTTCAGTCGCTGAATTTCGGCTTCAGCTTGTAAACGAGCTTCTTCAGCAGCCCGGGTTCGACATGCTTCATCTTCCGCCCTTCTTGCCATTTCTTCCCGCTCGGCCTGCAAACGCCCCATTTCCTGCGCACGTTGTGCAGCCATTTCGCGTTCCGCCTCACTACGCGCTTGATCCGCTGCCATGCGCGCTTGTGCCTCAGCCTGAAGTCGTGCCTCGTTTGCCAGTTTTGTCAGGCGTTCAACTTCACTCTCTGCTGCCTGCGCACGTGCGGCTTCTGATTCAGCCTTGCTGACTGCATCTTCCAGTTCTTCCTGTTGTTCGGCCAGATCTTCTGCGCGTTGCTGGGCAGCATCACGCTCGGCTTCGGAACGTGCCTGGTCTGCGGCTAAACGGGCTTGTTCTTCCATTTCACGCTGGGTTTCTTCAGCACGGGTGCGCATGCGCTCGGCTTCGTCTTCGGCCTGTTGCCGTGCGGCTTCGGCCTGTTGAGCGCGCATGGCCTCAATTTCGGCTTTTTGCAAAGCGCTTTCAGCCTCTTGTTGATGGCGACTGACTTCTTCAGCGCGCTGCTGAGCCATCTTGCGTTCTGTTTCAGAACGAGCGGCATCAGCGGCCAGCCTGGCTTGTTCTTCAACGCGCTGACGCGCCATTTCAGCTTCGGCTTTGAGACGAATAATTTCGCCTTCTGTCTCTTTTTTCGCGGTATCCGCTGATTGACGTGCCTGAGCTTCCATATCACGGCGTGCTTTGGCGGCATCCAGTTTGAGATGCTCAATCTCCTCTTCGGCTTTTTTTTGTGCCTGCATAGCCTGTTCGGCCCGCGCAGTTTCTGCTTCTGCCTGCTGTACGGCAGCTTCACGCTCTGCCTGTTCGGCGGCCAGATCATCGGCGCGTTTTTGTGCTGCTGCCCGTTCTGCCTCACTGCGCGCGTGATCTGCTGCACGCCGTGCTTCGTCTTCGGCTTTTTTTCGTGCAACGGCCGCTTCTTCTTTGAGCCGCGCGACTTCGGACAATGCTTGTTTACGTGCATTGTCTGCCGCCTGGGTGCGCTGCATTTCCTGTTGCACGCGCTGCTTGGCCTTGCTCATCAGCGCTTCCACACGACCATCACTTTCCTTACCCGTTGCAGCTTCGCCATGTAGACTGACAACGTTATCCTCTGGTTTCAGCGTCGGTACGTCTTGCGATTTTGCCTGTGTGCTTGTTTGTGCAGATGTTTGTGTTGCAGCAGCAGGTGGTTTGCTTGCATTTTTTTCCAGCGCAGACGCCGAAACAGCATTCAGACCATCACGCAATACAAAAGCATCCAGGCCATATTGGTTCAGCAAAAACACCGCCGCCGCCGCACGACTGCCGCCATCACTGAAAACAATGTATTTGTGTAATTTATTCAGCTTGCGTAGCTGTAAACGCATTTCAGCCAACTGGATATTGCGTGCACCGGGCAAACTGCCTCGGGAATATTCAGCCAGTTTGCGTACATCCAGCCATTGCACATCCGGGCCCGTCATGGCCTTGGCTTCATCAAAAGACACATATTGCAGAATAGGAGTAACCAGCAGGCTGATAAAATCTTCTTTTGACAGCCGCATCAGCGTACCGTCTTCCATCATGGTTACTGAGGCATTGCGCTTGCCATTGCTGATCAGCGCTTCTTCACCAAAACCGGTGCCGGGTGTCAAAATAGCCAGTTTCATCAACGGGGCACCCGGAGCTACCCGGCGGGCAACTTTCGCTTTTCCTTTGGCAATAATGTAATAGTTGTCGTCGTCGTCATCCTGATTGATCACGATTTCATCTGCGCGCACCTTGATTTCTTCCATGCGCATTATCATGGTTTGAATGTTTTCCGCGCGCAGTTTGAGGAAGACCTTGGATTGCAGGAAGCGACTCATCCAATCAGTGTCATCTTCTTCCACAGCCAGGCTGGATACTTCGTAAGACTGTTGTTTGCCACCCCAGTTGAGTAGCATTTCAAGCAGGTCAGTATCGATATTCAGCAGAGAAACCGGGGTCTTTGCAACTGCGGTAACGGTGTGGGGCGATGCAGGGTCCAGTGGCTGGCGCGCCTGCTTGCTGTTGGCAACTAACTTTGTGGTTTTTCCTGAGGCATCGGTAAGCTCCAACTTGCCAGTCACAAGGTACAGGGTACGATGATCCCGCTCACCCTGTTTGAAGATTGTCGCACCAGTGACCACTTGGGTCACTCGTGATTTCCCGCTGAGTTCGGCCAACATATCGGGAGACAAGTCACACAGCGGCGACAACGATCTCAGCAACTTGTGATCCGGCAGTTGTTTGGCAGCACTCATTTATTTAATCATCGGTTCTGGCAGGCTAAAAGGCAGCAAAGTCAGCGACTCTCCCTGCAAAGTATAACGGCAGAGAAGACGAAAGGTTTACAGCAAAAATCTTGGATTTGCCATGTAAAGCTGGCCGACTCACCGTACCGTGACGAGTGTCACAGAGTGTCAGAAGCTGCCCCTGAGGGTCAACTGTGACAGCATATAAAAATCACTTATTTAGCCTGAGGACAATCGGGTCCATGGACTGTGCCCGCAAGCGGTTACGCACTGTATCCATTTTGCGCGCGCTCTGGAAAGGGCCAACTCGCACCCGATACCAAGTCTGACTGTCATTAATGGTGACGCGCTGGATATGAGACTCAATATTATTTAATGCCAGTTGGGCACGCATGCGGTCAGCATCTTCCATACGACGGAAAGAACCCACCTGCAAATAATAGGTTATGGAGTCCACAGCTTTACGCTCGCGTTCCGTCGCCAGTTCTTGCGACGGGATAAATACCTCCATCTCCGGCAACAAGTTATAAAAATCAAAACGCGGTTTTTCGTCTGTTTGTTCCCTTGGTTCGTCATTAATTGTTGTTTGTTTGGGGGCAGCTTGACTCTTTTCCACCACCGGTGCCGGTGTCGTGCGCTCACGACCTGTTTGCAGGTCATCTCTGAGATACACCAATAGCGCGACCAGCAAGCCAATCAACAAACCGCCGAGCATCCACACCCAACCGGGTGTTGGTTTGGGCGTTTTGGCTTTGGGCCTGGAAGTGTTTTTGTAATCTTTGGCCATAACCGGACAGTGTTTTTACATCGCTTCCGGTGCTGACACAGCCAGCAAACCCAAGCCGTTAGCAAGTATCTGCCTTGTTGCCTTAATCAAACACAGGCGTGCATCACGTACGGCGGCATCATCCACCAAAAACTGATGGGCGTTGTAATAAGTGTGGAAATCATTGGCCAGCTCGCGCAGAAAATGCGCCAATTGATGCGGTTCGTGATTCAGTGCAGCGGTTTCCACCACTTCTGGGTAGCGGGAAAGTCGAGTAAGCAGAGCCTGCTCGTGTGATTCACTTAATACCGCTAAATTGGAAAGGCCATTGTCGCTATTGTGGGTCAGGTTTTTTTCAGCCAACTGACGCAGCACGCTACATACTCGCGCATGGGCGTACTGAATGTAATACACCGGATTATCACTGCTCTGAGATTTGGCGAGATCGAGATCAAAGTCCATGTGCTGTTCGCACTTGCGCATTACATAGAAAAATCGGGCTGCATCGTTGCCCACTTCTTCGCGTAGCTCACGCAGAGTAACAAACTCACCGGAGCGGGTGGACATCTGCGCCTTTTCGCCACCACGGTACAAAATCGCAAACTGTACCAATAGCACGTCCAGCTTAGCGGCATCGTCACCCAGCGCAGTCAGTGCGGCTTTGACACGCGGCACATAGCCGTGGTGATCAGCACCCCACACGTCAATGACGCGGTCAAAGCCACGCTCCAGTTTTTGCATATGATACGCAATATCTGACGCAAAATAGGTGGTTTGACCGTTGTCACGCACTACTACGCGATCTTTTTCATCCCCAAAACCAGTAGACCGAAACCACCATGCGCCATCTTTTTCGTACAGGTGACCGGCTTCTTTGAGACGTTCAACGGCACGTCCTACGGCACCTGACTCGGTGAGCGAGCGCTCGGAAAACCATTCTTCGTAAACCACGCCGAAACCTTCAAGATCACGGCGAATATCATCAAGAATGCTCTTGAGTCCAGCATCAAACACCGTGCGGAAGCCTGTATCACCCAACAACTCTTTAGCACGATTGATCACGGCATCGATATACTGCTCTTTGTCGCCACCTTCGCTTTCGTCGGCGGGCAGATTCGTCAGTACAATTTGTGCGTCATGCCGAAAAGTGTCGCCATGCTCACGCCGTAGCGTGGCGGCGATATCCCACACATAATCACCTTTGTAGCCGTTAACGGGAAACGGCAGTTTATCATTGGCATTTTCACCACACAGATCGAGATAACGCAACCACACGCTGGCGGCGAGAATATCCATCTGTCGTCCTGCATCGTTGACATAATATTCACGATGCACTTTGAAGCCCACTGCCGCCAACAGGTCCGCCACTGCCGCGCCATAAGCCGCGCCACGACCGTGACCCACATGCAGCGGGCCGGTGGGATTAGCAGAAACGAATTCTACCTGCACGGATTTATCATCACCAATAGTGGAGCGCCCATAGGCCTCGCCTGCTTCCAGCACGGCCTCTACCACGGCGTAAACTGTCGCATCCGTGAGGGTAAAATTAATAAAGCCTGGCCCGGCAATGTCGACTTTTGCGACCTGGTCAGAAACGGGCAATGCGTCAACAATTTTCTCTGCCAGGTCGCGGGGTTTGCAACGCACCGGCTTAGCCAGCATCAGCGCAATATTGCAAGCATAGTCGCCGTGACTGGCATCACGGGTACGATCAATTTGGATGTTCGGTGACAGATCCGCAGGCAACACGTTTTGAGATTTCAGCGTATCGATAGCGGTTTGAATCAAAGAGGTGAGCTGTTGTTTCATGTTGGCATGTCATGACAGGGAAAGCGCGGCATTATCGCTTGAGCATGCGATCAAGTACAAGCTGACATTCATTTTTCTGTTATCTATCTTCATGCAGGTATACTAAAAACAGATTCACTGCCACCATCAGGAGTTCTGTCTATGTGCCAACTGCTTGGCATGAATTGTAATGTTCCCACAGATATTTGTTTTTCCTTTGAAGGCTTTCGCGCCCGTGGCGGCAAAACTGACGAACATGTAGACGGCTGGGGTATTGCTTTTTTCGAAGGCTCCGGGTGTCGGATGTTTCTCGATGACCAGGCCTCGTCAGAATCCACCATTGCTGATTTGGTGCGCCACTATCCTATTCATTCCACTCATGTCATCGCCCATATTCGCAAGGCCAGTCACGGTGGCGTGGCGTTGGAAAACACGCACCCGTTTCAGCGCGAACTATGGGGGCGTTACTGGATTTTTGCCCACAATGGTGAATTGCAAGATTTCACACCAACACTAAGTGCTGGCAGCTATCGCCCCGTAGGAGAAACTGATAGTGAACGTGCTTTTTGCCAAATACTGGAATACTTAAAGACACGTTTTCCCGGCACACAAATGCCGGCAGCACGGGAGCTTCAAGCGGCACTAAGTGAGGTCAGTACAGAGATTGCTACCCATGGGGCTTTCAATTTTTTACTCAGCAATGGGGAATTGTTGTTTGCCCGCTGCGCCACTGATCTGCACTACATCGTACGCAAGGCTCCTTTCGCAAAAGCTCATCTGGTAGATGAAGACATCAGTATCGATTTTAACGATGTCACCCGTCCTGATGACCGCGTAGCGGTGATCGCCACCCTGCCTCTCACCAACAATGAAACCTGGACACGTATTCCACCGGGAAAACTGCTGGTATTTGTGGATGGAGAGCCTCTGGATTAGGTATACCTGCGCTAATAGACGTTCGTACACACATCATCGGTCTCTGACCACCATTAAACTGGGAGTATCAGAGCGACGCTAAAACTCGCCAACTTTCATGCGTCGAAATTCTTTACACCTATCGGTTTTGACAATGTCATAAACAGCTACCTCATTGTAAGTTATACAAATAATTTATCTGGCATGATGCATGCTTATTGATCAAACAATAAGCAAACTTATAGTTTCATTGTCGAGGTAAGCAGTATCATGTTTAAACATTTAACCGCCATCACACTTTTTGCAGCAACATCACTTGGTCTGTCTTCACAGGCTTCTGCCACGCTGATTCTTGATACATATGCGTCAGGCTCAGCAACACCCACCACAATTGGTGGTTACGCAATGACCGATTTTGCCATTACCAATGGCATGGGCGGCAGCACAACAAATGTTATGTCACCCATCAGTGGCTCCCTGAGTTTTCTTGATCAAAACAACAGTCCTTTGGCCATGAGTCGTCGTTTGGCTGATGATGTAAACTGGTGGAACAACGGTGAAACCAACGACTATGACATCTACACAACAAGCAATTATCTGATAACGATCTTACTTCCAGAAAATACGCGTGCTTTTTCTTTTAGTATTGGCGCTAACCTGGGAAGCACGAGCAACAATGCATGGCTGACGTCAACAGAGTCCAACGGGCTGGGAATCGACAACCAATATTGGTTCAATGTTAACCGTGACAATACACCCGGCTTTGGTATTTATGCCGATAATAGCAATGGTAGTTGTTCCACCATTACCTCCGTTACGATTGACCCAGAGTATTGGGGAGTGGGCAATTTCTCAATCAATCAGGATCGTTGCGCAACCAGCGTACCAGAACCTTCATCTGTCGCATTGTTAGCACTAGGGCTGCTTGGCTTTAGTCTTCTGCGCCGCAAAAATAACGCCTAGAAACCATCGACCTCGCTCGGGGTTGATTGCCACAAAAACGCCACTCGATATGAGTGGCGTTTTTGTGTGGCAACCTGAATATTTGGAATAACCGAACAACGCTCCTTCTGCCTTATGTCAGATGAAAAAAACGTCCTGGCAGTGATAAACCTGATCTAAAACATTTCCTGTGGATCCACATCAATAGACCAACGTACTTTGCGACCCAGTTTGTCGGACTCCAGTTGTTGCAGCCAGGGTTCCAGCAAATGATGCAATGCAGCTCGCTCTGATGCCTGTAACAAGAGTTGCGCACGAATACGCCCGGCACGGCGCTCCATGGGCGCAGGTATGGGGCCAAGCAATTGCACACTGCTTTCACCAAAATTTGCACCAAAGGCTGCTCCAAGCTGTTCGGCAAGCTGGCGGGCATGTTTCAGAAATTGCAACGGCAACTGACCGTCCACCGCTTCGGCGCGTAACAAGGCCATGTAACTGTATGGTGCAAGCTGTGTTTGTCGGCGCTCTTCCAGCGCGGCCTTTGCGAAGGCTGTGTACCCTTCGTGTAATAATATTTGCAGCAATGGATGGTCAGGATGATGAGTCTGAATCAGCACTTGCCCGGGTTTTTCCGCCCGTCCTGCACGACCGGCGACTTGCACTAATAACTGCGCCATGCGCTCAGTGGCACGAAAGTCGGCACTGAACAGTCCTTGGTCAATGTCCACGATGCCGACCAACGTCACATCCGGAAAATGGTGCCCTTTGGCGAGCATTTGTGTGCCCACAAGAATGCGTTTACTACCGTCATGCACACTGTCTAACAGGTTCTGCATCGCGCCTTTGCGGCGGGTGGTATCGCGGTCGATGCGCACGATGCCGGTATCAGGAAATTGCTGTTTGAGTGCAGCCTCCAATCGCTCGGTGCCTGCACCCACCGGCCGCAATTCTTTGCATTGGCAATCCGGACAGCATGAATCAGCACGTCGCTCACTGCCACAGTGGTGGCAGCGCAGGCGCGTATTACCATTGAACAATGTCATATTCGCATCACAACGCCGACACTTGGCCACCCAGCCACAGTCATGACATAGCATGGCAGGCGCATAGCCTCGCCGATTGAGGAATACCAATGTCTGCCCGCCTTTGTCGAGGTGCCGACGTAAAGCGTTAATCAGTGCAGTGGACAAACCGTCGAACATGGGTTGTTTGCGTACGTCGAGTACGGCGATATGCGGCGGTCGTGCGACACCAGCCCGTTCTGCCAACACTAACCGGGAGTAACGGCCCTGATGGGCGTTGTGCAGCGTTTCCAACGACGGTGTGGCTGACCCCAGTACCACAGGCAGACCTTCAAAATGGGCACGTTTTATAGCAACATCGCGCGCAGAATAACGAAAACCCTCCTGCTGTTTGAATGAGGCATCGTGTTCTTCGTCGAGAATCAGGAGCCCCAGCTTGGCGAACGGTGTAAACACTGCTGAGCGGGTACCAATAACAATGGCGGCGTCCCCGCTGCGAGCCATCAGCCAGGTGCCAAGACGTTCACGATCCGACAGCCCGGAATGCAATACGGCGATGGGCACCGCGAAACGTTGCTGAAAACGTGATACCAGCTGCGGAGTGAGGCCTATTTCCGGCACCAGCACCAATACCTGTTGGTCTCGTGCCAGCACGGACTCAATGAGCGCCAGATACACCTCGGTTTTGCCGCTGCCGGTAACACCGTCCACAAGATGCACGCCAAAGTTACCCAGTTCGGCGGTAATTGCAGCAACCGCATCAGCCTGAGCACGGTGTAATTGGGGGGCCGTTGTCGATTTATTGACAGATAATGGTAATAAACCGGAGCGGTTTGTCACCTCGACCCAGCCCTTGTCCACCAGTTTGCGCATCACCGGCCGCCAATTATTCTGCGTGGCATCAATGTGCGGTGCAGGCAGGGCGGTATCCGGCGCGGTACTTAATAATTGCAGCAGTGCGGCCTGCCGAGGTGCGCGACGACGGGTTTGTTCCCGCACTGACGAATCCAGTGCGCGCCCATCATCCGTTAACTGCCAGACCGGCTCACCTTTCACTTCGGGTGCATGTCCCTGGCGTAACAGAGCGGGCAGGGCATTGCCCATTACTTCGCCGATAGGGTGTTGATAATAGCTGCTCGCCCACATCAACAGTTTCAGCAGTGAATGTGATAACACCGGCGCTGCATCCAGCACTTCGCTCACTCGCTTGAGGCGTGATTTGGGTACGGTTGTTTTATCGCTGATTGCCAACAATACAGCGATCACGGTGGTGCGCCCAAACGGCACCTGCAGACGTATGCCCGGCTGTAGTGTGTGCAAATCGCAAGCCGTTGGTGGAAGATAATCAAAACACCGGCGCAAAGGGGAGGGTATGGCGACACGTAAAAAAATATTGGCTGCGGACATCCGAGCCACTTTACCAGACCTGGGCTGAACCTGATCGTACCGCAGCCTTCCTTTTTTCTGCTTCCGCACTACGTGCAACGTTAGCCACTGAGATTCACTGATATTATCAGCATCCGGTGCTAACTGATTGTCGTACAATCGCTTTCCCGGTTATCCACAAAACCTGTGGATAACTTTGTGGACAACTGCGGTAAAAAATCATTTCATGCTGTAATACCAGTGTCATATTTAAAATGATCACTTTTTGATCATATTGTATTTTTCATATTATTCAATAAGTTACAGGCTATCAATGACTTGCCGTCAACATTATTGACGTTCCTTACGATTATTTCCGTCCGAAAAAAATACTGTGCATAAACCCAAAAAGTCTTGACATTTTTTTTCGCCAAGCAGCGCAAGGCTTGCGGCGGCACGAGGTATTTTTTACATTCACATCACATTATTGCGCACCAAAAAAGGGCGGTGTTCTGGCCTACCCAATGGCGCAGCCCATATAACAACATTGCAGCCAAAAACAGTTTAGAATGCCCGCGCCATGAATGCACAAAAACGACAGGAAATTTTCCGACGACTACAACAGCACATCCCTGAGCCGACCACCGAGTTGCACTATCACACGCCGTTTGAGCTATTGGTGGCAGTCACTCTGTCTGCGCAGGCTACGGACAAGGGCGTCAACAAGGCTACCGCCAAACTTTTCCCGGTGGCCAATACTCCAAAGACTATTTTGGCTCTGGGTGAAGATGGCCTGAAAAAATACATCAAAACCATTGGTTTGTTTAACAGCAAGGCCAGAAATATCATTAAAGCCTGCCAGATACTGGTAGAACAGCACAACAGCGTGGTACCGGAAGACCGGGCTGCGCTGGAAGCGCTACCCGGAGTAGGGCGAAAAACGGCCAACGTGATTTTAAATACGGCCTTTGGCCATCCTACCATTGCGGTAGACACACATATTTTCCGGGTTTCCAATCGCACTCGTATTGCACCGGGTAAAACCGTGCTGGAAGTGGAAAAAAAACTGCTGAAGTTTGTGCCGGATGAGTTCAAGCTGGATGCGCATCACTGGCTAATTCTGCACGGACGTTACACTTGCATTGCCCGCAAACCGCGTTGTGGTTCCTGCGTGATTGAAGATTTATGTGAATACAAAAAAAAGGTTTATGAATAATGTTTGGACAGGATCGCAATCAACTTCGACAGATGTATTTCGATGCTTGGCGCAAGCAACAGGGCGGCGAACTGATGCAGCCACTGGAGGCGATGATCGCCGAGGTGATTGTGCTGCACCCGGAATACCATACTTTGCTGGAGCAGGGTGAAGATGCGCTGGACAAGGATTTCCTGCCTGAAGTGGGTGAAACCAACCCCTTTATGCACATGGGCATGCATATCGCAATTCGTGAGCAATTGGCCACCGACCGGCCAAGCGGTATTGCACTGGCACACAAAAAACTATTGCTGCGTTCGCAGGATGTGCATGAAGTAGAGCATCAAATCATGGAATGTCTGGGGGAATCATTGTGGGAGGCGCAGCGCAATAATCACGCACCGGACGAGTCACAATACCTTCAGTGCGTGCAACAACGGGCTAACAAAAAATAGCGTGTCTTGTGCTCAGGTTTGGTGGCCCAATTTTTTGCGCAGCAGGTAGTCAATCACCAGCCTGCCCGATCCGCGTAACAACGCCCTTCCAGATCAAGGCCAATAAAATCAATACATAGGTAACATGGGGCGAGGATGCCCTAACTGATAACCTTGTACATGGTCTACTCCCAGCTCGATGAGCTTTTCCAGTACATCCTGTGATTCAACAAATTCAGCAATCGTTTGTATGCCCATGATATGGCCGATGTGATTGATAGATTCCACCATGGCAAAACCAATTTTATCAGTGACAATATCTTTTACAAACATGCCATCAATTTTTAGATAATCGACCTTAAGATTTTTGAGATAGGCAAATGAGGAAATGCCACGGCCGAAATCATCCAACGCAAAACGACAACCGATGCTGCGTAATACCGATATAAACCGCTGTACTACCAGTAAATTGGTAGCTGCTACGGTCTCGGTAATTTCAAAACAAATCATTTCCGGTGACACCGTACTGTGATGAAGTTTGTTCAGGACAAAATCCAGAAAGTCTTCGTCATCCAGTGATTGCCCGGAAATATTGATCGCGAACATGCTGTTAAGGTCACTGCGTAATAAGCGCTTGCTTAACAGCTCCAGTGCATGGGTAACCACCCAGCGATCAATCGCTGGCATCAAATGATAACGTTCTGCCGCAGCGATAAATTCGGTGGGACGAATCATTCTGCCATCATCGTCCTCCATGCGCAGCAGAATTTCATAATGCGTATCGTGTTCTGGATTGCTCCCCAGAGGCACAATATTTTGGTAATACAACTGAAAACGCTTTTCATTCAGTGCTTGTCGGATGTGTTGTATCCAGTGCATTTCCACTTCGCGCTGGCGTAAAGCCAAGTCTTGTGGTTTGTAGGCATGCACACGATTCCGACCCATTTCTTTCGCTACATCGCAGGCAGAATCCGCTACGCGCATAATTTCTGCCAAATCATGCCATTGTGAGGTAATGGGTACGAGGCCGATGCTCACACCCACCTCATAGGGTTTGTTTTTCTCCGTATAATGAAAGTCACGTACTGCCCGGCACAGCGCCTTAGCATCGCGTCGCGCGGTTTCCAGAGACTGATGCTTGAGAATAATGCCAAATTCATCACCCCCTAATCGTGCCAGACTATCATCGTCACCCAGACATTTTTTTAGTAGTCCGGAAATTTCCTTGAGCAACTGGTCGCCCGCAGAATGACCATAAGTATCATTAATCAACTTAAATTGATCGAGATCCAGATAACACAACACATGGTGTTCATCACTGGTTTGCGCACTGAGTAATGCAGCTTGCAGTCGCTCTTCAAATTGCTGCCGATTGATCAGCCCGGTGAGAGGGTCGTGTCTGGATTCATATTCCATCCAGCGTTCCATGCCACGTAATTCAGAGACATCATTAAATACCAGCACTGCACCGGTGATTTCACCGTTGATATCATGCACGGGTGTTGCCGTGTCCTGTACAGTAAATTCCCAGCCATCCCGACGCAGCAATACCCGACTACCCTGGCAATTCGCACTACTGCGGTTACGTAAACAACGCACCACCAAATCGTCCGCACTTTCCAGACTGTGTTCGTCCATCACATGATAAACGTCTTTCAATAATTGTCCCCGTGCTTCATCGTTGCTCCAGCCGCTTAACTGCTCGGCAATGGGATTGAGATACTCCACGCAACCTTCGATATCCACAGTAATCACTCCATCGCGAATATGCTCAAACACTTTTTCCATAATGACGTTTTCATGCAACCGGCTTTTCAATGAATGATGATGGTCGGTAAAATCATTGCCTACACAAACAGCACCTTCTACGTTACCTTGGGCATCACGTAACACAGACACTGACCAAGCCACACAAACTTCTTTTTCCTGGCCGTCTACCCAGCGACGGTCTAACAAGGTTTGTTGATCTAAATGATTCGGGTTTTCCAGCAGTAGGGTACGAATAAAGTCTGGCAATAAATCGGCATCATTCATTTCACCAAACAGCCATTGACCATGCTGGTTGGCAAAAATTACTTCACCCGCCGCATTCAACTTAAGCATAATGCTTGCTGCGGTTGCGACTAATTCCTGCGCATGCTGCACGTCTGTTTCATTTATTTTTTTATGGTGTTCCCGGAAAACAAACAGCTTGCCCGATACCAAGCCACGATCAAACAGGGTGGTGAGCATAAAATCAATATTAATCAGCATGCCATCTTTGCGATGAATATTCGCATTGATGTTAAGGTGAGGGCAGTTAATGGTTTTTAATGCCGTGCATGGCGAACCGGAGCCCAAGGCAGAAATATTGCCGAGAGAAAATTTACTGAGAGAAAAGAAGTTTTCACCAACAATATCAGCAGTCTTCCAACCCAGCATGCGTTCGGCCCCCGAGCTGACACTTAACACACAGCCCTGTTGGTCGAGAGCTACGACTCCTTCACCTGGCTCAACAGTGATACCAGGCAACTCTTTTTGAGTAATACCTTTGACGAGATTTAGCATCGTCTGTAAACAACCTCCCCTTCCCAAGGTGGCTTCGATATAAAACCGAGGCAATAATTTTATTATTCTGTAAAAAACCCGGTCAGTCCCGGCGGAGATTACCACCATACAATTTGGGAAGTGTGACACCTGGGTATTTGCAAGTACGAATACTCGCAGCACTAGGTGGAAAACCATGGGTTTACTGACCGCATTGGCATCTAATCATAAAATAGTAGTATTGCCAATGGCTTATGGGGAAATCAGGTATTTTTTCTGGTGGCACTGCGCATGTGCAAGGTTTTAAGTTCGATAAAACCCCGTTATTCTACTGGTTATAAACTGCTTACAGCGAAAAACCGGATTGATCGGCCGTACGGCCAGCTGTCTCCTTTCAAAAGAAAAGGAGAGGGGTTTTAAAACCCCTGAGAATAAGCGGGGCAGACTGTGGTCAGCTTGTAAGCAAAAAACAATCATAGAAAATATTTTAAATGCCGTATTTTTATACGCAGATCTTTTCAATCTATAACCGGTTAGGATGACGTGCGCAGATGTACATTGTTACTTGTCAGATGCCTCAATACAGCGGCACGCCAGCGGTGAAATATGAATCAAGGGCCAACAGGGCGTTTAGCCCTTAATTCAAGTCAATAGATAAACTTACAAGAAAATCAGGTGTTTTTTCTGGCGGCAATGCGCATGCGTAACGCATTAAGTTTGATGAAACCTTCAGCATCCTGCTGATTATAGGCACCCTCGTCATCTTCGAAAGTAGCAATGTTGACATCAAACAAACTGTCCGTAGCGGACTCCCGGCCTTCAACAATAACATTGCCTTTGTACAACCTGAGCCGCACTCGGCCGTTAACGGTCACCTGGGAGGCATCAATCATTTCCTGCAACATTTTACGCTCCGGTGCCCACCAGTAACCATTGTAAATCAGTGTGGCATAACGTGGCATCAGCTCATCCTTCAGGTGCGCCACCTCACGGTCCAGCGTAATAGACTCGATGGCACGATGGGCTTTGAGCATCACCGTACCCGCTGGCGTTTCATAACAACCACGCGACTTCATTCCCACGTAACGGTTTTCCACAATGTCATCACGACCGATGCCATTGGCTCCCGCCACTTTATTAAGGTGTGCCATCACCTGTGCAGGACTCATGGCCTGTCCATCGATGGCAACAATGTCACCTTTTTCAAAATTCAGCTCAATAACCGTCGCCATGTCCGGTGCATTTTCCGGTGACACCGTCCAGCGCCACATCTCATCCTCCGGCCCCTCCCAGGGGTCTTCCAGCACACCACCTTCATAGGAAATATGTAACAGGTTGGCATCCATGGAATAAGGGGATTTTTTGCCGCGCTTCTGCTCCACGGGAATATCGTGTGTTTTGGCATAGGCCATGAGTTTTTCGCGAGAGTTGAGATCCCATTCGCGCCAAGGGGCGATGACCTGTACATCCGGTTTGAGGCCGTAATAACCCAGTTCAAAACGCACCTGATCGTTACCCTTACCGGTAGCACCATGTGAAACCGCATCAGCACTGGTCTCATTGGCAATTTCAATCTGGCGTTTGGAGATCAGCGGCCGCGCAATCGAGGTGCCCAATAAATATTCGCCTTCGTAAATCGCATTGGCGCGAAACATGGGAAAGACAAAGTCGCGTGCATATTCTTCACGCAGATCATCAATGTAAATCTCTTTGACACCTGCCGCCTTAGCCTTGGCCCGCGCGGGCTCAACTTCTTCACCCTGGCCAATATCAGCAGTAAAAGTCACCACCTCGCAATCGTATTCATCCTGCAACCATTTAAGAATGATGGAGGTATCCAGCCCACCGGAATAGGCTAGAACGACTTTTTTAACGTTTATTTTCGACATGATTTTCAACCTGATTTAGTGTGTAAGACGGTCGCTGCCGGGCATTATAGGCCACTACCCGATTAGTCACAAAATACCGTGCATTACGAAGCTTTTGCTGTCGTCACTGGCCTTGCCCACAAGCGATACAAACAGCCAACCGCAATAACAAACCATAATGCCACCCAAAAAAACTCTGGCAGACCCGTTAGTTGAGCCAAGCTGGCACCGTCACCAAGATCGCGACCATCCAGCAAATATAACGGACTGCGGATGGCGTCCAGCATGACAAAAACACCCACTAATTGAATAAAAAATTTAATACTGAAGCGTAATGATTTAACGAGCGGCAGGGCATACATCAACAACAAAACCAGCAAAATAATAATGGTCGGTATATCGCGCGCCCACAATAGTAATGTTACGCCCAACATCAATACCATTACACCAACCATGATTTTTGCATTTTTGGGGGAGAGGGCGTCCGCAACACTGTAAATAAGCAGTCCCCATAACGCACTGCCGGCATAACCTGAAAAGCTGATTAAAAAACGCGAGCCACCCCCGGTGGTGCACACACCGGAACCGTCAAAGGACAAAGTGATATTATGAATCATGCCACCCGTTAAGAGTGCCGCAAGCCCATGGCTTATTTCATGAAAAAAAGTCTCACTCCACAAAAAAGGTAAGTTGATGAAGGGTAAATAATCAACAATAAAGGCGGCAATAATAAAAAGGATGAATTGCTGTCGAGATGTGAGCGGCATTAGGTTTTTGACAAAAATCAGGCTCCAATGAGTCCGGCCAGTAATAAACCGACGACGATATAAATGCTGCCCTCGATGACACCAACCGCAATATTACCCTGTTCGCCGACTTCTTCTCCGATATTAATGCGAGGCAATACACCATGACGAATCACAATGGCGATCAAGGTTAATAAAACAAACAAAACCAATGCAACAGCAAACCACAGCACAAAAACAAACAGGAAGGCATCGGCTTCATATTCCACCGCAGTGAAGGCTGCGCTTACAGCGATGGCAATACCGATTCGGTAAGCACTGAAACGAAGTGCCAAAGCGACATTATCTTCTTCAATGGCATGGTGCAGCTGTTTTCCCTTATGACTATGGCGTTTTTCATATACTTTGACACGGTACAATGTTGCCAGCGCCATGATGATCTGTGAGGCAATAAAACTGATGACGACGGCAAAAATGGCCATTGTCATATCGCCATCGACCCAGACCATGGCCCCTTTGATAATAATGGCCGTTGCAATCATATTGCAGGCATCAATGATGCTAGCAGACATGTTGCCCTTCATGATTTGATCGTGAATTGATAATCCAGGAAATGAGATACGATCAAACGCAATACGTGTTATCCACATAAGCGTTATGCCAATAACGCCAAACAAAACCACCGTCAATGCTTCATTGACCAGGTTATAACCGGCCTCACCGGACACAACACCCATCAGCATAATGCTAACTGCTACCATCGCGCCTGCCAACGAGACGCCAAACGCTTTGTTGTCATTATGTGAAATTTCTTTTGTGGCGGAGACGTTACCAACCAGACCGGCAAAAAAACGCATCGCACTTAATAATGCCACGGCAATCAGAAAATCCACCAGATAATAGGATGCCAAGCCTATGTCTACACCTATACCTACATTAGCAAAGTCCATGAACATTGTTTGTTTCCTTATTTGCCTGAGCGAGAGCTGCGTGAGCCTGAATATGACGAACTTCGACTACTGGAGCCATATGAGCTGTAGCGAGATGAGGATGATTTTGATGAGGACTTTGATGTCGATTTTGATGAAGCCCCGCCAAAACTGGATGAGCGTTTGGCTGTTCTTGCATAACGGGCGTTGGTTGCTGCACTGGGCTTGTTATATCTACTGGGATAGCGTTTGCTTAAATTCTGATTCCGGGCAACATCCGTATTTGAGCCCCAGCGGTTACGACCATAATTTCCGTAATAACTGTAATGGGGACGTGATGACCATGAATTGTAGTTATAACGATTCATGCCCATTACATTACTAAACATGGCGTACATGCCATACCAGGCCCAAAAAGATTGCCCGCTACTGTTTTGAGTCCAACCGCCGTAGGCCGGATTACCGACCAGCGCGTTGGCCTTCTGTGCACTGGCTTGCTGTGATGCAGGCACATTGATGACCGCCAGTTGGCCATCAGATAATGCGGCAAGCGTATTGACAACATCTGCTAAGCTGTTATTGAACTCATAAACATCAGCAGCTGAATTGATTAATTGTAATTCTTGTAAACCGCTAGCGGCTGCTTCTGTACTGGTTGGCGTTAGACTGACTGCGGCCAATCGCTCGCTCAGTGTGATATAGGCTTTACCTTGCGAGGTCGCTTCTTTTTTTAATAATGTAGCAATATCCGCATAATCCGGTTTTTGCTGAATTAATGCGTTGGCATACTTATCAAGCAATAAGGCATTACTTAACTCACGCGCATCCAGCTGATTTTTTAAATATGTCAGGCTGGATTGCACATCTTTGTGGACGCCACGTAACCGTTCTTCAAAGCGGTTTCCGCAGGCTGATAACAAAGCTACTATCAGCAAGAGGCCCACTGAATAAGTCAATATCCTCAATTTATTTGTTTGCATTGTTTACTCCTGTGAAATCAATGCTCTCACATCATCATTGCTGTGCATATTGGTATCCTTGCTGATAGTAATCAATGCCTGCATATCCGGTTTTGCGCGGGCGGGCGGATTGTACACCAGCTCCTGGCTGTGACGATCAATGTAGGCTACGGCAATGCCGGCGTCATGGGTAATCAGGCGTGCGACTATATCACACCAGTCCATGTTGCTTATTTCCACATCGTATCGCCGGTATTCGTCCCCTTCGCTGTTAAACATGTTTTCGATAATGCGCTCCGAGCCCGGCGCATCAAAGGCACGCACAATCATTTCAGGGTATGCACGAATGGGTCGTAGTACAATATTCGCCCCAGCATCTTCAAGCCGCTTACGATTGCTATCTTCAACACATTCCGCCAGGATGTTGGCTTTGACGTTTAAATCTTTTAAACGATGCAAAATATCAAATGTGCGCCCATCGGAGTTTTCATCGTTTTCATCTTTTGCCAGCACAATAATATCGCGGGCCTGCGCAACACAAACGGCAACCAGGTCTTGCGGGTTGCTGGAGCTGCCATTGTAATGCACTACATCGTCGAGCTGGGTTATGAAGTCCGGTAAACCTTGCGGAAACTGCCGGGTCAGCAGATAAATGGTGGTGTCTTTATAGTGAGCGGTTGCCCTGAACTGTTGTATCAGTCGTTGCAGGTAACGCTCACCAGAATGCGAAGGGGTATTTAAAATAACGATATGCTGGTTCATATCCCAACTCCAATGACCTTTGGTTTTTTGTTCACGCACGGCAAAACGGTAATCAAAATAATCGCCAACCACTTTGGCTAATATAAAAATACCGCCGAGATAAATCAGAAAAACGGTGGCAATACGCCCCTGCGTGGTACTGGCTGATATGTCGCCATAGCCCACGGTAGTGGCCGTGGTGAATGTCAACCAGACCGCATCTCCTATGCTCAGCCCCTCATAATGCACCATAAAAGCACTGTGCAAAATGAAAATAACCACTAATAAAAAACACGAATTCCTGATGGAACGCAATAAATCATGCTGCGCACCGAGCCTTAGTCTGTCACGTTTTTTTATAAAATAACGTAGAATTAAATGCATAAAGGTGGGTTAAGCCGGTGACTCATTTTTTTGTCGCGCTAACCAGTTCCTCTTTGATTTTTTCACGGATTTTTTCTTTCATATCTGCTGCCAACTGGTAACGCTTGGCTAATATTTCATAATCTTCGGCTGACAGGCTGATGCTCAATCGGGGACGTATGGGTTTTTTTCGTGGTAAACCGACAATATCACGAATGTAATCTGACGGGCTTAAATTCTGCTCAATGGCTTTAATGCGTACCGCTTTGAATTGTTCCTGCTCCAACTCAAATATCACCTGAACGGCACGAATATTTTTATCTGATTTCGTCCAGGCGCTGGGGATATTTTTTTTTGCGGTCATATTACGCAAGCCAATATTCTTCTACTTTATTTAATGCCAGATAAGCAATCAGATAAACATCAGTGCGGCCCCCATCAAACACTTCAATGCGAACGGCATGGCATCGATCATTCGTGACCAGCAATTTATAATCAAATCCATCCCAGTCGGCATCGGTGAGTGTTTCACTGCGGCAGTCTTTCTTGCTGCGATAGGCTTCGTTGGTGCGTTCCTGAAAATAAGAATCACCGACAAACCCTTGCAATTCATTCAATTCCACCTTGGTGCGGCGCTGAATACGATGATCGGTATTGTCTGGCTCATCAAAAATGGCTACAAACTGATCATGACCAAAAAGATCAAAGACCTTCTCGGGCAGAACGGATATGGCCAGTTCCAGAGGTCGCTCCGGATTCACTGTGCTGACGGATAGCAATACACGTTGATCAGCTCCTTCCAGAATGGAAACCGTTTTGCAGTTTTCGACGGCACTGATGTCATAAAACACCTGTTCAGACACTTTTAATGTTTGCCCGGATATCAGTGTTTGTTCAGCAAATTCCATTTTTAACATATCCCCTGGCTGTAAATCTTTTGGGGATTCAACGGTGCGAGCGGGTGGTGACTTATCGCCACCACCCAATATCGATCTAAACAGCCCCATAGCTAACTCTGCCCTTTCTGTTTTTTCAACCGATCCAGAATCGACGAGCCTGAGCTGCCCGAGTCAACAATACCGGCATTTTTCAGTTTGGCTTGCAGGTCATCACCGCTTTCATCGGAATGCAGTTCCATTGCTGCTGCTGCCTGGTCTTCACGTTTTTGCTGACGTGCCTTGATGCGCTCAAGTGAGTCCGTTGCACTGTTCAACGATGAATTTGAGCCTGAAAATTTAGCCGAAGCCAGATCATTGGCTTTTTGTACTTTTGCCGTTGTTTTAACCACCGACACTTCGCGATCCATGGCTTGAATATTGCGCTCGCTTTGACGGATCATTTTTTTCAGGCTGACGACCTTGGTGTCGTAACCATCACGTATACCTTGCTGAATGGACAGTTCATGTTCAAATTCAGCAATTTTGGTCGCTATTTCCAATGCTAAATTTTCATCACCCTTGTCCATTGCCTGAATAGCATAGCCTTCATGCTCTTTGATTTTTTCACCAAGATCTTTTACTTTTCGATCAACACCCATTTTTTCAGCCATAATCGATGTCAGGCCGGTCTTGGCATCGTTCAGGGCTTTTTTGGAGTCTCGTATTTCCTGTTCCAGAATACGAATTGCCTGTGAATCAACAATCGCCTCACCCACTTCAGTGGCACCACCACGCACGGCGGTCAATAACTTGTTAAATATACCCATGGCTTACGCAGCCTCCTTTAAATAATCCGATACTGCTTCAATGGCTTCCAACACATTGTCACTGAGCAGTTCTATTTCATGTAATAATTCATCAATATTCGCTTTGGGTGACAGCGCACCAAACATAATGTACTGATCACCGATTTTCGAAAACGCTGACAGTGGAATGGACACATTCATCATCAGCATGGCTTCCACCATGGCGGTACGCTTGTCCGGGTCTACCTGTGCGTCTCCAAATAAATAACTGATGCACAGTATTTGCCCTTCATCGGCGGTCATATAGATGGGGAATTCTTCCCGGTCTTCCAGTTTGATGCAGGCCACCTTATTGTCGGCATCAAACATTTCAACCGACAGGCTGACGCCATGGGATGTTTGATTATCCGTTAAACCCTTCATCAATTGCTCTAGTTTTTCAGTGCTCATATTTCCTCCGGTATCCAAGAGTGGGACATAATATGTTTCCGAGACATATTATGTCAATCATTTGTCGATAATATATATTCCCTGCTGTTTTTCCCAGTCAGCCTTGTGATACTGATAGGCTGCTTGGTTATTGATTCTATTGACTTTTATATTTTCCAGCCGATCAAAAAAGTGTCGATTAAATTCAAATGCCGCCAACAAAACACCTCGAGTAGACCAGCCATCATTGACCTCCAGACGGTCTTTTTGTTCCAGCCGGGCTTTTGCAGACACACCGTTTTTAGTCGCAATGGTCCAGCCCCACTCGCCAAAACTGGGCACATTATGATGATACTGCTCCACATGCATAAAGCCTGCATATTGCACTGTTTTACCAATGGATAAAAAGGTATTTTTGGCATGATAAGGCGAAGTGGATTGCACCACCATAGCACCATCACCAGTCAACAGTGTTTTCAGTTTGGCATAAAAGCGTGCAGAATATAATTTGTTCAGATCCGGGTGGCTAGGATCGGGCAAATCCACAATGATGACATCATACAAACGCTGCTGCTGAATCAGTTCATCCACCTTCAGGAAAGCATCGCCAAAATGCGTCTGAACCCGTGGGTCACTGAAAGCATGCTGGTTTAAATCCAGCAAAGCCTGATTAACAACTCTTCCCTTCTCGATACGGGGAGTGGTAAAAAATTGCACAATAGCGGCATCAATATCGATCAGCTCAACCGACTGAGGCTGCCAGCGCAATACATCACGTAGCGCGAGACCATCCCCTCCTCCAATGATTAAAATATTGTCATGGCGGGCAGAGGCATGCATGACCGGCGCGACCAACATGGCATGGTAAATCACCTCATCGTTACTGGCGAATTGTGAGCGTCCATTGATGAACATCGAAACGATTTTTGGTTTGGCCGGGTCCATAATACGCTCAGTAATGGTAACGTGCTGATATTCGGTGTTATAACTGAAAATGACCTTATCTTTGTACAGCAAATCTTCCATGGCGTTATCCCAATCGATACCGTTGAATGCAATCGCGATAACAACACCGGCCACCAAAAGGTGCGCACTGACCACCCACACACCAAATCGAATGCGTTTTCGATACACGCCATAAAACAGCAAGCCAATCAACAAATTAACACTGGCAGTGATTACCGCCGCAGTAGTAGGAGGTAGGCTCAGCATAAACATAACCCAAATGGCCGCACCTATACCCGCTCCAATATAGTCTGCGCCATAAACCGAGCCAGCATTATGTGCAACATGCTCGCCATAAATGGTTTCTCGAATACTGGCAATTAAAGGAATTTCCATGCCTATAAGAAACCCTAAAATAAAGCCGACCACATACGGCATGATAGCGGCTATTTTATGTGCCCAAAGAATCATGCCACCACGGGGAATTAAATCCGGGGGCAATAAAAACGTTTCCATCAGAATTTGCGGCAAAATATTTGCCAGCGCAGTAGTCATGGCTAACACCAACACTGAGCTAACACCGATTAAGGCAATACTGACTTCCAACCAGACAAAAGCATTAAAATACGATTTAAAAATACGCGCTGCAAAAGCACCCAGCCCCATTGCAACTATCATTACGCCAATCATGGCGAAAATGACGTGTTCAACCGCGCCTAAAATACGCCCCGCATAATGTGACAGCAAATATTCATAAATAAGCCCACAACCTGCTAAAATACCCATGATGGCAAATAATACAAAGTCATGCTGACGTACTGATAATTTTGATGGAAACTGGTTCATTTTTAGCTTTTTGTTCCGTTTGTTCTATTAATTACATGTCGAGTTTTCAGTCCTCACAAAACACAACCCCCTGCAACAAACTACAGGGGTCCGAATAATTGACATATCATTATTTTTATAATCTGTGAGGATGGTTTGGAAAAATTAATTACATAAACATTTAATCTTTTATTTTTTAAAACACACTAAACAATCTGTCGAAATATTTTACAGCTCCTCTTATTTATGCAGCTTTCTATTGACATGTGCCATTATTTTTTGTTGCAGAGGAATTTATTTTTCTATTTTTAAAATAAATAATAAGCTCTTCTGTTGCTGGAAATATATATCCATTGTCTGGAGCATATAATGCCATATCATCCGATACGCATAACGCTACAAAAACAGCATAATTCGATATATTTTTTGATGTTGCCCCATATTCGATAGTCTCGTACTCCTCTCCCATCACAGTATAAAGCACATCAGCACTGGCAGAAGCTTGCCAATGTAAAGGCGTTATTATATACCTGAAAAACCAACTATCATTGTGACGAATTGCCTTCGTTGTGTATACAATAGCAGCATACTCAACCTCTTCCAAAATATCTAAAGCCCTTTCGATTGAATAGAGACTGGGATAATCTTTTTCGTAAATTTTTACTCGTTCTTGCGTATTTATTTGCCAGCCACTTTCTTTAAAAATGGCATAGGTTAACCCCACAAAAAATACAAACAACCCTACAAAGATGAGTTTTTTCTTCATTATGCTATAACCCAAAACCAAATCTCTCTGCTCCCAACGTTGAATAGTTCCCAAGGACCGAAATTAAATGAAAACAGGAGCTTTACTTACAGTATTTAATTATTCTCATGACTTATGAGGACAATTCAGCGAAATTAATGACTATACCCGTAACGTTTGGGATTTAGGTCTGAATGTGCATCATATTTATTTCATGGCTAGGCAAAATGACGCGGAATAGTCGTTCTATTGCAAGACATTTTAACGCCGCCATGGAATCAATAGGGCGTGCAGTCAGGCCTAAATCCCAAACGTTACGGGTATATAAGTAAAAATTTGATGACTTATTTTATATAATGTGACAGCACGTATTCATAAATAAACCCACAACCTACCCATGATGACAAATAACACAAAATCATGTTGACGTATTAACAATTTTGTTAGGCTGACTCATTTTTAGTTCTGTTTTTCCATTTTCTCTGTTAATTACATGCTGGGTTTTTTACAAAATATAGCCTCTCCCAGTAAGCCGAGGAAATCTGAATAGGTACATTCTCTAACGAGGTGACGCTTGAAAAGGATACTCTTATCATTCTCAATGACCCACTTAAGGCTCTTAAAATGGATATTTTAACCGAACATTTTCGCTGAAGGTGTTCGACCTGTTAGTAAGTGTTGATAGCCCACCTCGCCCCTTCAAAAATATTTTCGCTACTACTAGCAGTTAGTAATAATACTGATGAACTGCATTAATCAAGAAAAAAAACTGTGGGCGCATTCCCTGAATATTTCTTGGTTCATTGCTGTTTCTCTTAACAATCCTCGGCATCGATGTTCTGAATATGATAACTCGTTGTAAATTTTATGCACTTCACCCTCAAAACAGAGCATCATAGTTACTGGAGCCCGTCGAACTAAGAGTGAATCTATGGCGAAAAACCATTTTGGCCCATTTTTGTTAAATAGGCTCGATATTTGCCTTAAATAATCAAAAAAATGGACTTAAAATGGCTTTCTCTTGTGAGGAGCCTCAAACCCGACAAGCTCCAAAGCGGATTACCCTATCAAAATACTCACTATATCTGTTATTGAAGGGGTATTCCGATTTTCCAGATTCTGATTAAAGGCGTCGGCAGATTAAGCATACAAAGATATCTTTGTTGTGAAAGATGGCATCCCTTTTTCCGAATCTCTTACTCAGGAAATAATTTAAGGAGGAAAAGATGTATGAGCTAAGTGTGCTAGAAATAATATTGTTTTTGGGACTGTTTTTATTTGAGCGTGTAGCGCCTGCCCGCCAGTTCCCCATTCCAAAAACGTGGTTTAAGCATTGGTGTGGATTGATGATTTTTGCAATTACTTGGTTGAGTGGGCTATTGGCGATTTGGCCCCATATTCCTCCAATATGGCAACCTTTGCATAGCTGGCCATTTTGGAGCCAAGTGTTGACAGCCTATCTGATTTATTCATTTGTTGCCTATTGGTATCATAGGATTCGGCATAGCAACCGCTTCCTGTGGCGCTTTGTGCATTATATGCATCATGCGCCAGCACATATGGATACCCGAGTGACATTCTGGCGTCATCCCATTGAAATGGTTATTGATTCACTGGTGATATTGGCTGTTGGGAAATTTCTGGGCGCTAGCATGGAAATTATTTTCTGCGTTTTAATTATTGAGTCCATGTTGGAAATCTTTCATCATTCCAATATTCATACACCGAAACGTTTACGATGGATTGGTTATTTCATGCAATTACCGGAACAACATTTGATCCATCACGAGCGGGGACTACACCGTTGGAACTACGCAACAGTGACGCTCTGGGATACTCTTTTTGGTACAGTAAGAGTACCGGACGAATGGAAAGGGCAGGTGGGCCTTCCAGAATGGAGCAACACCCGAAAGCTATTGTTATTTAGGTATTAAAACTCAGTATAAACCCTTAGGTTGGGAAGGGGGACCCAACTTAAGTGTTATTACTATTGACAACGAGGCTCTGCTGCCACTATTGTTGCAGGCAGGACAATAAGGAGATACCGCTAATGAAAAAAACAGCTTCTGTTTTGCAACTTTTTAGTCATGGAAATGGCCTGCATTCTGTAGAACAACTCACTCACGAGTTGGAATCCGGTAAAAAAATCACGTTCCAGGAGACCGTAGATGTGCTGACTAAAGCAGCGCAACTCATTCAAGGGTTACCCAAATATGATGTTGTCGGAATGGATAACCTTGTTGAACGTTTACGGGAAGAATTAGCAAACATCAGTGAGCGCAAAGATGGCCTTGACTCCATCAACAAACTCTCAATGAAAATAAACGTCAGCCGAACCCACTTATCAAATTTCCGTGATGGCGGAATGGTTTGCATGAATATCATGAATAGACTCACGGCCGCGTTTAATATCCGCTATTTAATTGAAAACTATAAAGATCACGAATCCAATCTTTAGTAAAAATTTCATTCGGGCTGCAACTATAGTGACAGCTCGCAGGATGACTGAATGCTTGAATACACCATAGCTTCAGTAACTACAGATGGTGAAGTGACATCAACGAAAAAGACCCCTGTTGACGAAATTTTCAGCTGGGTCAATCAACAAACTAAATCATCAATTAAGAAACTGACAAACGCTTTGAAATGTTTATGGGCTTGATTTGTAAGGTGAGCTTTATTTGTTGTCAGCAAGGAGGTTGAAAAATGAAAATACTCATCGCCGAAGATGATCCCGACATCCGTATGCTTCATCAAAAGCAGTTGACCAACTGGGGACACAATGTTGATCTTGCTGTTAATGGCAAAAGAGCTGTTGAGTGTGTCTATAAAAGTGGGGAAAAAGGAGCGGTTAATTATGACCTTTGCCTGATGGATGTAAATATGCCCATCATGAATGGTATCGAAGCCATACAGGCAATCCGGAAAAACAATACTTATCTCCCAGTTATTGCTTACAGTGCAAACATGGAAAATAAAGCTCCCTGCCTTGAAGCGGGGGCGGATAAGTTTTTGCTAAAACCTCATCCTTCTGTAGAGTTGAAAAAAGTGCTGGAGGAGTTTTCTGTCAAACAAATGATTCTCTATTTGGAAGATGAAAATCTGTTGATGCGCAAACTTGGTCCCACCGACAGTAAAGAATTAACAGAATTGAGAATGCTGGATAAAAAGGGGATGACAAAAATTACTATTGTTGACACTTCTTTCCATTTTTCTGATTATAATAATATTCAAAAAAAACGGGTTCAGAATGTAAACGATAGCAATTTTCGATTTACAGAAACACTTGATTACACGTATCAAGGGGGTAATGTAATGCAGTTTCATGCCTCTCAAGTATGGCTGAAAAAAATGAAACTGACTCCGAAGCAGCTCCGGGAACTGGTTATAGAAGAGGATGAAATACTGAAGGAAATATGAATGATGCTGACAATAGGTTTCCCTGCACCCCATCGCAGAGTCATTAAAATGCGAAAATAAAGTGTTTTTCAGGTTATTTTAGATAGAAGTGTATCACCCATGCGATGCAATATATTCTGAAAAGCAGTTTAGGCGTTCGCCGCAAGGTTAACGCTGACAACGCGGACAATAGTAACTCGCCCGCTGTGCTTGCTGAATTTGTTTGATGGTTGTTCCACACATATCACACGGTTCACCTGCGCGACCGTAGACCTGTAGTTTTTGTTGGAAATATCCAGGCTTGCCTTCACTGCTAACAAAGTCACGCAGGGTAGTGCCACCCGCTTCAATGGCAGATGTCAGCACGGCCTTTATTGCTAAAACCAGTCGTTGATAGCGTTCCCGGCTAACCCGGCCCGCTGCTGTACCCGGCCTGATGCCGGCACGAAATAGCGCTTCGCTGGCGTAAATATTGCCCACGCCCACCACGGTTTTGCTGTCCATAATGAAGGGTTTGATAGCCAGCTGGCGTTTGCGTGACCGTTGAAACAGATAATCCACATTAAACACATCGTCTAGGGGTTCCGGCCCCAACGAGGCGATAAGCTTATGTTTATCGGGTGAGCGGCTGGTCCACAATACGGCACCAAAACGACGAGGATCGCGCAGGCGTAAAATACAATCACTGGCAAATACAATATCGACGTGATCGTGTTTGCCTACGGTTTCTTTTTTGTTTGCCAGCCGCAAACTACCGGACATGCCCAGGTGAATAATCACACTGCCTACGACGGTGTGTAAAAACAGATATTTGCCTCGACGACTGACATCCAACACCACCTGCCCAGGCAAAATACTTTTCAATCGTGCAGGAATAGGCCAACGCAATTGTTTATGACGTAATACAACGGCTTGCACGGTTTTGCCGATAATGTGTGGCGAGATGCCACGGCGAGTCGTTTCAACTTCAGGTAATTCTGGCATAACAATAATTATTGCACTGGCTCAATAGTGGTCGGCAGGGAAAGCAGGCGTTGACCGGCCTCCAGAGGAAAGTGATATTGAATACCGGGCTCCGCACGTTGCAAGATGATTCCTGTTTCGCTGCGCAACACGATAAACCGAAATATCTGTTTATCAGAATCGTTGCCAATACTGACGACAATATTTTCTTTCGTTACCGCAGCAGTATCTTTATCTATCAGACTCACACGTAGGGCGCGCGCATATCGCCATTCATCCAGCAGCATTTGAATGGCGTCGGCATCATCTTTATGCCCATTGATTGACCAGCGACCATCCTGCTGTGTCAACCGTAAATCAGGCAAGATGAGTTCCTCAATGACGCTGCCTTGCGGTAACAGTGTGGGGCTGACAAATTCCGTTGCTGCTCTCTTCATCAGGTGGCTGTACCTGTCAGTAATGAGATGCACCGTATTTCCCACTTGTACATACCGACTGCCACCTAGGGCATCGGTTGTACCAAAGCGCAACAGCACATTATCCAATTTCAATGACAGACTGGGGCTATCAAGTTGTAATTGATTCGCATCCACACGGCTCATGGCATAGTCCGCGATACTTTTGGCCTGGGTAATTTTTAACAGTTGTTGAATGCGCCCGGTATTGGCAGGCATCATCAACGGTTTTTGCATGTGCCAATGGCCGAATTTTTTGGTTAATAACAGTGGTGGGCGACCGGGGCTTTCAATGCTGATTTCTTGCACGGTGTCGGGGTTAAGTGCAGTGAACTTTTTGGTCTCCGGCGATTCTGTTTTTCCCGGCTCATAAATTACCAGCGCCAGCAGGCCAGCCAGTATCAGTGCTAAAAAAATATTGAGCAGGGTTTTGGGGCTCACAATAAACGCCCCAATCTATAATAAAAACGAGTCATCAACGTTTGCGCCGTTTCCACCAGATCAAAAAACCGCTACCCGCAAGCAATAGTGGCAACACAAATAGGAAGCCGAAACCAATCATGCCTTGCGCCAGTGATGATAATTGCAGATTCCGATCAGTTGCTGTTTTAACAGGGATATTAATCAACTGATCGTCATTGGCTAACCAATTAACCATATTCATGCCTAACAACAAGTTAGCACCATTGCCGAGATAGGCGTTAGAGAGAAAATCTCCGTCGCCGGTAATGACAATACGCTGTTCTTGCGGCAGCCCGGTATCATCAACCGATAACGCGCGGGTCAGGGCGACACCCAGTGTTAACGGTCCAGGTATATCCTTGGCTGCGTCAAACTGAATCGAATCTGACATGTCACTAGTTTCTGACCAGCTGCGCTTTTCAGTCTGCAAAATAATCCGTGCCTGCCAATCACCCGGGGGGGTGATGATCAGACCATGGCTTTGCGGGAACAGGGTCAGCGCATCAAAGCCTTGGGTAATCGCATGTCCCGGATAATCGGCTACCAAGGCAAAGCGTGGGTCGCTAACGCCTAATACTTGTGTTGTTGGATCAACAATCATGCCCGGTTCAAAATCAATACCCAGCTGTGTAGCTAATGGCATCAGTCCATATTGGTTTTTATTTTCAGAGGGGTCCGTTAGCCATAATAAATTACCACCACCTGTCACATACTGATTAATCATCGCCACTTCGCCCGGCAACAAGTTCGTTTGCGGTCCGGCCAATATCAGCACCTGGGTGTTTTCCGGTAGCTGTGGATTTTGCACCAGATTATGCGTTTGCACGCTAAAACCTTTGGCAGTTAGTTGTTGTGACCACTGCCCGAGGTCATGATTGGCAACCCCTTGTGGTTTGCGTTCGCCATGACCTTCAATAAACACCAGCCAACGTTCACCACTGCGTGCCAGACGTTGCAGCATATTGGTGAGGCCCTGCTCGGAAAGGCTTTGTAAATTTTCTGTACGGGCTTGATATTCAACACGCAATTCACCGTTGACACGAATACCCAGTGCCCGCACTGTTTCGGGCTCCAGGTCCGGGTTGACAAATTGTAGTGTTAAATCTGTCTTGTGACGCCGATAACGGTCAACCAACTCACGTACTGCGCGGCGTACTGATTCATCTTCCGTGGCATAACTGGTAATACTAACCGGCCCATCCAATTGTTGCAGCAATTCACTGCTGGCTTCGGATAGGGTATTACGATTATTGGCTGTCCAGTCCGCAGTAAAACTGTAACGGGTACTCAACCAAGCCAACATACCTATCACCGCAAGAAATAAAACGGTAAACACTATGCCTTGCAGGCGGGTGTAAACCCGCGTTTTTGAGGTAACTAACATTGAATGCTGATATAAAAAGTTAAATCAATACTGCACATATTTTGCATGCCCGGCATTCACTAGGGCGTCATTAACATTGTGGGGTTCTCCTTTGCCATCCTTAATCCAGATATCGGCGATGTAACGACCATATTTTCCCTTTTTATCTTTTTCTGTACTGATCCATATTTCTTTGCCGGGCTCATCGTTTGGCATCAACAGGTTGCGTGCAAAATCACGCGCCAGCAAACCAGCAGGGCGCTCATCACCGCGTAATTCCGGGGTATTAATACGCGCCAGACGAATTTTTTCATGGTGCAACCAAGCACCCATGCCCAAGTCAACATTCAAGGTACAGGTATCACCGTCGTAAACAGACTGCACTTTCGCGCGATAATAATAAAGATGTTTGTCCATGTGCTTTCTCCTTCCCTTTCGGGGGATAAATAATCTGCGAAAAACAAAGCGTCACAATAGCTTTGATAACGCACTAACCAGCATGTGAATTAAGGGCTAAATTGCCAATGTCATTAAGCCTAAGTTAAATGTAAATTAAACACCAACAACACTCTTTTAAAAAATTACCGGACATTTAACACAGAGGTCGCAAAGATGCAGAGGGCACAGAGTTTTTAGTGTTTTTCTCCGCGTCCTCTGCGCCTTTGCGATCTCTACGTTTATAACATGTCATTTGTTAGTAGCACGACAACATAAGTTCCCAATGTACTGGAACGATTATCCGAAAGCACTTTGGCCCTTAATTTATATTAGTGCTGCAAACGATCGGCATCCAGCCGACGCACACTGAGCACCAGACAACTGGAAATCACCAACAAATAATAAATAATATCTGTACTGCTAAAAATTCCTTTTAGCAGCGGCTGGTAATGGCTTAGTAAAGAAAGATAACTCAGCACACCACCACCTTCACTGCCGGTGCTGCCTGCCAGATTGAGCACCCACAATAATAACAATAGCCCAAAGGTCGCTACTGCTGCCACCGTAGGCTGGGCAGTCAATGTGGAAACATACAAACCGATACTGCAAAAGCTGGCCAGCAATAATACAAGCCCCAACAGACCCGACGCCCACAGCCCCATATCAATTTCACCTCCTGCCAACAGGCTCAGTGGCATAACGGCAACCAGCATCAGTATCAACATCACAAAGGCGAATACACCGAGAAATTTGCCCAGGACAATTTCCGTCATGGAGATGGGTGCGCTCATCAGCAGGCTTAATGTCTGATTGCGGCGTTCTTCACTGATCAGGCGCATGGTGAGCAGCGGTGTCACCAACAGTAACACCGTGGCAGCTGTGCTGAACAACGGGACCACAATCACACTGGTGACACCGGGGGCATTGGGCGTAGCGGCAAGCCGTGGCTGTAATTGTAAATAGAGTTCAATATAGAGGAGGAAAAAATAGGCGCACAAACCACTGATTACCGCCAGAATGACCCAGGCCATGGGTGACAAAAACATTGAGCGTAGTTCACGTGCGGCAAGGGTGAAAATCATTAGGCGGCTGCCTCTGTTTTTTCAATCTGTTCATCTGCTGTGTGTTCCGCCGTGGTGATGTCCACAAAGATCTCTTCCAGTGAACGCCGGTCTGGTGTCAATTCCAACAGTTCCCAACCCTGCTCCACTGTTATTTTTGCTATCGAGGCTGCCGGATTAGTTTCCGGTTTATGTTTGATTTGCACACAATCTTCATCAATGACACTCACGGCGACAACACCTTCAATCGCCAGCAGAATATTATTGTTTATCTGGTTTTTTGTGCGCAATCGCAAGCTGGAAGTCTGCATGCGCTGTATCAGCCCTTCGATACTGTCGCTTAACACCAGCCTGCCTTGGTTGATAATCTGTACCCGATCACAGGTAGCCTGTACTTCCGGCAAAATATGCGTGCTTAAAATCACGCTGTGTTCATTACTCAGCTCACGAATCAGGTGGCGTATTTCGCGAATTTGTATGGGATCAAGTCCTACCGTGGGTTCATCCAACACCACTACGGCGGGTGAATGAATAATCGCCTGGGCAATGCCTACCCGCTGTTGATAGCCTTTAGATAGATTGGCGATGAGACGTTTACCCACATCACTTAAACCGCAACGTTCTTTGGCTGTGCCGATAGCATTTGTTTGTTTGTCACGGGAGATACGGTTAAGGCGCGCGCAAAACTGCAAATATTCATCCACCGTCAATTCGCGGTAGAGCGGTGGCAGTTCGGGTAGAAAACCGATATCTGCCTTGGCTTTTTTGGGCTGATCAAGAATGTCGATGCCGTTGATGGTAATCCGGCCATGGCTGGGAGACAGATTGCCGGTAATCATACGCATGGTGGTGGACTTGCCCGCTCCGTTGGGGCCGAGAAACCCCAGCACTTCGCCACGTCGCACTTCAAAGCTGATGTTGTCCACCGCTGGTCGCGCACCGGTTTGCACGCCGTAGTATCGCGTGAGTTCCTCAACCTTGATGAGAATGTCATTTGTCATGTCATGGTTCTTGATTTGGCAAAATGTCTGTGGACTATGCGTATCTGGTGCCTATGATATATTCGTAGCCGTAAAGTTCAAACAGCGGTCCAACATACCAGCAATTCAACAAGGCGGCACACAGTATCCACATGTCTTTGACTTATTGTGAAAAATTCGGTTTTGATGCTGACAGAATTGCTGAACGCCTGCAATGGCTGGAACTCAGTGCCGCTGATCATGCCACTGCCCAACAATTTCAGCAGGATATTATCCAACCTCATGCTGAAATAATCGTCGCTGCCTTTTACGAATGGTTGCCTACTATTAAAGAAACACAGACATTGCTGGTGGATGATGAGCTGGTGACACGTCTCCGGCAAACACAATTGCGCTATTTGTTGAATCTCGGCATAGCCTTTGACCAGGCTGATTATTTCGAATCACGCCTGCGTGTGGGCCAGGCCCATGTGTGGGTGGGCTTGAGCCTTAGCCTGTATCAGTGCGCCTACCGCTATCTGGGCGACCTGATCCTCCAGCACATCGATTACCGACACAGCGACGCCCGCAAGCTCACCACCTTTGCACATAAAATTATCGCTTTGGATATGTCGCTGGCCATTGAAACGTATCACCTTACCCATGTACAAACCTTGGAAGAGTCACTGGATCGCTCACAACGCCAACAAAAAACCCTGCGTATGGATGCCGCTACCGACTCACTGACCGGTCTGGCAAACCGCAAAACCATTATCAATGAATTGGAGAGACTGCTGCAACAACCGCAAAAGCATCATCCGGTGGTGGCCATTATGGCGGACATTGACCATTTTAAAGAAGTTAACGATACCCATGGTCATCTGGTGGGGGATAAGGTACTCGCGGAAGTGGCGAATCGGATTCGCTCCGCCTTGCGTGATTTTGATGAGGTCGGTCGTTATGGGGGCGAAGAATTTTTGCTCGTGCTCAATGGCGCAAACCTGACTACCTCAAAAAATATCGCAGAACGTATTCGCGAGCATGTCGCCAGCCAGCCCATTAATCTGCAAGGTCAGGAAATACAGGCCAGTATCAGTCTCGGTGTTGCAGCCGCGCACCCCGGTGAAATAACCGACTCAGTGTTAGCCCGTGCCGACAAGGCGCTCTACGCGGCCAAGGCCGCCGGCCGTAACTGCGTTGTTATCGCAGATGCATAATCCTCTCATCCACGCATGCCACTTTTAGGCATCGACACTGGCGGTACTTTCACCGATTTTGTGCTGCTCTCTGATGAGTCGCCGAACTTGCGTGTACACAAAGTATTATCCACCCCGCAAGCACCGGAACAAGCCATTCTACAGGGTATTCATGAGCTGGGACTGGGGGATTGTGACAGTCTACTGGTGGTGCATGGCTCCACCGTCGCTACCAATGCTGTGCTTGAAGGCAAAGGTGTGCGCACTGTCTTTATCACCAACACCGGCCTGCGTGACTTACTGACCATTGGCCGTCAGGCACGCGCCGAACTCTACAATCTCAATCCGGCTCCCGTGACTCCGCCTGTGCCGCGCGAACTGTGCCTGGAAACGGGAGGGCGACTGAGTGCTGATGGCAGTGTGCTGGAGACTCTCAGCGAGTCCGATTTGCACACCTTACGCAGCACACTGAAAAAATTGAAACCACAAGCTGTGGCCATCAACCTGTTGTTTTCCTGGATCGATGAGCGCTTTGAAAAACGCATTGCTGAGATCGTGCCAGACGGTATGTTTATCTCACGCTCGTCACACATTCTGCCTGAACCCCGTGAATACGAGCGCGGCATCACCACCTGGCTCAACGCCAGCGTCGGTCCGTTGGTGCAAGGCTACCTGCAACGACTGTGTGCAGGTGTTCCGCAGGCGCAGGTTGCCGTGATGCAAAGTGCAGGCGGCACTATTGATGCCACACAGGCGGGAGAAGAAGCTGTACACATGTTGTTATCCGGGCCCGCAGGGGGGCTGGCTGGTGCGCAATATGTAGGCGGTCTTGCGGGTTGCCATCGCCTGTTGAGTTTCGACATGGGCGGCACGTCTACCGATGTGGCATTACTGGACAATACACAGAGTGGCGACCTGCCGTTGACCACTGAAGGCCATATTGGCTCCTACCCTGTCGGTGTACCGATGGTGGACATGCATACTATCGGGGCAGGTGGTGGGTCCATTGCGCGCATCGACAGCGGCGGGCTGTTGCAGGTAGGACCGGAGTCTGCGGGTGCCGACCCTGGGCCCGCCTGTTACGGGCGGAGCATTACCGGAATCAATATGCAGGCTACTGTCACCGATGCCAACCTGCTGTTGGGTCGTCTGCGTAGCGACGCCTTTCTCGGCGGTCACATGACCCTGGATGAAAATGCCGCACGGACGGCTATTGCACCGCTAGCCAAAACGCTCAATCTTTCCCCGGAGCACACAGCACAAGGCATTATTGACGTAGCCAACGAACATATGGCCCGCGCGTTGCGGGTGATGTCGGTGCAACGCGGTGTCGATGCGGCACAACTGACGCTGACCTCCTTTGGTGGTGCCGGAGGATTGCATGTCTGTGCGCTGGCCGAAGCATTGGAAATGTCACAAGCGCTGGTGCCTGCCCATGCGGGTGTACTGTCGGCGCTGGGCATGTTGGTAGCACCACGAGCACGTTATTTGTCTCATACGTTGTTGCAACAACTTTCCGCAGCACCTGATGATGTACTTTTGCATGATATGCAACAGGCGGTGGTCATGCTGACAAAGCGCGGTCGTGAGGATTTGATCAAGGAAGGCGTTGATGCAGACAGCATCAGGGTTTCACCCAGCGTGGATTTACGTTACCGGGGTCAGTCATTTGTCATCAATTTGCCGGTTGTATTATCGGCAGACAGCAAAACCTCCACCAACAGCCAAACCACTGGACAAGCGATGGCGAGTGTCATCAAACAATTTCATGAACGACACGCCGCTCTGTACGGCCATAGCCTGCAACAGCCCGTGGAGCTGGTAACGCTGCGTGTAAAAGTACACAGCCCACCACCTCAGGCACTGACATTACCGTCTGCCAACGAAACAAAATCTGTCCGCAAAACACCCGTTTTGGCTCATGTCACGCTGGCGGGCATTGGCACAAAAGTGCCGGTTTATACCCGGGAGAGTCTGTCCTCCGGGATCAGTGGACCAGCGCTGATCACCGAAACTATCTCCACCACCTACCTTGCACCGGGCTGGCTTTGCCAACCCGATGCCAGCGGTTGTTTGTTGCTGTCAAAGACGTAAGTACTTTACAGACAGATTAGCTGCCTTTTTTGTCCTCAACCAACTGATGAATACGGGGTGCGAGAATCAGCTCCATGGCAAAACCCATTTTACCGCCCGGCACCACGATAGTGTTGGGACGTGACATGAACGAGTCGCCAATCATGTTCAGCAGGTACGGAAAGTCAGTACCATCGGGGTCGCGGAAGCGGATGACAATAAAGCTCTCATCTGGTGTGGGAATATCGCGAGCGATAAAGGGGTTGGAAGTATCCACCGTAGGCACGCGCTGAAAGTTGATATCCGTGCGCGAAAACTGCGGTGTGATGTAATGTACATAGTCATCCATACGACGCAGAATAGTATCGACGATGGCATCGGCACTGTAGCCACGCTGCGCATTGTCGCGATGAATTTTTTGAATCCACTCCAGATTAACGATAGGCACCACACCCACCAGCAGGTCAGTGTGTGAGGCAACGTCTACGTCACCATCCACTGCGCCACCGTGCAGACCTTCGTAAAACAATACGTCCGTTTCTTCGGCGATATCTTCCCAGGGAGTGAACTGGCCAGGGGTAAGTTCAGTACCCAGGCGCGCATTGTGCTCAGCGGCTTCTTCATCGCTGTGCAGGTAATAACGACGACGGCATTTGCCGCTCTCACCATAGGCCTTGAAGGTGTCAGCAACCAGATCAAAGTGGTTGGATTCCGGGCCAAAGTGGCTGAGTTGTTTGTTTTTGGCAGCAAACTCTTCGATGGCCTGCTTCATTGAGGCACGATCATAACGGTGAAAGCTGTCGCCTTCTACCACCAGCGGATTGATATTTTCGCGACGGAAAATGTGTTCAAAGGCGTTTTTGACCGTAGTGGTACCTGCGCCAGAAGAGCCGGTAACGGCAATAACGGGGTGCTTTTGGGACATGTTGTTCTCCTCAAACTTTCATTTCGAAACTTTTTAGTAAAAAACCGCGCGCACTGGATGACGGATGTTTCCGCGAACCCGTGCGACACAACTACCCGTAGCGATTGAGTGACGCCGGGTAATGGATATCTCGGTGACGTTGCAAGGCAGCATCAGATTGCCGCAAAATCGAACCGTGCATCTTAGCGGTTTGTGCTCTTGCAGGGAAGGTTTGGAGAAAATGCCTATATTGTGAAATCGTCAGGCTTTATTTTTGGTGCTGTCCGTACTGGACAGTTGCACGGTAGCAAAAATCTGTTCTGTCGTCTGATTTTGCGCCACAGCATCCGCTACCGTAAATTGATCCAGCAGACTCAGAAACTCACTGACGGCCCGTTGCAGCACACCTTTGAGCGCGCAGATCGGAATAACTGTGCAAGGCCGATTGTCATCACTGAAACATTCAACGAGATCAAAACCAGGCTCCATACGACGTACTACCTCGCCAATAGGAATCAAATTTGCTGCACGCGCCAAGCGCATGCCACCGTGTTTACCGCGCGTGGTATGGATAAAATCTTCTTGTGCCAGGTGATGTACTACTTTGACCAGATGGTTGCGTGAAATGCGGTAAAAATCAGTAATTTCACTGATGGTTGCCAGTTCACCGTCTTTTTGTGCCAGATAAATCAGTACGCGCAAAGCGTAGTCCGTATGTAACGTTAATTGCATGCTCCTTTCTCCCGAGGCTTATGATGATAATAGAACAAGAGGAAAGGGGTTGACAATGGCCGCAGGACTATTAACATGCATTGACAATACATCATCTGTCTTGCGAAGATCGTTTTTGACGCTATCATGGCACTTTGCTGAGGATGAAAAATGTAGTAAGTGCGGTTTTATTTTTTTTGGCCGCTATGTTTTAGTCTCGTTATTGGTTGGTAATAGTCTGATACAGACATTAATTAAAATTGAAAACACGTCAAACAGGAGAAAAACAATGAGTGATGCATTATTTGACCGTCTTGGTGGTGAAGCCGCAGTCAACGCCGCCGTGGATATTTTTTATCGTAAAGTGCTGGCCGATGACCGCATTAGCAGCTTTTTCGAAGGCGTGGACATGGACAAACAGGCTAGCAAGCAAAAGGCCTTTTTGACCATGGCTTTCGGCGGCCCCAATAATTACAGCGGTGAAGATATGCGCAAAGGTCATGCCCACTTAGTGGAACGCGGCCTGAATGACAGTCATTTTGACGCCGTGGTGGAAAATTTGGGCGCAACACTGAAGGAATTGGGTGTGGCGGACGATCTGATCGGTGAAGTCGCCGCGGTTGCCGAAACCACACGCAATGATGTATTGGGCAAATAAGCATTTGTCATTTACATAGCACTACCCAACGGGAACATCATGTCGAAGATATTGTTTGAAGGTCAGGAATATCAAAGTGAACCGGGAGAATCGGTGCTTGATTGCCTGATACGGCAAGGTGTTTCCGTTAATTATTCCTGCAAGGCGGGTGTTTGCCAGTCTTGCATGATGGTAGCCGAGGAGGGTGAACCAACATTCGCCTCCCAGGTTGGCATCAAAGAAACGCTCAAGGTCCAGAATCATTTCCTGATCTGTTCCTGCGTGCCTGAAACTGATATGCAGGTGGCGACACCTGATCGAGCGGGCAGTAGTTTCGATACGGTGGTGTTGTCGCTGGATAAACTCAGCGCTGACGTAGTGCGGCTACGGCTGGCACGGCCGGAAAATTATGATTATCTTCCCGGCCAGTTTCTTAACCTTACCAATGATACAGGGGTAACCCGCAGCTATTCCCTGACCAGTGTGCCAATGCTGGATGATTTTCTTGAACTGCATATTCGCCATGTGCCGGGTGGCCTGGTAAGTGGTTGGGTGGCAGAAAAATTACAGACAGGTGACACGATCACTATCAGTCAGGCGGCAGGGCAATGCAGTTATCTGCCCGGTCGGGAAGCACAGTCGTTGTTATTGGTTGGCACGGGCACAGGTCTGGCACCGTTAGTGGGGATTGTGCGTGACGCTCTGCAACAAGGGCACAGTGGGCCGATTCATTTGTATCACGGCAGCAGTACCGCAGAAGGCTTGTATCTGGTGCCTGAGCTGCTAGCAATGGACGAGGCCAATACAGTTTTCCATTATCACCCTTGTGTGTCGCAAGGTACGCCGCCACAAGGCGTGCAATCCGGGCGTGCAGCGAATGTGGCATTGGAAGATTTTGCCCAGTTATCAGGTTGGCGGGTATTTTTGTGTGGCCGCGAAGACATGGTTAAAACATTGCAGAAGAAGAGCTTTTTGGCAGGTGCCTCGATGCAGGATATTTTTGCTGATCCGTTTGTTGATTCAGCAGGTGCTGGCGCGCCAGATGTACAAAAGCAAACTGCCAGCGGATAAAAGAAAATCCCGGTTCTGTAGTATCATATTTATCGCGCACTAACTGGCATGTTGTTAGCCAGAACCCAGAAGCTTAAACTCTTGAAAAATCGTTCAGCGTGAGACCAAATCCCAATATTGTTTGAGCTGCGGTTCGCTGATAGTTGTAGATTTCACCATTAAAGATTAGAGCAAAACGCCCATCATCACTTAACATAGGCTGATCACTCCCAGCGATATTCACAATGCTCAAGCGGATGTGGCCCAGAGAAACAGAGTCACACTTGTAAAAGTGTCGTCCTCAGACCCTATTGGGCCAACACCGATCCGGACACCCTGACCGGCTCAGTCAAACCCAAATTCCAGATGCAAACGACCCTCTTCAACCACAAATGATTTCAGCTCACTTTTTGCCAGGGAATGGTTCAGATCCCGCTCTTTTACGGCGTAAATGCGCACCAGTGGCAATGCATTTTTACCCATAACATCCACAATATCCCGCAAATCTGCCGCAATTTTCTCACTCACACCCGGTATCTCAAATTGCTCAATACGTGGCAGACCAAAAAATAAACCGCCCGATGCTGCCTTGTAGCTCAACCCCATCAGCATGGTCACACGACCCTTGTGTACACCTTCTCCCATCATTTTTGCCGTGAGGGGAATGACAAGCACAATATCCTTATTCGCTTTGGACAGACGCACCTGCGGCACCCCCATAGAGACCCGGGCAAATGCCGCATACTCATTAATGGGGAAATAGTTTTGCAAAACACTCTGTATCCGCGTATCAGGCAAATCCACAACAAACGCGGCATGAGCCAGCGGTGGCGAACCCAACAATGCAAACCCAGCAAAGAATATTTTGAGCACTCGAAATATCAACCGTAGTCCTTCGTTCAGTGCTTCAATTCTGATTCAAGGGTTAAATTCGGAACGGCAATTCGACGCACGCCTTCCGAGCTTTCCGGAAAATGGCGCACCCGACAAGGTTTAAATCCACAACCCCCACCTGTGGGAGCCCGTAATCATAACAAAAATTGATCCTGAGGCTAACACGTTAAAATCTGTTAGAATCACCGCCATGCGCCTGTAGCTCAGCTGGATAGAGTGTCGCCCTCCGAAGGCGAAGGTCACAGGTTCGACTCCTGTCAGGCGCGCCATTTATTGGCTTTTCAATGAGTTACAGTCATTTATTTTCATTCCTCTGTATTTTAACAACTACCTAAGACAATAAGACAAGACACCCATCAATTATTCGGATTACCTGGAACTCGTGGACTGGAGTGGTCGGGCCATACGTGATGATAAAACCGGAGTGATTGCCGACAACCTACCGCCCATATTGGCCAGACTGGGAATTAAGCAACAAGGCTGGCTGGATATGATCAATCATTACGAGCAACGATTTTTCCGGGCGGTAGGCGCGATGGACAAGCTGAAACAGTTTGCCTATCGGCTGGGACAGTGTTGGGTGAAGAGACAGTCTATGGGTAAGTGCGTTTATAAACAGACACTGCTCACATAACCCTCAATCACTTTCTTCAGGTTTTTATTTTCAAGTCGCCTGAATAGCAGCCGAAGGTCTTCTGTTGTCTGTGGTCCAGAAAAATGGGTTGTTTACTGGAAAATATTCGATTTTTTTCCTTGTCTGGCAAAACTATAAGCTTCTCACCTCGTATTTCCGAGGAATGGGTTTAAGCAGCTTTTTCATTTCATGGGTATTTTATATATTTTCTTAGTAATTCTTATTACTCTTCTGTTTCTTCGTCATCATCATCGTCATAACCCTGATCAGCGGGTAGTCGTATGGCGATATCATCGTAGTTGTAGTTTCTAACTTCCGTAAAAATAGCGGGATCAATTTCACCCAAGGACTCGATATCAATGAGTTGCTGGCTCGATATTCCAACAAATCCCTGGATAGCCAACTCCAGTAAATCTGCCGTGGTCGTAACACTTGGTTTGCTCCCAAGGTAATACACGACGCCTTGATCAGCCAGAAGTGTAAAATGATCATTAACTCTTAATCCGATAGGGCTGGGTTGAGTACCAAACCTGGAAACATTACTTACCTGAAGGTTTTGCGCAATGATGTCTGCGTTCCCTGAATCAGTACCAACACCCAGGGTCGAAAAACGGCTTGTTCCACTACCTGAAATAATGACATCACCTGCATAATTGGCATTAATAGTATTGCCACCATAGTTGGCATCAATGGCACCACTGCTGCTGGTAACATTCAGAATAATGTTGCCCGAGTTGGTCAGTGAAATATTTCCATAGTTACGAAGATCATTGATGGTGACATTGCCTCTATTATTGATATTGATAACACCCGATGTTTCTCCTGTATTGACACTGGGTATTTCCGATGTCGTATCTGCACCATCGAAAGAGGCGTTAATGACACTTAAGGTAGACGTTTCAGTGTTAATGGCACCAGTACTGCCAGCACCAAAACCAACACCGATGCCCGATGCGGCAGCTAAGCTAATATTGTCTGCCATCAAATTACTGGACTGACTGATGATTGCACCTTTGCCAGCATTCAACTCAATATTCGTCGCGCGGATACTACCAAGCCCCATGTTGTCATTGGCGGCCAAACCGGTATTGGCGGTAACGGTTAATGCACCGGCAATCTGCGTGTTGGTAATGGTAATACCATCAGACTCATTGAGAATCACTGCGCCGTTATCCGTATTGAATTCTACGACATCAAAATTATTATTTTCATTGTCCAGTGTGATACTGCCCATGGTTGACGTAAATTTTGCGAGCCCTGGCAGAGCATTATCCTGAAGCACAATTTCACCTGTACTCAAAATATCACCGGTTGAATCTATCGTCAGGTCTTGGGCCGCAATACCCGTCAGAGTGGTTGTAGTGGCATTATCAAGATTAATGCTGGTCGCCGACAGAGTCAGTGCGCCCGCCAATTGATTATCACCGGATAAATCAATACGGTTTGTGGCAACAAGATCAAGCGCTCCGTCGGTGGCCAGATTAGCCATGCTGGAAATAAAGTCAGCTGCCGTAATATCAATGCTGCCGGAGGTATTGGATATTCCGGTAATGTTGACACCATTTTGTTCATTGATAAAAAGTGAACCGCTGTGGTTGATAATGGAAAGTTCACCCACATTGGTACGCAATCTGTCTCCGGCGGTGCCTGCTTGATTAACATTGTCCAACGTCAAGTGTCCAGCGACGAGAGTGGTTGCAGTATTTTGGGTGATCATATCAGCGATAATCGTCAGGTTATTAGCAATTGATACATTGCTGGCGATGTTGACGCTATTGTCCTGGGCAAACACGATAATGTCCGGCTTGCTGCCCGCTTGGTAGTTAACCACCACTACATCATCACGGGTGATTCTAAAACTATTGTTGCCCAATTCAACATTATTACCCACGCTGTTAATAATAAGGCTTGTTGTTTGGATATCATTATTGACTGTTTCCGTTTCCTGGTAGTCAACCTCGAAGACGATACTTCTCTCATTATTGACGTAACTCAGTTGATCATAACCATTGGCATTCGGACTCCAGGTTTCGGCATAGGCGTCCGACACTCCGGTAATAGTGATCGCATCATTACCGTCACCACCAGAAAAACCAATCTGCCCGGAAAGTCTTCTTGCAGCATCCAGATCAATGCTCACTGTATCGTTACCGCCATTACCGTTCACTGTTCCCGATATTGACCCATCACCTGTAACAGAAAAATTATCGGTACCCGCTCCACCATTGATGACAGAAAACCCTCTGAAAGAAAGTATTTGATCCCGGTCAGTCGCATCATAAACCTGTCCTGCATTGACGCCATCAATCGTCCATGTTGTGACGGTTTCTACGCCTTGTCTCGCATTAAGGGTCCCATCGACCGCATCAATACCTTCAATATTTTGAATGGCAACACCGCCCAAATTCACAACATCACCCAGAGTGATCGTCACTGCTCCCGTGTAGCTAACACGATCATTAGCACCATCACCACCATCGAACAAATTCACATCACCCCCATCGGAAACGAAAGTGTCATCACCATCTTCACCATAAACGCCGCTTCTGACGATTCCTCCACTAATGATAAACCGGTCATCTCCCGCGCCTAGATTCACCCTCTCAACGTCACTACCCACGTTCAACGTAACAATATCGGTATCATTTCCACCATTGATTGAGTCTGTAACTCTACCGGCAAGGGTAAATATGTTATTACCATCACCACCATTCAGTTTATCGATGCTCACACCAGAATTAAGAACAAATTCGTCGATAGTCGCGCCACCTGACAACGTTGAAAAATTGCTGAATATCGTGTTGTTAACCTCATTATCAGACAATGTGCCGCCATTATCTGTGTTAACAATCCAGCTATTTCTGGTGGCATTACTGTCACTGACCAGTTCATTCACGGTCAATGAATTCGCTGTAATGGTTTCAACTTGAAATACATTAAGGTTTTCATTACTTCGACTTCCCAACTCGACAACCCGGTTACCATCAGCAGTGATAATTAAGCTGTCATTACCTCCCATGCCATTGATAAGACCGGACAGGCCGGAATTCGTATTACCGGACACCGTAAACCTATCAATGGCGTTGCCATTTGCACCACTGATATCTGTAAAATTCGTGAACTCGACCGTGTTTACACCATCCGTAAGTCGGCCAGTGTTCATGCCATTGATATCCCAATTTGTCGTAGCAGCGATTTGATCAATGTCTCCAATCAATTCATTTCTGGTGGCATCTCCATTGGCCGTGATGTTTTCAACTTGATAGATATTCAGGTTTTCATTGGCCCGATTACCGATTTCCACAACCTGATCATCATTCACATCGATGAGTACGGTATCGACACCAATTCCACCATTGATCAACCCGGCAAAATCATTGCTCTCCAGAGTGATATTATCTGTCAGGTCTCCTCCTGTAACATGATCGATGTTACTGAAAGTAGTGATTGTGCTTTGATCAGATACAGTGCCATTGCGGGCATCAGTAATGGCCCAATCGTTGATGGCAGCGTTACTGTCACCGATCAGGGTATTTTCAGCGTCCCTGTTAGCGGTCAGGGTTTCGATCCGATAGACATTTTGATTCTCATTGTTGCGGTTACCCAGTTCGATCACCCGGTTACCTGTCGCTACAATGGTCAATTGATCCATGCCCATGCCACCATCAATCAAACCATTCACTGTGCCAGAGAAAGTAATCACATCGTTATCACCCCCTGTGCTGATGGCAACAGCACTACCGGCAACCATGATCCTATCGATGCCGTCACCACCAGTGATGGTGCCGGTAACATTGCCATCATTATTAACAGTGATGATATTGCCACCGTTTCCAGCATTGATATTGTTAATCACCGCATCCACAGTAAACTCATCAGTACCAATATTACCATCCAAATTAGCGAAATTACTGAAGGCAATATTGTTTCCATTATTGGTGATGTTGCCACCGTTGTCGGTATCGATGTTCCAGATATTAGTACCTGCCCCTGCACGCAGGGTATTGCTCACGGTCGTAATACTGTCATCAGTATTAATAACTTCAATATTGCTGACGGTGTAATCTGCGCCGTCACTGGCGACACCGCCGAGCTGGACGATGCGATCACTGCTGGCATTAATCATCAGTGTATCATTACCACTGGCCGTGTTGTCGCCACCATCAATAACACCACTGGCAATGCCTGCCACCGTGATCGTATCGTTATCGTTGCCGCCGGTAATCGCGCCCGTAACACGACCATCACTGTTTACCGTTACGCGATTGGTTCCGTTTCCGGTGTTAATGCTGCCGATGCTGGCGTTGGCATTTACTGTGAAATTATCTGCCGTATTGCTGCCCACAAGATTGGTGAAATTGGTAAAGCTTATGTTACTGCCCGTATTACTGACAGTACCCGCGTTATTGGCATTCACCGTCCAGATATTGCTAGGCACATCGTTGTCAGCCACCAGAGTATTATCGGTGTCGGCATTGGCAGTAATGTCTTCAACCTGAAAGACATTCAGGTTGATATCATTGATGCGATTACCCAGTTCAATAGCTTGATTACCGCTGGCATTAATCACCAACCGATCATTACCAGCGCCACCAGTAACATTTGAAACCCTGCCTGCTGTTTCAAGAGTGAAAACATCATTGCCACTGCCGCCGATAATTTGTTGAATGTCGGTAAAGTTTTCAACGTAGCGTATTGGCAAAGAAGCAGTTTCGGCAAGCCAGCCTGTATTGATGTTCGTTATGCTCCAACTGCTATTAGCGTCCCGCCCGGTGAGGGTATTGATGGAGGAGGTGTCACCGCCGTTGATTGTGCCAGTAACGGAGCCATTCTCTCCGATCACAAAGTTATCAGCGCTGTTGCCGCCCGTCAGGTTGCCAAAATTAATGAAAGTAAGGGTACCCTTGCTGTTGCTAAAAGTGCCATCGTTGATGCCATCTGTACTTCCACCAGCCGGGTTTGTGACAGTTTGCACTGTCCAGTCGTTAGTCTGTCCATCCTGGCCGTTCAGTATGCTGGTGGTGCCGTTGCCGATGATGCCGGTAAAATCGAAATAATTTTCAATATTGGAATTGTTGGTGCCTGCATTTGAAAGATCTGCCCATTCATTGCTGGTACCTCCTCTGACGCTGGTTTGTATGTTCATGAAAGTATTCACGTAGGGGATGCTTTCTCCCGCTTGGGTGAGGGTACCGCTTTCGTCCGTAACAAAGCCCCAGATATTGCCAACACCCTGACGGGCGACCAGGGCGTTGGTACCGGCATCACCATCAATTTGTACAATGGAGCCGGATGCACCCATCACAAACCTGTCGAAACCAGTACCACCAGTAAGGTTCTCGATATTGCTGAAACCGACGACCCCGCCCGTGTTGCCCAACGTTCCACCACCCGCTGTATTGATATTCCAGGTATTGGTGTTTGATGAATCGTTAGCGATCACTGTGTCGATATCAGTTCCTGGTACTCCCCCAACCAAAATGGCCGTTAGTCCATCTTCCTGGATGTTAAAAGTGTCATCACCGGCATTGCCATCAATCGTGCCACTGACATCGGCAGCAATGTTAAAAATATCGTTATTATCTCCGCCGTTGATGTCTCCGTTGTAGGCAGCGGTGATGTTAAAGGCATCGATCTTGTTGCCACCCGTGAGGGTTTCAATGTCAGTAAACTCTCCAGTCAGTCCAGTAACGCTACCAACTCCGTTTCCGGTTACTGCCCAATCGTTGCTGCGATTGCCCGCCTGTAGGGTGTCGCTACCACCTCCACCAGAAAGTGTTCCAGTAAAGGTGTCATTGTCCGGCAGGGTGAAGGTATCGCCTTGCGCATTGCCAACGAGTGTTTCAATGCCAGAGAAGGTGAGGTTATTAAGGGTGGAATCAGCAGAAGTTAACGACCAACTGTTTTCCCGGTTGGCCGCATTGAGGGTATCCATACCGCTGCTACCCGTCAGAATGGCTGACGAAGTAAAATTCGCGGTACGCGCAAGCGTCACGCTTCCAGCACTACTTAATGTCAGGTTTATTGTTCCAGCAGTGGTACCGCTGGCATTGAGGTCATCATTCAAGGTGATTTCATCAGCGGTGATACTCATGGCACCGCCTGCACCTCCGGTGTTGGCAGTATCGAGAGTGCCGGAGGTAAAACTCGTGGACTGGGTCACCGTCAGTGAGCTGGCCACAATGGCGTTTGTACCAGCATCCACCGCTCCGTTGGCACTAACGTTCAGATTTCCCAGTCGGGTGACATTACCCACCAAACCTGAAAAAGTAATCGTGTTGCCAGTGACCGTTAAATCTTCAGCTCTGTCTGTCGAGCCTGTGATACCACCAAAAGTTATATCACCAAAGGTTCCAGAAACAGCCTCCGTTGTATCCATTGCTCCAGCGGCATTAATTTCCACCGCCGAAACCAGTACAACGTCACCGTTTAAGTCAATCGTGTTCCCGTCACCATGGCTACCGTTACTTCCCGCAACATAACCCCTCGCACCCGTTGCCGTTAAATTGCCATTCAGGTTGATGGCTGATGAAGTCCCGGCAGTTAATGTGATGGCACCTGCATCTCCACCATTACCAGTATCTATCGTACTCCCCGCATAATCTCCCGCTGCTTCACCACCGGAGGTAATAATCGCATTAACACTGACATCATCAGTGAGTGCAGTAATGTTGACTATTCCACCATCCCCGCCATCCTGGCCATTATTACCACCGCCATCTGTTTCGTATCGACCAGCACTACCACTGGCATCAATAACACCAGAGATAGAAACAGATGCGGCACTTATGGTGACATCACCCCCTTCTCGGCCCTGCCGGTTGATTTTGGAAGTATCTGATATTCCAGTAGTCCCGCCATTCGTACTCAACCCGGTTGAGATCAATGCACCGGATGTATAAATGGAGATATCACCGCCATCCTGATTTTCCGCACCCGTAGTGCTGATCGTACCGGCATTGTTGAAATCGACAACACGGTTGCTGGCAGTACCTGCTGAAAAATTACCACCACCTGTAATGATTGTGCCGTTGTTGGCGAAGCCTGTTGGGGTGATGTTATTATCAGGGTCACCAACAACGAAGTTACCGCCTTGTGTGCTGATGGAGACATTTTCTTCAATGATCACTTCACCTCGGGCATGGAGGTTGAGAGTGAGGGCATCTTGGAAACTATTGTTTTCAGGTTCACCATCAAAAACCCGGCTACCATCCATAAAACGAATATCACCCTGAGCATCCAAGGTCAGCGTTGCATTTTCCCGCCTGTCATAATCAAGCCTTGCATCAAAAATAATATTTCCTCCCTCGGATCCACCGCTGCCGGTTCTGACAATCACAACGCTACCGTTGTTTAATGCATCTCCAATAACATCAACATTGACTTCTGCCGGAGTCCCCGTTGACGTGAATACCCCACCGGAATCAGGCACATTTTGGGTGGTATTATCATTAATCGTAATCGAATAAGGATCAATGAGCCAGATACCCCCGCGCCCTGAAACCGCAGATGTATCCGGCACACTGCTTATTTCAAAGCCACGCAATCCCGAGGTTTCGATAAAACCACCATCACCACCATTAGCGCCTCCTCGCGCAAATAGGTCGCCATAGATTCGTGCGCTATCGGAAGCAAAAGTAATAACGCGACCACCATCGCCGTTATCCAGTGCATCAGCAAATATCTGGCTATCTTCGGACAAATAGATAAATTCGCTGTTAGGGATCAGGGCATTGTTACCTTCCTGGTCTCCCCCGATAAAAACCTGTCCTCCGCCATTGCCACCTGACGCTTCAACGATGGACCGATCAAACAATCCGACATTGTCGCCCAGTATTTTTACCGAACCACCCTGGCCATTGCTTTCTGAACGGACCGAGGTAACACTGTTTTCTATCAACAGTGCAGTGTTTTGTGCATGCAGCTCGATGTCACCGCCGTTACCGTTTTGTGCATTGGCATTAAGTTCGCCGCCACTGGTAACATTTTCACCCAGTAAAACAATACGCCCGGCATTTTGATCGTTTTCCGTTGTTGAAGTATCAATATTGCCAGTGTTAAGCACATCTGCACCATCACCCAAGGTAAAGCTGCCATCTTCGTGCATCACGACACTAAGATTTTGGTTGAGATCCCCCGTATTCACGGCTTGCGAGAAAACATCCTGGCTGGTGCTGGCCGTTAACAACACGCGACCACCTTCGGTATTAATCTCACCACTGTTTAATACTGCCGGGTCAACACCAAGCTCTTCTTGTAGAATTTCCTTACTGACCCGTACACCTAATAAACCACCGTCATCAAACGTTAAAACAGCTTGTTTACCAGCAGCAAGACTCACTGAACCAAGATTGGCCACAATCAGGCCATCGTTTTCAACCTGCTTGCCAATCAGTGCCACATTACCGCCCAGCGAGGCATTGATGATGCCGCTGTTGATTACCGTGCCATCCGTCCCCAGCACTTCATCAAAGATATAATTGCCATTCATGAAATCATTGGGCTGAATGTTCAGGCCCGAAGCAATGATGCCACCGACATTAATCACTGAGGTGGGAGTGAAAAAAATACCATTGGGGTTAACCAGAATAACCTGACCATTGGCATCAATGCGTCCGGCAATCGTCGAACCGTTTTGGCTCAGGATACGGTTTAAAGAAATAGAAGAAGAGTTGGGCTGAATGTACTGCACACGCTCATTGGCATTGACGTTATAACTCTGCCAGTCAATAGACATGTTTTGTGTGGACTGGTTAATGGTGGTATTAAGCCCTGATTGACTGATACTGCCACTACCACCCACCACCTGACCACCTTCTGGCCCGGCAATAACTGCCGGTGGACTTGTGGCACTAACCAATAACAGGGTAAAAAACAACGTCTGGCATCGCATCACTCTATCCTTGTGTATTTTTTTCCAGCCATTGGTTCAATCCGGTCTGTATATGCAGAGCAATCAATCATTATTATCGCCTGTACTCACCAATAATACCGTAAGCACCGTTGGTTAGAACCACAATAAGCCGATCGTCAGGGTCAATGCCTCGCACACTGACTAAACCACTATAAGCATCAGGCACTAAAATTCCATTCGAAAAACTATTGCTGTCCAGACAGTCCCTCATAGTGCCCGATAACGTGTATAGGTGTGTATTTGAAATGGGTTCTATTCGACCTCCAAACTTACAGTTGTCAAAGGTTCCAAGACCTGTGCCATTACTGCCAAAGTTTGGAATCGATGCTACCTCCTCTTCAATGGATAGATTGAAATTCTCACTATTATTCACAGATTTCCAGCTTAGTTCATGATATACCTGATCCAACTCCACCGGCCCATTATCCATTGCCTCTGCATACTCCAGCGTAAAAGAACCCTTAGCGGCCCTGCCGGTTCCATCCAGATCACCGGTCATCGTTGTACCTTGCGTAATCATACCGTTGATAATAGGAACATCTTTTTGTGTCATCACACCCGCTTCATAAACATCCACAAGGCCAGTGAAAGCACTTCCACTCACAGTATATGTACCGACATAAGCCACACCCGTATTAACACTAAGCATCATCAATTTCCCGTCTGGGCTCACCAGTCCTTGAAGGTCATTGAACTCAGTAATCATTCCGCTAGCACCATCATCCACATTGGCACTCCCGGTATCCCTGTAATATCCGCTTGGATCGGTATTGGACGCTCCACCGCCGCCCCCTCCACCCCCACCACACCCCTGAAAAACCAGAGTAAACAGCGCCAAAAACATCATCAGAAGTGGTGTCAACCGTGTGGATAACAATGATCGGGTCATAACAGTGTCCTTGTAAATGTTTGCTGCATCCCTGGCAAAAAAAGGCGAAAACAGGAACGCATTCTGAAACCAAATAAATACCGATAATCCTATCATGGTTCTGGCAATAATTGACAAATGGGGGAGGGTATACGGGGGTGAAAAATACCCGTATTACCCGGTAAAACAGGAAGAATATCAGTAGTATTCCCTAGGCCGGTATTAAAACAACAGTCCGATTTGCATCCTCAAGCACACTAACGAACTGGAAACAAACCATTACAGATTCCGGGTTTTTCTGTCCGCATCTTCGGGGGGCAACCAAGTGTCGAGGCGAATGCCGTTGAAGATGAAATCTAAAACCGTATAATTTATATAGTTGCTTCGCTAGTTTTCTGCGGCGTTTATTGCCTAAAGCACCCTAATGAAAGATAAAGTATTCGTTGAACAGGCAGTTTTCTAGTGTGCAGATCATGTACTCAACGGGGATTTCTGCCTTCACTGCCTGCGATAGACACTTTGAATAATGCTGGTGTTGATGCATCAGAGAATTTTTCGATATATACCGTAATTAATTGATGGGTGTCCTGTTTTACTCCATCGATCGTGATTATTCTAATTTATTGTCAATGGCATAACTTTTTTTGGTGTCCAACCATTTTAATAATTTTTTGCTATTGGATACTAACTTGTTACCGGAACAGCGACCAGTCGAATATAATCCGTATTCTTCATTTCTCAAAAATAATACATAATGTTTTCCTTTATCCATTGTAAAACTACAGTTAGTGATGCTCAAAATACCTATTTTACTTTTTATTTTTTTCTTCCATGTTTTGTTAACTTTAATTATTGCGATACTTCCTTTATTTCCAGTTAGCGGTGAAATTTCCAGAGCTTCACCAATGACGACGATATCAGATAACTCAAATGCTTTTGAGTGAGATGGTTCAATACATCGACACGCATAGACATTGAACGATAGAAAAAATATAAATATTGCTATAAATACCCTGTTTTTCATAACTAAGCCCTCTAACAAAAATATGAGGAATTATTTTTTTTACCATTGATCAGCCCCCCAATAATATTGGGATCATGAAGACCACGAAGTAAACATTTAAGTAATACATCTTCTGCATCAGTGTTTGTATTTAACGCTCCACCCACATGAGCCAATTCATGGATTAGTGTTGCCGCTGTAGTCCACTTTCCCATTTTTAAAGTATATGCTGTAAGCGTAATATGTTTGTTTGATAAAGTTGCACCATATTTATCTTTCATGTTGCTAGGATCTAAGCTAATCCAAATTGATGAATCATTCCAAATGTCACTAAACTTTCTTCCCGAAGGTAGTTTTTTAAACGCTTGATTACAAGATTTATTAGTTTTGATATTATTATCAATTAATGAAATTGCTGAATCAAGAGTTTGCAGATAAGAGGAGGATGAATATGGTAGCCAACTCCACCCTTGAATGGAAGATGGCGCTTTATAACTTGATTTTGTAGTATGTATATTTGGCATTACATATTTCCTTATATGAAAATGGGTCTTCTGAAGAGTCTGTGGGCGAATCAAATATTGAATATTTAGGCAGGCTTGTGTCACATTGAGTTCCATATCATGATGTTAGCTAGCAGGCCAGCATCAAAAAAACTGATGCGAGTCAAGAACACTACTGAATTAATATCAGAGATACAAGTCATTTTCATACGTCAAATCAAAGAACAAAAAAATAAGGGGGCGTGCAGCCGAGCAAAGACGATTATTCCAGCGAGGGGTTTTTCGCAGATCTGCGTGAAAACCTATGGAGCCATCTGTAGACCGCCGCAGTAAAATAATATGCTATTTTTGAACCCGTCGAATGAACGACAACCCCTGGCATTCGATTTCACTGTTTGTATTTTTGAGTTCAGCCCCTCAGCAACAGCGTGACTGATGGGGTGTTGAAAGTAAGTCAGCAGATTAGAGAGGTGGCTCTTAATCATTCTGGCCTTTGCCTAAGAACAAGACAAGGAGGCGCAATGCAAATTGCAGAAATTTCAACAACCAATAAAGCGGGAAAGCACGGACCATTAAAAGGTCAATGCTGCGTTAAACCAGGCAGCTATATTAAAGGAACATTTTCCTTGGCGGGGCTGGCATGAATGGTATCTATATACCAAAATTAATTGAAGCCTTTCATAAAGCAGGCATAAAAAGTGCTGTATATCTTGATCGTGAAAAATGGTCGGAAGGACAATATATTGATGCTCTTGTCGGTGTATTTTTTGGAAGAGACTATGACCCTTTTTTTCCAATGTTACTTCGAATACATCCAAGCTCACATAAACAATTTAATTTAATAGGTTATTCATATGGCTCGCTTATAGCCGCACAATTAGCGGCCAAATATGCGCGCCACGGCTCTCTCGTTGATCACTTGGTTCTTATAGGCAGCCCAATAAGTAAGGGTTTCTTAACCACGCTACGGAATATGAAAGGAATAAAAAACATAATTATCATTAATTTAGATAAGCATGGCGACCCTATTTATGCGGGGATGGAAATGTCAGAATTAGTTTCTAATTCGTTAAAATTATTTCAACAAATGCAAGAATCAAAAGGCCATTTTTATTATGCGGGAGAAGGGGCCGCTGGTAACAAGCGCCGAAAAGAATTGGCCAAAAAATTACATGCATTAGGATTAAGGTAATGTTTTTTCATAAAAAATATATCTCATACGCCTTATATGTCTTATCGTTAATTATAACAACAAGCACAGGCATATATGTAATTTTGGTTTCTAAAAAATTTATTCTTGCTGGTGAAGGTATAGGCATTTATGGGGTACTTATCTATCATTCTGCTGCTTTTATAAGTGTAATTTTATGGGGTTTATCGTACTGGTTATTCCATAATAAAAAATTAACCGTTATATTTTGGTTAATTTTCTTAATATTTACGATTTTTATTACCTTACAACCAACATGGTGGGCAGCTCCGCCTATAAGCAGCTAATTAATTGATGGGGTCCTATTTTACTCTTTGGGTGTCCCGTTTTACGATCAAGATAAATTGCCATGGTTTTTTGTCTCTGATCTGTATATTTTAGCTTTCCCAGATGCTGAAGAACTCAATACCAAAAAGGTTGTTTTTTTCGACGATATTTTTAAAATTATTCTTGCTATCATCTGGATGGTGTTCTGCAAAATATATTTTTGCCGGGTCTTCGGGGATTTTAAACAGTTTGTTGTGTGGTACTTTTTTGGGGAAAAAAGCAGGCTTTATAAGCCAGCCAACTTCACCTGTGCTATATATCTTGTAACGGGAATTTTCTTTATCTAATGCATCAACCTGATTAAACACATTTAACAAGTACCACACTTTATCATCAAATGACAGTGGCAATAATTCAGCCACATCACTGACAGCAGAGGCTATTAATTCATAGGTGTGAGGGTTTACAATTAGATTGCTGGGGCCACTAATATAACTGATATCCGGGTCTTTGTACCTGTCCAGATTGCGCCTGCCGTCGTTAAACCATTCGATGCTCGGGGGGTTCCAGTTACCTGATTTTTTTTCACCTGTATTGAAGTCTCTGATTCTTTGTAGCTCATACTCATCGGGCATTACAAATGTTTTTTCCATTTTTCTATCTGGATGTAAAGCATATACAATCATGGTTTAAATCTCATCTATAAAAGCTCATTAATGGGAAAATCACCCGCTTGCAAGTCAATCGCAATTTCCCTAAGCACTTTGCTTACATCCTCTTTCGATGCGGCTACTAAATCTACTTTCATTAAAACAATAAATACATTTTCATGGTAAGTTTTTGTATGTATTTGGCTATGTGCAATGGCAGCAGGCATAGAGCCATGCGGCACATGTTTTTTATATCTCGGTAAGTTTACTCCATTGGCTTCATCATTAAAGCCAATGCCCCATTTCATCAGAATTTCCAAGGCTTGTTTTGCTCTGGGGTCAGTCAGTGCAACGATATGATGGCTTGCGGTGTTTTTGGGTTTTGGGGGGATGATTTGGGCTTAAGCGCATGTTTCTGTTTAAGGCATATAATGCCCTGCGTCGTGCATTGCGCTTTTCTCTGTCAATATTGCTGGCGATTTCTTTCAGCGTCGTTTGGACTTCGTATTCTGTTTTTTTAATGACCTTTTGCAACAGTTGGTGCGACAGCCCAATATTATGGCCTGTCAGGGTCATCAGCCCATCCAGCAATTCATTCTGTTCAATCAGTTCGAGTTCCATGCTTGTTCGCTAGTTTTTCATTTTCCGGTTTCTTCTGTTTTTGTGGTGCATGGAATGCACCCTACCAGGCTGATTTGTATGTTTTAGCTTTCCCAGACTTTTACAAATTTAATGCCGAAAAGATTATTTTCTTCTACTATTTTTTTGAAATTATTTTTGTTGTTATCGGAATGATCTTCGGAATAATAAATTGCTGGATATAATGGTGTCTTAAATAATTTGTTACGAGGTAATTTTTCCGCAAAGAACGCAGGCTTAATGAGCCAGCCCACCTTACCCGTACTATATATTTTGTAACGGGAATTTTCTTTATCCAATGCATCAACCTGATTAAACACATTCAATAGATACCAGGTTTCATCATTAAAGGGCAACGGTAATAACTCAGCTACATCATTGATCATGGAATCTATCAAATCATGTGTGCGCGGGCTTATAATCAAGCTGCCCCGGTGGCTAATATAGCTAATATCGGGATCTTTGTATTTTTCCAAATTTCGACCGTCACCGTCAAACCATTCAATACCGGGCGGGTTCCAGTTACCCGCCTTTTTCTCGCCTGTGTCAAAATCTCTGATTTTTTGTAATTTATAATTATCAGTCATTACAAAAACTTTTTTATTGATTTTGTCCGGGTGCAAAGAATATACGACCATTTTTATACCCTATCCTATTCGCTCATTAATTGGAAAAGCACCTGCTTGCAAATCCATAGCGATTTCTCGAAGCACTTCAGTAATATCATTTCTCGATGTGGCTATCGAATCTACTTCTGTCAATAAAAAAATCACGTTTTCGTGGTAATCCTCTGTATGTATCTGGTCTGGCTATGCGCAATAGCATCGGGCATGCTGCCATGTGGCACATGCTTTTTGTATCGTGGTAGATTTATTCCATTGGCTTCATCATTAAAGCCAATGCCCCATTTCATCAGAATTTCCAAGGCTTGTTTTGCTCTGGGGTCAGCCAGTGCAACGATATGATGGCTTGCTGTGTTTTTGGGTTTTGGGGGGTGATTTGGGCTTAAGCGCATGTTTCTGTTCAAGGCATATACTGCCCTGCGCCGCGCATTGCGTTTTTCTCTGTCAATATTGCTGGCGATTTCTTTCAGCGTCGTTTGGACTTCGTATTCTGTTTTTTTAATGACCTTATCTAGCAGTTGGTGCGACAGCCCAATATTATGGCCTGTCAGGGTCATCAGCCCATCCAGCAATTCATTTTGTTCAATCAGTTCGAGTTCCATGCTTGTTCGCTAATTTTTCATTTTCCGGTTCCTTTTGTTTTTGTGGTACATGGAATGCACCCTACCAGGCTCCCTGTCCATATTTTTGAAAGTTAACCAGATTACAGGTTGATTCTATTTTTTTTGATCGGTTTCATTTGTTTAATGTTTTGTTCAGTAAGAGGTTGCCCGTCAGGGTCATTTTTTGCTCTTTTTAATGTTTCAGCATCGCTCATGGCACGTACGGCGCTTGTATTAAAAAGTGATATTAGTGGGGTATTTTTAATGTGCAACTTTCTGCTCAATTTACTCATTATCAGTGTCCTTGTTTTCACGGTTTGGTCTTCTTATGTTAAGGTTTTTTATATCTTTTTCCGTGAGAGGTTGCGCATCAGGATCTCGTTTTGCTGCTGCTTCAATATCTTCTTCAGTCATTGCATCTGCTTCAGAAAAATCGATATGGCTGTTATCGTGTTTATGTTTACGCTTAATTATTTCACCCATAAGTTTCACCCTATATGACCATTTTCATATAATAGTCTTTCCTGTTTAGTTGCTTTGCGTACGGATATTAAACGTGTAGAAAAATGCCCCCGCATAGTGTAAACAACAAATAGTAATTTTGTTAAGCCGTCTCGTCCTATCGTTACATATCGGTCTTCACCGTAATCCTCTCTTGTGTCTTAAATCAAGTGCATTTAAATCGTCAAAGACTGCAATGCCTGCCTCTAGTGGCATTTTATGTTCACGCCTGTTGATGAGGTCTTTATCTTTATCCCATTCGTACAGCATCATAATATGCTTTCCCCCGTTACTTTAATATCCAGCATGGCTTCTTTCGCCATAGGCTCTCAAAGCTGAAGAAGTCCTAAAAACGATATTTTGCTGTCGCATAATATGATCGCCCCGGCATGGGGTAATCACCGGGCACAAAGAGTGCGACTTCTGAGGGGCTGGGCTCATAAATACTGGCATCGAATAGATTGGATATTCTCACCGTAACATCCCAATGGTCTGCAATGTCCGTTTTACGGATGGCAAGATCAACTATTGTATAGTCGTCAATTTCGGCGCGGATGTCATTATAAGCTCGGGCGCGTTGCATTACGCGAGTAACCTGGGCATTCAGGTTCCAACCTGGCAGAAAGCGCCAGTCGGCCTTTATATAAAACTGCTGTTGCGGTGCATCCGGTGCGTCGCTGTTATTGGTTTTGTCTCTGGATGTTTGATAGGCATAATTAGCGAGAATGTCCAGTGTATAGGTGGCTGACCACTGCATTTCAAGTTCAAAGCCGCTGCCTTCCTGCCGCCCAACATTTTGCGCCTGAGGGACACTATCGTCAGCGGGTCTAACATAGACTATCTGGTTATCAATTTCATAGGCAAAAACACTGGCAGCGTAGCGCTGGTCAAACGTGTGCTGATAGTCCATGGCCAGCTCCAGGGTCTGGATGTTTTCCGGTTTGAGATCTTCATTGCCAAGTTTAATCGGATTATTTTGGACATAAAGCTCCTGAAATGAGGGCGCACGGAATGCTTGCCCATACAGCAGTTTGGTGCTGAGGCTATAGCTGGGGTGCCAGATCAGAGCGGCACGCGGGTTAAAGGTATCACCAAAATCCGAATAGCGGTCATAGCGAATACCCGCCGTCAAATCCCAGTCTGCGGCCAGATACCACTCATCCTGCACGGACAAATAATAAACCGTCCTGTCTTGATCAGGCGCATAGATATAATCTGTGCCACTGACATCCGTAAGTCGCCCATCGACCTCTGATGGTAATGTCGGACTATCAAGAACACCCGGGCCATAATTTTTTGTTTCCCTGCCTTGCAGCTCAGTATAAAAAACACCTGCCGAAAATCGTAACCGATGATTTTCCAGCCCTGTCCAGAATATTGCCGCATCCGCACGGTAATGCTGTTCATAGATTTCAGGATTGCCAATCATGCCGTCGGTAAAAATAGTCGTTCCCGGTGCTCCCGGATTCAGGTTGCCATCGGTACCAATTGGAAGCTGGGATCCTCGCGGGAATAATGTTTGCTTTGTGGCATTTTCAACATCCATGAAACTGATTTTTGACTCAATGCTGAAATCGGGAGCAATATCTTCATCCTTGTAACTCGCATCAATGAGCCAGTTGTCGGTTTCAGCATAACCATTCGGGTCAAGCGCCTGAGCAAGCCCCGGGCCGACACCAAGATCTTTCTGTCGCCAGTTCCAGGCGCGCAGCTGCCAGTCATCCCAGCTGAATTCTATTCTGGTATCCAGTCTCTTTGCGCGGGTATCCAGCGAGCCAGGAGCCCGGGAGGCATCTGTTGTGAAAGCATTATCCCAAAACGTCTGGGCGTCTGCGTCAATAATCCGGCCATCATCACCGTCTGTTCCTGAATATTGCATGGAAAAAGCGATGTCGAGGTCGTCATATGTTTTGCCATGCAATATTGCGGTTTGCACGGTGCCGAACGAACCTGCGGTGGCGGAGATGCTGGTGCCGTCCATTTCTGCGGCGGATTTGGTGATGACGTTGATCACGCCTGCGAAGGCGTCTGCCCCATAGACGGCGGACCCTGGCCCTCGGATAATTTCTACCCGCGCAATGTCTGCAATAGGCAGGGTGGATAACAAGCCTCGGTCACCCTGCCACATTTGGGTGATGGGCACGCCGTTGACCAGCATGAGCACATGCGGGCCAATATCAGACTGTATGCCGCGTATGGAATAAACTGGTGTTAACCGTACGGATGAGAGGGTGACATGGAGCCCGGGTACAGACTCAAGCACTTGATCCAGATTCAGCGCGCCCATTTGCGCAATATTTTCTGCGGTGATGACGGTGGCGACGGCGGGTGCGCGGGACAATTCTTTTTGTCCGCCGGTGGCGATACTGACAAACTGTGCATCAAACGTTAGGGCGATGTCTTCTTCAGGAACGGCTTGCGCATGCGCGGCTGCAATTGCACCTGCACAAAAAACGAGCAGCAAAGACAGGGGCTTTGCGATATATGTTGTGTTATTTTTTATTTTCACGGGAGATCATCTGTTTTTGGTAGAGGATATCTGTGGTTGCCTTTATGAGTACAAGGCGCATTATTTTGATGATGCTGAGCTTTACAGTATGAGCGCTCCGAGTCAATAACCCGAAAAGCATATTCGTATATCTTATTTGTTCATTGGCGACATTCTATTAGAATTCTTTAGTAAATCTATATGCCATACACTAAAGTTTAGTATTTACCCTGTCGATTGATGCAGTAAATACTGATAGTCAATCTTTATTAAACCAGTAGACTTCTCGTAAAAGGTGCATTTTTCACATGCATTTATGATGCTGTCTGACTAAGATGGGTTATTTATTATTCGCATATGTTGATTGTACTCACTTTCAAAGCACTTAAAGCGGCACAAAAATTTGACACATGGACTTGATCATACCCAAGCTTGTTACTCCGGGAGCTACCCGGAACCCAGTTATTTCAATCGTTTACTGGGCTCGCTGCGACCTTGGTGTGGTGGATTGAAGCTAATGGAACAGCAGTGATGCATTTGAAAATTAATGTTAAGAGGCCGGGGCTCGTGCTTGCCTGCTCCTGGCTGTGTCTGGCTTTATTTCTGGCACCTTTCACTATAAGTCACGCGGCTGAGCCTCGCATTGCGGTCATCTATCCTGTTGTCAAAAAACCGTACAGTACCGTTTTTGAACAAATTATTGATGGCATTGCTGCTGAGGCAAAAACGGGTATCAGTCAATATGGGTTGGAGGGGGTTGATGAAAAACAGACTGCGGCGATACAGGAGTGGCTGTCGAAGCAAAAACCTGATGCCATTGTGGTGCTGGGTCGCCGTGGCATCAAGGCGGCTCGAAACCTGGAGTTGTCGATACCGTCGGTTTTCGGTGGTGTTTTATATGTTGCGGATACCGCGCTTGATGGCTCCGTTGGAATCAGTTTGACGCCGGGCCCGAAACAACTTTTTAGCCAGCTTAAACGCCTTTCTCCAAGAACAAAACGTATCTTTGTTGTTTATAATCCGGCACGCTATCAGTGGTTGATTGATTTGGCCAAGCCTGCTGCTGCTGCGCTTGGTATTACGTTGGTCACTAAAGCGGCGGAGGGGCTGAGGGATTCGGCGCGGATTCATCGGGATATCTTAAAACAGGCAAAAAGACGGACAGATTCGGTGTGGTTGTTACAGGATTCAAGCATTATGGGTTCAAATACAATTTTGCCCATGATCCTAAAAGAGTCTTGGAATAAAAAACTTATTGTTTTTTCCAGTAATCCTAGTGATGTTCCGCGTGGGGTTTTGTTTTCATTTTATGCTGACAATAAAGTTTTGGGGAAAAAGCTTGCCAGTCTGGCGCTTTCCAGACTGGATCGCTCTCAGAAATCTAGCGATTTTATATTACCGCTCCCCGATGCGTTAAGTGCTGTCAACCTCCGTACAGCCAGCCATTTGGGCTTGCATATTCCGTTTGAAGAGCAAAGAAAGTTTGGTTTGGTTTTTCCTCGGAAGTAAATGAGCGCTGGTTGATGAAAAATATTCTAAAAAATCTGATGGCACCTAAAGGCAGTTTTCTTTATCAGTTAACGGTGTCATTTATCATTGGTATCACGACGTTAATTTTAGTGGCGTCCGTTGTGACTTCATGGCTTGCCAGCAACAGAACTGAAAGTGATTTAATAAAACAAGGGCATCAGATTACAGAAAATCTGGCGCGACAAAGTACGCTGGCTCTTTTATATGGTGAAGGTGAAAATGCAAAGGATGCTGCACGTGGTGCATTGGCATTTCCTGATGTTCTGGATGTCTACATTTACGATACTGCGTTTCGTTTGATTCTTCATGAGGGGAAAACGCTTGAGCCAGAGATCATATATTTCTCTCCGCTTGTGAATTCGAGTGTTTTGATTCTTGACACGGAGACACATTGGCGATTTCGGGCTCCTGTTTACTCTCAAGTTTCTCAGGATAATGAATTTGTTGTGCTGAATACAAAACCGGAGTTGCTGGGCTACACGGATGTTGTATTAAGTAAAGATACTTTGGTGGATACCACAACCAATATCTTTGTTGTTAACAGCATTATCTTTTTTTCGTTGGCCACCGTTCTTCTTCTGGTGTTGCGCTTTATGGCAAAAAGGATAACCCAGCCGCTCAATAAGCTGTCCAGCACAATGTACAATGCTGAATCAAGTGTTGAAAATGCGTATGCTGATGAGGATGGCCCTCAAGAGGCAAAAGTTATCGCTCATGCGTTTAACCAGATGATCAAGGCAATTAATGAAAGGGATAAGGAGTTAAAAAACCAGAACCTTTCATTGGAAAACCGTGTTAAAAACAGAACGGTGGAATTGGCGGAGGCTCGTGACAGGGCTATTGAGGCGAGTAAAACCAAAAGCCGTTTTCTGGCAAACATGAGTCATGAATTACGCACACCTTTAAATGCCATTATCGGTTATAGCGAGTTGTTAATGGAGGATGCTATCGATAAGGATAATCAATCGAGCTATAGCGATCTTCATAAAATCCATGGTGCGGGCGTGCATTTGTTATCACTGATTAATAATATTTTGGATTTATCAAAAATTGAAGCGGGAAAAATAGATTTATATTTAGAGGCGTTTACTGTTAAAGCGATGATTTCCGATGTCTTGGTGGTTATCGAGCCTCTAGTGAAGAAAAACAACAACACTTTCCGGGTTGACTGTCCCGAGAACATTGGCTCCATGTGCTCTGATGAAACAAAAATACGCCAATCTTTGTTGAATCTGATTAGCAATGCCTGCAAGTTTACCAAGAACGGAGAAGTGTCGTTAATTGTTCGCCCTCACAAAGTTAACACTCATGAAGGTGTCAGTTTTCAGGTTTCTGATCAGGGGATTGGTATGACAGAAATCCAGGTCAATAACATATTCAGAGAATTTACTCAGGCTGATTCATCAACAACCCGGGAATATGGGGGAACCGGCCTTGGCCTTGCCATTAGTAAACATTTTTGCGAAATGATGGGGGGTTATATCCGTGTCACAAGTGTAAAAGATGAAGGTTCTATTTTTACCATATTTTTGCCAAGGGTGGCTAACAATGCCAGCACTTCCGAAGAGGATGACGAAGGGCCGGATGACAACAATGATGATAAAGCGTTGGAAAACAAGACTGAGGCACTTGATGCCGCAGATGAAATCGAGCATGCTGAAAAAGAATAAAATCTTTGGCTTTTCCAAGAAATAAATAAAAAAATAAGCTTTCATGGCAACCGAAGAACCCGTCAACACCAGCAACGACATCCCCGATAAAACACACGAAATCACCGTGGGCTGTGGCTTGCTGTGGTCACAAGCACAGCAGTTTGCCTACCTGCGCCTTTCCGACAAAACAGGGGATAACGAGCATAAATTTATCGGCCTTTATGCCGCCCGAGCCAGACGTATTGCCGCCACCTATGCCCGCTTTTATCTGGAAACAGAAGACGGCGGTGATACCGATAAAACCGGGCGCTACT
>JAKIUF010000013.1 GCA_021647705.1 Gammaproteobacteria bacterium | reverse complement strand
TAAAACATTCAGGGCTGCTTGTATCAATTTCTTCAAGAAAATTGATCAATATGCTGATGAAATCACTTCTCTAATGAGCGGCGGATTTGAAATCGATTACACCTAAATCTCAATCGCTACGGGTATATCACACCACTTTGTTGCCCAGACCGTCTGTAGGAAAAATGTTACGGAATGTATCGACTCCGTATGAAACAGGTTACATTTGGAAACATTTCATTTTGTTGACCAGACTACAGTCACTGGCGTTGATTAAACGAGAAGGAATAACAATGACATTTGATTGGTTGGCACACAGAAATAAAGATAATCATGCTGTCTGGCATACAATTGCCATACCTTCAACATTGCCGGTACTCCAGGAAATCAGAAAAGTTTATTTCCCGGTTTAATGACTGATGATTTTTACATGGTGCTACAACTTGTATTCTAACTGAAGCCTGCGCAACATCAGTCAGGTAATAGAAAAAACGGTCTCTTTTCCCGTACGCCCTTTTATATCTACCTCACCCAATGGGGTAACACGCATACATTGCTCAACTATTTTTGCTGTTTTGTGACAAATAACGATGGTGGATGATAATTCTTTATTTGCCAGTCCAGACAAACGAAAGGCGAGGTTAGTGCTGTCCCCCACCAGCGCAAGGTTTTCTGAACGCACACCATAATGAGATACGGTAACAGGACCGGTAGCAATGCCCCAGCCTAATTTTAAATGGCGTAATTTTGAAAATTTCTCTGGCAAACTGGAAAATAGCTCGATAGCCGCTTGTTGCTGAAGCAGAGCCGCATGACAGGCACTCTGTACTACCGCTAAATCATGTTTGTCGCTATGCTCCCAAAACGCAAAAATGGCATCACCTGCAAAGTCTTTTACTGTGCCACGGTTTTCATGGATGATATTCGTTAACGACTCATAGAGCTGTGACAAAACTTCAAACAACAAAGAAGATTCTGTTTGTTGCGCAAGAGCGGAAAACCCTCGGATGTCAGCAATAAGATGAGTCACCATTTCCTGTCGGGATAAAACCCGTGTGGTCTCAACCTGATTAATACCACCAGTGCTATCGTGATCCGATTGTTCAGAAAAAATGACATACAATTTTGTTGAGCCAATATGTACAAAGTCACCTGAAATCAGTTTTTGTTCTCCACCCGAGGTAATGCGGACATTATTCACCCACGTCCCGTTCCGGCTGGAATCCTTGATGGTAAGAGCATTCCCTGAGCAAGAAATAATCGCGTGATCCCTGGATACGTTCACATCCCTGATAATAATCCGTTTATCGGCAGGCACTCCCTGACAAACCCGTCCGATATATAATCTTTCGATGACATTGACACGATGGCAACAACCCTTAACATCCCGCCATTCCAAGCAGGGAAATTTATGATTTTCTAGTGCCATAACACCAGTATTCTCGCCACAGGTTACGTTCCTTACGCAATATAGAGTTTCCTTAGCCTCGGGCTGGAAACTGTCAGCCATTAAAACATGTTACGGGGGCATTAAGGGGATTTGAGCCATCACCCATTTAAAAAAATGATATTCCCGATACTTTACGGGATAAATCCACCCAAAAAATCACAAAACCAGCTAATCGCTGCATAATTCATACCTAATTATGGTATTTCCAACCGAATGGCCTGTAAAACATATTGCTTTTGTCGATGACGAAACCCCTGTCTTAAGCCCTAAAACAACCCAGTGCCAAAGTCGGCCTATCGGGCCCGACCGTGTTAATATCCGCCCCATGCTGACTTTCCCGAATATCGACCCTGTCGCCCTCAGTCTGGGGCCCATTAAAATCCACTGGTATGGCATCATGTACTTGGTCGCCTTCAGCGCGGCTTGGTGGCTGGGTAAACGCCGTGCCAGACAAACCCCTCCTGTTGAAAAAGGCGGCTGGAATGCCGAGCAAATCTCCGATGTGATCTTTTACGGTGCTATCGGCACCGTATTGGGCGGGCGTATTGGCTATACCTTGTTTTATGGGTTTTCCAATTTTCTCGCCGACCCTGTTTCCATCCTGCGTATCTGGGAAGGCGGCATGTCTTTCCACGGCGGCTTGCTGGGCGTACTGGTGGCCATGTGGTTGTTCGGGCGAAAAAGCAAAAAAAGCTTTTTTGAAATCACCGATTTCATTGCGCCGCTGGTACCTTTCGGCATCGGTGCAGTGCGCTTTGCCAATTTCATCAATGGCGAACTGTGGGGCCGGGTTACCACGTCACAATGGGGCATGATATTCCCCAGTGGGGGACCGCTGCCACGCCACCCTTCACAGCTCTACGAAATGTTACTCGAAGGCGTGCTGTTGTTTATTATCGTATGGATTTACTCTGCCAAACCCCGCCCTCGCATGGCGGTATCCGGTGTATTTGCGCTGGGCTACGGCAGTTTCCGGTTTTTTGTGGAGTTTTTCCGCCAGCCCGATGCACACATGGGCTTTGTGGCCTTCGACTGGATGTCACAAGGGCAAATGTTATCCGCACCGCTGATCATACTGGGCATTGTTTTATTGGTGCTTGCCTATAAAAAGCCAAAACCGGAAGAAAAGAAAAAAGTAACGAAACAGAAAAAAAGAGCAACGTAGGATGGACTCTGCCCAGCAGACAGGCTTCGATATAAAGGTAAATTGGTGGGCGGTGCCCACCCTACAGAGAGTCGTATGAAACAGTACCTTGATTTAATGCGCCATGTTTATGAAAACGGCACCCTCAAAACCGACCGCACCGGCACCGGTACCCGCAGCGTTTTCGGTTACCAGATGCGTTTTGACCTGACGGAAGGCTTCCCCATGGTCACCACCAAAAAACTGCATCTGCGTTCCATTATTCACGAACTGCTGTGGTTTTTAAAAGGTGATACCAACATCCAGTACCTGAAAGATAACGGGGTGAAAATCTGGGATGAATGGGCTGATGAAAACGGCAACCTCGGGCCGGTATACGGTTCCCAATGGCGCAGCTGGCCCACTGCGGATGGCCGTCACGTTGACCAGATCAGCCAAGTGCTCACACAAATCAAAAACAACCCTGATTCACGTCGCCTCATCGTCTCCGCCTGGAATGTGGGAGAAATCGATAACATGGCCCTGCCGCCCTGCCATGCCTTTTTTCAGTTTTATGTGGCCGATGGCAAGCTCTCCTGCCAACTCTATCAACGCAGTGCTGACATCTTCCTCGGCGTACCGTTTAACATTGCCTCTTATGCGCTGTTAACCATGATGATGGCACAAGTCACTGGACTACAGCCCGGCGACTTTATTCATACTCTGGGCGACGCACACCTGTATTCCAACCACCTGGAACAAACAGAATTGCAACTCTCTCGCAAACCCCTGCCCCTGCCCACATTAAAAATGAACGCCGACATTGACGACCTGTTTGCTTTTACCTTTGATGATTTTGAAGTGATCGACTATCAGTCCCATGAACACATCAAGGCACCCGTCGCCGTATGACCCTGTCACTGATCTGGGCCATGGCTGATAACCGCGTCATCGGCATCGAAAACCGTCTGCCGTGGAAACTGCCTGCGGACATGAAATGGTTCCGGCAAAACACTATGGGCAAGCCCATTATCATGGGTCGCCTGACCTTTGAATCTTTTGGTGCAAAACCCCTGCCCGGTCGGCGTAACATCATTATCAGCCGAAACCCTGCGTACACGGCTGATGGCATAGAAGTCTACACATCGCTTGAGGATGCCTTGCAATCCACACAGAACAACGAAGAAACCATGATCATCGGCGGCATGTCGTTGTACAAACAAGCTCTACCGCTCGCCGACCGCCTTTATATGACACTGATACATGCCAATGTGGAAGGAGACGCCTGGTTCCCGGAGTTTGATTTGCATGAGTGGCAGGAAACTGCGCGTAACGATTTTCCGGCAGACGAAAAAAACCCTCACGCATACAGTTTCATCACATTGGATAAACAACCGGGAGTCTGAATCCATGGGCAAACAATATGATGCAATACCTGAAAAATTAAACGCTTTCATCACAGCCCAGAAGATATTTTTTGTCGGCACTGCGGGAAGCACGGGGAAAGTTAATATCTCTCCCAAAGGCATGGACAGCTTTCGCATCATTGATGAACACACGGTGCATTGGCTTAATGTTACTGGCAGCGGCAACGAAACTGCTGCACACGTACTCGAAAATCAGCGCATGACCATCATGTTCTGTGCCTTTGAAGGCAAACCGATGATTCTGCGGCTTTATGGCATGGCCTCAATGACACAGCCTAAAGACCCCGAATGGGAACAACATAGTCAACACTTTCCCGATTTGCCGGGTGCCCGACAAATTTTCACACTCAACATTGATTTGGTACAACGCTCCTGCGGCATGGCGGTACCCTTTTATGATTATCAGGATGAACGTGATCAACTTAAACACTGGGCAGAAGTAAAAGGCACGCAAGGTGTCGAACAATATTGGAAAGACAAAAACACCGTCAGTCTGGATGGAAAACCTACGGGTATCTGAAAGATTATCGGATCTGGATACAGCAAGGAGAATCTGATGAAAAAAGTATTATTACAAACCGCTATTGGATGCTTGTGTCTGTCGGGCATATTAAACACACAGGCATCAGAAGTGTTTCCGGAAAATATTTTTATCACGCTCAAGGACTCTGGGGAAATTGCCCAGTATGGCGGACAATCCGTCTGGAAGGGTGACCCGGTCATGCTTTACAACGCCATCACGCCGGATGGTCAGCGCCTGGTGGTCAGCAGCCCGAAAACAGGCAGTATCTACGTCTTTGATACCAGCACACACAAACGCCTGGCAAAGATCAACGTCGGCAAAGCCCCCAAAGGTTTGAAGGTGTCACCGGACGGAAAAGAAGCTTATGTGGCCAACGAAGCCGAAGCAACGGTAAGTGTTGTTGACTTGGCTGATTACAAAACGGTCGCCACAATAAATGTTGATAAAACACCGCACAATATTCATTTCAGTAATGATGGAAAATGGGCTTATGTCACCCTGCAAGGGGGAGCAGGTCTTGGTGTCATCGATACTCAAACACGCAAGTATGTAAAAGTCATCCCAACGCCGGGAATTCCCAACCCACACAATCTGGATATTTCCAAAGATGGAAAAACGGTCTATATCCGTGACCTTAGCAACACTGTCGGCGTGTTGGATTTAAGCTCTGGAAAAATGAAAAAGATAATTACCGTTGGGCAAGGTCATGCCGGTATTGATATTACGCCCGATGAAAAATATATTTTTACCGGTGCCATTGCTGATGATGTCGTGACTGTCATTGATGCGCAAAGCTTAAACGTCATCAAAAAAATAAAAGTTGGCTTTGGTCCTCACAGTGTACGCAGCAGCAAAGATGGTCGCTGGCTTTATGTCGCCATTACTGCGGAAGACAAATTTGTTGTGATCGACACCCAAACCTTTGACATTGTGCAAGAGTATAGCCTCCCATCTTTCCCTTTCTGGATTGCCGTTAATGGAAACCCATAAATGTAAATTAAGAGCTGCAACACCCTCATCCTAAAAAAACACTGAGTATTTAACGCAAAGATCGCAAAGTTGACTCTTTTTCTTTGCGACCTTTGCGTTTATAACACGTCATTTGTCAACGCCACTACAACACAACCTTCTGATGTACTTAATGAGGTGCTTGTTCGGTGGTTTAAACACCTGGATTCCGGCTAAAGGCATGCCGCATGCCGGAATAACTGTGTTTTCAGTAAAAAAGCGCTAACGGAGTGATTTAGCGCTTAATTCACATTTAAAGCGTGCAGCCAGACCTCCTTATCTATCGTTTCCGATTGCGCACATCCAGTTTGTCACGCAAGCGGTCGCCAAGCAGATTGACAGACAACACCACCAGCATCAAAGCTACACCGGGCACCAGCACCATATGCGGGGCCACCAGCAAATAACGTGCTCCGTCGCGGATCATGCTGCCCCAGGAGGCCTCCGGTGGCTGCACCCCCAGCCCAAGGAAAGACAAACCGGCTTCAGCGATAACAATACCGGCAATGCCAAAGCTGGCTTCAACGATCAACGGTGCCATTAGCAACGGCAGTAAATGCCGAAACACAATACGCCCCGGACCTGCACCCAACGCAATGGCCGCCTGTACATGTTCGCGATGTTTGAGACTCAGCACCTGCGCCCTCGCCAGCCGTGCATATCCCACCCAGCCCACCACACTCAGTGCAATCACCACGTTTTCAATGCCGGGGCCAAGAATGCCCGCCAGTGCAATGGCCAGCAGGATGCCGGGAAAAGCGAGAAAAATATCGATAATGCGCACCACCAGCAAATCCCAGCGACCACCGAGATAACCGCTAAACGTACCAATAGCCGTACCAGCAACGGCGGACACCAGCACCACCCATAACGCAACGATAAACGAAGTCTGCGCCCCGGCCAGCGTACGTTCCGCCAATGAGCGCCCAAGGTCATCAGCCCCTAGCCACAATTCACTGCCCGGTGGCAGGAGAATATGCTCCAATGCGATTTGATCCGGCGCTAACGGTAAAAAGGAAGCCGTCAGTGCCACCAATGCCCATAACACAATCACTATCAACGGCAACCACAGGCCCAATATACTGGCCAAACCAAACCGTGATGACTTCGACGTAACCGTAGTATCCATATTGCTGCTCACCCCGCCCCCCCCATGCGAATGCGCGGATCAAACCAGCCATAGGCCATATCAGTCAGCGTGTTCACCAGCACATAAGTGACACTGATCAACAGCACACAGGCCTGCACTACGGGGTAATCACGGCGCTGAATCGCTTCAATCACCAACTGGCCAATGCCCGGCCAGGAAAACACCGCCTCGGTAATCACCGCGCCCGCCAGCAGCGCGCCTAATTGCAAACCCAGCAGCGTAATCACTGGTAATAACGCATTACGCAACGCATGTCGCCAGATCACCGCGCCCGGTCCCAGCCCTTTGGCACGCGCGGTACGAATGTAATCCTCACCTAATACTTCCAATAAAGTCGCCCGTACCATGCGTGAAAGAATCGCCGCCATAGCCGTACCCAGGGTAATCGCGGGCAGCACCAGCGAAGCCAACCCATCACGTCCACTCACCGGAAACCAGCCCAGCCACACCGCAAACACCAGAATCAAAATGGGGCCCATCAAAAAATTGGGGATCGACACCCCCAGCAGTGACACCGCCATAGCACCATGATCCCAAGCTGAATCTTTTTTCACCGCCGCCATCACACCTAATGGAAAAGCCACCAGCACGGCCACCAGCAAAGCCGCCAGCGCAAGCTCCAGCGTAGCGGGCAGACGCTCCAGCAGAATATCGGAAATGGGACGTTTGGAATGTAATGACGTGCCGAGATCAAACTGCGCAATATTGCCAAGATAAGTAATGAACTGCGACAGCAAGGGCTGATCCAGCCCCAGTGATTGCCGCAGCGCCTCACGATCCGCCGCTTGCGCCGACTCACCCAGCATGACCTCCACCGGATCACCCGGCACCAGATGGATCAACAGGAACACCAGCACCAGCACACCGAAAATCACCACCGCAGCACTGGCCAAACGAGAAATTAAAAGCGGCAAAACCGTACCCCAAAAATAATTTTCTGCATTGTGCGTGTTTCCCCCGTTAAAACCAACAAATCAGAAGAAAATTGCAATACACCGCTCACCTGCAACAAGCAGAAAGCCCGGTTTAAATCAGTAGCGCTGTCAGTGAACCCAACACCCGAAGGCCTGTATACTGCTCCTGTACTCATCATCTTATAACAGGAGATTGACATGCCGGATTTTGGTTTTAGTGTCTTTGCACTGATTTTGGTTGGCCTGGCCGGTGTGCTGATTTTTTCCGGCGTAAAAGTTGTGACCCAGGGACACCGTTTCACCGTGGAGCGTTTCGGCAAGTTCACCCGGACATTACACCCTGGCCTGCATATCATCGTGCCCATTATTGACCGGATCGGCAACAAGGTGAACGTGATGGAACAGGTGCTGGACATCAAGCGCCAGGTCATCATCACCAAAGACAATGCAACAGCCACTGTCGATGGGGTGCTTTATTACCAGATCATGGATGCGGCAAAATCCTCCTACGAAGTGAACAATCTCACTTATGCCATTCACAATCTAGGCACCACTAATTTACGCACAGTGATGGGCAGCATGGACCTGGACGAGCTGCTCTCCAAACGCGATGACATCAACGCCCGTTTATTAAGCGTCATTGACGAAGCGACCAACCCCTGGGGTGTCAAAGTCACTCGCGTGGAAATAAAGGACATCAAGCCGCCCGCAGACATTGAACACGCCATGGCACGACAAATGAAAGCCGAACGCGAAAAACGTGCCGTGGTGCTGGAAGCGGAAGGAATAAAACAAGCCGAAATCGAACGGGCCATGGGTGAAAAACAAGCGGCTATCCTGGAAGCAGAAGGTCGGCTGGAAGCCGCCAAACGTGATGCCGAAGCCCGTGAAAGACTGGCCGAAGCCGAAGCAAATGCCACCCGGATGGTCTCTGAAGCCATCGCCGCTGGTGACATTAATGCCATCAACTATTTTGTCGCACAACGCTATATTGAGTCACTGGAAAAAATCGGTGTTGCAGAAAATTCAAAATTGGTCTTTATGCCGTTAGAAGCCAGCGGAGTCATTGGAGCCATCGGAGGCGTAGCCGACCTGCTCAAAAATGTAAACAAGGAAAGCAAGTAATGATGGGCTCCATTGATTTTTGGCACTGGCTGATACTGGCCCTCCTGCTCATCATTCTGGAAATTGTTGTACCGGGTGCCTTTTTCCTATGGATGGGAGTATCGGCGGGTGTCATTGGTCTTATTCTTTGGATGTTCCCCGACACAGGTTGGGAATCACAACTGCTGTTATTTTCGGTGATATCCGTCGTCAGCATCGCCCTGTGGCGCATACGCCTGAATAAACACCCTACCGAATCTGAAGACAACACCCTGAATGCACGAACGACACAATATATCGGGCGTGTATTTACCTTGGTCGAACCCATCGAGGATGGTTATGGAAAAATTCACGTCGATGATTCGTATTGGCAAGTCAGCGGCCCGAACTGCGAAAAAAATAAAAAAGTAAAAGTCATCAGTGTTGATGGTATGACATTAAAAGTGGAACCGGTTTAAACGCAGAGGAACATGACTTTTTGTTCCCACGAATTTGGTCTCAGCAGGAACACAGGAACCCGAAAAAAACGGTCATTGCCTACTGATAAAATTGCGACTCATCTGCTGATATTTTTCAAACAATAGAACCACTACTGCTTTGTGACAATTTTGGGGACATCAACGAGCCGTGAAGTGGAATGCCTTTATTATGCAATAATGGCGTGATAACCAAAAGCCAAAAAAATGTATAGCCTTACGGGGCCGCTGAATGTGATTGCTATAACTCATCCTTCATTACCTTTGATAACTGAGCAGAACCTCGCTCCTTCAATTGCTCAATGACCTGCTGCTGATCTCTCTCTGAACGATTTTGACTGAGCTTGTACTTGCATTGTATCTCGGTAATTTGAATTTTAATGCCAACGATTGCATTTAGCATTGACTCTTTATATTCGGGAGCCCAGGAGGGCTCAAAAGAGGATTCATATATTTTTGTGAGTTTATCGACAATATTTCCCAGTTTATTTGGGGTAGTAATTAATTCAGCTCTCCCGTAAACATGAACCGCCTGATAGTTCCAGGTTGGAACACCCGGTGAGTCATACCAGGATGGGGAAATGTAATCATGCGGGCCTTGAAAAGTTACCAAGAGCTCCTGCTCCTCTAAGCCCATCCATTGGGGGTTTTTCTTCGCCATATGCCCTACCAAAAACGCCCCTTCGTTTTCAAGATAAAATGGGATGTGTGAGGAAAACAACTTGCCATCAAGTAAAGATATTAGCTGACCAAAAGCATTGTGCCTTATAAAGGCCAATACCTTTTCTTGATCAGTCACTTTAAAATGTTGAGGTGTATACATACTTTCCTGGAATTATAACATTACCCACCAGCCACACTATTTTTAACATCTTTTTAAGGTCTAATTTCAATTGGAGTACCTACCTCAACCAATTTCCATATTTCATCCATTTCTGCATTTGTTACTGCTATGCAACCATCCGTCCAATTAAACCATTGCATTAACCACGATAGCCAACCAAACCCATTTTTTTGTCCATGAATCATTATCAACCCTCCGGGATCAACACCTATTTTTCTGGCCCTAGCTTTGTCTTCTTCATTTGGGTAGGAAATATGAATGGCTTTATAAAAGGAACTGTCAGCCTTCCTGTAATCCAGAATATATTTTCCTTCGGGTGTTCTTTCATCGCCCTCTTGCTGTTTATGCCCTTTTGGATTTTCGCCAAATACAACATCATATTCTTTTAACGGCTTTCCTTCTGAGAGCAGATATATCTTCTTTTCTGATTTATCAACCAAAACTGAATCAACCTCTCCACCAACCGCAAAGCCAAGGGTAGAGATAGAAATGATAAGGGCTAATATTAATATAGTGTATTTCATTCTTTAATATACATAATACCTTAAATTGCCAACAAGAAAAAATGGTGTTTGGTTTTTGTAGAATGGAGCTGTAACGACTGACATAAAATAAACGATGCTTTTGGTTGTTCGGGCAACCTGTGGTACAAATTATGGAACATTAAAATCCCCTATCTTTATACCAATGTAAAGCATCCACCACAACCCGGCTTCCATCCTGTTTTTCAAACCAAAGTGTTAGAATGCAATCCCCTTGATTCCATGAAGCTTCCTTTATCCATTGAGATTCCTTTCCACGACTGGAAAGTGGAAATAACACCTCACCAAATAATTCCAGCTTCGTAGAAAAGCATCATAATCATACATCAATCCCCAGCGCCGGAAAAACCATTGGCTGTAATTATTCACCCATAAAATGTACCACCCCTAGGTGTTTTTTGCAGTCACGGCAGGCTAACCTACTTGACCAGCCTTGTTGATCATTTTCAGTTTATCGCCACTAATAAGCCCCACTTTTAAATCATTTGCCTCATAGATAACGTTACCTTTATGAATCACTACACCATCTGCAACGCCCATAGGCATTGGCTTTTTAAACACCCGCTTGATATGTAGCTGATACTGAATTGAACCAGCATCTGGATAAATTTGACCCGTAAACTTTACTTTACCCACACCTAATGCTCGCCCCTTGCCCGGCAAACCTGACCAACCAAGAAACACACCCAAGAGCTGCCAGAGTGCATCCAACCCCAAACAACCGGGCATTACGGGGTCTCCCTGAAAATGGCAACCAAAAAACCAATGATCTGGATGAATTTTCAAACTTGCATTAAGCTGCCCCTTCCCAAACCTCCCTCCACTGTTAGCAATATTCTCAATTTCGTCAATCATCAACATCATGGCGCTAGGTAACTGGGCATTGCCTTCGCCAAAAAAAACTCCATTCGCCATTTCCAAAATATCTATCTTTCGATACTGCATTGGCCTCTCCAACTATGTAAGGGAGATGCAGTTTTACCAGTTTTTAGAAATTATCAATTGTATAAATCGGACCTGAACCTATCAAAAAAATCTCCCGGGTTTGATAATAGATATTTTTTGAAATCTTTGATTAAGTGCGGCTGGTCAAAAAAACCCATCTCCAGAGCCATCTTCAGTGATTTTTCTGGTGTTAAGTATAACTGTCTACAGACATTCTGAACTCGAATTACTTGAGAAAATGTTTTGGTATTCAATCCCGTCTTCCGCTGAAATATCCGGTTCAGGTGGCGGGTGCTCCACCCTATGCTATCAGCCAATTGACTAATTCTCATATTCCCAAGGGATTGATATATCAAACCCAACGCTTGATCAAATTGTAAACTTGATTGTGGTTTGTAATTTTTCAACAACCATGTTTCACAAACGTCAACTCGCTCTCCAAAATGCTGGTATTGATAGATATTGTTATGAAGCTCCCCAAAACCACAACGAGGCAGAAATTTTTCATCAACAAACTGGGATGTAATTTCAGAAACATCAAGATCAAAAAAGTGTCGTAAGGCACCGGGATAAAATCTGATCCCGAAATACTCCCCTGCCTCCATAATTTTAATATCACATGCTCTTAGTTGAGCACCACCTATCATTGAACCTTGGGGTGATATGAATATTGATTGGCAGCCATCAGGTATAACTGGGTAAGGTGTTGGCCTCTCAGCCCGGATTTGCAAATAAGAATGAACAACTCCCTTTAAAGCCCTACACGGATACGAACATTTCAACGAAAGACCAAAATTATTTAATCCTGTCTCAGTGATTGTTGGTTGAAATGGTCTAAATAATTCATTCATCTGACATTACCATAATAAAGCGATCTTCCCTCTACTCTTTTATGCTTCACCAAAGTTTTTCGATTGATCAAATAAGGGTAGCGTCCCCTTATTATCCCTATACATGGTTTACAGATGCCAATTTGCTTGCCCACCACACAACTATTGCAAAAATTGTTAGGCCCATTTTGCTTTTGATAACCATTTCTTAAATAGTTCTTCAAAATAACTCTCAACATCTTCTCTAAATTGCTTTGTACATTCGCTTTTTACAATAATCTCGCCGCTGGATTTAGAGCCATTACCAATGGGTTTAAAATCTATAAATGTTGGATTTGTAGAGATGAACTTTTTTATCTTTTTATAGTGATAGTAATCAGAAGAAAGATAGCCATTGTAGTGGGCAATTACATTTCTAATTTTATTGAAGTTATTTAGCCTTTCCCATGTATCATCGTCAGCTAGGTCGAACTTGGCCACTTTTTTAAAGTAGGCTCGTGATGAGTGTAAACCCCCACCTTTGAGGTCATTTACAGAAACATCAATTTTATTTGCTCTCTTATATTGCTCGCACAATCTTATTAGTTCATGTTCCATGAATGCATAAATATTTAGTATTTGAGCTTGTCCATTAATTTGAGGTAGTATGTCCCGAATCATGGATATATCATCGTAAATAATATCAATGTACTCTTCTGACTCTTCTTCGGTAAGAGATTTTATCTCTTTCTCTGTTTTATCAGCAAATTCATTCCAACTCTTGTCAAGAGCATTATCAACTTCAACTAAATAACGCTCTAGACTATCAAGCCCGTAATTAAACAGCCGCTTGCTAATATTAAGTGTTAAGTGCAAATATTGACTTCTTGTGCATAACTTTTCTATGGCCTCGCTTAAATTGCGGCGCATCTTTTCGCGCCGTCAATTTTTAAGCGCTTAGCTGTAAATATCATATGATAGAATGCTTAATCTCATTTCTTCACTAACTTTGTATTTGTTATCTTTAATAGGCCCATCTCGTGTAACACACTCTGTTCTTTCCAAGAAATTATTCATTGCCGCCCAACTAACAAAATATTCTTTTTCGTCTTTATTTATGTGCATTTCCTTAGTTGAGGAAAGCTGATATGCCAAAACCCTACCTTTCTCCAACCCTGCCGTGTAATTTTCCCAGAAATCAGTTTCTTCTATAATTGAATTTATTTTTTCAATTTCATTTGTAAGCTCTAAAAATTGACCCGGTGTGATTTCATGAGCATGAAACGCCTCATCGTGACATTGTCGGCATAATGTGACTCCATTTTTCAAGATATATCTAAATTGAGGAAACCAACTTTGAGGCCATATATGATGTGCTTCTAAATTTGTATTTTCCCCACACTTTTGACATTTATACCCATCTCTCTCTACTACCATTCTTGCCCAATCAGTATGCTGTCTTTTTGGGCTTACGTTATAAGACCTTTTAGTTCCTGCATTATAAGGCCGATATCCTTTCACTGGAGAAAACATGTCCCAAGAACATGCATTACTTGCAGATACTGCATAAGCCCGAACAAAATGTTCCTCTGGCTTGTACTGTATAAATTTCCTATCACTTATTCGTCTTTTTTCAGCACGCCACATTAACTTATCCTTCAGCTAACGTCTAAGCATTTATACCCCGTGCGCAGTTCAGCATGGGGTATAACTATGCCGCCTGGCACAGTACTTGCTATTGGGGATTGTATTGATTTGCGAGTGGGTAATCGAAATGAAATGCTAGCAATTGAGTAACGACTCTGAAACAGAGCTGCATATTTCGATTCATTTCTCTCACCATCTAGTCTTTATTTTGTATGTTAATTGATCACTTCTAAGCCATAGAGATAAGGACGCCCCCAAGTCTGCTGCTGATGGACTCACCTATCCCTCTGTAATGACACAGTAGTCAGCGTAGATTCATTTCTGCGAGCATGTCAAGAAGCATCCGCTTACACTTCATAGATATCGCATTGTACTAATATTTTGCAGTATATCTCTCAAGGTGGAGATGGATTAGTTGTAAAAAATAGCCGTCATAACAGTATAAAATAAACCACATTATGCTGTGGCACGAAAGCTACCGCGAAGCGGTTTAGTTCAACTCTTAATATCCGGCGTCCGCCGGATATCGTGAAAATAGCTGCATGCGCCGGATATCACCCCTATAGCGGATGATATCCGGCTTAAGCCGCCTATGTCTTTTTTTATATTTTGAACTTCCATTCATACTACCCTGATTATTAAGTAGTTTTTAAGCCTGCACAAGAGGTATAGATAAATATCCGGCGTACGCCGTGATATTGACGGTTTTGGGGTCTTTTGCGGCATGCGCCGGATATCGTCGGGATATTGGGTGAAAATACGGCTTTGCAACTTGTTGAAAATACAGGAATTTAATGCCCACTCAACCAATATTCACCCAATATCAAGGCGTGCTGCTTGACTCCGTCACTTTCATGTCATTCAACAATACTGTGTATGGATACAGCAAGCAGGATAACCAACGATGCAGGAATTACGATTAATGGACTAGGTCAGCGCTGACATCAGGGTACGGCATTACAGCCGCAAGACTGAAAAAACGTGCTGTTGTTACTGGATACGGTTTTTTATTCGCTTTCACCATCTGCGATACCCGGCAGAAATATCGGAACCAGAGAATGTTCTGACATTATTAGCCTGGGTTTTCCATTACAATGTTGTCAATAAGCCGTGCCTCGCCCAGCCAGGCGGCTGCGAGCATCACCCGCTGTTCATCTGCATCAGTAGCTGCCTGTAAATCCTGTGCTCGACGTATTTCAAAATATTCCGGCCGGAATCCTGTTTTTTCCAGCTTTGCTGTGGCCTGTGTCTGAATCATGGCAAAATCCTTTTCACCCGCTTCTATTTGCTGTTGTGCCTGTTGCAAGGTTTGATATAACACGGCGGCACGTTCACGTTCTTCACTGGAAAGGTAAGCATTGCGTGAACTCATGGCCAGGCCGTTGTTTTCACGCACTGTGGGCATGCTTATAATTTCAACGGGGAAGCACAGGTCGGTGACAAAACGCCGGATCACCAGTAACTGCTGAAAATCCTTTTCGCCAAATACGGCTACATCCGGTTGTGCCATGTTAAACAGTTTGGCCACTACGGTGGCGACACCCACAAAAATAAAAGGGGTCAAACCTATTGTATAATAACATTAGCTACCCCATACCTCCCCAACAAAAATTAAGTACGAAAATTTATTTTACTATTATACAATAAACTTGACCCCTATCTCCTTAAAGATGTTGCTTCTTGCTCGAGTTTCAAAGAAAAAATCAAAACATTAAATGATATGGAAGCTGTTATTTCAAAGAGAGTCAGGAATAAATACAAATAATTCCTGTTGATACCAACATAATCATAATCGTCAGTTTTCTAATCCGATGTGCGGCCTTCCCAATAACCTGGTTTTCTGCTGTTGTGCATGATGGCCAACACAAAAATAGAATTATTACTTACTTGATAAATGACTGAAAATGGAAATTTGCTCAGTAAAAACCGACGGCAGCTTTTTGTGAATTTCGGCCATGTCCAGGGAAGCTCTGCTATTGCCTCATATGCTGACTCTAGCTCTTCGATAAAATCCTCTCCCAATCCCTCAGCCTGATTCTGATACCACTCATATGAACTCTTTATCTCGAGGACAGTGTCCGGGTGAAATATAATTTCAGCCATTTTTCCCCTTCACTTTATTTTTAATCTCCCCCCAGGAAACCCCCTTCACCTCTCCCGACTTTAGTTCCATGAGCCGCTTCTCCGATAATTCGGCCCATGCCTCATCTACACCTTCATCTTGCCTTGATTCCAGGGATGAAATGAGGCAATGAGCAACAAGAGCCTTTTCATCTGGCGATAAGTTTTTAATGTTTTCAATTACTTGCTTAAATGCGGCTGACATGACACCTCCATTAGGTTGCTAACCCTAAGTGTAGCAAATTACCATGATTTGATCAGCGCACAACGAGGGCGCAAGAAAACCCTTTTGGATAGAAATCATAAAAAACTAACCGCCTCAACTTCCCTCTATTCAACCATCTCATGCCAAACAATGGTTTTGACACCTCTAAACCTGCCAGAGAAAGTAGCTTTTCCGGAAGTATAATTCCCCCTATGAATAAAGATACTCCTCAAAAACCGGGGCTGCCTGGAAATCTGTCGCTTTTCCAAATCCAGTGCTTATAAACGCAGAGATCACAGAGACGCAAAGACACAGAGGGAAACACTAAAAACTCTGCGCCTCTGTGTCTCTGCGACCTCTGCGTGACAGACACTGTATTTTTTTGTTTCCACATTCTGTGGTACACATTGGACCTCTAAACCTCACTCACCACAGGTACTGGCTACCAATATTTGCTTAACTGACAAAAACAAGCATTCACTTCTTAGCTTAATGATATTGGAGAATATCCCGACGTTATTAATCCGGGCTTTCCATCACAATGTTGTCAATAAGCCGCGCTTCACCCAGCCAGGCGGCTGCGAGTATCACCCACTGTTTATCCGTGTCAGTAGCTGCCTGTAAATCCTGTGCTCGACGTATTTCAAAATATTCCGGCCGGAATCCTGTTTTTTCCAGCTTTGCTGTGGCCTGTGTCTGAATCATGGCAAAATCCCTTTCACCGGCTTCTATTTGCTGTTGTGCCTGTTGCAGGGTTTGGTACAACGTGGCGGCACGTTCACGTTCTTCACTGGAAAGGTAGGCATTGCGTGAACTCATAGCCAGGCCGTTTTTTTCACGCACGGTGGGCATGCCTATAATTTCAACGGGAAAGCACAGGTCGGTGACAAAACGCCGGATCACCAGCAACTGTTGAAAGTCCTTTTCGCCAAATACCGCTACATCCGGTTGCGCCATGTTAAACAGTTTGGCCACTACGGTGGCGACACCCACAAAGTGGCCGGGGCGAAATTCACCGCACAGGATATTGGAAATCTCTGGCACTTCGATGCGGGTTTCCCGTTTAAAACCTGCGGGGTACATCGCTTGCACTGAGGGTGCAAAAATTATATCGGGCTGATAATCGATAGCGGACAGTTTTTTACAGTCGTCTTCAAAGGTACGTGGATAGCGTTCAAAATCACCGCTGTCACCATTGAGATTGCTGAACTGCATGGGGTTGACAAAAATACTGACAATAACGCGATTTGCATTCTTTTTTGCTTGTTCGACTAACTGTAAATGTCCGGCATGAAGATTGCCCATGGTGGGCACCAGAGCTACACGTTCACCATTCGCCCGCCACCGGGCAACCGTGGTGCGTAATTCGGCAACGGTATTGATGGTTTTCATGGTCTGGAGCTAAAATGAATGTTCGTCAGCGGGGAAACTGCCATCTTTAACGGCTTGTACATAGGCGCGCACGGCTCCACGAATATCGTCTGCTTCTTGTAAAAAATCCTTGCTGAAGCGCGGGCGCTTCCCGGGGGTAATGCCTAACATGTCGTACAGTACCAGCACTTGCGCATCACAGTGTGGGCCTGCGCCAATGCCGATTAGCGGTATATCCACTGCTGCAGTAATTTCTGCGGCTAACAGTGAGGGGACACACTCTAACAATAGGATGTCAGCTCCGGCATCTTCCATGGCGCGTGCATCAAGCAGCATGGCTTCGGCCTGTTTTTCATCACGCCCTTGCACTTTGTAACCACCCAGTTTGTTGACTGATTGCGGTAACAGTCCAAGGTGGGCGCATACCGGTATGCCATGTTCCGCCAGAAGGCCTGCTGTTTCTACCATGAGCGCGCCTCCTTCCAGTTTGACCATGTGTGCGCCACCCTCTTTCATTAAACGCCCTGCGCTGGTCAGCGCCTGTACCGGGGTGGCGTAGCTCATAAACGGCAGGTCTGCCATTACCAGGACATCCTGGCTGGCGGTACGCACCATTTGTGTGTGATAAATCATTTCATCCAACGTGACGGGCAGGGTGCTGTCCCGCCCCTGGAGGATCATTCCCAGTGAGTCTCCTACGAGGAGAATCTCCACTCCTTCTTCTACCAGAATCTGTGCGAAGCTGGCGTCATAGGCGGTGAGGCAGGTGATTTTTTCACCGGCCTGTTTCATTTTTCGTAGAGTAGATGTGGTAATGCGACTCATGGAGGGCTTCCTCGCTCTAACGGGAATTGTTGGCTCAGAGATCAAATGAACCAGGGTTGAAGTAGTGTCGGCCGCTGGTGGTTTTGTGCAGGTGTTCCACCAGTAATTGATAGTCCTGCTGGTTGTTGACCAGATCAATATCTGCCGCGTTGACAATTAACAAGGGTGTTGCCGAATAATGGTAAAAGAAGCGGGTATAGGCTTGCACCAGTCGTTCCAGGTAGTTGGTTTCGATAAAACGCTCGTATTCCCGACCACGCTTTTGCACTCGGTTTAACAACACATCCACTGGCGCTTGCAGATAAATCACCAGATCAGGCTGTGGTGCATCCACGGTGATGTTGTCGTAGACCTGTTCATAAAGTTGCAGTTCGTCGTCATCCAGTGTCAGTTGGGCAAACAGGCGGTCTTTTTCCAGAATAAAATCGGCTACCCGTACCGGTGCAAACATGTCGGACTGGCGCAGCGCTTGAATTTGCTGGGCTCGCTGAAACAGGAAAAATAATTGGGTGGGCAGCGCTGCGTGCCGGGGGTTGCGATAGAAACGTTCCAGAAAAGGGTTTTCCTCGGCTCCTTCCAGTAGCAGTTCGCCACCAAAGTCTTCCGCAAGCCGTTTGGCAAGACTGGTTTTTCCCACGCCAATGGGACCTTCAATAACAATGTAACGGGGAATATCCACAGCACTCATGGTACGTCTGACTCTACTGTTATGTTAAGGAATAGAATTTAACTTTTCCAGCTCACCGCGCGGGCAGGCTGCCAGTAAGCTGGCCAGGGATCCTCTGCCGGGAATGAGCAATTGCTCCACCTGTTCGGCCAGTAATTCTGCTAAAGGATACAGCACGAAGTTACGTTCATACAGCCCCGGATGGGGTACGGTGAGTTCGGGCAGGTCAATTGTTTCGTCACCAAATAACAGAAGATCGAGGTCCAGAGTGCGTGGCCCCCAGCGTTCTGCGCGCTGCCGGTGGTGTTGGTTTTCCAGGTTCTGCAAGGCGGCCAGTAGCGCCATGGGGCTCAGCCCGGTATCCAGTGCGGCCACGGCGTTGAGATAATCGGGTTGATTATTGGGCTGTCCGGGAAACGGCATCGGCGGGCTGCGATATAAAGAGGAATGAGCCAGACGATGGCTCTGCGGTAATGCATCAAGTTCGGTCAGCGCGGTGCGCAACTGAATTTCGGGCTGGGCCAGATTACTGCCCAGACCTACGTAGGCAACCGTCACGTTTCAGGCTATCCCTGGGCTACTTTTTTGCGGCGGCGGCGACGTTTTTTCCGGGCACCCCCTGAGGGTACCTGCTGTGCCATATTGACTCGATTATCGATGTTGACCTCTTGGTACTCCGTCCACCAGTCAGCCAGGGGCTGAAGCTCGTCTTCACCCGTGTCTGCGCGCAGCAGTAAAAAATCATAGGCTGCACGAAAGCGGGCTTGAGCAAACAAGCGCTCTGCCCGTTTGCCGTTACGTCGCGTGAGCCGCGCCTGCATTGTCCAGATTTCGCGGGTTTGCAGGCTAAAACGCTTGGGTAGCGAAACGCGCTGAGTTTGTGCGGCAATCACTTCGTCACCCGCTCTTTGCAGGGACTGAACTTCGCTGAACCCCTCAGCCAGCAGGGCTTCAGCACGTTCGCGCACGGGCTCCCACAATAACACGGCAAACAGATAGGCCGGAGTTACCGGTTTGCCTTCGGCCACCCGGTCATCAGTGTTGAGCAGGCCTTTGGCCACCAGCATGTGTGGAAAGCCTTTTTCCTCTTTTGCCAGACAGTCGTCGGTTTCAGGAAACAAATAACGGAACAAATCGTAGTGGCGCAGCAGTTCGAAGGTTTCCACGGCATAGCCGGAAAGGAACAATTTAAGCATCTCATCAAACAAGCGTGCCGCAGGCACTGCTTCCAGTCGATCACCCAGTCTGGTGATCGGCGCTTCACTGTCGGCATGAATGCGAAAACCCAGTTTGGCGGCAAAACGCACCGCACGCAGCATGCGTACCGGGTCTTCCAGATAACGCTGTTCGGCGTCACCAATGATGCGCAACACACCTTTTTCCAGATCACTCACCCCGCCGGTGTAATCCACCACCGAAAAATCGCGAATGTCGTAATACAAGGAATTAATGGTGAAATCGCGACGCCAGGCATCGTCTTCCAGGTTGCCATAAACATTGTCACGCAGAATCATGCCGTCTTCCATGCGGCCCATATCGTCACTGGCCGCATCGTGACCACTGCGAAAAGTGGCCACTTCGATAATCTCGCGACCAAAACGCACATGCACTAACTTGAAACGTCGGCCAATGAGGCGACTGTTACGAAACAATCCGGTCACTTCTTCAGGAAGAGCATTCGTGGCGATATCAAAATCTTTGGGTTCGCGTCCCAGCAACAGATCACGCACCCCTCCACCCACCAAAAAAGCCTCAAAACCTGCGGCTTTGAGGCGGTACAATACCTTTAATGCGCTCTCGCAGATGTTCGTCCGGGTGATGATATGCTCAGGCCGCGGAATGACATTGGGCGAGCCCGGCTTGTCTGTTAATTCAATAGTCAAAAGCTGTGGTTCACAATAATATTCCGGCTGATATTTCTTAAGCAATCCCCAAGGCGGCGTATAATAGCACTTTTTTCGCCCGGGCTCCCTTCGTCTAATGGTTAGGACACTGGCCTCCCACGTCGGTAATAGGGGTTCGAGCCCCCTAGTGCATTTCGGCACCTCGCTCACTCAACAATTGCTCGATAACCCCTAAAAACTGTTTGTGATTAAAAGGCTTTTCCGCAAAATGACGAATTCCCAGGTCGTCAATTTGTTCGGCACTGATTTGGTCAGTGTAGCCGCTGCATAAAATAGTGGGCAACTGTGGTTGCAGGGCCAACACTTTTTTTATCAGCTCTCTGCCCGTTATCCCGGGCATGGTCTGGTCGGTAATGAGTAAATCAACTTCATCCCGATGAGTTTCAAAATAAGCCCAGGCTTCACGACTATCGCCATAGGCTTGTACTTCAAAACCTTTGCGCTTCAGCCAGGCTTGCAAAAAACCCAATACTGAAGGTTCGTCATCCACCACCAAAATACGTTTACCCACCACAGTAACAGAGGGCTCACCCAGACTTTCAGCCCGAGTGTGGGCTATCGCAACATGCGTGTTTTCGGTAACAATATCCTCTGTCAGTAGCGGAAACAACAAATAGAAAACGGTCCCCTGGCCCGCTTGTGACTCAACCCGGATATGCCCCTTATGGTCGTGCATAATTCCATGCACCACAGACAAACCCAGCCCGGTACCTTCACCGACATCCTTGGTGGTAAAAAAAGGCTCAAACAAATGTTCCAGGATATCAGGAGCCATGCCATCGCCACTGTCCCGCACCGACAGTGCCACATAATCACCCTGAATGGCCTCATGACACGAGGTACATTCGACCGGACACTGATGATGTATGATCTCAAGCTGTAAATCCAGCCGCCCTTTGCCATGCATGGCGTCACGGGCATTAACACACAAATTCATTACCATTTGCTGTAGTTGCACCGGTTCCATACTGATATTGATGCATTCATCATCAGGCGGGGAATCAAATGTCAATCGAAGACTGGCGGGTAAAGTGGAACGCAGCATTTTCACCGTTTCTCTGATTAACGGCCGCGGGTCCAGGTTTGTCATGTCTGCTTCGTTATTTCGACTGTAGGCCATCATCTGCTGAATCAGATCACGCGCCCGCTCACCGGCCTTGTAAACCTGTTCCAGATACTCCTGTAGTTTTTCCTGTCCTTCACCCACGCAACGGGTTAACGCCAGATCAGTATAACCATTAATACTGGCTAGAATATTATTAAAATCATGAGCTATACCTGCCGTCAGCTGGCCGATAGCATCCATTTTTTGTGCCTGTTGCACCTGTTTTTCCATACGCTGATGTTCCAGTTTAAGCCGTTTGTATTCGCTGACATCCTGAATATAAACCGATACACCCTCTGGCGAAGGATACACATACAAAGCCAGCCAGCGATTCAAGGGGGCATAAAACTCCTCAATCCAGACCCGGTTTTGCTCTTGCATAGCCCGCCGCAAATGCACTTGAAAAAAGCTGGCCACATCCGGCATGACATTCCAGATACATTCTCCGCGTAATTTATACCATGCAGTATCAAAAATATTGGCGGCAGAAGGATTAACATAGGTAAAACGCCATTGATCGTCTAGCGAGAAAAAACCATCGCTGATACGTTCCAGCGTTTCATACATCTGCTCACCATGACTTTGCGCCATTTGCTCTGCCTGCAAACGCTGTAGTTCCAATGCGGCGCGCTTGGCGGCAACGCGCATTAAAGCACGCTCCGTTGCAGCTTCTTCACAAGGCTTGTCATCAATTGCGAACAACACGCCGATCTCACGACCATCACTATTGAGTAAAGGCTTTCCTCTATAGCTGACCGCTCCGATATCACACAGCAGGGCATCATCCGGGTAACGGTCCACGACCTGTTCAGGAATAATCAGCGGTTCACGCTGCCTACAGACATCATCGGAAGGCGTGTCTTTCAATGCATATGTAAAAAGCTCGCCTTCGTGACCCGTATCCCAAAAACCCAATAATTCAATATCATTGCCATTTTCAGAAATCTTACCCACCCCCGCCCAGCGCACCTCCAAAGCATCCGCTACAGATTTGGCAATAGAATGAAAAACATTCTTGGCCGGATCCGCAACGGTTAGCGCTTCCAACGCATCCACAAGACGTTTTCGCTCGGCAATATCACGCACAATGGCAATGAACTGACCATCACCGTCATGCTCCGGAAAATATTGCAGAAAAAGCTCCACCGGCACCTGCTGTCCTGATTTGTGTTGATGCACGGTCTCAAAAGTAAGGCTGTCTACTTCATCATTTAACAATGGCAAAAGCATTGTGCGAAATTGCTGTTCATTAATCTCCGGCTTGATATCCACCGGACCCATCGTTAACAATTCAAGTTCGGTATACCCTACCTGCTCAACAGCGCCCATATTCACATAGGTAAAAGAAAGATGCTCAGCATCAAAAAGAAAAACACTATCAAGCGTCTGATCCAGAAGCTGTTTAAACTTACTTAAATCACGTCGCGATAAAACTTGCTGGGTAACATCAGTACGAATAGAAATATATTGTTCCGGCTTACCTTGGTCGTTAAATACCGGCATGATAGTGGTCTGCACCCAGTAATCACTGCCGTCCTTACGACGGTTCTGGATCTGACCCTGCCAGGTTCCACCCTGTGCAATAGTGCGCCACATACCACGAAAAAATTCCGGCGGATGATTGCCTGATTTAACAATGCGGTGATTAACCCCCATCAGCTCATCCCGCTGGTAACCACTGACTTCACAAAACTTATCATTGGCATAAGTAATCATACCTGCCACATTGGTGACTGAAATAATGGCGTGCTGATCGAAAACTTTTTGCAGAATTTCCAGTGGTGCCAGCCCCAGTTTCGGCAACTCGGAACTCAATATACGATTTTCAAAAGCCATATCATTCTTTCCAGGTCAGTGCGCCAGTACGCTGAATATTTTCAAATACCTCGGTCCCCATGTCACATTCTTCGCCAACACTTAACAGCAGATCATCGGGGCGTTCGTGCAAGATTTTCAGGAACAGCGCAGTCAGCTCAGGATCACGCCACCCACTTTCTACCTCGCCGGTCATAATCAGGGTAATTTTTTCAATATTGAACGCAGGCTTATAAGGTCGCGCATTGGCCAGAGCATCATAAATATCAACTAACTGGAAAACGCGGGCCAACAATGGAATTTCTTCACCCTTTAAACCATCAGGGTAACCACCGCCATCCCAGCGCTCATGATGGCTGCGCACAATCGGCTGGGTTAATTCCATACTCTTCAGGCCACGCAATAATTCATCACCAATAATGGTGTGCTGACGCATCACAATCCATTCTGCATCGTTTAACGGTCCGTCCTTGAGCAGAATACTGTCGGGAATACCCAGCTTGCCAATATCGTGTAACACACCTCCCCGGCGCAATGCGGTCAGTTCTTCCGAACTCAAACCCATAGCCTCACCCATCACTACCGAAATATGTGCCAGACGTGAACAATGGTTACCGGTGTGTTCGTCACGCGCTTCCACCATGCGGGCCAAAGCAAACAATAATGTCTCGGCATTTTCCAGTTGATCGGTGAGCCGTTTGTGCGTAGCCAAATTATCAGTGCGCGCCATCAACTCCATAGGGTTATAAGGTTTGTGAATAAAGTCGTTGGCACCCGCCTGCAAGCTTTTTAACAGTTCCATGCGATCATTGGTGCCAGTCACCATAATCACCGGCAACAATTTCAAACCCAGGTCATTGCGAATCTGCCGACACAGTTCATCACCATCCATACCCGGCATACGCTTGTCAGCCAACACCACATCAAACTCTTCTTTACGCAATTTATCCAATGCTTCTTCGCCGTTACAGGCTTCACTTACACAATAACGGGAGCCGCTCAAAACTTCTTTCTCCAACTCTCGATGCTGTTTTTCATCATCGACAATAAGCACCTTGAACGGTTGCTGTATTTTAGCCAAAGACATCTTCATTCCCTCAATTAATGCCAGGTTATGACACCAAAATACATATTTATTTAACTTTTCAACTGCAAAATGAATGCTAGCTGGTGATTATTTTTTATTTTGGCAATGGAAAAACTTTATTTATTTTCCCTAACTATAAGTATTAGTTATTTTTTCTATCCCACTTAACCCACCCAATACAATAACTTTAAACAATTGGGCTTTGTCAAGCGGCTTGGCCAGACAGGCTTCAGCACCTGCCTCCATAGCCCGCATCATATTCTCAGGCGTATGATAACCCGTCATCACCACCACCCTTGTACTACAGGTTTCTGGATTCTCCTTGATTTTTCGACACACATCAAAACCCTTGATACCCGGCATCATTAAATCCAACAATACGGTATGGGGACGAAAAGCCTGTAATTTTTGCCCTGCGTCAAAACCATCATTAGCAACTTCTGTTTGCACAGAATCAGGCAATCCCTGCAACAGCTCTACCAAAAAACTGGAGAGCTGCTCATCATCGTCCACAATAAGAATGCGATGCGTGTCATCGTCACGATAGACAGAGTTGACATGTGTAACCAATACTTCATTTGCCGACATGTGCCGAGAAGCAAATCGTTTCACTTCATCTTCAGCAAAGCGCCGGTGTCCTCCTGGGGTGGTCACGAAATTCAGTTTTCCTGCTAACGCCCAATGCCGCAGAGTCACCGGAGAAATCATCAACAATGTCGCAGCCTCACTTGGCGTCATATAACGAACCTTATTTGCAGGTTTACCCATCGTATTTTCCCGCTTATTAAAATAATTCTGCACAACTACCGTTAAACACTAGACTAGACTAGACAACGATTCAAACGATTATAACGATTACAACGGTTTTATTACTTTGCCGCGAATACATCGTCAGCTGTAGGGGCTTCTTTAAAAATAAAGAGAAATAATGCAATTCACTGGTGAAATAGCCTGTTTTATTCGTCAAAAATCGCCTGAATCTTGCAGACATTCCATACATCTGCTAACTAAAACAGTAAACACACAGCTTGGGAATTTTGAAATGTCGATTGATTACGAAGAGAAACGTGACTTTATTCGCATGAATACCGACCATGTTTTGCAATTTAGGAGAACCGACTCAAATGAGGTTCAGCAAGGGGTCTGCTGTAATCTCAGCGCCACAGGTATTATGTTTACCTCTGAACAGGAAATTCCGCTGGGAGCAGAACTGGCAGTCACTATCACACCACAACACTCCGTGGTATCGCCATTTGATGCAACAATAAAAGTAGTGCGCACACAAACCAATGGTATGACGTCGCATTACACTATTGCTGGCAGAATCACTTCGATCCAGTAAATTCTGACTCTGGTTATTTGTGTAGAGAACATCGAATATGTAATGCGTTAAAGAACATGCGCACTCCTAACTAATGTTACCCGCTCAAGGAGTGAACCAATAACTGACAGTTTTTGCATGACGCTATAATTCGCATTCTGACAGAAGCCTGCGCAATATTAATCCACATTTAAAGCCTGCATAAATATTAGCGTCTAATAAACTCAGGGTTCAAAACGAATCACGTCCCCTGGACTCAGCCTAGTCGTTTCCGAGTCCAGTTCTCCCACTGAAAAAAGCCGTTGCACCTGAGTCACTACCAGAATACTGGTAGGGTTTTCCGAAAAACCCAATGCCCGTTGACCTGGAAAATCATTCACCGCAGACTGACTCAATTGAAAAGCATTCAGCACATCACCTACCTTGATGTTGGCCGCACCACCGGCATCAAAAAACACCTGTTTACCCTCAGCACGAATCACTCGCGCAGTAAACAGCTGCGAGCTGAGATCATTAACCAACATGCTCACCAGCTTATCCAAAACGCGATGAATTCTCTGCCCAAAAGGCGAAGCATAAAACTTGTCATTCAATACTGGCAGCGTAGTGGGGAAATCAAACAGCCCGGCATCCACGACTGATTCGTTAAGCCGATGACGTGCCACTTCGGCACCGGTAATACCATCATGCACAATGACATCCAGCTCCAGATGCCGCACTCGCGCGCCCAGCAGGTGTTTGGTTACACTCATGTCACGAATGACCCCGCTTACCACAAATTGTGCTCCCAGGGATTCTGCAAACTCTGTGGCCAACTGCCCGACTTCCTGCGCGGCTGGCAAGGCACCCAGAATACGTCCTTGTGATACCACACCAGCATCATCACCCAGCGGCAATAAATACTGCGAGGCATCAACAGTGCGAACATGCCCATCCACATCCAAGCGACGCTTTAGTTCGCGGGCAAGCGCAATTTCAATATTTGGCAAATCAGCAATCTGGGCACGATCCAGCACATGAAACTGGGTAATCGCCATCTTGCGGCGATACTGGGCACTCAAATCGGATGGGGCTGCTGATACTTGCAAACTGGCATTGCGTGCTCCGGCATTAGTTCCCATAGCACGATTTGTCACCACAATCGCACCCGGCACCTGTGCCCGGATACGCACGTAATAATTGGTCTCATCCGTCCACTCATCGAGGATCACCACGTTGGTGACATTGCCCCGTGCAGTAAAGCGGACATTATCCGATACCACCCCACGGGACGACACCACTGTGGTGGTGGAAACCTGAGCATTGGCCTGCAACAGTGCTTGTCGAATGGCATCCTGCAAAGCTAGGCGTTTAGCCACACCTACCGGGCCATTGATCGGCGACGTACCTTCCGCCTCCACTGCCTGGGCCTGCACCGCGCCCACCAGCATGCAAACCAATAACAAACCAGCACACCACATAAAATACGTTTTCATAAACCGCACGTCTGTCACCACGCTGACTCCTCCGGCCTGTCATCGGCAACACCACCGATGGCAAGCAATCAATTACTGCCGCTAGCGGCAAAAAGCGGCAAAATCTTTAGTGATTACACGGGTTTAAGTCTCTCCACAAACCTCGTGACCATACCCCGAAAAAATGCCGCAGAGCCTTGTAAACACTAAAGAAATCCCGCTAATACGCCGCTGTAGCAAGGACAGAGACTCACCATGAAATTTTGTACATGCTACTGAATACACTATCCGTGCCAATACACGACTCATTGTTGCAGCGAACAGCGCAACAGGCCGTGTTGGCAATCATATTGCTTTGCGGTACCAGCGGCGTCACCATGGCGGGCATGCAGCACTATCAGGCTCCACTGGGGAATGTGAATTGGCAAACCTCATCAAAAAAATTACATTGCACGCTGAGTCATGACATCCCTCTTTATGGCACTGCCACTTTCACACAAACCGCTGGCCGCAAACTGGAATTCAAACTAACGGCAAAACGTCAGGCCAGTCGCAACAGAGACCGCGCCCATTTACGCTCTCTACCGCCAGAGTGGAAGCATCAGACAAGTGTAGTGGATTTGGGTGAAATACCCATACACAAAGGCAACACCCCGTTTCAACTACAGGAAGACTTATCACGCCGCATGCTGGCTGAATTACAAAAAGGTATGTTCCCTACTTTCAGTTATCGTGACTGGGCCGATGCCCGTGACGAGGTTACCGTCGTCCTTCCCGGCATTAATATAAAACCGGTACTGGATGAATTTATCACCTGCCTGACAAACCTGCCGGTTTATAAATTTTCAGACTTTAAAGACAGCCTGCTGCACTTCGCCTTTGGCAAAAGCACCCTCAACAAGAAAAACCGAAAACGTCTTGATGAATTGGTGCGCTACATCAAAACCGACCCACAATTGAAATACATTGATATCACTGGCCATACCGATGATATAGGACGACGTCGCAGCAATGACAAACTCAGCCAACAACGCAGCCAGGCAGTAAAAAATTACCTTATTGCCAAAGGTGTTTCACCACAACTGTTTAAATTGAAAGCTCTGGGTGAACGCAGCCCAAAGGCCAGCAACCGTACTGATAAAGGTCGTGCCCAAAACCGCCGGGCTATGGTCAGGCTGGTTAAATAAAATACCACTCCATAAAAGGAAAAATCATGAGCAGCAAATGGCAAACGGTTTTACTCGCAATTCTTGTGGCAGGCCTGACAGCCTGTTCCGAACAAACATCACCAGAAAAAACCATAACGGAAGAAGATCATTTTTTGACTGAAAAGCTGGATACCATTAAAAAAACCGAAACAGTGGAAAAAATGATTCAGGATGCTGCTACGCAACAGCGGCGTAACATCGAAGACCAGGGTGGATAATACAATGACGAAGCCTGCGTAATATCAAAAACTCTCGAACAATCGCTCCAACGCATTGGGAGATTATGTTGTCGTGGTACTGACAAGTGGCGAGCTATAAACGCAGAGGGCACAGAGACGCAAAGGACGCAGAGAAAAACACTAAAAACTTTGCGCCCTCTGCGTTAAATACCCGGTGTTTTTTAAAACAGGTGTTTTTAATACTTAATTCACATTTGAGACCTGTTTAACATCAGCCATGAAGTGAACAAATCACATATTTCTACCCTGAAAATAAAAAAGCCTCTAATAATAGAGGCTTGATTATAGGTTGTTACAAAATTGCTCCTGGGTGACGTTTAAAACGGAATATCATCATCAAAATCACCCATGCCACCACCAGACGGTGCGGCGGCTGGTTGCTGTTGCTGCGGAGCAGCGCCCGAGGACTGACTGGGAGGAGATTGGTTGAAGTTTCCACCACCACCTCCTCCTCCACTGCCGCCACCACCACGGCTGTCCAGCATTTGCATTTCATTGGCAACAATCTCAGTGGTATAACGATCATTACCACTTTGATCCTGCCACTTGCGAGTTTGCAATTTGCCTTCGATATAAACCTTAGAGCCTTTTTTCAGATATTCACCTACAATTTCTGCCAGACGCTGAAAAAACACCACTCGATGCCATTCAGTTTTTTCCTTTTGTTCACCCGTGCTTTTGTCTTTCCAGCTTTCACTGGTGGCTATCGTGACATTGGTCACGGCACCACCATTGGGCATGTATTTCACTTCGGGGTCTTGCCCCAGATTACCAATCAAGATAACTTTGTTTATGCCGCGCGCCATTGTCTTTTCTCCTGCTTGTACACTGTTTTAATTCAAAAAATAATTAACTGCCTTGCTTCTCTGCCTTGTCAACAAATTCGTCATCCGCTGAAAAGGCTTTAAGTGCTTCGCGATCCAAAGCATGCAAATCCACTTTCAGGTAAGCCACACCATCCTCGGCAATCACTACCGCTTCGGCAACACCAGTTACTCGGGTGAATTCACCCACCAGATGTCGTGCCCGTTCTTCGCTGATGGGTCCCACCCTCACCAAATGGCTGCTGAGATAACGTGGGCTTTGCATGGTAGCAGCCACCAAAAACCACACAGCTGCCATACCGGCACATAAACCAAATACAGCTTCAAAACCCATAGCACCGTACAGCCAGCCACCCAGCACACCGCCAAAAAAGGCACCCAGAAACTGTGAGCTGGAGTACATTCCCATGGCGGTGCCTTTGTTGTCAGGCGAGACCATTTTCGCCACCAGTGAAGGCAACGAAGCCTCCAGCACATTAAACGCGGTGAAAAAGATGAACAACCCCAGCACAATACTGGTAATCGAGTTGTAACCAAACATGAAAATCAGCTGACCTATGCCCAACACCAACACCGAGGCAGTAAACACGGTTTTCATACGGCGCTTTTTCTCAGCGATGATAATAAATGGCACCATTAACAGCATGGCAAAGACCATCACTGGCAGATAAATATACCAGTGCTGCTCGGCGACCAGCCCTGCGTGATCACGCAACGCCAGTGGCAGCACCACAAACGTTGCCGTCAGCATCATGTGCAAGATCATGATGCCAAAATTCAGACGCAGTAGTTGGGGATCACGAATCACGTTTTTAAGCTGGGCCGGCACGGTCTGCGCGTCACGGTGCAATACGCTGCGCACCGGATTTGGCACCACAAAATGCAGCACGGCGATAGCCACCAGCGCCAGTACGGCGGTCAGCCAGAAGATACCGTCCACGCCAATCCAGTTGCTGAACAACGGCCCCATCACCAGCGACACGGCAAAGGCTACGCCAATGCTCATGCCAATAATAGCCATGGCTCCGAGGCGTTTTTCTTCGCGGGTGAGATCCGCTACCAGTGCCATTACTGCTGCGGCAATAGCTCCCGCACCTTGCAGTGCTCGACCAAAAATCACGCCATTCATGGTATCTGCGGTGGCCGCTACTACGCTGCCGATAGCAAAAATAATTAGGCCGAGAATGATCACCGGTTTACGGCCAAAGTGATCCGAGGCCATGCCAAAGGGAATCTGCAATGCCGCCTGGGTCAGACCGTAAATGCCAATAGCCAGGCCGATAAGCGCGGGCGTATAACCCTCCAGCGTTTCCGCATACAGCGCAAATACTGGCAGGATCATAAACAGGCCCATCATTCTCAGGGCATAAATACCGGCCAGGGAAAATACGGCGCGACGCTCGGTGGGAAGCATTGCGTCGTCTGTCGTCGTTTTATGGGTGCTTTCGGATGTAGAGGATTGCGTCACTGCGATACTTGCTCAACTTAAATTTATTATTGCTGGTTTTTGCGTCGTTCAGACAGAACGGCGTATGATATCAGGTTTGCGTTCCGCCGGAAAAACCCGCGCGCCTTTTATCAGCCCAAAAGCAACCCAAAAACGCTAACACGAGATGTCGCCAGCATGGATTTAATACGTATTCAGGGTGCCCGCACCCACAACCTCAAAAATATCAACGTGGAATTACCACGGGATAAACTCATTGTGATTACAGGGTTATCCGGCTCAGGCAAATCCTCTCTGGCCTTTGATACCATTTATGCCGAGGGCCAGCGTCGTTATGTGGAGTCGCTTTCCGCCTACGCGCGTCAATTCCTGTCGATAATGGAAAAGCCCGACATAGATCATATTGAAGGATTGTCTCCGGCTATTTCCATCGAGCAAAAATCCACATCACATAATCCTCGCTCCACCGTGGGCACCATCACCGAAATTTATGATTACCTGCGGCTGTTGTTCGCGCGCGCTGGTGAACCGCGCTGCCCCGAACACGATGCCAGCCTGGAAATGCAAACCATCAGCCAAATGGTGGACCAGGTGCTGGCCCTGCCGGAAGGCACAAAAATCATGTTGCTGGCACCTGTGGTGCGCAACCGCAAGGGTGAACATCTCAGCGTATTTAAAGATTTGCGCGCCCAGGGTTTTGTGCGTGTGCGCGTTAATGATGAGCTGTTTGAGTTGGACGGTGTACCAGAGTTGGATCTGCGCAAGAAACACAGTATCGAAGTGGTTGTGGACCGGCTTAAAGTCCGTGACGATCAACAATCACGGCTGGCCGATTCCTTTGAAACGGCACTGGCGCTTACCGAGGGCATTGCGTCGGTGATGCTGATGGATGATACACAGACAGCAGACGGAGAACAGGAGTTATTATTTTCCGCCCAGTTCGCCTGCCCGCAATGTGGCTACTCCCTGCCAGAGCTGGAACCTCGCATGTTTTCCTTCAACAACCCGGCGGGGGCCTGTGGCGGTTGTGATGGCCTGGGTATAAAACAGTTTTTTGATGCCGAACGTGTGGTTCGCCATCCCGAACTGTCTCTGCCTGCTGGCGCTATACGTGGCTGGGATAAACGTAATGCCTATTACTTTCAGATGATCAGTTCGCTGGCGGAGCACTATCACTTTGCGTTGGACACACCGTTCCATGAACTGCCGGAAAATATTCAGCACACCATCCTCAATGGCAGTGGCACAGAAGAAATCGAATTCCGTTATTACAAGGACAGGCATAACAATAACGGCACATTCACCAGTCGTACCCATGCTTTCGAGGGCATTCTGCCCAACATGGATCGCCGTTATCACGAAACCGATTCCAATGTGGTGCGTGAAGAACTGGCAAAATATCTCAATACCCGCTCCTGCCCTGATTGTGGCGGTACGCGATTGGCCAAAGGCCCACGTCATGTATTCGTCGCACAATCGACATTACCTGAATTAACCGCACTGCCTGTCGGTCGGGCACAGACCTTTTTTGCTCAACTGAAATTAGAGGGCCACCGAGGGCAAATTGCCGAAAAAATTGTCAAGGAAATTGGCCAGCGGCTGGATTTTCTGGTCAACGTCGGCCTTGATTATCTTTCGTTGGACCGTAGTGCCGACACTTTGTCTGGCGGTGAAGCGCAACGCATCCGTCTGGCCAGCCAGATAGGTGCTGGCCTGGTGGGCGTGATGTACGTCCTGGACGAGCCCTCCATCGGCTTGCATCAGCGCGATAACCAGCGACTGCTCAACACACTCACTTATCTGCGTGATATGGGCAATACCGTCATCGTCGTCGAGCATGATGAAGATGCCATTACCAGTGCAGACCATGTGCTGGATATCGGCCCCGGTGCCGGTGTGCATGGCGGGGAAATTGTTGCGCAAGGCACGCCACAGGAAGTCATGGATAATGAAAATTCGCTGACCGGTGCCTACCTGTCCGGACGCAAAGCCATCGCGATTCCTGAACAACGCACCCTGCCGGATGCAACACGACAAATCCGCATTTTCGGTGCGTCGGGTAATAATCTGAAAAATGTGAATGTGGATATCCCTGCTGGACTGATGACGGCAGTGACCGGTGTGTCAGGCTCTGGTAAATCCACACTTATTAATGACACTCTGTTCCGTTTTGCCGCACAGCAAATCAACAACAACCCGGAAGCACCTGCGCCGATGGAAAAAATAGAAGGGCTTGATCAATTCGACAAAGTCGTGGACATTAATCAAAGCCCTATCGGTCGCACCCCGCGCTCAAACCCTGCCACCTATGCAGGTCTGTTCACCCCCATTCGTGAATTATTTGCCGGCACCCAGGAAGCACGTACGCGCGGTTACACACCGGGCCGTTTCAGCTTTAACGTCAAAGGTGGCCGTTGTGAAGCTTGTCGCGGTGATGGGGTTATCAAAGTGGAAATGCATTTTCTACCGGATATCTACGTGCCCTGCGATATCTGCAAAGGCAAACGTTACAATCGCGAAACGCTGGAAATTAAATACAAGGGACTGAATATCTATGAAGTGTTAGAGCAAACAGTAGAAGACTCGCGTACTTTTTTTGATGCCATTCCCTCGGTAGCGCGTAAGTTGCAAACCTTGATGGATGTCGGTCTCAGTTACATCAAGTTAGGTCAGGCAGCGACCACACTGTCCGGTGGTGAAGCACAGCGTGTCAAACTGGCACGCGAATTGTCCAAGCGCGATACTGGCAACACGCTGTACATTCTTGATGAACCTACTACTGGCTTACATTTTTATGACATCGAGCAATTGCTCGGTGTGTTGCATCGCTTACGTGACCATGGCAATACCATTGTGGTGATCGAGCACAATCTGGACGTGATTAAAACGGCTGACTGGGTTATTGACCTGGGACCGGAGGGTGGAGAAGGTGGTGGTACAATTGTCGCCTGTGGTTCACCGGAGAAAATTGCTGCAACAGAAAATTCCCATACGGGTTATTTCCTGAAATCTGTCCTGGAATCCACCGCACTCAAGGCAACGGGTACGCAATAACAATAAGCTGCAAAAGTTTTAAACTTTGACTAGTATTGTTGCATCAGTTGTAATGGAAATTAGAGTGGTCGCTACCGGTCGTCACCGGGTGCCCCGAAAAGACGTAATAAACGCAAAAACAGGTGCCGTTTCAGGATGAGTTTACCCCAGGATCATGTCGTTAAACCGAAACAAGATGGCACTGATGCCGACCAGCACATGGAGAATGCTTTGATGAACGAGCCTGCCGGCAAGATACATACGCTTTCTCCCACCAGCCCATCCACTATAACTGAGCAACAGCAATGGTACGAAGAAGACAGCATCAACCTCATTGATCTGTGGATGGAACTTGTCAAATATCGCACCCTCATTTTTACGTCGGCAATTCTGGCGCTCATCGCTGGTTTACTCGTCGCCTTCCTATTACCGCAAAAATACAATTACACGAGCACGATAGAAATTGGCAGCACGTTGACTCAAACTGCCTCCGGCACAGTACCGCAACTAATCGACCCTCCTGAAACAGTGCTGGCAAAAATACAGGAAAGCTATATTCCGTTAGCACAGCAACAATTCAGCAAGGCTCATCCTGACAACAACACCTCCTACAAAATTACCGCGCGTATCCCCAAAGACAGTCAGCTGGTAGTGTTGGAAGCCAAGGGTAGCGAAGAAGACGGAGCCAATTACCTGCAACAATTACAAGCTGTAACGAAATATTTATTGCAGGACCACCAACGAGAGATGAATGTTTACCAAGCACGCCTGAATAATGGGCTGGCTTTGGCCAAAATAACATTGGATGAAATTACCGATCCCAGCACCCTGGCCACACAACAAAAACAGCTGGAAAGCCAACTCAATAACGCACGCATTAAACGGGATGAATTGCGCGACCCCCGCGTGCTGGCGGTGCCACGGCAACAATTGGAAAGCAAGCTGGCTCGTGAGGAAAAGCAATTAACCGATTTAAAAGACCAGGCCAAACTGGTCAAAGCACGTTATCAACGCCTGGATGAAATCGATACCCTGTTAAAGCAGCAAATCAGCGATCTTGAATCACAAATCGATTCCTCCCTTGCACAACGTAAACAGGCCATTGGCAACCTGCAAAGTGAATCAGCTGCCATGGCTATGCTGCTTATTGATAATGGCATCCAGCAGAATCGTACACGACTCGCTGCCTTGCAGGAGCGTCTGTTTATCAACCAACAAAACCTGCGGCTGGAACTGGAAGAAAAAATAGCAGCCAATCTGCGCAGCCAAAGTGTACAAGGCAAAATCATTGACAAAACCAATAGCGAACTCAGCCGCCTGGACATTGGCAATCAACGTGCTTTACAGCGCCACCAACCCGAAATTGGTAAACTTGAAGAAAAACTCGCTAAGCTTTTGGCTGATTCCCGGCGCTCTGTTGAACGTCAACAACAAACCATTACCCAAATTGAGGCACAACTGAATAATCTGAAAGCCACCCGCACCATTGCGCCCCCCATGCAATCACTACAACCCACGGGTCCCGGCAAAAATCTTATTATTATCTTATCTTTGCTGCTCGGCTTAATGTTTGGCATTTTTGCCGCATTTTTTGCCAGCTTTTTAAATAAGGTCAAACAACACAAAGTGGCAGCAAGCCCAAACTAGCTCCCGTCTAGGGCGGGTTTGAGATGAAAAAACCGTCTTCGCGGCAACCTGAAAAATAATTTCATCCTAAAAACAGTGAGTTACCTGCTCACTCCTCCTGCCTTATCCCTAAATATTATAAGCATATTTTGACATAACAAAGTGAAACCCGGAAAATGAACCCCGTCCAACAAAAATAATAATGGATTGTTGATAATACTTTTTTTGAGTTCTACCTCGGCTCAAATGCTGAGAGGCTCGTTGTAAAGGTACACGTTACAAGGCATGAGCGAGGGAATATTCCACCTTGTGCAAACACGGGTACCGCAGTAGCTGGAGAGAGTTATGGGTAACACACAGAAACAATGCAAACTCCATGTGGATTTTGATGAAATGCTGGCATTGGCCAAAACCGATCCGGCCACCTTCGAGGCCAGACGCGCAGAATACATCGAGTCATTCCTGACCAGCGTCCCAGCCGAAAAACAAACGCGATTGCGGGGGCTGCAATGGCAAATTGACCAGACACGCCAACTGGCCCGTACGCCCATGGCCTCATGTCTCGCCATTTCCAATATGATGTGGGATTCCCTGCATCTGCTGGGTGATCATCAGCGTGAGCTGGTCGGGCTATCTACAGGGCAATCCATCAGCACTAAAAAGCCCACAGCGACAAGCAAGAGTATGATTATCCGCTTCCCTGCACGCTGAATTACCCCTGCCATAAAAAAACCCGCCTGTCCGGTATGTTACCGATCCAGGCGGGGGACTAATGCGAAAAAACCAGTCTAGGACTCACTCATCACATCCTTCAGTGTCACCAATAAAATGATTCCTCCAACAATTCCTACAATGGTCAAACCTGCGGCAAATGACATGATGATATTCTCCTGTTGCTGTAATTAATTCACGCTAAGAAACTGTTGATATTTGACTAAAACACTCAACAATCCCTTATTATTTTTACGGTTATACTATAACCCGCAACAATATCCATGTAAATATAAAGGCCATAAATATCCTCTATGACTCCAAACAGGTACTGTTTCTCGACCACAAATCACAGATCACAGATCACAGATCACAGATCACAGATCACAGATCATAAAGCCTAACGCGAAGACACGGGGAGCGTAGAACCCGCACAAAATTTTAGGTTTTTATCTCTTGCGCTTATTATCCTCATAACCCTTTGCGCGCTCTGCGTCTTCGCGCCTTTGCGTTGGATTTTCATTATTCAGCCCCACCCAGCAGACACATAAAAACAGGGTGATTTAACCCTTAATTCATATTGTTGATTCACAATAAAAAAGGCTCTGTATCAACAGAGCCTTTCATCAGAATTATTAATTCACTGGGTTAATCCCGACACCTTCTGGGTATACTCAAGCTGCACTGGCATCCACATCTCCTTTCTTGGTGAAAACCAGCTCGCCATCCACTTTGTCTACCAAAATAATGTCACCCGGTTGAAAATGCGCCGAGAGAATGTCCTGTGCCAAGCGATTTTCAATACCGTGCTGAATCGCCCGTTTTAGCGGTCGCGCACCATAAACAGGATCAAAACCCGCTTCACCCAGTTGATCCAGCGCCGCCTCTGTCAGTTCCAGCTCCATATCACGGTCTCGCAGCCGCGCCTTCAAATAATCAATTTGAATGCGGGTGATGGCACGAATCTGTTCACGACCCAATGGGTGAAAGACCACAGTCTCATCCACCCGGTTGATGAATTCCGGTCGAAAATGACCACCAACGATTTCCATCACTGCGGCTTTCATCGCATCATAATTGGCTTCACCTGCCATTTGCTGGATCACTTCAGAGCCCAGGTTCGATGTCATCACAATCACCGTATTGCGAAAATCTACCGTACGACCATGGCCATCGGTCAACCGACCGTCATCCAGTACCTGTAGCAAAATATTGAACACGTCCGGGTGCGCCTTTTCCACCTCGTCCAGCAGGATCACCGAATAAGGTTTGCGCCGCACTGCTTCGGTGAGATAACCACCCTCTTCGTAACCCACATAGCCGGGCGGCGCGCCGATGAGCCGTGCCACCGAGTGCTTTTCCATGAACTCGGACATGTCGATACGCACCATGGCTTCTTCAGTATCAAACAAAAAAGTCGCCAGACTTTTAGTGAGTTCGGTTTTACCCACCCCTGTCGGCCCAAGAAACAGGAACGACCCATTGGGCCGGTTCGGGTCCGACAGGCCCGCGCGTGAACGCCGAATGGCATCCGCTACCGCTTTCACCGCTTCATCCTGTCCCACCACATGCTCACGCAATGCATCTTCCATTTGCAGCAGTTTTTCGCGCTCACCTTCCAGCATTTTGTTGACCGGAATACCTGTCCATTTGGAAACGACTTCTGCAATTTCCTCTTCCGCCACCTTATTGCGCAGCAACTGCATATCCATCATTTCTGCTTGCGCTGCCATGTCGAGTTCTTTTTCCAGGTCAGGGATTTTTCCATACTGCACTTCCGACATGCGCGCGAGATCACCGGCACGACGCGCTGTTTCCAATTCCTGCCGAGCACGATCCAACGCTTCTTTAATATGTTGCGTACCCTGCAACGCGGCCTTTTCTGATTTCCAAATTTCCTCCAGGTCGGCGTACTCAAGCTCCAGTTTTTTAATCTCTGCTTCCAGGTCTGCCCGCCGCCGCTTGGAGGCCTCGTCCGATTCTTTTTTCAATGCTTCACGTTCAATTTTAAGCTGAATTAAGCGTCGGTCCATGCGATCCATACTTTCCGGCTTGGAATCAATTTCCATACGAATGCGCGACGCCGCCTCGTCAATCAAGTCAATCGCCTTGTCCGGTAACTGCCGATCCGTAATGTAACGGTGCGATAATGTAGCCGCAGCCACAATGGCCGGGTCAGTAATATCCACACCATGATGCACTTCATATTTTTCTTTCAGGCCACGCAAAATTGCAATCGTATCTTCCACCGAAGGCTCATCCACCAGCACCTTTTGGAAACGACGTTCCAGCGCAGCATCTTTTTCAATATACTGACGATACTCATCCAGCGTGGTCGCGCCCACGCAATGTAATTCCCCACGCGCCAGGGCTGGTTTCAGCATGTTACCCGCATCCATGGCACCTTCAGCCTTACCTGCGCCCACCATGGTGTGCAACTCGTCGATAAATAAAATGATTTGACCTTCCTGTTTGGACAGGTCACTCAACACAGCCTTGAGTCGCTCTTCAAACTCACCACGAAATTTCGCACCCGCAATCAGCGCACCCATGTCTAACGACAACAAGCGCTTCCCTTTCATGCCTTCTGGCACTTCACCATTGATAATGCGTTGCGCCAAACCTTCCGCAATCGCCGTTTTACCTACACCCGGTTCACCGATAAGCACCGGATTGTTTTTGGTACGGCGCTGCAATACTTGAATCGTGCGACGAATCTCATCATCACGCCCGATCACCGGATCCAGCTTGCCCTGTTCTGCACGCTCGGTCAGGTCCAGGGTAAATTTATCCAACGCCTGACGACTTTCCTCTGCATTGGGGTCATCAATACTTTCACCGCCGCGCATCTGCTCAATGGCCTGTTCCAGCGAGCCTTTGGCCGCACCGGCTTTATGCAGGAGATCACTAAGCTGCCCTTTGCTTTGCACAGCAGCAAGCGCAAACAATTCACTGGAAATGTAAGTATCCTTACGATCCTGCGCAAGTTTGTCGGTAACGTTAAGCAGACGTCCTAAGTCATTAGAAATGTGTACATCACCATCGCCACCTTCCACACTGGGCATTTTTTCTAACGTCTCGCCCAACAGAGTGCGCAACTGATTCACATTAACCCCAGCATTGTTCAGCAGGTGACGCACCGTACTGCCCTGCTGATCCAGTACCGCCATCATCAAATGGGCGGGCTCAATAAATTGATGATCCCTTCCCACTGCCAAGCTTTGCGCATCCGCCAATGCCATTTGGAACTTACTGGTCAGTTTATCCATTCGCATATTTTTCGCCCTCGCTGAAACTTCATCATTATGTTAAGTCTTACATGGGGGCCGGGCTTTGTGATTCCAAGCATCGGTTAGATTTGTTGCGATTAAATTAAAAGGTAAGGGATAATTTCTCGGTTTAGCACCTGGATTTAGTGCATAGTCGTTCTATTTCGAGCTTTTGTGATTGAAGAACGGATGAAGCCGGGATGCAAAAGCGGAAGTTATTGCATGCACGTTTCTAAATAAAAAGGCACTCCCCGAATAACGGAAAGTGCCTTTAAAGAACGGCATCAAAACAAGTGGTGTAAAAATCAGAACTCGCGTCCGTCCCACATACGGGTGTTCAGACGACGGTCTCCATTCTGACGACGATCCGGGGTATTTTCAAAACGTATCATCTCTCGACGATCCACTTTAATACGACGAGATGCCTTACGCCGGTCCGGCCCGGTGTACTGCAAAGGGCCATCTTCCGAACCTTCAGGTTCGGCCTCGTTTTCCCATTCATCTTTGGGTACCAGTTTCAGCTCCATAACATGTGATCTCTATTAATCAATGACTGTTATCCGTTCTGCTGTTGCAGAATCCCCAACCGTACGGCAAGTGATATCCGGTCTGGCAATAATGTTAGCGTTGGATGATTTAACAGGCAACCCCTGGTTCCCGGTGATATCACCGTATTTCCATAGCCCAGAAGGGTGTTAACAATCACTTTGCTCGTTAATCCCCCCTGATTTTTTTGTGATATGCAGGACTTAAATGTGCATTAAGGGCTAAATCACCAATATCATTAAGCTAAGCCAAACCTCCGGCTTGTTGTAGGTTGGTGGTGAGCTTGCGAACCCCAACATCGTCGATTCCGTTGGGGTTCGCAAGCTCACCACCAACCTACGGTACGCCGTTTTTTGTTAACTTAATGACATTGGCTAAATCACTCTGTTTTCAGGCGTATGCTGGCTAGGGCTGAATTATGACGCTGTGATTCGGAGTCAAGGAACAGTCTGTTTTACTGAATGTAAACCAATGTTATTAGCATTTAATCCTGTACTGAAATTAATCCCAAGCGCAATGACAACATCGTCAGACAGGTGTGATGATCATCCTCTTCACAATGCAAAACCGGTGCCACCCGCATCTTTGCCTGGCTGGGGAAAAACACAGCGCGCACCGTATGACCTGCACCACGCACATCGTCTATACGCACAGGATAAATCGGACAAGCAGATTTTTGTGCCAGACGCACCACACCACCTTTAAGTTTGCGATGTTCTTGTGATTCCCGCTGGATGCCTCCTTGCGGAAACACCGCCACCACCTCTCCCGCATCCAATGCTCGCAAGGCTTCCCGCAGCGCCCGCTCAGGCTGACGATCACGATCCACCGGAATACAATGCCCGCGCCGAAACAACCACCGCAACCCAAAACGCTCGTATTCCTCGCGGGCAATCATAAACCGCAGCGGCCGGGGGCTGGCGGCAATCAGCAAAAACGGGTCCAGCCCGGAAATATGATTACATGCCAGCAAGGCGCAGCCCTGCTCCGGCAAAGGAATCGGCTGGTATTCAAAACGATGCACATAACGACAAAACAATACAATAAAACCGACAATATGATTATTGATGGCATTACCCCAGTCCACAGTATTTGCCCTGCCACAGGCACGTACAAAACGCAGCAACAGCCACAACAACAGCACGCCAGTGGCAACCAATAAAAAAAATGGGATTAATTCTGTCATGGAAGATGAGACTTTTGGTTAAATACAGGCCGCACAAAAACACCTGCTCCACATACCACAAAAATCGGGAGTTACTGACCTGATGTAATGATTCAAGGAAGGGACACAGTGTAAACCAACACCGACAAGGGCGTTATTTTTTCTTTTTCTTCTTTTTCTTCTTTTTCTTGCCTTTCTTTTTCTCTCCGCCATCACCACTTTCTGCTCCGGCATCCTCCAATACCCGGGCGATTTGTGCAAACCCCCGCGTATTGGCATTTTTCAGGGCCGACACGCCAGCTTTGGATTTGGCGTTCACATCAGCGCCTTCGGCAACCAATGCCTGCACCACCGTAAGGCTGCCTCCAAAGGCCGCAGCAATCAGCGCGGTGGATTCGCCCTTGTCCTTGGCATTCACATCGGCACCTGCGGAAATAAACAGGCGCACCACTCGTTCATTGCCAAAATAAGCGGCACTCATTAACGGGGTTTTACCACTGGCATTTGTTGAATTAACGTCTGCCCCCTCATTTAACAATGAGCGCACCATGTCCAAATGCCCCTGCCGGGCGGCATCAATCAGCTCAACATTAATGTCCCGCGCTGCCGTAGCGGCAGGCAGACTTATCAACATTGCAAAAAGGACGAAAAAAAATCGTCTGGCCTGAATCATTTTGTACCCTGTTAACTGATGAGAAATACCCGTTTTCTGTACAAACTATCGACCATTTTGTGAAAAATTTGAGATATCGAAATAGGGGTAAAAAATACAAATAAGAAAGGCTGTACACCATCAACGCAATAAAAAGGCCACTGGCACCATAAATTCCAAGTCCTGGCGGGGATCGTTATCCGGCATGGGAGGGAAAGGATTCGCTCGCTGCGCCATGTCCAGCGCGGCCTTGTCCAGCAAACGATTGCCGGTACGCTGTTCCAGCGTCACCTGCTGTGTTTCACCGGAGCGATTAATCAAAATGCGTAACACCGCCTCACCTTGAATACGCATCCGCTTGGCACGACGTGGGTATTCTTTATGTTTTTCCAGCCAAGCTACCAATAACTGTTCATAACGAGCAGTAGCTACCGCATCCAATGGCGGGGGAACAACAGGCACAACAGGTGATGCCTGCACTACTTGTGGTTGTGGCACCGGTTCGGGAGGTGGTTCGTGTAGTGTTTCTACCGGAATGGGCTCGAGCAAGGGCTCCGGCTCCAGCTCTGGTACAGGCTCAGGTTCTGGTTTCGGCTTTGCTTCAGGTTTTGGCTCTGGCTTTAATTCAGGCTTGGGTTTTGGCTTTGGCTTGGGTGGCGGAGGTAATGGTTCCGGCGGCGGTGTCGGTGCGGCTACTGTGTGCTCTGCCACCATGGCTAACAAATTAACGCGCAAAGGCGGTACAGGAGGTTCGGCGGGGAGTTCGGGCTCGGGCAACGTTAACCACAACGCCAGCCCTCCATGCAAAGCCAAAGCAATCAGCAGAGTGATACCTAAATGTTGTGGGGTAATGGTCATAGCTTACGTCGGTACCGCAGAAATTATTTTTGCGTGGTGGCAATAGCCACATCTGTGCCCCCCGCAGCGCGTATTTCATCCATCACTTGCAGTAGCTGTTGTACCTGGGTACTGGCATCACTTTTGAGCGTAATGGGCGCATCGGCATTTTGTTTGATCAGCGGCTCAATGGCCTCGCGCAACTGTTTCAGTTCGATACGCTCACCATTGAGCGCCAACTGGCCGGCCGGGTTCAACGACACAATAATGGGTGTGATATCGCTCACCTGGGCACTATTGGATTCCGGTAGTTCCAGTTCAATGGCTTCGGGCACCATAAAGGTACTGGTGAGCATGAAAAATACCAGTAACAAAAACACGATATCGATCAGTGGCGCGATATCGAGATGAGAATGAATGCGGGCACGCCCCTCAAATTCCATGCGTCTCGTCCTCAATGCGTTCGTCATCGTGACTACCCACATGGGGTGTTTTACCAAAATGACGCAGCACCCGGATGCTGGCGTCCTTCATGGCGGCACGAACTCGATCCACCTCTCCTTCCAGATAATAAAAAGCGGCCATGGCGGGAATCGCCACGGTGAGGCCAAAGGCGGTGGTGAGCAGAGCCTCCCAAATACCGCCGGAAAGAATGGAAGGATCAACCCGGGAGCCTGCCGCTTCCAGACTCATAAACGCGACGATCATACCGGTCACTGTACCCAGCAAACCTAACAGCGGACTCAGGTGAGCAATGGAAGAAAGCCCGCGCAACCAGGATTCCAGATTCCGTATTTGCGCACTCCCCACACGACTGACTTCCGCTTCAACATCGCCCGTAGACATCGTCGGATCGGCACCATAACGAATAGCACTTTCCAATACTTTCGCCACGGGGTTGTCGTGCTGTTGCAGACGCTTGATGGCTTGCTCATGCTCACCGCGCTGCACGGCCAACACGGTGTCATCCACAAATGCCAGGCGGCGCAAACCGCTGCGATAAAACTGAAACAGTTTCAGTAAAATAATGGTGACGGCCAGAACAGACATGGCCAGCAGCACTAGCATTACCGGCCCACCTTGTTGAAATAAATCCACTATGTTCATAATTTCCAAACCATTTTAAAAAAAGGTGATGGGTGGCAGTCAACACCGATTGCCACCCATACATCACAATTCATCCCTGGTGTAACAGGATTACAATTCCATTTCGATCCCGGCATAAACAAACTGCGGCAGACCGCCTCGCGCACCATCAGGCTGGCGTGATACGACATACTCTTCGTCGAAGAGGTTTTGTACACCACCAAAAAGCTTTACGGTCTCATTAATGCGATAAAAAGCAGAAACATCCGTCGTAAAATAACGGTCTGTCTTGCCATACCGGGCATCACGCGCACCAACACCATTAATTTGATCATTAACATTGTTGGCGCTGGTATAGGTTTCGCTCACATAGTTTCCGGCAATGGATGCGCCCCATTTTTCAGTCTCAATACCCGTACCCAGACTCACGGTCAGTTCCGGGATATACGGCACTTTGTTACCTTTTTTGCCATAACTGAAAATCGATTCTGCGTCCGTGGATGTTGAGTCATTTTTTTGCTCGGCATTGGTATAGGTTACGCTCAGGAAAGACGGATTACTTACTCCCCAGTTGTTCGCAAGCCCTGCATCATACTGAAGTGCCAATTCAACGCCGTAGGTATCCACCTCACCAAAGTTTTCATCATTCCCCGCTCCTGTGCCACCGACGTTATCGGTCACGATCAGATCTTTAAAGGCGGTATAAAAAAAAGTGCTTTCAGCCGCGAATGCTTGTCGGGTATTGGTATAACGTGTGCCAACTTCAAAGGCGGTGCTGGTTTCCGGGTCAAGACCACCGCGTGTACCCCGAGGACTGGGTGTGGAATAACCGGTATGAACACCACCAAAGCCGGTCCATTGCTCGTTGAATTGGTAAGCCACACCCACACCATAAGCGTTAACACTAAAACTGTTTTTTCCGTCCCGGCCTTTCGTACCCCCCACGCTTTGCAGAGTGCCCCTAGGATCTTCGGAGGTTTGCTCCAGCATCTCATAACGAATCCCGGGAATGACCGTTAAAGCGCCTATATCAATGGTATCCTGAACAAACAATGCCAAAGCTTCTGTCTTCTGAAAACGGTTACCTGCATCACCCGGTGTGCCGGGCGTCATTCCCGTAACAGTGCCATTGGCTGCCTGACTATAAGTGTCCTCCCATTGGAAGCGTGTTACCTCGTCCTGATGCAGACGAATGCCCGCCATTACTTCGTGTTGAACATCACCTGAATCAAAGCGGAAATAGCCAGCAGACTCAACACCCTGAGTATTATATTTGCGGTTATTGGCTTTGACGTTAAAGTCACATGCAGCCGTACCTTTCATACAGTCCTGCGATAACCCTGGGGTTTCCATCACTTGAGGGAGTTTCTCTCCATTGACGTTACTCAGTTTGTACCAATTACGTTTAAAATCGGTTTGATAGGCTGTTGTAATAATATCGATGTCATCATTGAGACTGATGCTCCAGCGTAACGAGACCTGCTCCTGCTCACTTTTTATATTATCGAAACGCGATGCGGCATAACGACGTGTTGGATCGGCGTTAAAATCAGCCTGAGTCAAACCAAGGTAAGTTTCATTGGCATCCAGCTCACTGGTACCGTATTTGAATTCAAAACGCTGATACATCGCACTGGCCGGTTCCCATGATAATTTCACCATGGCATCTGTTTTATCAAAACCCGTGTCATCACCATTGCGAAAATCGACAGTCTCATCAATTTTTTTGAATCCGGTATTTTGTCGGCGATAACCTTCCAGCAAAACACCGAATTGCCCGACAGCCCCTGCATCGAACGTATTGCCTGCATAAGCGTGGGTGCGTTGTTCGTTAAAACTGCCAAAGGTTGATTTCAGATAAGCTTTTTCTTTCGTGGGAATAGAGGTTGAAAGATAATTGATTACCCCGCCCGTAGTATGTGGACCATATTTAATTTGGCTGGAGCCTTTCAATACTTCCAGTCCGCTCATGCGGCCTGTGGTCGGTGAATAATACGCGGCAGGTGCCGAGTAAGGTGCGGGTGCCATCATCACCCCATCTTCCATAATGGTGATCTTGGAGTTACGGGTGGTATCAACCCCCCGTAAACTGATACTGGGAAAGAGACCAAAACCGTCTTCCTCTCGCACATAAACCCCCGGCACCTTGCGCAGCACGCGGTTGATGTCATCATAATTTTGCTGGCGAATATCGTCTTTTGTCACCACCTGAGCAGAACCCGGCATCTTTTCAATATTCGCAGGATTACCGATCACCATTACCTTATCCAACACCTTGGCACGAGGCTCATCCTTCTTTTTTGTTTCCTCATCTGCGACCACAACCGCTGGCAGGATCAATCCCAGAGCCACAGCAGCAAGAACATTACAAAACAAAAACCGTTGTTCTTTCATTTCTTCACTCTCCCAAAACACATGCAAACTATTGTCGTGCCGCTACTGCACTGGTCGGCAGGACGGCGTTACTGGCTGGCTACGACGGGATCGGAATCACGAGGTCTACTTGCTGGCTGGGAAACAGTATGCACGGATGAAACTTAAAAGTAAATACGAATCATTATCATTTGCATTTGCATTGACAAGAAGATGAGAATCACTATCATTGAAACAGACTGAGCCATAAAAACAGCTCTCTGGAAACAAAAGGACAACGGCCATGAACAGCAAAAACACCACACCCGATACCCCGCCTGTGGAAATAACCACGACGGATAGCCACCGCATCAGCAGCCAAGATCTGTTTCAGGGTCGTCAGGAAATTTGTATTGAACACGAAGATCAGGTGTATCGTCTGCGTATCACCCGGCAGGGGAAACTGATCCTGACAAAATAAACTTTAGAATAAACAACGACTCAGCCAAACATCGGCCTCCTCCAGATACCACCCGATATATCAAACTCGCTTAGAAGCGGTCATACATCGGACTTAAGCCTCCCTGAATAATAAATGCTGAACATTATCTTGAATGTTCAGCATTTAGAGATTACAGTGCTTGAGTATGAATACCCGCACTTACTCCAACACACCCAGCCCGACTTGCGATGTCCGTACACGCATTCTCACAGCAGCCGGTGAACGTTTCGCCCAGTTTGGTTACAACAAAACCACCATGGCTGAAATCGCCAAAGACTGTGACATGTCCGCCGCCAACCTCTATCGCTTTTTCAAAAACAAACTGGATATCGGCTCCAATCTGGCCTGCGCCTGTCTCGATACAAAACTACTGCTGGTAAAAAACGTGGTGCAACAAACCCAGCAGCCTGCGGCAGAACGTCTGCATAATGTCGTATTACAAATACTGAGCCACACCCACAACGAATGGGCTAATAATCCACGCATAAATGAAATGGTCACCGCCATTTGTGATGCACGCCTGGAAATAGTGAATCAGTACGAACTCAACAGACATAACCTGATCGTTGAGCTGCTGGAAGACGGTGTCCGACGCGACGAATTTTCTATTCCCGATGTACAGGATACCGCCGAAGCCATTACCACCGCTATCACTCTATTCAGCGTGCCGCTGTTCATGTCTCTACACAATCTTGAAACCTTTGAGAAACGCGCTAAAAGTGTAGTGCAACTGATGCTGAGCGGCTTGAAAAAGCGTTAAACCTGTACGCACTGTACGCAACAACACACAGCAACGTATAAACCCTGAAAAAAAGGAAAAGCATTATGAGTGAGTCTACCCTCGTTATTCGTTACGCTCAGTGGATTACCCGTCATCCCTGGCTGGTAATGCTGGCCGCCGTACTCATCGTGGCGGGCGCAGCCAGTGGTGGCAAACACCTCGCGTTCAAAACCGACTACCGGGTCTTTTTCAGTGGTGACAACCCTCAATTACTTGCCTTTGAAGCACTGGAGGCCATGTATACCAAAAATGACAATGTCATGTTTGTCTTGGCCCCCAAAGATGGAAATGCCTTTAGTAAAGAAACCCTGGAAGCGATAAAAATACTGACAGAAAAAGCCTGGCAAACGCCCTATTCCATTCGTGTCGATTCACTGGCCAACTTTCAAAACACCGAAGCCGAGGGTGATGATTTACTGGTCAGGGATCTGATTGATGAAGAGATCGAGCTGACTGACGACAACCGTAAAAAAATAAAACGTGTTGCACTCAGTGAACCCATGTTGCTGAACCGCCTTGTTTCTGACCGTACCCACGTCACCGGCATCAATGTCACCGTGCAACTACCCGGTGAAAAAATGACCGAAGTACCAGAAATCGTCGCTTTCTCACGTAATCTTGCCGCCGAAATTGAAGCACAGTATCCGCAGATTGACATCTACCTCAGTGGCATGGTGTTCATGAATAACGCCTTTGCGGAAGCCTCGCAGAGTGACATGAAAGGACTGGTGCTCATCAGTTTTGCGCTCATGCTGATCACCCTCGGGCTGATGATTCGTGGCTTCTCCGGCACCTTCGCTACCCTGGTGGTGATTATCGGCTCCATCATGACGGCCATGGGTTTGGGCGGTTATCTGGGCTTTCCCATTACCCCGCCATCGGCTTCCACCCCGACCATTGTGCTCACCATGGCCATCGCCAACTGTGTGCATATTCTCGTCACCATGCTCCACGAAATGCGTATGGGACGTGAGAAAAAGGCAGCCATCGTAGAAAGCTTGCGCATTAATATGCAACCGGTATTTCTTGCCAGCGTTACGACCGCACTGGGTTTTTTGAGCATGAACTTTTCCGATGTTCCCCCTTTCCAACACCTCGGCAACATGGTGGCCATAGGCGTAGTTGCCTCCTTCTTTTTATCCGTCACATTTTTGCCTGCGTTAATGTCGGTATTACCAGTGCGCGTACGTCCTGTTGAAAATGATGAAAGCCACCTGATGCATCGTGTCGGTGACTTTGTGGTCAAGCAACGCCACAAATTAATTTGGGGTATGAGCATCGTCGCCATCGCCTTGATAGCCTCCATACCCCGCAACGAAATGAATGACGTATTCGTGCATTATTTTGACGAGACCGTACCATTCCGCATAGATGCCGATTTCATGACGGAAAACCTGACGGGTCTTTATATTATTGACTACTCGTTAGACTCCGGTGAATCTGGCGGCATTAGCAATCCTGAATACTTGAAGGATGTTAACGCCTTTGCAGACTGGTATCGCAAGCAGCCGGAAACCATGCATGTCAATACCATCACCGACATCATGAAACGACTCAACAAAAATATGCACGGTGATGAACAAAACTGGTACAAACTGCCTGATGAGCGCAATCTGGCAGCACAATATTTGCTGTTATATGAAATGTCACTGCCTTATGGGTTGGACCTTAACAATCAGATAAACGTGGAAAAATCTGCTACGCGCTTTACCGTCACGCTACAAACCATGTCCACCAATGAATTGCTGGCATTGGATAAACGCGCCAGCGACTGGCTGAAAAACAACACCACACATCTCAGTGGCAAAGAAGGCAGTGGCGTATCAATGATGTTTGCGCACATCGGAAAACGCAACATCATTAGTATGCTGATCGGTACCACCCTCGCATTGATTGGTATTTCCCTTATCCTGATCTTTGCTCTGCGTTCCGTCAAAATTGGTCTGCTAAGTCTGATACCCAACCTGATACCCGCAGCGATGGGTTTTGGCCTGTGGGGATTACTGGTGGGCGAAGTAGGGCTCAGTCTCTCCATTGTCGCAGGTATGACCTTGGGTATTGTGGTCGATGACACCGTACACTTTCTCAGTAAATACCTGCGCGCCCGCCGTGAAAAAGGTCTGGATGCAGAAGAAGCCGTACGTTACGCATTCCGCAACGTGGGCATGGCCCTGCTGACCACTTCGATGGTACTGGTCATCGGCTTCATGGTGTTATCGTTGTCCAGCTTTGAACTAAATGCGGGTATGGGACTACTTACCGCTATCGTCATCACCTTTGCTTTATTGGCTGACTTTTTATTGTTACCCCCCATTCTCATGTTGTTTGATAAAAAGAAAACCAACAAACAGTCCATCATCAAGGAGCCTGGTCATGCATAATTTTTCGTTAAATATAAAACACATCGGTCTGTTCGCACTGCTCGGCCTACCATTATTGGCAATGGCAGAAACACCCGAAGAAAAAGGCTTGGCTATCGCCATCGAAGCTGACAAACGTGACACCGGCTGGCAGGATCAAACAGCCAGCCTGGAAATGGTTTTGCGCAATCGCCATGGACAGGAAAGCAAGCGCAACATCCGCACCAAAACCCTGGAAGTCGATGGTGATGGTGACAAATCCCTGAGTATTTTTGATTCCCCTCGTGACATCAAAGGCACTGCTTTCCTGAGCTATACCCATGCACTGGTACCCGATGAACAATGGCTGTACCTGCCTGCACTGAAGCGTGTCAAACGTATCTCCTCCAATAATAAATCCGGGCCATTTATGGGCAGTGAATTTTCCTATGAAGATCTTTCTTCACAAGAAGTGGAAAAATACAGCTACAAATATTTACGCACCGAAGAAATTGATGGCCGCGAAGCATTTGTTATCGAGCGTAAGCCTGCCTACAAATATTCCGGTTACACCCGCTTGACTACCTGGATGGATACAGAAATGTATCAGCCACTGAAAATTGAATTTTATGACCGTAAAAAGGCGTTATTAAAAACACTTACTTATTCAGGCTATCAACAATACGAAGGTCAGTTTTGGCGTCCGACAAATATGAGCGTGGTGAATCACCTCACCAAAAAAAGCACAGACTTGCACTGGAAAGATTACCGTTTCAAAACCGGTTTAACGAGTCGTGATTTTGACCGCAACAGTTTGAAGCGCGCACGTTGACATGTTCACCCGTGCTTCTTTATCCATATTGTCAGCAGCCCTGTTCTGCATCCCGGCATTCAGTGATGCCGGAGAATGGTCGGGCTATGTCAGCGGTGAATTTCGTGCCTTTGCCAACAGCCCGACGGATGCACGCCAACACGACAATAATATTTCATTCTCGGCACAACCTGAATACTACACAGACTGGGATAACGGACGACAAAGCATTACCGTTGTACCCTTTGTGCGCTGGGACGAAAATGATAGCGAGCGTAGCCATGCCGATATCCGTGAACTCACCTGGTTAAAGGCCGCAGATAGTTGGGAACTGCGCGCCGGTATACGCAAAGTATTTTGGGGAGTCACTGAATCACAACACCTGGTGGACATCATCAACCAGACCGATCTTGTTGAAGCCACGGACGGCGAAGAAAAGCTCGGCCAGCCCATGGTCAACCTCGCCCTAATCAGTGACTGGGGAACAGTGGATCTGTTCGTGCTGCCCGGCTTTCGTGAGCGTACTTTTCCTGGTGAAAAAGGCCGCCTGCGTTCCTCGCCTCGCGTTGATACCAGTCAGGCCATTTACGAATCCGATGACGAGGAACAACATATCGACTACGCCGCCCGCTGGACCCATTATTTGGGAGACTGGGATATCGGTCTCAGCTATTTTAACGGCACCAGTCGTGATCCGCGTTTTGCACTTGGCCAGGATAATAAAGGCCAGCCTGCACTCATCCCTATTTACGATCTTATCGAACAATGGGGGTTTGACCTGCAAGCCACTCTGGGCGATTGGTTGTGGAAATTTGAAGTCATCAATCGTTCTGGTCAGGTCGATCGTTCCGGTCAGGATAAAAGCTACACCGCCCTCACTGCCGGGTTTGAATACACCTTCATCGGCATCGCGGACAGCAACGCCGACCTCGGGGTGATTTCTGAAGTCTTGTACGATGAACGCGGCGACGATGCCTTGACCCCCTTCGCCGACGATATCCTATTAGCCAGTCGCCTCACCCTTAACGATGAACAATCCACAGAATTTTTATTGGGTATGATTTTTGACAGCGACGATGCTGCTCGTCTGCTCACCCTGGAGTCCAGTCGCCGCTTTGGTGAAAACTGGAAAATCACTCTGGAAGGTCAAGCCTTTATCGACATCCCCAACGTCAACACTGAGCTGCTGGTCGGTGTACGCAGAGACAGTTACTTACAGCTGGAAATTGCGCGTTATTTTTGATAATCCGGTAAAGCTCTCGATTACGCCATGCCTGGAAACAAAATACGTTATTAATAACGATGGAGAAAGTAATAATAATATCTGTCTGACTGCGATAGCGGCCACGAATCACAGAGTCATAAAATCTAACGCAAAGGCGCGAAGACGCAAAGAACGCAGAGATTCATAGCACTTGATATTTTTTTCGTTATTGTCATAGCCCTTTGCACTCTCTGCATCTTTGCGCTGGGTTTTCATTATTCAGGATCAGCCAGCATAAGTATAAATACAAGATGATTTAGTCCCAAACTCACATTTCAATTATTAGCATTTTGTTCCAATGCCTAACGCACAAAATATCCCACTTTTTTCTCGCTAATATCACTCATCGAATAAATTTTTATATGTCTTCTTTTCTTTCCTTTACCTTCCAGAATATGATCCAAGTCTGATAATTCAGCACCATGACTAAACTCAATTGACAGATGTTTTTCATAAACATAAATACCACCAACCAACGTATTGGACAAACTGAATACCAGCCCGCCATATTTTATATCTTCAACCAGACCGGCATGAGCCTCATTGAATATTTTTTTGATTGAAACAAGAAGAGTAAATTTTTCCTCCGAGAGCGACTGAATGTCATGGAGAAAATTATCAATTTTAATGCCGTTCGCTGGGTTCATTTTTTGTTTTCCCGAATGATTAATTTAGGTTGAACCCTTCATTATAAAGCAGCCCTACTGACAACATGGTGTCAGTAGAATGAATTACATTGATATCCACAACAAAACATAAAAACCAGAGAATTATTTAAAACACCTGATTGAACGATAGTTGGAGGGCAAAATACCGGGCCTGATCAAGATCCAGCTCATCACTGGCCAGCTCAACCTGCACTCCATGCCCTTTATATCGCAAACTCAATGCTTGAATGGTTGTATTGTAGAGGCTTTGAAAACAATTATTATGACGGTAACACCACTCCGCACCGACACTCGTAAATCGTGCGACTTTATAATCCTGTAATTCCGCTAATAATCCAAAACTGGGCGACCATTGGTACCTAGTCGCAATAAATATTTTTCGTGGCAGCGTTTGGGTAAAGTTTTTATTTGATTCAAAGCCGGAAACTGCGGGGTCGTAACGAACATAACCCTCTTCATCAAACGTCTGGGTATCCGATGAGGCTGTTGCGGTGGTAAAGGGGGCATTATCCCAAAACATTTCCCCAGCAAGATCAACAACATCAAGCTGGGCTGTAAAATATTTGCTGGGTCGCCAGTCAACATTAAAATCCAGACTGTAACCATTGCCACTTGGTGGAGCGATATCTCGCTCAAAAAGTATGTCGTTAGAATAAAAATAATCAGCATCAAACTGAAATTCATAATTTTTTTCGCCCAGCACTGTGGCATTTCCCTGAAGAGCACCATCGGTAAATGCCTTGCCTTGCAGGTATGATGCAGCGAACCCAACATTGATGCTAGAAGAAAACGTGTGACGATATGCCAGACGAAAACCATGGCTGTAATTATGTTGTGCCCTGATGCGCAGTTCATACTCCCTACCTTCTTCAAGCGGCAAACGATTTTCAGCAAGATAAATCAACTCTGCTGTTTCCGGTGAAAACTCCAGCAGGTACTCAAGACGCTCCAGAACACCAAACTGCCAATTACCCCACCGAAACCCTACTTCTGCCCTGTTATAGGTAAATGCCTTGTTCCCTTTTTTTAAGGGCGTCTGCCGTTCACCCAGCATAAATTTAAGGGTAACAGGCTCGCTGTAAGAAACACTTTGAATCGCTAGGTATGGCTGATATTCATCAGCAGCAACGTAAGTGGAAAACGTAACCAGCACTGATAACAGAATTAACCGAAAATACATGTTGTATTGATTCCACTCAGAAAAAAGGGCGACCAATTGGCCGCCCAATACATTATTGACTGAAATTTATTTATAAAATTTCGAAAGTACCATCAATGTAAGTGATTTTTGACGCGCCGTTATCCATCTTCGAAATGGTCGCATAGCTTACATTATTAAATAGCACATCACCCTCCAGTGCCTCCAGGTTTCCATCAAAGCTCATGGTGACACCATCCTGATTGCTAATGGCCGCATCACCGATTGCTGCAATGTTATCTACGCCATCCACAGAGGAAACGGCAAGATCGCTCGTAATCACAATCCGGCGTCCACCATAGGTAATGGTGGTCTTCGCTGTACCTTCTTCAAGGCCAGTCTGACTGCCATTGATGTTAACGGAGACCTCCGGCAAGCCCGCCAATTGCATGGTGAAATCCAGGCCAATTTTAGGAACTGCTGAATCCAGCATCCCGGCAGCCGCAAGAAGTTCAACATCGACAATATTAAACGTAAAGCGGGCACCAAACTTGTTGCCAGCGGTATCACTGACATCACCATTTATTGTCAAAGTACCGGGTATGATCTCGCTGAGATCATCGGCGGCCCCCGAAACCGCAGAAGGATTAACAAACCTCGTGGATAATGTGCCGGCAAATGTTATCTCAGCGTCCAAAGGTGTACCAAAATCATCCTGTTTTTGTATCATCGTCGTATCCCAGTTTACGGAGCCACCCAGAATACCCGGTATAACAGCGTTACCCTGGTCAATCGCCACCCAATCAATAGTGTATTCTGACGCCAGATTGAAGGTAACTTTTCCACTGTTGATATAAACGTCGGTTGCAGCACTTTCAAAACTGGCGGAAACAATCTCGATGCTAAAGCTTGAGCCCAACGCCAACACTTCACCATCTGCCGGAAATTTCATGCTCATATTGACAGTCACACCGTCAATAACACCATCAGTAATGGTAATAATGTTACCCAATTTTGCGATAGTACCTGTCGTAAATTGCGGGTCTGTTGCCCCCCCTGTTGTGTAGTCAGTAAGGTTCGGGGAAGTATTTCTGCCATGGAAGTGCATTTCCATAACTTCCGCAGAGGCAAAAAAGGCGGGACCAAACAGAAAATCCATACTGAGATCAGCGGCAGCTGATATCAACCCGGTCTGTATTTCAAAGGGACCACCGTTGACGCCAGTCTCATTCTTGATAACAGTACCCCAAGTGCGTACATCGCCGACAAAGGCTTTGACCTTAACCAAGTCGGCAGCATCAGCAGTGCCACTGGGTGTTGGGTCAATAATGCCACCACCATTACTGCCACCGCCATTACCACCATTGGCAGCATCAATATCTGCCTGTAACGCAGCAAGGATTCCTGAAATATCGGCTATGTTGCCAATGCCACCAACCTGATCAAGAACACTTGATGCACTATCAAGAATGTCCTGCATATCACCGGTAACAATGGTACCGCCATTGAACGAATTCGACAGGTCACCCAGAGCAGCATTAACATTTGGCGTTCCGCCAGCGGTCTCATTACTCCTCAGCACAGCAGCCGAAACTGCGGCATAAACAACTTCAGTCGGATCACCACCGATAACGGCAGAGATGTCCGTAATATCCACGGGCTGGGTATTCAGAATATCGATATTCAACAGGTCAGACACTTCAGAATTGGCATTATAAATCCCACCAGACGTGAGAGAGCCTGTATCTACCGTCCGGCTGGCAATCCCGGCATGACTGGTCGCCAAAGCATAATTGGCAGCCAGATCGGTATAGGGAGTAATGTTGACCTTGACGGTATGATTGGCAGCGGCCTCGGCGACCAGCGCCATCATATTCAGATCACCGGGTTTGTACCATTCACCAAAATCAACGACAGTGGGGTTAAGTATGTCCCCAAGACCATCAACCCGTGCGCCACATCCTTCCACTACATCACATTTCATCTGGGTATTTTCGTCAGCACTGACGGTGACTTTGATAGGGCCACCCAAATAGGCACTGCTTACTGAGAGAGAGTAACGACCATCAGCGCCAGTAGTCGCACTACCCACCTGCGCAAGAACGGTGCCGTCCGTTTTTAATTCCTCGGCCACTACGTTACCGAGACTGATAATGCCCTTCGCAGCAGTGCCACCAAGAGTGACGTTATTAACACCTGAAGAAGGGGGAACATCTGAAGAAGGGGAAACACCTGAGGAGGGTGGAGCTGGGTCACTGCAACCGCCCAGCACAACGATAGTCATTCCTAAAAGTCCATTAAATATTGTTCTTACATCCATGATTCTACTCCTTGATAATATACTTTGAACGCTCCAATGCTCTAAAAGTCTCCAACAAAATTAAACATACCTCCATTAGTCATATTTTTTATAGGGAAATAGTATAATCACACACTTTATCGATGATTCAAAATAACAATGGGGTATAAAAAAGACCGCTTTGGACGGTCTTTTTTATACCCCATTAGTTACGTCAAATTGTTTTACACAATCATTGTGCCTTTCATCTTTTTCATTGCATTGGCTTCTAATTGCCGAATCCGTTCTGCGGAAACACCGTATTTGTCAGCAAGGTCATGCAGGGTTACCTTTTTCTCGGACAACCAACGGCTTTTTACAATATCCTGACTGCGGTCATCCAAATCACCCAACGCACCGGCCAACAAATCATTGTTATGTGCTTCCCAGTTTTCCGCCTCCAACTGTGTAGCGGGTTCCATACTCATGTCTTGCAGATAACCGGAAGGAGCGGGTTTGAAATCACTGTCATCGTCAACGCCATAACCATCAAAGGCGGTATCTTGACCACTCATACGCTCTTCCATCTGACGTACAGTGGCTTCAGGCACACCTAATTCTTTAGCGACATGCTCAACTTCCGCCTGGGTAAACCAGCCAAGGCGTTTTTTGTTTTTACGCAGATTAAAAAACAATTTGCGCTGCGCTTTGGTGGTGGCCAATTTAACCACACGCCAGTTACGCAGAATATATTCGTGTATCTCGGCGCGAATCCAATGTACCGCGAAGGAAACCAGACGCACATTATGATTAGGGTCAAAGCGCTTAACCGCTTTCATCAAACCGATATTGCCTTCCTGAATCAGGTCGGCCTGCGCCAGCCCGTAGCCGCTGTAACCCCTGGCAACATGAATGACAAAACGTAAATGTGACATAACCAGCTGTCGCGCAGCAGTGAGATCGCCTTCGTCACGCAGACGAGTGGCCAAATCACGTTCCTCTTCCACGCTAAGCATGGGTACCTGAGCTGCGGCCGAAATATAGGCCTCAAGACTGCCGGTCGGGACGGCAAGATCAACGGTCAGATTTTTATTCATGGCTCTCCCTCCTTCCTCTGTATATCAGCATTTTAGCAATCAGATGGTAAGAGTGCCAAGCTGAATTAAAGTTCCCTGATGTCACTGATTTGCTGCGCACGCTTTGCCTGCCCCATCAAGTGGTCGTAAAGAGTACAGGTTCTGACCAAAAAATGGAAAAACTCAAGAGGGCTCAATAGCTTGCAGATGCCTGCCCACTGCCAACCAGGAACCCAACAGGCCGAGACTAATACCACTCCCCAGCAAAATGACCACCGTTTCCAGACCCAGCCCATCCAGCGAAAACTCGCTGCTGTACAGGAAAGATAGGCGACTCACCGGGTCACTCAGCAAACCCAACAATATGGCGACCAACAGCCAAGCCAGCACCGCACCCATCAGACCATACCAAAATCCGGTATAAAGGAAAGGACGCCGGATAAAGGCATTAGTGGCACCAATTAGCTTGGTGACAATGATTTCCTGACTACGACTGAGAATAGTGAGCCGGATGGTATTGCCCACCACCAGCAGTATCGCTAACGCTAACAAGCCTCCCAGCAACAGCACACCGCGCTTGCCTACTTCGATAATGCCACTAAGGCGACGCACCCATTCCATGTCCAACTGCGCCAGATCCACCGGCTCCAGCTTTTGCACTTTGCCTAACAGCAACTCCATTTGTGCCGGTTCTGTCGCCTCGGCCGTAGGCCGCAGCACCAGCACTGCGGGCAGAGGGTTTTCATCCAGCGAATCCAATGCACCTCCGAAACCGGACTGTTCGCGGAATTCTGCTAATGCCTGCTCACGGGAAATGTACTGCACCTCAGCCACACCATCCCAGCTGCGCAACTTATCCGCCAGTGATTGAATACGTTTTTCCGGGATATCCGATTTAAGAAATAACGACATCTGTGCCGTACCCTCCCAGCCCGTGGAAAGTTGCTGCACATTTTGCAGCAGCACATGCAGGCCGGTGGGCAGAGCCAGGGCAATACCGATCACCGCAGCCGTCATCAACGTCGCCAGCGGCGTACGCCATAGCGCACCGAGAGATGATATCAGTACCCATAGGTGATGAGTGAAGTAAGCATTCACTCGACCACGAGGCTTGCTTAAACGCTGCCGGTCTTCGGTATCGATATTTTTGACGCTGGTTCGTTTCATCAGTTTTCAGGAAAACCCAACTATTGCCGTCGTTTTTTTAACGCTCATCTTTACTTTTGTATCTGCAATTCTGTCGTCCGACCATCCCGCTCCAGCTTGCCCTGTGTGAGAGTCAGCAACCGATGATCCAGCCTCGAAATCAAATCGTGATCGTGAGTGGCAATCAACACCGATACCCCCACCTGATTAAACTGTTCAAACAGCCCCATAATTTCCCGGGACAATGCCGGGTCCAGATTGCCAGTGGGTTCATCGGCCAGTAGCAAAGGTGGGCGATTCACTACCGCGCGCGCGATGCCGACACGCTGCTGTTCACCACCTGAAAGCGTAATAGGCATCAGCCGTTCCTTGCCCAGCAGCCCTACCTTGTCCAATGCAGCACGTACCCGCCGTCCCACTTCACTCTGGTGATAACCGGCAATGATTAACGGCAACGCCACATTATCAAACACCGTGCGGTCATAAAGCAGGTTGTGGCTCTGAAACACCACACCGATCTTGAGACGCAATGCGGGAATGTGGCGATTTTTCAGTCGGGTAAGGTTCTGCCCATCAATGACCACGTTACCTCGTGAGGCGCGCTCGATGCAGGCGATCAGCTTTAACAGGCTGCTCTTGCCCGCCCCGGAATGCCCGGTGAGAAAAGCCATCTCGCCCGGCTTCAGGTGAAAACTCACACCAGACAGCGCCTCGTGGCCACCGGGGTAACGCTTGTTGACGTTATCAAACTTAATCATTGGTGTTTTGAATCGAACCCGTATTTAAACACAGAGGTCGCAGAGGCACAGAGAGACACAGAGATTTTTTATGTGGAGTGAAAAGCGTTATTCCAACGCGCAACCTACCATAAGCGTCACAAATCCTGCGGCCGTACATTTTAATCACGTTTTTCTCTGCGTCTCCGCGCCTCTGCAACCTCTGCGTTAATAACACCGGTCTACGTTTCATCCCGTGCAAGCAAGGCATCCACAAATTCATCTGCATTAAATGACCTTAGATCATCAATCCCTTCACCCACACCAATAAAACGAATGGGTAGACCAAGGCGTTTAGCCACAGCAAAAATAACACCCCCTTTGGCGGTGCCATCCAGCTTGGTTAACGTGATACCGGACACGCCCACCGCATCGCGGAACTGTTCGGCCTGTACAACAGCGTTCTGGCCAATACCGGCATCCAGCACCAGCATGACTTCGTGGGGGGCCGTGTCGTCCAGTTTGGTAATGACGCGACGTACCTTTTTCAGTTCTTCCATCAAGTTGGATTGGGTATGCAAACGACCCGCAGTATCCGCAATGAGCACATCGATACCTTTAGATTTGGCCGATTGCACAGCGTCAAAAATGACCGAGGCGGAATCCGCACCACTGTGCTGTGCCACCACAGCAACGTCATTGCGACGCCCCCATTCCTGTAATTGTTCCACAGCAGCGGCGCGAAAGGTGTCGCCTGCCGCCAGCATCACAGACTTACCCTCGTTCTGGAATTTTTTCGCCAGCTTACCAATCGTCGTGGTTTTTCCTGCACCGTTAATACCCACCATCAGGATCACAAAAGGCTGGGCAGTGCTATCAATTTCCAATGGTTGGGTGGACGGTGCAAGAATGGCAGCCATGTCCTCACGCAGCGCAGCAAACAGAGCATCGGCATCAGCCAGTTGCTTGCGCTGAATACGGCCGGTAAGATCGGCGACAATTTCCTGAGTGGCTTCCACACCCACATCAGAAGTCAGTAACAGGGTTTCAATTTCATCCAGCACATCGTCATCAATGGCTTTTTTGCCCAGCACCAGATCAGCCAGACCATCAGTAATGCCACTGCGGGTACGACTGAGGCCAGCCTTGAGGCGGGCAAATAAACCCTTCTTTTTCTCAGGCTGGGCTTCAGGTTGCGCCTCTATCGCTGCGGGTTGAGGCTCATCAATGACGGGAGCTTCGCTTGACGATGCCTCTTTTACGACAGGAGGCTTGTTTTTTTTGAAACCAAACATGAGTTTTTGCGGTCACAGCTGCTGGTAATTGGGTAGACTATCCTACCATTTGCGGACACAGGTCGTCAGCTACGTTAAAAATCATCAACTACCACAATTATTAAACCAATAAAACGACGAGAGGCTTATGAATCCTTTATTAATGATCTCCGCTACAGCACTTGCAGCTGCGGCACTTGCAGGCTGCACCACCGGTCTTGCCAAAAATGACAGCACCGAAACACCCACACTGGCCGCTGCATCAGCCGATGTGGAAAAAACCGGTCACATCATCACCGTGGGTGATGTGCATGAATACCGGCTCGCCAACGGACTGAAAATCCTCATTAAAGAAGATCACCGCGCGCCCATCGTCGTCTCGCAAATCTGGTACAAAACCGGTGCCAGTTATGAATCCAGCGGCACCACCGGTGTCGCCCATGTGCTAGAGCACATGATGTTCAAAGGCACCAAAACACTCGGCCCCAACGAGTTTTCGCGCATCATCGCCGCCAATGGCGGGCGTGAAAACGCCTTCACCGGACAGGATTACACCGCCTATTTCCAACAGTTGGAAAAGAGTCGCCTGCCCATCAGTTTTGAGCTGGAAGCTGATCGCATGGCCAATCTCAACCTGCGCGCCGAAGACTTCGCCAAAGAAGTGAAAGTGGTCATGGAAGAACGCCGTATGCGTACCGAAGACAGACCACGATCGCTGACTTACGAGCATTTTTCCGCCACCGCCTTCGTCAACAGCCCTTACCATCACCCCATCATCGGCTGGATGAACGACCTGGAAAACATGAACGTGGACGACATGCGCAACTGGTACAAAGACTGGTATGCACCCAACAATGCCACACTGGTGGTGGCGGGTGATGTTGATGCAAAAGAAGTGTTTGAGCTGGCACAAAAAACCTATGGCAAAGTAAAAGCCCGAGCCATTCCTGTCGTAAAACCACAAACAGAATTTGAACAAAAGGGGATTAAACGTATTGTAGTGAAAGCCCCCGCACAAGTGCCCTATATGATTATGGGTTACAAAGTACCCGTGGTAACAACGGCCAAAACCGACTGGGAACCTTATGCACTGGAAATGCTGGCTAGCATACTTGATGCGGGTGAAAGTTCACGTTTCGCCAAAGAACTGGTGCGTGGCCAGCAAATCGCGACCAGCGTTGGCGCCGGTTACAATATGTATTCACGACTTGGCAGCCTGTTTATATTCGATGGCACTCCCGCCAAGGGCAAAACCGTCGAAGAAGTGGAAAATGCGATTCACGCACAAATCACAAAAATCAAAACCGAACGAGTGAGCCAGGCTGAACTGGACCGCATCAAGGCACAGGTTGTTGCCAGCAAAGTGTACGAAAAAGATTCTCTGTTTTATCAGGCCATGCAAATGGGCACCCTGGCCACTGTGGGACTTGACTGGCAGCTGATGGACCAGTTTGTGGAACGCCTGCGCGCGGTAACCCCGGAACAGGTGCAAGCCGTAGCAAAAAAATACCTCATTGATGACTACCTGACCGTGGCCGTACTGGATCCACAATCCACACCCGTCGCAGCAAACGGAGACCACTCTCATGCCCATTAATCTATCCCTTTATTCAAAAAAACCAAATATGAAAAACATGAAAAATAAGCTATTTCTTAGCCTGTTAATAATCAGCACCCTGTCTTTCTCTGCCCTGGTCAGCACAACAGTCAGCGCCAATCCAGACATTGAACACTGGCGCACAACAAATGGGACACACGTCTACTTTGTATCCGCACCTGAACTGCCCATCGTTGATATACGCATCATTTTTAATGCGGGTGCAGCGCGCGATGAAGACGACCCGGGAGTGGCCATACTGACCAACGGCTTGTTAGCCGAAGGCGCAGGAGGCTTATCTGCCGGCCAGTTGGCAGAACAGTTTGAGTCCATCGGTGCGCGTTTCAGTAACAGCGCACAACGCGACATGGCCATACTCAGCCTGCGCACCCTGACGGAGAAAAAAGCGTTCGACAGCGCAGTGGGCACACTGACCACCATTCTCACTCAGCCGGATTTCCCAAAAACCGCCTTTGAGCGTGAGCGTCGTCGCCTGCTGACGACACTCAAACGCAACAAACAATCACCCGGCAAACAGGCCAACGAAGCTTTTTTTGATGCCCTTTATGTGAAACATCCCTATCGCAACCAACCCACTGGCACAGAAGCTGGCATCAACGGACTGGACACGGCAAAGCTCAACGCTTTTTATGATAAATATTATGTCAGTCGTAATGCGATACTTGCCATCGTGGGAGACTTGTCTCGTGCCGATGCCGAAAAGCTCGCTCAAACCCTGATGGGCAAACTGCCAGAGGGTGAACCCGCGGACACCTTGCCACCCGTCGAAGCGCTTGCAGAAGGTAAAGAAATCCGCATCAACCACCCTTCAGCACAAACACATATTCTGGTAGGTCAACCCGGCATGAAACGCGGAGACCCTGACTACTTTGCATTATACGTGGGCAATCACATAGTAGGTGGCAGCGGTCTGGTGGCACGCCTTTCCAACGAAATACGTGAAAAGCGCGGCCTTGCATACAGCAGTTACAGTTATTTTGTCCCCATGCAGCAATACGGCCCCTACACCATTGGTCTGCAAACCAAAAATGAATCTGCCAACGAAGCACTGGTCGTACTGCGCGAAACCATCGACAAATTTGTTAAAGAGGGACCCACCGCAGAAGAACTGGAAGCCGCGAAGAAAAACATCACCGGTGGATTTCCATTACGCATTTCCAGCAACAAAAAAATCATCGACTACATCGGCATGATCGGTTTTTATCAACTGCCCATGGATTACCTCGATACCTTTAATGAGCGGGTGCAGGCGATTACCCTTGAAGACATCAAGAAAGCTTTCCAAAAACGTATCCATCTGGACAAGATGGTGACGGTAATGGTGGGTGGTAACGTTAACCCCAGCAGCGAAAAATAAGTTTTTTCATGGCAACAACGGATACTGTGGAAATTGTCTACGCAGTCAATGACAAACCCAGCATCGATGAATTTATCGATGTTCTTGTTTCCTCCACTCTGGCCGAACGTCGGCCAGTGGAGGACCGGGCCTGCATTGCAGGCATGTTGGAAAATGCCAACCTCGTAGTTACCGCGCGTTATGAAAACAAACTGGTGGGCATCGCACGTTCGATAACCGACTTTCACTACGCCTGCTATTTATCCGACATCGCCGTTGACCGGGCACACCAAAACAGTGGTATCGGCAAGCAACTCATTGCACAAACTCAGCAACAATTAGGAGTACGCTGCAAATTGATTTTGCTTTCCGCACCGGGTGCCGCAGACTATTATCCTAAAATCGGCTTCAGCCAACATCCACAGGCATGGGTATTGGCTGAAGGTCAATCATTATAACTACCCAGCCTAGTTTTAGAGATGTGTAACACAATCAAGCCAAGTGTTGTAAACGCATAAGAATGTGGAGACGCAAAGAGCGCAAAGAGAACCGTGCAAATTTGCGTTAAATACTCAGCAATCAATTTGAAATAAACACTGGAATAATCATATGACCACAAAGAATCAACGTGCCTTTAAAGAAAATCCAGCCTCTTAATTCAAAGTGCTTAATTCAAGTCTTAAATGGTGGGCAATGCCCACCCTACAAAAACAGGATTGATTATTGTAATTAACAACATTCAACCTCAAACCAAGCTATACCAATAACCATAACAATTAAAACAAGAGCACTGATATCATGACTCAAATTCAACTACAAATTCTTGACCCACGCATCGGCAAAGAAATCGAACTGCCACATTACGCCACCGACGGCTCTGCCGGAATGGACCTGCGCGCCTGCATTGATGAAGCCCTTGAAATAAAACCCGGTGAAACTCATTTGATTCCCACCGGCATTGCCATTCACATTGGCGATCCAAAACTGGCTGCGGTGTTGCTGCCTCGCTCGGGTCTGGGCCATAAACACGGCATTGTGTTAGGCAACCTCACCGGGCTTATTGATTCAGACTATCAGGGACAGTTGTTTGTATCCTGTTGGAACCGTGGCAACAAAACCTTCACGATCAACCCAGGTGAACGTATCGCACAGATGGTATTTGTACCTGTGGTGCAAGCCACCTTTGAGATTGTTGACAGCTTTAATGAAAGTGATCGTGGTGAAGGGGGATTTGGACATACAGGACAACATTAAAACCATAACCACACAAAAATATGTCGCTTCATAAACATGAAGCGACATATTACGTTCGTTTGTTGTTATGCACTTGCGGTCTCTTTTGGATGTGTGTGTGCATAGGAAATAACAGGAGGGATAGAACACAATTATTCTGTTTAAATTATGGCCTCCCCTTATTTTACATCCAGCTCTCAACCCGAAGCCCTGGCACGTGTTCAAACTCTTTCATGTTACTGGCCTCCAACATTAAACCTATGGCTCTTGCATGGCCAGCAACCATCATGTCATATGGGCCAATAGGTTGCCCTATACTACTATGATAGTATGAAAATAGAGTCACCCGATTACCGATGGGAGCTAATGATGTTATTAGACGAGTTACGACAGAAAAAAGTGATTATTGAGACATTAGTCGGTAAATTTGGTGCTCGTCGCATTCGCGTGTTCGGTTCCGTCGCCCGGCGTGAAGAACAGCCTGATAGTGACATCGATTTCCTGGTGGATTTACCACGTGGTTATGATTTGTTCACTCAACGTTTGCCGTTGGCCGAGAGTTTGACGGGCCTGCTCCATCGCAAAGTGGAGCTGGTACCGGAACATGAACTTAACCGGCATATCCGCGAACAGGTGTTAAAAGAGGCCGTGGAGTTATGAGCAAACTCTGGCAACCCTATGCGCTGCATATCCTTGATGCCATCGCAAAAATTCGGCGCATTCAGTTGCGTGGTGACCTTAGGAATGAGAACGCAATAACTTCCTGGTTTAGCGCTCAGATTTAGTTCGTATTCGTTTGTTCTGATTGAGCAAAACCGTAGGAATAGTCGTTCTATTTCGAGGTTTTGTGATTGAAGAACGGACGAAGACGGGCTGAAGATGAGATGCAAAACCGGGAAGTTATTGCGAGCCCATTCCTTACTCAGGATGAGGTGCTTTATGATGCTGCTTTACGCAATTTGCAGACCTTATCCGAAGCGACCCAACTATTACCCGATGACAAAAAAGCTGCATTTCCTGATATCCCCTGGCGTGAAATCAGCGGCTTTCGCAATATTCTTGTGCATAATTATCTGGGCAACATCGATTCGTTGACAGTTGCCAACGTCATCGAAAAGCAACTGCAACCACTTGAAGATTGTATTCAGATTATTTTGGCGCAGGAATAAGGAACGCTCCCAGCCTTTCTTTGTTTTTCACTCCTGAAAACCAGAGAAGAAAAACAGGAGTCACAAAAGAAATACGTCACTTCATCAACATGAAGCGACGCACTGCATTCGTTTGTTGTTATGCGCTTACGGTTTCTTTTGAGCGTACGTGCAAACCACACTCTTTACTTTCCGGATTTTCCCACCACCAACGCCCGGCACGAATATCCTCTTTTTCAGCAATCGCCCGCGTGCATGGCGCGCAACCAATACTCGGATATCCCTTCGTATGCAATTCGTTGAAAGGCACATCATTTTCATGAATGTAGGCCCATACTTCCTTCTCGCTCCAATCCAGCAGAGGATTGAATTTGGGAATCCCATGAGCTTCATCCCATTCCATGTGTTCCAAGTCGGTACGGGTGACCGATTGCTCTTTACGTAACCCGGTAATCCAGGCTTCACGTGTGGACAGTGCCCGTTTCAATGGCACCAGTTTCCGCATGGCGCAACATTGCTTGCGTTGTTCTACACTATTGTAAAAAGCATTGGGGCCTTGCGCCTGTACATACTCGGCAAGCACAGAACAATCCGGCGCATAGACCTCTACCACCGGACCATATTTTTCGTGGGTTTTTTGCATCAGGTCATACGTTTCTGCGGGTAAGCGTCCGGTGTCCAAAGTAAACACATTGATTTCCGGTGCATGCTTGCTAATGAGGTCCAGTAATAACATATCCTCAGCACTGAAACTGCTGGCCAGTGCAGCCGGTGCATAGTCCCGTTGAATATTATTCAACAAAGAGATAACTGATTGTACTTTTTTATCCACCAACATTTCCTTTCTCCTTAATCAAATATTACTTGGTCAGACAACCTTAAGCAGGCACCTGTAATTTTTCTTCACCCGTCGCGACCAATTGTGTGATTTCCGGCAGTGATGCCTGTACATCCAGTTGTATATCCACCGATTCACAGGCTCTTGCCACTAACACGGTCCATAGATCTTGTGCATTTGCCAGTTTTTCAAAACGAGCATCATCATAGTCTGCACGTAACACCTTCATTTCTTCGATAAATACGCTGAGCGATTCAGCAATACCCTGCTCTACATTCGTCTGTTTTGCGATTTTCCCGGCAAGTTCAGTCAGGTCGTCCGGCAAAACATTTTCACCTCCAGCATGCAGTAATGCCTGCGCCACCAAGCGCGCGATAGCTTCAGCACAATCCAGTGCCTGATCTTCTTTTTTCGCCAGTTGAAATACCCGGCGATATTCCCGCTCATGCGCTGCCTCGGAGAAATTTGCGGACACCACGTCATGTTTTGCACCCATGCATTCACCGCCCCCTAATGCCAGTACGCGGAAATCCTCTGTCTCACCAAAATCTTTTGACAACCAGTCACTGTCCGGGCCACTAATTACCGTCAGGTCTTGCAACAACTTGGCAAAATAGCCTTCTTCCTGACGCTGTGCCCAGGTGCGAAAACTTTCTTCTGCCTGACGTGTGTTCTCATATTCACGACTGACACGCTTCACCGCTGCGGGTGCCATGCGCACGGGCACTTCAGGGCCACGCACTGCAATCTCACCTTCATTACGACCATCACCACCAAAATGCAGACGATAATGTGGAATCAGCTTTCCATTGATACGGCGACCCTCGCCATGCATGCCGATATCACCCACATACGGTTGCGCGCAGCCGTTATGACAACCGCTGACCCTGATACGCAAATCACTTTCACCACCTGTCAACTCTGCACTCACCAGTCGGGAGGCAGTAATGCCCAAACGACACGTCCAGGTGCCGGGACAGGCCACCACATCATCACCGGCGGCAGGCGCATCCAATTCCAGCAGACGCAGGCCATCTTTCACTGCCTGCAAACCTTCTTGCGGAATGTTCATCAACATCAGGTTCTGGTCCTGGGTGACACGCATTTCTGCATTGTCATATTGCTCGGCCACTGCCATCAAACCGCGCATTTGTGTCGCCCCTAAATCTCCCAAAGGCAAACTCACCGGGTATACATAAAGCCCGGCCTGCCGCTGTTGCAGCGCATCACGCGGCGCACCTGTGGCAGAAATTTTGGATTTCACCGTTTCGTCTGCCGTTACCCAATTTGCCGCAGGCAGGGCATCACTGGCATACACCTGTTTAGTGCGTTGCAGTTCTTCGCGGTATTTTTCGACAAATTCGGTTTCGCCTAATTTCTCCAGCAAAAACTTCATCCGCGCCCGGGCACGACGTTTACGATCAGAATAGCGGTGATGCAGTGCCAGCACGGCTTCAATCACGGGCAGCAATTCCGATTCTTCAACAAATTCTTCCAGCGTAATCGCCGGGCGCGGCTTATGACCAAGGCCACCCGCTGCCAGCACCTTGTAACCAAAGACACCGTCACGTTTGACAGCAATCACCGCCAGATCATGAAACAACCCTTGCGCGCAATCCGCTTCGCAACCGGAAAAGCTCATCTTGAATTTACGCGGCAAATGCTGGGTCAACGGATGCCGTAAAAAACGTTGCGCCACCGCATCGACTACAGGCTGCACATCGCTATGCTCGCAAGGACAGACACCCGCCAACGGGCAGGCGGTAATATTACGCACGGTATTACCGCAGGCTTCCCGCGAGGTCAGCCCCTGCTCGGCCAACTTTTCCAACGCAGCGGGCGTGTCACTCAGCGGAATGCTGTGCAGCTGAATATCCTGGCGTGTGGTAACGCTGGCGATATCCAGCTCGCAATAGTTATCCAATACATCGGCGACAGCACCCAGTTGGCTTGGCGATACCACACCACCCGGCAATTTAACGCGAATCATGTTGACGCCGTCCTGGCGCTGGCCATAAACACCTTGTTGCAAACGAAGAGCCTGAAAGCGGGTTTCATCAAGTTCGCCAGCCAGAACATCCTGCACCGCTTGGCGATACTGTGTCAGCTCCGGGGCGTCTATCCAGTGTTCATTTTTCGTCGTCGTCATTTTATCCTGTCTCCTGTAAATCCTGATTCCTGCGTCCACATCTTTGCGACGCCTACGCCATCAACCGCCCACCAAACACTGCCCCCAGGCCAATCACCAACAACAGACTGGCCAACACCGAACGCAACCAGATTTCCGGCACACGGGCACTCAATCGACTACCAATATAAATACCGGGCAATGAACCAATCAGAAGACTGATCAGCAAAACCCAATCCACTGTGCCCAACTGCCAATGGCCCAGACCGGCGACAGTGGTCAGCGGTACCGCATGGGCAAGATCGGTACCCACCACCCGCACCGCTTTCATACGCGGATAAAGCCAAAACAACGCCGCCGCCCCCAGCGCACCCGCACCTACCGAGGTCATTGTCACCAGCGTACCCAGCACGACCCCCGTCACCACCGTGGCGATCCGGGTTTTGCGCCCCGTCTCGTCATGTGTCAGACCCGTATCGCTTTTCGCCAGACGCCGCCGGAATATCAACGCGCCAGCACTGGCAATCAACGCCAGACCCAGCGTGAGCGTCATCACCTCCTGTGCTGCGTCGGTACGTATATCCACCTGTCGCAATACCAACAGCGTGAGCAGGGTGGCGGGCAAGCTACCCAACAGCATCCAGCCCACAATGCGCCATTCCACTGAATTCTGGCGTGCATGTACCCAGACACCATTGGCCTTGGTAATCGCCGCGAACATCAAATCGGTGCCGACCGCCACAGCAGGCGCGATACCAAACCCGAAAATCAGCAGCGGTGTCATCAGCGCACCACCACCCACTCCGGTGAGCCCAACCAGAACGCCTACGCCAAAGCCTGAAATAACAAAAAAAGCATCCATGAACGCGCATTCCTTTCGAAGGTGCGCAAACAGTAACAATCCAGCAATAGGTTGAAAAAGAATAAAAATGCCTTTATAAAGACACTTAGGTTATAAATGGATGTTAAACAAGAAATGAGTACAGACAAAAACTCGGGCGCACAAACAGCAAAATCACCACGACATGCGCTGATAAAGCCAACCCGTCAGCAATGGAAACGACGGAAACCATTATGAAACTGCATCAATTACGCTGCATCTGCGAAGTCGTAGATCACCACCTCAATGTCACCGAAGCGGCAGCAGCAATGTTCACTTCGCAACCCGGTGTGAGTAAACAAATACGCCTGCTGGAGTCAGAACTGGGTGTCCCTATTTTCGCCCGCGAGGGCAAACGGCTGACCGCCGTGACCGAGCCCGGTAACGAGATCATCCTCACCGCACGCCGCATGCTGCGTGAAGCGGAAAACATCAGTCGTATTGGCGCTGACTACAGCGATCAAACACGCGGCACACTCACCCTGGCCACCACCCACACTCAGGCGCGCTACGTGTTACCACCAGTCATCCAGAAATTCCGCCAACGTTTCCCCGATGTCATCCTGCAACTACGCCAGGGAAACCCAACACAAATTTGCGACAGAGCCCTGCGCGGCGAGGCTGATATTGTGATTGCCACCGAGGCTGTTTCTGCTGCCGACGGACTCATCACCCTGCCCTGTTATCCCTGGCATCACTGCGTAGTGGTACCACCGGATCATCCGCTGCTGGAAAAAACCACACCACTGACCTTACAGGATCTGGCCGAACACCCCATCGTCACCTACGATTTTGCCTTTACCGGACGCAGTCGGCTCAACGATGCCTTTCAATCCGCCGGGTTACAACCCAAAATTGTACTCACCGCGCTGGACGCTGACGTCATCAAAACTTATGTGGAACTCGGTCTGGGCATTGGGCTGCTGGCCGATGTGGCCTTCGAACCACAACGTGACACTGGCCTGCGCCGCATCGACATCGCCCACCTGTTTCCTGCCAGTACCACCTGGGTAGGTATCCGTCGCGGCAGCTACCTTCGCCGGTTTATTTTCGAGTTTGTTGAACTGTTTGCACCACACCTGAGCCGGGCAACATTGCGTGCGGCGCTCCATGCTGACTAACATGTGAATTAAGCGCTAAAAACACGCGGTTTTTAAAGTCATCGAGTATTTAACACAGAGGTCGCAGAGGCACAGAGAAAAACACTAAAAACTCTGCGTTTCTGCGCCTCTACGTTTACAAGCACTAGATTTGATCAAGTACGCTTAACTTAACGACATTGGTGATTTAACGCTTAATTCACATTAAAAACCGAAGAGAAGCCGGTAAAAAATGTGGAATAAGGCCACCTTCACCTTTTGAGGGGTTCCAGAACAAGGCAATTGCCAAACGAACCTGATATTCTTCGGCATTTTCTGCCTCACCCATGTTTAATAACAACCTAACATAAGTGAAATACATCATGACCCAACCTCCCCAGCTCGATGCTAGTATTTTCAAAGCCTACGACGTGCGCGGCATCGTCGATAAAACCCTCACGGAAGATGCGGTGTACTGGATCGGCCGTGCCCTGGGCGCAGAAGCCGAGGCACGCGGCGAACAACATATCTATGTGGCGCGCGACGGCCGTCTCTCTGGACCAAAATTGATTGCAGCACTGACGCGCGGACTCACTGAAGCCGGGCGCGACGTCACCGATCTCGGCATGGCACCCACACCCGTGCTCTACTACGCCGCCTACGAACTGGGCAGCGGTTCCGGCATCATGATCACTGGCAGCCACAATCCGCCGGAATACAATGGCCTGAAAATGGTACTGGGCGGCACCACCCTGTCCGGCCCCGACATTCAGCAACTGCGCAAGCGCATCGAATCCGGCACGCTGAGCGAAGGCTCCGGCTCTGTGGACAAAGCCGATGTGGTGACACAATACATCGAACGCATTACCCGCGATGTCAAACTGGCCAAACCCATGAAAGTCATTGTCGATTGTGGCAACGGCGTCGCGGGCGGTGTTGCACCGCAACTACTGCGCGCACTGGGCTGTGAGGTCAGTGAACTGTTCTGCGACGTGGACGGTAACTTCCCCAATCACCACCCTGACCCCAGCAAACCGGAAAACCTGGCAGACCTGAAACAGGCACTGGCCGAGCAACAGGCCGACATCGGTCTCGCCTTCGATGGCGATGGCGATCGCCTTGGTGTACTCACCCCTACCGGTAACGTCATCTGGGCTGACCGGCAAATGATGCTGTACGCGCAGGACGTATTGTCACGCAACCCAGGCGCGGAGATTATTTACGACATCAAATGCACCACCAACCTGCACAAGATTATTGAACAGGCTGGCGGTAAAGCGACTATGTGGAAAACCGGTCACAGCTTTATCAAGGCCAAACTGAAAGAAAGTGGGGCCCAACTGGCCGGGGAAATGAGCGGTCATATCTTTTTCAAAGAACGCTGGTATGGTTTCGACGACGCTACTTACACAGCATCACGCTTGTTGGAAATCCTGTCGAAAGACGGTCGCTCGGCAGATGAAATTTTCAATGCCCTGCCCGACAACATCAACACACCCGAACTGAATATGAACACTGCGGAAGGCGAAAACCATCCCCTGGTGGAAAGGCTCGTTGCAGCAGCAGATTTCCCCAATGCCAAAATCACCACTATCGATGGATTACGTGTGGATTTTGACGATGGTTTTGGGCTAGTGCGTGCGTCCAATACAACACCTTGTCTGGTGTTTCGTTTTGAAGCGACAAATGAAACAGCGTTGGCGCGGATTCAGGAGGATTTTCGCACGTTGCTGACAACTCAGGCACCAGAGGCTGAATTGCCGTTTTAAACGGTAGGCTGGTGGTGAGTTTGCGAACCCCGTTGCCAATGCTGTTGGCGTTCGCAAGCTCACCACCAACCAATAACAAACAGAAAAACCGGCTTAGCTTAATGACATTATGACGTTGCTACATCATCGGATTTGCAATGCCACCCAGGATACCTCGCACTCCCCGGACTCCGTTGCAATATAAGCAGAGTCACCTGTAATGGTGACAGAAATACTCATTGTACGCTGCTGTAGCGCAGCCAGTGATTGAATACTTTTCCACTGAAACTGGAAAATAGACGCTTTCAACCTCCCAAACTTTTCCCGCCCCTGCTCCCACCAGACATCCGACTTTGAATTAAAGCTATAGACTTTAACCATCGGCGAAAGCCGTGTTGCCTTTTTAACTCGCTCAACGGTCGGTTCGCCCACATCGAGCCATAATGTCGTTTGCTCATCCAGTGATCGAACCCATATATCAGGTTCGTCTACGGCGCTAAGCCCTTTGGTGAATTCCAAACGCTCCTGGGCATTCATGCAAAAGGCCAAAATACGCGCCATCATTCGTTCACTGGTTTCAGAAGGATGTTGAGCAATGGTCAAATCAAGCGCGTCATAATAATTTCGGTCAAGATCAGATAATGCAATTTTGAATTTGAATATTTTTGGTTTTAATGCCACGCGCGCGCACCTTAGTGATTTGTCTCTGTTCCACAAAAAAACCGGGTTTGAAATACCCGGTTTTTTACATATATACCCATAGCGCTTGGGATTTAGACCTGAATGTGCGTCATATTTGTTTCATGGCAAGACGAAATGACGCGTAATAGTCGCTCTATTGCAAGGACAACAACGCAGCCATGGGTCAAATAGGGCGTGCAATTAGACCTAAATCTCAATCACTACGGGTATATATCAATTTGTTTGTTTATTATTATTCCGCCGTAGCAATGCGATCAAAAATAGTGTCGCCTTCCACCTTAATAAACCTGCGCAAACCGGGATGCAATGATTCGGCCGATTTGATCGCTTCACGTACCTGTTGCATATCAACCTCAGCAATTGAATAAACAACCTTGCTTTGTTTATCCGTCCAGTGCCCAATCACCTGAATACCCGTCAAATCAATATTGGCCAGCTGATCCATTTGTTGAGCCACATCCTGGTCATTAAAACCACTTTCATCAGCATCACCCGAGGCAATAAAATCACGCGAAACGATTTCCACATAAGAAGCCAGGATGCGGTTGATTTCACTACGCGCACGATTGTCGGCGGTGGCCGTTTGCAGCGAAAAGTTGCTCATCATGGGGGCAGAGCCCACACCATGAAACCGCCGCCCGTCTTTAGACGCACGGATAACACTGCCTTCATTCACCCAGGCCGGCACACCATTGGCGTCTGTCGCATCATTCAGGTTCAAATTACTCGCGCAGGCCAGCAAAGCCCAGGCCATACCAAGCGATACACACCAGCGCATAGCGATACGTGTCATATTTGGATTTGTCGTCACACTGATATATTTTTTCATCATCCCCCCCGTCCGGTTCGTAAACCGCACGAACCCTGAAAACACCCGCTACTCTCTCTGCTGCTGCTGAGTGTAGCAACAACTTTGTTACTCACTTAGAACACATCAACGTTATTTTCACGATGTACTAAGGTGATCAAGAATACACTATACGCATTTTTGCTGCATTTATGATCAATTCTGACGAAGAACGGCCTCTTTGTCTGTAATACAAAAAAGCCGCAGTAACGCTGTCACTGCGGCTTTTTTTCAGATAACTGTCTTCAGTGTCAATATACGGCAGGAAACCAGAAAATCTGTTATTAATGTGTCGTCATTTAAAGCCCACTGTTTTCAAGCTGTTGGCTCCAGTATTTGGCCTTTTGCGAATTTTTTTCCAGGCCGAACCAGCCTTCACGATAAGCCGCAGCCAGAAATTCCTGTGCCTTGGCATAACCATTGGATGCTGATTTTTGGTACCACTGCACCGCTTTTTGCTCATCCGGCGCTACACCCAATCCACGGTGATACATCAACGCCAGATTAAACTGGGCAGCGGCATCACCCTGACTGGCCAGCGGCTGCCATGCCGTCACAGCAGCGACGTAATCACCTGATTCAGAAGCCAGCAAACCCGCGTTATACGCATTTTTTCCTTGTGAATACGCCGGGGTAAAGACCACGGTCAGTACCAGCATTGTCAACAATACGACGGCACGAATGATAATTTTTTTGTGTCTCATGGTGGCCCCTCTCTCGTTATGTGCAGATTCCAATGAAGCACCTTTGCTTCACCCGCTTTATCGGAACAGTACGCAGAAACAGTGTGACCGAGGTCACAAACAACAGGGCCATCAACTACTGTGAGCCAAGCATCCAGATGCCCAGCAATGCAAGAAAACCGGCGAAGATTTTTTTCAAAACCGATGTTGGCAAACGGTGGGCCAGGGCAGCTCCCAGGGGGGCAAACAACATGCTGGTAATGGCAATACCGACCAACGCCGGGCCGTACACAAAACCGGCAGAATTTGCAGGCAGCTGTGTATTGCCCCACCCCAGCAGCATATAACTCAATGCGCCACTCACGGCGATGGGCAGACCACAGGCAGCCGACGTGCCGACGGCCTTTTGCATGCGCAATTGACAGGCATCAAGAAAAGGTACGGTCAGAGTGCCTCCTCCGATACCCACCAGTGCAGACACGGTACCAATCACTCCACCGGCCAGTCCCATACCCAACGTGCCCGGTAAATCCCTTTTTGTGGGTGCGCCTGCGGACCGGCGCAGGCTCAACAGCATTTGTGCTGCCACTAACAGCTCAAATATGCCAAACACCATTTTGAGTGTCGCTTGTGGCAGCGCAGACGCCAGCGTCGCACCCAGTCCGGCTCCCAGCAGAATGCCCGGTGTCAACCGCCAGAACACTGGCCACAAAACACTGCCACGTTGGTGATGTGCGCGAACCGAGGACAGGGAGGTAAACACGATGACGGCCAGTGATGTGCCAATCGCCAGTTGCACCATTTGTAAGCCACCAAGACCATCGGCCTGCCAAAGCATTACCAGCACCGGCACAATCACCAGCCCGCCACCGACACCCAGCAGACCCGCCATAATGCCCGCAAAGATGCCCAGCACGGCATAAGCGATTAACATATCCATAATTAAGGAAGCGGCAACTACACTAGGGGGCTGTTAACAAGCATCACCGGCTCCGGGCGGGCGATGTGATATCCCTGCCCAAAATCCACACCAATGGCTTGCACGGCTTTCATTACTTCATCGGTGGTCACAAATTCCGCTACGGTTTTGATACCCATAACATGACCAATCTGGTTAATGGCTTCCACCATGGCGTAATCAATGGGATTTGTATCGATGTCTTTGACAAACACACCATCGATTTTCAGATAATCCACCGGTAGATTTTTGAGGTAGCTGAAAGAACTCAGGCCGCTGCCAAAATCATCCAGTGCAAAGCGGCAGCCGCGGCTCTTCAGTTCGGTGATAAAACGCATGGCGCGGGTCAGGTTGGCTATCGCTGTCGTTTCGGTGATTTCAAAACATACCCGCTCAGGTGCCACGGTGCTTGCTGTCAATTCTGCCAGCACAAATTCCAGAAAACTGTCTTCGCACAATGACTGCGCGGAAAGATTAATCGAGTACGACACCGGCTGTGCAATCTGCTTGCCCAGCAGCGCCAGAGCATGAGACACCACCCAGCGATCAATGGCCGGCATCAGGTGATAACGTTCGGCAGCGGGTAAAAACAAGCTGGGAGTGATGATCTCGCCATCGTCACGTTGCAGGCGTAATAAAATTTCGCTGTAACCATAATCTGTGTTGCCCGCTTCGGACAGCGGTTGAATGCGCTGGTGGTATAACTGAAAATGATCATTATCCAGCGCTTCACGAATGTATTGCAGCCATTGCATTTCACCTTTGTGGCGCGTCAATTCCAGGTCATCCTGTACAAAGACATGCAGATGATTGTGGCCCTGGTCCTTGGCCACGTAACAGGCTGAATCAGCGGCACTCAGTACATCAGTGAGACTGCCACTGTGCGCATTGATAGACACCAGCCCCAGACTCAGCCCCACGTTGAAAGACTTGTCCTGCCAGGTAAAACGAAAGTTTTCCACCATTTTGAGAATTTTGCCCGCAATCTCTTTGGCCTGCGCCAGTGAGCAGTCCTCCAACAGCAGACCAAATTCGTCACCTCCCAGGCGTGCAACACTATCGTCTTCACGCAAAATGGCACGGAAGCGTGCGGCAAGCTGTTTAAGCAATTCATCACCGGCGACATGCCCACAGGTGCTGTTCACCACTTTGAATTTATCCAGGTCCAGATGGCACAGGGCGTGCTCACGACCATCCAGCTCACACCCGACCATGGCCAGTTCCAGTCGCGCTTCAAATTCGTGACGGTTTAGCAGGCCGGTCAGCGCATCATGGCTGGCCTGATAGGACAGACGGCCCGCCATCATGCTCAGGTCCGTGGTGTCATGGAAGGTAAGCACCACGCCACGCACTTGTGCATCAGTTTCACGGATCGGTGCCACGCGCAATTCCACCGCAAATTCCTTATTACCATTGCGATGACGCAACGTTACCGACCCCGGCAGGGTGAAGTTTTCCCCGGTTTCCAGGCATAACATTACCGGATTCATCAGCGGCGCACCGGCTTCATCCCCCAGACGTAACACCTGTCCCACCGCGTGGCCCTGTGCTTCCTGCGATGACCAGCCGGTAAACTTTTCAGCCACCGGATTGAGGTACACCACCTGACCATTGGTATCAGTGGTAATCACTCCATCACTGATGGATTGCAAGGTTACTTTTGCCAGCTGGTGGGCCTCTTGATACAACAGTTCTGCCTGCTGACGTTTTTCTTCCAGCAGCTGAGTATGCACCACGGTTGTTGCCTCACGCGCCAATAAATTCAGCATGTCGTGGTCCTGCCGGGTAAAATGTCGCACCCGTCCCTTGATGCTGGCACCAATCGAGCCAATCACTTCGCCTTCCGCGATCAGCGGCGCGGCAATGAGCGAAGTGGTGCCATATTGTTTGGCGAGGCGCTGACTGACTCGAAAATCTTCTGCGGCATCGACGGTCTCAACCAGATGTCCTTCATTAAAAGCGGCCACCAGCAATGACGGCTCATCCTGTGACAGACGAAAATGCCCCTCTGCACAATAGGTGGCCCCCGTCACTGAAACGATGATCAATTCCCGTGGGCCTTTTCCCTGTAACAATAAATAGGCAACATCCGCATCCAGTGCCTGGGCGCAGATTTTCACCAGATTATCGTAAGATTCACCAATGCTGGCTGCTGTATTCACACTACGCAACACTTGGTTACCCACCTCAAGGATTTTCCCCTGTAGATACAGGTGTTCCAACAGGCTCTGATACTGCCCGGCAAGCACACCCAGTTCATCCGTGGAGCAAGCCCGCAAATCAGGCTTACGAGCCAGTAAAGCACCGGCTTCTCCAGCTGCCATTTCCAGCGGCTGTAGTGCCTGACCAAAACTGCGCATAAAAATCTGCGCGCCCACCAGCGCCAAAATCTGCAAAGCCAGCCAGACAACAAAGGTCTCTTTTGTGAAGTAGCCAGTGCGAGTCCAGTAATACTGCACCAGTGTGGTATCCACCAGCAGCGGCACCAGTGCGGCAATCAGAAAGACCCGGGTACGGATGGAGATGACAGGCCGCTCCAGCCGCATGGGCTGTAAAGCCCGGCCAAACAAATCAAATAATTTAAAAAAAATCGGCAGGCCGACAATAATGGACACCGTCAACGCGACCAGGTTAATACGAAACCAGTCCACAGGCTGGGCGACGAAATCGCTGTACCACTCTGCACTGTAGATCACCGTTACCGGTGCAATAAACAAATACGCCAGAAAAATGCCCCAAAAATATCGGGGAAAACTGCGCACCTGCGCCAAGGCAGCATCTGCCAGCTTTTCCTGTTGCTGAAAACTTTCCGCCCCCAAATAGTCGGCTACAGAAGACACACGGCGCTGGAAGTACCACACAGCCAACACCAGCGACAACACATCAAAGCCGGGTTGAGGCAGAGAACCAAGAACGGCTCTCATTTGCACCATGGTAAACATTTCAATGTACAACAGAAATGACAGACCAAATACCACAGGCATGGTCCAGGCAAGAATGATCAGTATGCGAAATCTACGCAGGAATTCGGCGCGGGTCAGTGTTGGCACTTCGGTGGATGGTGGCTTTTGTGAGGTATTGTGTGCAGCAGTGTTTGCGGCATTGTTCGCCGGGTTATCTTGCGTCATGTTGATTGACTTCATTCACGGACTATTTCACCCACAGCGTCTTCGCATTCACAAATTCGCGCAAACCATGCTGCGATAACTCTCGCCCATAACCCGAAGCCTTGATGCCACCAAAAGGCAGACGTGGATCACTTTTCACCATGCCATTCACAAAAGCTGAACCACATTGCATCTGCCGTGCAAACTGTTCACCACGCGCAACGTCCTGTGTCCATACACTGCCACCCAGGCCAAAACGTGAACCATTGGTTACATCCAGCGCTTCAACTTCGTCAGCAACACGAATCACCGCCGCCACCGGGCCAAACAGCTCTTGTTCATAAGCGACTGTGCCCGGCATAACCTGATCCAGAATCGTTGCAGCATAAAAGGCTCCCGGACCCGCCACAGGCTCACCGCCAATCAACGCCACGGCACCCGCAGTAATACTCGCCTGTACCTGGCCGTGTAATTCATCGCGCAAATCAACGCGCGCCATGGGGGCCAGTGTGGTTTTTTCATCGGTGGGATCCCCCGGATGCAACTGCCTCACCGCCTCGACAAAACGTGCCACAAACTCATCAGCAATGGCATCCACCACAATAAACCGCTTGGCCGCAATACAACTTTGCCCACAGTTGAGAAAACGTGACATCACTGCCTGCTGCACCGCCAAATCGAGATCAGCATCCTCCAGCACCACAAAGGCATCTGCACCGCCCAGTTCCAATACCGATTTTTTCAGGTGCTCTCCCGCCACCGCCGCCACAGCACGGCCCGCCGGTTCGCTACCAGTAAGTGTAACGGCTTGTATCCGTGGGTCGGCAATCACCCCGGCCACCTCGCGGGCATCGATCATCAACGTGCGAAACACACCTTCGGGAAACCCGGCTTCACGCACCAGACGTTCAATAGCCAACGCACACTGCGGCACATTGGAGGCATGTTTGAGTAAACCGGTATTGCCTGCTGCCAGAGCCGGGGCAATAAACCGAAACACCTGCCACAATGGGAAATTCCACGGCATTACCGCCAGCACCGTGCCCAATGGTTGATAAGCCACCAGACTTTTGCCTGCATCGGTTTCGATGAGTTCATCGGCAAGAAATACCGAAGCCTGCTCGGCATAAAACTCGCAACCCTGCGCGCATTTTTCCACCTCGACACGGGACTCGGCGATACGCTTGCCCATTTCCAGCGTCACCTGTTGCGCCAGTGACTCCTTCTCGGCACGCACCACTGCGGCCAATTTGTGCAATAACTGACAACGTTCATCCAGCGGTGTGGCCGCCCAGGCGGGAGTTGCCGTGCTGACTTGTGCCAGCGCTGCCTCCAGTTGAGTGTCAGTCCATGTCGCAAAATTCGCAACACTTTCGCCGCTGGCAGGGTTGGTACTTTGATAAGCCATGAATTCCCTCAAAAAGTTTGGAAGCTTAACGCAATCAGACAGCATTTAAATAACTGCCAATGGCATAATGGCCGGATTACTGTGGTAATTATGCCCATAGCTCAAAAATGCGGCAAACCCTAACAGACCTCCGGGTTTTAATCCCGTCCGCATCATAAATGGCATCATTGCCAACACTTTCTGTAAACGTTGCCACTCTCCAAAACGTTACGATTATTCGATACAAAAATTACGTTGTTTGTTGTATCTCTGTCTTTATTCTGCAACTTAAATGTGAATTAAGTGCTAAAAATATCCAGGCGAATAAAATCATTGATTTACATTCAACAGAACAGACCAATTTCCCCGACTACGAATCACCGTGTCATAAAATCCAACGCAAAGGCGCAGAGACGCAAAGAGCGCAAAGGATGAGAGGGCAATGGGAAAAACATGGCTTTGCGTTCTTTGCGCCTTTGCGTTGGATTTTCATTACCCAGGCTCTCCCGGGTGCATTGCCTTTGACAAATGAACAGCGACAACAGCTAAAACCTGTTAATCCACGCCTACAGAAAACTAAAAAATAGTGGGTAAACGTCGTAGTTAAATATGCTCACAATGGAACATTAAAACTTGCAAGCACCTGTTTTCTCTCTTCCACCGACATTTCCCCCAACGCCGCACAGGCCCGGTAAAACGCCGCTAGATCACCCTGTTGCTCCGCCAGCAAACGCTGAAAAACCGGCACATGATCGCGATACGTGGTCACCGCCGCCAGCTGCGCATTATTCAAATCCTGCGCAAACCAAGCGTCGTAACCCGCATAACCGCCCCACTGTTTTTTCAGTTGTTGATATTGCTGGCGCAGCCCGGCCTGAATGGCGGTTTTGCGAATCTGCATTTCTGTTTCATCCAACGCTTCTGCGTACAAAGCCTGAAGCTGATCCCGCACACCGGTCACCAGCACCACAAATTCATCCTGCCGTTGCCGGGACTGTGCATATTCCTGGCGTTGCTGCTGATTACCGTGTTTTTCCAGCCACCGCCGCACACCTTCCAACTGCACGGTGGTGGCAAAACCTTCATTAAAAGCGGTGTCGTCTTCCACGTACAATTGCTGATGCGCCAGTTCGTGAAAAATTAATCCGGCAATGCGCGCCGGGGAGCGCTGCAATACGGTGTTCAATAGCGGGTCATCAAACCAGCCCAAGGTGGAATACGCCGCCACACCGCCAATGTAAACATCCAGACCCTCGGCAGCCAGCTGATCCGCAAAAGCCTGTGCATCGGCCTGGGCAAAATAACCGCGATAACCCACACAGCCTGCAAAGGGAAAGCACCAGCGCTTGAGGTTTAATTCAAACGGTTTGGCGGCAAATACATTCCACACCACAAAAGGCCGTTGCAAATCGGCGTAACTGCGGTAACTGTCATTGTCCGGCAACGCCAGTTCGCTGCTGGCGAAATCACGAACATCCAGCACCATCTGCAACTTTTCGCGCAATGGGTCAGCCGTATCGGGTGCGGCCAGTATTTCATCAATAGACTTGCTTTTGTCCCACACCTCCCACTGGCCACCAATGGATTGCCCGTAATAACCCAGCGTGGCGCAACCACTCACAACCAGCAAAATGCACAGCAAAAGCGTGCGCCGCATCAACACCGAATGTATAAACAAAAGCTTCATCCGGGTAACATACCGGTATGAAGATCTATTTGGTAGGCGGAGCGGTGCGCGACACGTTATTGGGTTTCAAACCCAAAGAATATGACTGGGTGGTAGTGGGTGCCACACAGGAACAACTGACGGCACAGGGTTATAAACAGGTGGGCAAAGATTTCCCTGTATTTCTGCACCCAAAAACGCATGAGGAATACGCCCTGGCGCGTACCGAGCGCAAAACCGCACCGGGTTATCATGGGTTTGCCATACATGCCGCGCCCGACGTGACCCTGGAAGAAGACCTGTTGCGCCGTGACCTCACCGTCAATGCCATCGCTCAAACCGCCGACGGACAACTCATCGACCCGTTTAATGGCCAGCAGGATCTGGCAGATAAGCTGCTGCGCCATGTCTCGCCAGCCTTCAGCGAAGACCCAATACGCATCTTGCGCGTGGCGCGTTTTGCGGCACGTTTTGCCCATCTCGGTTTTGATATTGCGCCTGAGACAATGCAACTGATGCGGGACATGAGTAATGCCGGGGAAGTGGATGCGCTGGTGGCCGAACGGGTGTGGACAGAAACGAAACGCGCGCTGGGTGAAAAAACCCCGGCACGTTTTTTTCAGGTACTGCGCGAGTGTGGCGCACTGGCCATATTATTCCCGGAAATCGAACGTCTGTTCGGCGTACCGCAACCGGAAAAACATCACCCGGAAATCGACACCGGCCTGCATACCCTGATGGTGCTGGAACAGGCCGCACGACTGTCATCGGACACTCGCGTTCGTTTTGCTGCACTGGTACACGACCTCGGTAAAGGCACCACCCCCAAAGATCAATGGCCGAAACACATTGCCCACGAAGAACGTGGCGTACCGCTGGTGGAGGATTTATGCCAACGCCTGCGTGTCCCCAAAAGCTACCGGGAACTGGCGGTGGCGGTGACACGCTATCATCTGCACTACCATCGCGCAGCCGAACTCAAACCCGCCACCCTGCTCAAATTGTTTAACGCTCTGGACACCTTTCGTCGCCCGGAACGCTTCGAGCTGTTTATTCTTGCCTGCGAAGCTGACTCACGCGGTCGTACCGGGTTTGAAAATGCGCACTTTGATCAGCCGAATATTTTACGGCGCGCGCGCGATGCAGCCGTCGCCGTCACTGCCAAAGAATTAGCAGGAAAATTTACAGGTGCCGCCATTGGCGTGGAACTGGATCGGCTGCGCAAACAGGCTATTAAAGAAGCAGTAAGCTGTTAAATGTGAATTAAGAACTAAATGGCCTTGTTTTCGACATAGCAGCAAAGCCTGAGTAATGAAAACCCAACGCAAAGGCGCGGAGACGCAAAGAACGCAAAGAATGCGAGGTAATGGATAAAGAATTGCTTTGTGTTCTCTGCGCCGCCACTTCTTTGCGTTAGATTTTATGACACGGTGATTTATCGCTGAGGAATACTCTGTTCTGCTGAATACACACCAATGATTTTATTCTCCGGGGTATTTAGCGCAAAATTTTTAGTGTTTTTCTCTGCGTCCTTTGCGTCTCTGCGACCTCTGCGTTTATCACTCTCCACTTGTCAGTAGCACGACAACACAACGTTCCAATACGCTGAAACGATTGCCCGGAAATTTCTGATATTGCGCAGACTTCAGTCAGAATGCGAGTTGTAGCGTCAGTTAATTCACATTAAAACGTTATTTCTGATTGACCTGCAAGCAAAAAGTGACCGGCCCATCGTTGACAAGTGACACTTGCATATCAGCACCAAAACGACCACTGGCAACGTTTGCATATTGTTGCTGCGCCTGTGCAAGAAAATAATCAAACAGCCGCCGCCCGTGTTCCGGGCTGGCGGCACAACTGAAGCTGGGGCGCGCACCTTTTCGTGTATCCGCCGCTAACGTGAATTGGGGAACCAGCAGCAAACCGCCCTGCACGTTTTTCAAGCTGAGATTCATTTTGTCATCCGCATCGGCGAACACACGATAGCCCAGCAGGCGTTCCAGTAGACGATCAGCCTGCGCCTCGCTATCACCGCGTTCCACACCGATCAGCACCATCAATCCCTGATCGATAGCACCCACCATTTCGCGATCAACCGTCACACTGGCTTCACTCACCCGTTGTAACAAAGCGATCATTTGTCACTCGTCATGACAGGCGTCGCGCCAAATCATCCGTGGCACGTACCAGCGCGTCAATGATGCCGGTCTCCAGAGCCGAATGCCCGGCGTCCGGGATGATCTGCATCACGGCATTGGGCCAGGCGTGATACAAATCCCAGGCACTTTGCATGGGACACACCACATCGTAACGACCCTGCACAATAACGCCGGGAATATCCGCCAGATAGTTGGCATCCCGTAATATCTGATTGGGTTCGAGAAAACTGTCGTGCGTAAAATAATGACACTCAATGCGCGCCAGACTCAGCGCGTTGTGCGGTTCACTGAAATGGTCCACCACTGTCTTGCTGGGATGCAGCGTTGAAGTACGTCCCTCCCACTTTGACCAGGCTTTGGCGGCAGACATGCGTTGCAATTCGTTGCTACTGGTGAGCCGCTGATAATAGGCAGCCACCATGTCATCACGTTCATTTTCCGGAATAGGCTTGAGGTACTCCTCCCAGTAATCAGGGAAAATATGGCTGGCACCTTCCTGATAAAACCATTTTATCTCATGGGGCCGACATAAAAAGATGCCTCGCAGAATCAGCCCCAACACCCGCTCAGGATAGGTCTCGGCATACACCAAACTCAAAGTAGAACCCCAGGAACCACCAAACAACAACCACTTCTTAATGCCTAAATGTTCACGAATAGCCTCAATGTCCGCAACCAGATGTTGAGTCGTGTTATTTTCCAGCGTGGCATGAGGCCTGGAATGGCCGCTGCCGCGCTGATCAAAAAGAATGATGCGATATTTTTCAGGATTGAAAAAACAACGATGATACGGAGAACAACCGGCCCCCGGCCCCCCATGCACAAACAACACAGGAATGCCGTCCGGCTCACCGCTCTCCTCCACGTACAACTGATGGGGCTCATCCACCGCTACTGTATGCGTGGCATAGGGTTTGATCTTGGGATAAAGGTCTCTCATAACGATAGTATCTGCCGCCTGCATCTGTAAATCAAAATCAACACATCAATCCTGTACCAACTCACCCTTGAAACCTTTGAAAGCCATCGCACCCATTAATACCAGCCCCAGCAAAATCAACGCCGGGCCGATAGCGGTATTCAGCCAGACGCTCGCCCATTCCTGCATAAACACCCGCTCCAGATACAACAGCCCCGAATGCATCAACGTACCGATGATCAACATCCAGCTCACCGCCTGCTTCAACATCAGCGGCGCAGCAATGAAACACAACACCACCCCCACCACAATATTCAATAAAGCCTCAAGATTACCATGGGCATGCGGACCACCCTTGATGAAATCAATAGCAAATTCGTTAGCACTCACCTTATTCATACTGAGAATCGCCTCGGCATTAGCGATGGCCAGCTGCTTCGCATTCAGATCCTCCAGCGTCTCGAAGTCTTCTTCATAATCACCGGCCTTGAGTTCCTGCAATTTGCCCACCACCAGCTGCTTCTCGGTATTGGCCACACCCCAATCGTCATACTTCAGCACCATCAACGGCCCCAGCGCCGCCGTACTTGCCAGAAATAAAAACCCGAATACGATATTTTTTTTGCCAACCATAAATCACCCCCGGTTATGCCTGAACAACTGAAGCATAGCCCATCGACACAAACACCTTCAAAAACAAAATCCTTCGACTATAGGCAAATATAAGCAAAGTTGTCTGTTTTAACGAATATGTCAATGGATAAAAACCTTGAAGTCAGCAGTGAATTAAATATATTAAGTCACGACTTGATATCCAGCACCAAACACACAACAACTACGTTTTTTAGCGTGATACTGGCCTGATCAATCAGTCCATGGGTCTCCACTTTTAACCGTTGGCTTTTCTTTTTCTGAATTTCGTATATTTTCTTTCGACTCTCTCGCTTTCTGTATTCCTGGCTTCGCTTTAATCATTCCTAACGCGCTGATTAAAATAATGGCAACTACCTGTATTAACAATCTGCTGAGATCAATTTTTACGCCATGCGCAGGCTTGCTGCTTTCTGGTGAGGGTGGCTCGAAAATTGAGTAATACCCGGCTGGGTTTTCACTATGAAAAGAACCCCCATTTACAGTGTAAACCCAAGGGGGAAAAATAATATTGATGGTCATGAGTATGATGCCAATTTTTAGTGCGATTAATTGTCTTCCGTTAAGTGTCATAGAGTGCTTTCCTTAGTGATGTTAATAAATTTAGTTTTATTTCCTTCGCTGCATCTATTTCCCGGATGTTTTGTTCAACTCTTAAAGGGTTCTGACCTTAATACTGCTTCTTTAATTCTACTTTGTCACATTCATTTTATTAAATTTCAATCATTTAGGTAGTGTGTGCTATTTTCTTCGCTGTCGATTTTGTTTTCGTAAAGCAGATTCTGTCGCCGCTCGTCTTTTCCGGTGTCGGTGTTCCATTTGCAATAAAATGGTCTGTTCATCGTAGTGAGCATTTGGCAATGTGTTCGCC
>JAKIUF010000060.1 GCA_021647705.1 Gammaproteobacteria bacterium | reverse complement strand
AATTGATTTTGAGCTGGCACTGATGGCCGCCACTGCCGTGCTCATCATCACATGCCCCTGCGCTTTTGGCCTGGCCACACCGATGGCCATTGCTTCGGCCTCCGGTCTGGCGGCACGCTTTGGCATTCTGGTTAAAAATGGTGGCGTACTGGAAACACTGTCGCATATTGATCATATTGTTTTTGACAAAACCGGCACGCTCACCGAGGGTCGCATGCGGGTACAGGAAATATTGACGCATAACGAAATGGATAAACAAAGCCTCATGCAATATGCCGCAGCTCTGGAACATTACTCAGAACATCACATTGCCAGTGCGGTTTGCCGTTTTATTGAAAAAAAGAAAATCCCCCTGCTTGCCGCGCAACACATTGAGAATTTTCCCGGCCATGGCATCAAAGGTGTCGTGAATGGCCACACAGTGATGATTGGCACCGGGTACTGGTTACAACAAAATCAGATTGCGCTGGATGAAACATTACAACGCAATATCGAACAATGGGAAAACAAAGGATCAACCTGCGTTCATATTTCGATTAACGGCCAACACAAGGGAGCCATCGCCATCAATGACCAACTGCGCCCGGATGCCAAAAAATTGATAGATGCCCTGCATGCCAAAGGCATCCGCATGACCATTCTCAGCGGTGATCGCAAACCTGTAGTAGAACGTATCGCCCAGCAATTAGGTGGTATGGAATCCATAGCCGAAGTATTACCGGAAGATAAAGATAAAATCATTCAGCAACTGAAAAAAGACGGAGCCATAGTAGCCATGGTCGGAGATGGTATTAACGATGCAGCCGCACTCAGCCGTGCCGACGTCGGTATCGCACTGGGATCCGGCACCGATATCTCTGGCGATAACGCCGACATTGTACTGATGAGCAATGAACTCGATAAAGTACGTCTGGCGATGCAGTTATCACACCGGACCCTGCGCACTATTCGCCAGAATATTGCAATTTCTTTCACCTACAATATCATCATGGTGCCACTGGCCATGGCCGCCATGATCACGCCATTGGTGGCCGCCATATCCATGCCCATCAGTTCGTTACTGGTCATAGCCAATGCCGCCCGTATTCGCACCGTATTCAACCCAAAAATGCGTAAAAATCCGCATGGAGAGGAGACTCAATAATGGAAGTGATCTATGGCCTGATACCGGCAATGATCATTCTTGGTCTGATCATGGTGGGTATTCTTGTCTGGGCAGTAAAAAGCGGTCAATACGACGACCTGGAAGGCGACGCCAATCGTATTCTCATGGACGATGACGACCCCATGTTGCCTGAAAACAGCAATAACACAAACACAAGAAAAAACTCAACAGAACGAATAAAGCAGGCAGGAAAAAACTGGCCTGATGCCGATTGAGTTTTTAAAATGGGTTTTAGCGTTAACAAAGGGCTAGGTCGCCAATGCCAGCGTAGGTTGGTGGTGAACTTGCGAACCCCAACAGCACATCGGGAAGCTCTATTGTAAGTGGTGCTGACAAGTAACGTGTTATAAACGCAGAGGTCGCAGAGACGCAGAGGTCACAGAGTTTTAGTGTTTTTCTCTGTATCCTCTGCGTTAAATACCCGATGATTGTTTAAAACAAAAGACCAAAGACACTAAAAAATTAATTTATTTCCAGGCTTTCCTGCTGCAAATCCTGCTCCAACAACGGAGCCATCAAACCGGAAAACTCTTTAGGTGAAACATATTGCAACACCGCACGCCCCTTATCACTCAACGCAATATCCAGCCCCAGCTCGGGATACAACCAATGCATCGTATTATTTTTCGGCTCCCTAATGCGTTTAGCCGGTTCGCCAAAACGTTTAAGCAACAAGTCATCATCCAGGCGGGCGCGTGTCAGATAAGCAATACTGGCAACCTGTGCGGCAAACACAGCTTGCAAATCCTCTCCAGCCAGCGTCACTTTTTTTCGGCCACCTCCCAGATTACTCACCCTCGCTCCACGCTGAAACATCGCCGCCTGTTGATCCTGGCTCAACGCCATCACCATCACCAACTGGGCACTAAAACCACCCAATATCACCTTGTCAAAATAAGCCTCGACTTTATACCGGCCTTCAGGAGAAACAAACAAACTGACCTTAGCACCTCCCTGAAACAGATTTTCTGCGGTTTGCAGCGTAGACTCACCCAATGTTAAACCAAACACACGAATACTACCCTGTGCCGTCGGCTCAATGTGCCAAGGCAAAAACTGAGCTGCTGGCCGGTTTATGGAATCGCTTTCTTTTTCAACGGAAACCGGTATTAAAAAATTAACCGAAACGGCAAAAACACCCAATACCAGAATGCCGAAAATTATTTTTTTAGTCATATAACATCTTCCTGAACCAAAACGCATCTGAAACATGAACAATATCAAATATCCGCCATGAATGATCCTGTTATTAGCATTACCGCAGCCTTTGTTATTGGCCTGTTAGGCAGCGTGCATTGTGTTGGTATGTGCGGCGGCATTATGAATGCCCTTTGTTTCGCCATGCCGAAACAAAGGCAATCAAAAACACGCATATCCCTGACCCTGGTCCTCTACAATCTCGGGCGGGTTTTCAGCTACAGTCTGGCCGGTGCCATGATCGGCGGCATTGGCATGTTATTACAAGGACCAGATGGCATGCTGGGCAGCGGACTGCGCATTTTTGCAGGTCTGATGATGATTGCCATGGGGCTTTATCTTGCTGGTTGGTGGCGAGGACTCGTCCACCTGGAAAGTTTCGGCAATCATGTGATATGGCGACATATACAACCCGTCACCAACAAGCTGATGCCGGTCACTAAAGCCTGGCAGGCATTGTTACTGGGCATGCTTTGGGGATGGTTACCCTGCGGTCTGGTTTACAGCACCCTGACGCTTGCCGGAGCCGCCGCTCAGTGGCAACAGTCTGCACTGATCATGGCCAGTTTTGGTCTTGGTACCGTTCCAGTTATGTTGCTCACAGGCGTTTTTGCCGTGCAATTCAAGGCCTGGATACAAAAGGCTGCTGTGCGTAATACTGCTGCCTTGTTGATCATCGCCTTTGGCATCTGGACCATCAGCCCGCCGTTATTGCATGTTGCTGGTGGCCATAATCATTCGCAGGAAAATAATAACACTCAGCACAATATGGAGCATCACCACTAATTCATGTTCCCCGAGGAAGTTAGGAACGGGCGAAGACAGGCTGAAGCCGGGATACTGGAATGGAAAGTTATTACGTGCCCGCTCCTAACCATGAAATTTACGGGTGTCTTTGAGAGCTTTTGGGAAACGCTATTTTTGTATCTCTTCCGAAATATGTTTTACCCACTCGCCGATAATCGGCACAAATTCAATTTGTGATAACAAGTAAACCAAAATTGATACAACAATTGTGGCTCCGAGCACGCTACCCAGGCCAAACACAATCCCTTTCATAAATTGATAAAATAACAATTTAGGAATGGAGTTATATATTTCCATCAGTTTGTGTGAATTAACATGCTCCAGCGCCCTTTCGATTTTTTTCAGCGAAAGGAGGATTTTATCTAACTGATCACCTGGCTCAGCCATCACGTCTTTTTTGCTCTCTTCTGTTGGTTCCACGCATCATCCTCATGTTTTATCTGGTGTACGTTATGGCACTCTATTCTAAACATTTCTACCGATTTGCCGATCAGACAATAAATTTTCTGGCGGATCAACGTGACATGAACCCTCTCAGGTATCGTTTACCACAGCAACAGCAAAATGACATCAATGCATTGCAGCCTCGGCCCAATGCCCTGGCGGCGTGGATTGCGGCACAGCCCACCATCAACCTGCAATCCACGGCATCTCTGGCATTCAAGCTTTTGCAGAGTTATAACCGCTGTAAAATGCCTCCGGCAATGCGGCTGAAAGCAATGATTACGTTACAGCCGATGATCGATAACATCGTCGAACAGTTGCGCAGTTATTACCAGAATGAACCCCTGCCATTGCGCAAAAGTGCGCGTACGCAGGCAAACATGGCGGCTCGATTTCTGGATGAAACGGCTTTTGCCTACAAAACGACGGTGGCTGATGCGGTCATCGATACCGAAAATAATGAAATGAGCATCAATCTGTTTATTGCCTCTCTGCGACTTGCCATCGACCATCTGGGGCATCAATTACTGGAGAATTATATTCAGTATGCGCCGCCAGTGAATGGTCTGTGGGGTGAGATACACCGCACGTATCAACTGGCGGAGCGCAACGGCCTGCATACCCGCATACTTACCGAAAACGAGGCTGCCGACAATCCCTTCGCGACGGTGCAACACGGTTATCTGCGCCTGGTATTGCTGGCATTGGCAACGCCCAATCACCTAATGCCGGGACAAGCAACCTATATCTACGCTTGCCTGGAAAAATGGACGGCAGGGTGTCGTCTGTTCAACAAAAAATTCACTGAGGCAAAAACCGGTGATATTGTCATTGATCTGGCGGGCGAGCGTCCACCAGCAGTGGCAACGGGTTATGCCCGTTTTCGCCCGGTGGATGGTCGTTTTCTGGATATCAGCAGGTTGCAGGAAAAACTTGATGACATCAGCGCCAGCGTGAATGAACAACATCGGAGCAAACAAGGGGTACCTCTGACTATCGTCGAACGTCTGCGTCGCGATCTGCTCACCCAGCTGCGCAAAGCTTGGCGGGGGCGCGCGGAGCGCGCTTGCGTGCGTGAGGAAGATATGGCCACCCATATTTCGTTATGTATGGGACTGGATATGTGTCATCATTTTATCAGCAACGAAAGCAACTTCCATCCTGAGCAGGATGAAATCCATTACCATCGCCCGCAAGAAACGGGGAGTGGCCTAGCGCTGACGCCAACGAATGAATTGACACTGGAAACGCCTGGCAGCACCAGCCAACAAGGCCGGGATACTACCCGTGTGTCCCGTTTCACCGAGGGTGTCGATGTATGGGATGCTATTCATGAGGCTGAAATTCATGCTCGTGAAAAACGTGAAACTGCTATGGCGCATTTCCGCACTGAACCCTGGCTACGCATGAACCACAGTGCTGCGGGTCTGGCATTGCGCCGCCTGCCGAAGACCCAATCGCGTACTCGTGTCGGTGCGGTAGTGGCTTTTCGCAACAATAACGATAAGTCGTGGGCCGTCGGCACGCTGCGCTGGCTACAGGATACAGCCGGAAAAACCTTCGATATCGGCATCATGACTCTGTCCGCACAAGGTATCCCCGTGGCCGTGCGTGCCATCGGTGGTTCGGGTACCGGCGGAGAATATTTTCGCAGTCTGCTTATTGAACCGACCTTTCTGGAAAAACAAAATCCGGTGGAATTTGCCCTGCTGGTGCCTCCCAGTATTTATGACATTGGCACTCAACTGGTACTCAACCGCCAAACTGAGCTAGAGTATGTGCGTCTGACACGAATGATCGACACCAGTAGCTCCTTTTCGTTGTTTGAATTCAAACACATTGAAGTACCGCCAGCGGAGCAGGCCAAGATCAGCAGTCTCAGTCAATCGTATAACTACTAATATAACAACACACGATTACAGACCACTATCTATGTTTACCCAGTGTCCCCGGTGTGATGCCATTTTTCAGCTTTCCGCCAGCCAACTCAGAGCTGCCAGCGGCGATGTACGCTGCGGACAATGTTTGTCTGTATTTAATGCGCTGAACCACCTCAGCGAAGATTTGCCTGCAAGACAAAAAACGGAAGGCCTGGCACACAAAACCAACGTGTACGACAACAATGGGCCCGAAAAAAAACAGGGCAACATATCAAGCCCGGATAAACCCGCAACCGGACTGTCAAATACTGAAATTGATGACAACGATGTTTTTAATGACATCATCACTAAAGTAAAACAACATGATGTGCCCATTGAGGAAATTGATCGTTTTGAGGCATTTCTAGCAACAAACACTTTGCCGACTGAAGATGCTTCGACAACAAATGACGTTTTTCCGACAGGACATTCGCCGTCTGCCGATGCCTCTTTGCCGACCACCCCCCCCACATCCGACACCCGCATAAATACCGATTTCAGTGAGACTTTTTCTGTCGATAAAGTCTCCGCAACCACCACTAACGAAACAAATTTCGGCGACATCGATACCGTCACTGCGGCTCTGGATACTGATTTCAACATCGATGATGACGAATTTGCTGAATTTGCTGCCTACCTGGACAAACCGGACGATGAGGTTCAACACAGCACTAAAATAAATGCCGACGATGACAAGGCTATGATCGAAGCTAGCGATCCAAATTTTGCCACCACAAGCGCACCAAACACTGCTCACTCGGCTGCCTCTGAAAAAACCCCGCAAGTCGAAACCATGCGCGCATCCGAAGAGCACTCGTCACCTGCAAACGAAACTCAGACCGCCAATATTCCCAGTTTCATCCTCGACGATCTGCACGCCGCCAAGGCTGAGCAGCTGCGGCCATCCAACATGCCGTGGATGATTGGCTGCCTGTTGTTAATGCTCACTCTGGTATTACAAGTGGTGTACCATTCGCGCGACGAACTGGCCAAAGATGCCAACCTGCGCCCCTGGCTGATACAAGTGTGTGAAGTGCTCAATTGCACATTGAGCCAACCCTACGATATCGCACAAATCGATATCATCGGTCGTGATGTACGCTCTCATCCTTCGGCTGATGAAGCACTCATCGTCAGCACTACCCTGATCAACACCGCCACCTTTGTGCAACCTTTCCCCTTGTTGACCATGATGTTTTCGGATATCAACGGTACAAAAATTGCTCAACGTCGTTTCACACCCCGCGAATACCTGAGCAATACCGTTGATCTGGACACTGGCATGATGCCCAACATGCCTATACGCATCGACCTGGAACTGGTTGACCCTGGCAAAGCCGCAGTAAATTACGAATTTCATGCTGAGGCCGACCCGCGTCAAACACGCCCTCTCACCTGACGCATCTGTTATCACCACGTGTGGTGCTTACTTTTAGTGGTGTTCTATCGTCAGTCATCCATGTCCCTACCCCACCGTACTTCGCTGGCCACAAAATTTAACGCGGTAAACTGTTCAGCGACGGATTCCTGGCTGAAAACCCCGTGTTGGTAAAATAATTTTCGGTAAACACTGAGACTCAAGGGCAATACACACGAAAAAACTTCAACAACATCTTTTTTCTCATCCGGGTTAAGAGTAATATTGCCTCTCCGTTTTCCCGGCAGAGTATGTGTCTCTGTTTTCCCTCAAGTGTATTTGGCCGTTGCGCCAGAACACTTTTGAATCAGGCGAAAAAACCCAGACAATAAAGCTCAAGCAAAACCCATGCAAATCGGCCCTTACACACTTTCCAACCAACTCATCCTCGCGCCCATGGCAGGCGTCACGGATCGCCCCTTCCGGCAACTGTGCAAAAAACTGGGTGCGGGTATGGCAGTATCGGAAATGGTGTCCTCCAACTCCCTGTTATGGGGCTCGGAAAAAACCCGACGCCGCGCCAATCATGACGGTGAAACCGATCCACGTTCAGTACAGATTATGGGTGCTGATCCACAGATGATGGCTGAAGCCGCCCGCTACAACGCCGACAACGGCGCGCAAATTATCGATATCAATATGGGCTGCCCGGCCAAAAAAGTCTGCAACATCGCCGCTGGCTCAGCATTGTTACAAAACGAGGTACAGGTGGGAGACATCCTCGACGCCGTTGTTGGCGCAGTCCCTATTCCTGTCACTCTGAAAATTCGTACCGGCTGGGATACCGACAACCGCAACGGAGTGCGCATTGCCCGCATCGCCGAAAGCGCGGGTATCCAGTCCCTGGCTGTGCATGGACGCACCCGCGCCTGTGCCTACAAAGGGGAAGCAGAGTACGACACCATTGCCGCCATCAAGGCAGCAGTGAACATTCCGGTGGTGGCCAATGGCGACATTAATACACCGGAAAAGGCAAAAAGGGTGTTGGAATACACTCAGGCAGATGCTGTCATGATCGGCCGGGCAGCCCAGGGACGCCCCTGGATTTTCCGCGAGATTGACCATTATTTAAAAACCGGGGAAAAACTGCCAGAGCCCACGCTTAAAGAGGTGCGCGACATTTTGCTCGAACATCTGCAAAACCTTTATGCGTTTTACGGGGAGTACACAGGAGTACGCATGGCGCGTAAACACATCTCCTGGTACAGCAAAGGGCAACGGCATGGTGGAGCATTCCGCCAGGCGGTCAACCAGGTAGAGACCGTCGCAGAACAACTACAAATAACAAAAGATTTTTTTGACACCTTGTTGGTTCGGGAGGAACTAGCCGCATGACAATACATTTTCATAATACTGAGTCCATGGTTGAAGTTGCCGCAGATCATCTGGAAGATGATGCACAAAACGCACCTTTAAGCGACCACATCAAATCCATGTTAGAAGGTTATTTCAACGACCTTGATGGGCATCCGCCCGCTGACCTGTACCAGATGGTGCTACAGGAAATCGAGCAACCTCTGCTGGAAAGCGTGCTGCACTATACGCGCGGCAACCAAAGCAAAGCCGCAATTGTGCTGGGGTTGAACCGCGGTACATTACGCAAAAAACTCAAGCAGTACGATCTAAACTAGATTTTGGCAGTATAGCGACACTGGGGCCCTTGTGGCCCCTTTGTTATTTATGAAATACCCTTTGGCACTGTTTTTTCATCGACAACGCCCCGGGAAAGCAACACAGGTTCACTCATGACAGTCATCAAACGCGCCCTCATCAGCGTCTCGGATAAAACCGGCATCATCGACTTTGCCCGCACCCTGCGCGAGCTTGGCGTAGAAATTCTCAGCACTGGCGGCACTGCCAAACTGCTGTCAGACAACAACGTGGATGTTACCGAAGTCTCTGACTACACCGGTTTCCCGGAAATGATGGATGGCCGGGTGAAAACCCTGCACCCCAAAATTCACGGTGGCCTGCTGGGACGACGCGGCATAGACGATGCAGTAATGGCCGACAATGGCATTGCCCCCATCGATCTGGTTGTGGTTAACCTCTATCCCTTCGAAGAAACCGTGGCTCGTCCCGATTGCAACCTGCCTGCCGCCATCGAAAACATCGACATCGGTGGCCCAACCATGTTGCGTGCCGCAGCAAAAAACCATAATGCAGTGACCGTGGTCGTAGACGCTAACGACTACGCCCGTGTTATTGATGAAATGAAAAACAACAAAGGCATCGTAAGTGCTATCACCCGCTTCGATCTCGCCACCAAAACGTTCGAACACACCGCAGCTTACGATGGTGCCATTGCCAACTATCTGGGCGCAACGCAACTGGACTGTAGCAAGTCCGACTTTTCCCGCACACACAACAGCCAATTCCTCAAAGCACAAGATATGCGCTATGGCGAAAATCCGCATCAAAAAGCCGCTTTTTATGTAGAAGCCAACCCAGCCGAAGCCTCTATTGCCACTGCCGTGCAATTACAGGGTAAAGAGCTGTCCTTCAACAACATCGCCGATACGGACTCTGCACTGGAGTGCGTCAAACAGTTTGCAGAGACCGCCTGTGTCATTGTCAAACATGCCAACCCCTGCGGTGTTGCCGTTGCCCATAGCCAACTCAATGCCTACGATCAAGCCTACAATACCGATCCCACCTCAGCCTTCGGTGGCATCATCGCCTTTAACCGTCCATTGAATGCCGAAACAGCAGAAGCCATCGTCAACCGTCAGTTTGTTGAAGTCATCATTGCTCCCAGTATTAACGACGACGCCAAGCCCATCCTGGCACAAAAGAAAAATGTGCGAGTACTGGAATGCGGCGAGTGGGGGGATGAACGTATACCAGGACTGGACTATAAACGGGTCAACGGCGGCCTGCTGGTACAAGACCGTGATTTAGGCATGATTCGCGCAGACCAACTGAAAGTAGTCACCCAACGTGCGCCCGACGAGCAAGAGATGCGTGACCTGTTATTTACCTGGCAAGTTGCCAAGTTTGTTAAGTCCAATGCCATCGTATATGGCAAAAACGGCATGACCATCGGCATCGGTGCCGGACAAATGAGCCGTGTATACAGCGCACGTATTGCTGCCATCAAAGCCGCCGATGCAGAGCTGGTGGTAAAAGACTCAGTAATGGCCAGCGACGCCTTTTTTCCCTTTCGGGATGGCTTGGACAGCGCCGCCGAAGTAGGTATCAGTGCCGTTATCCAACCCGGTGGCTCCATGCGTGACAATGAAGTCATCGCCGCCGCCGATGAACATGGTATCGCCATGGTATTCACCGGCATGCGGCATTTCCGGCATTAAGCAAACATCAAGACTACCTGTCAGGGATGACTGGCAGGTTTATGTGCAAAGTACCCTCAAATATCGCTGGTATTTTGTCCAATTTGTCACAGCCTACCCATCATAAATCCGGTACACTGCAACGATATTTCGCTGAAAAATATTCAAATACAATGACAAAGCCTTCCCGCTCTCCCGGCAACAAAACCCCTGACAACACAAACCTGTACCGTAAAGCGGGTCTTTTCCTGCTGACGCTGTTATTACTCGTCGGGTTTTTAACGTCAGCACTGGCCAAACCTGTCCCTGGCATCACTCCGCGCATTATCGGCGGAACCAATGCAGACCCTAATGAGTATCCTTGGGCAGTTACCCTATTGCGCGCCAATATCAACGGTGGTTTTGATGCCACGTTTTGTGGTGGTACATTGATTGCCAGCCGCTGGGTACTCACAGCCGCCCACTGTGTTGACGACCTTTCTTCAGCCAGCAAAATCGAAGTAGCTATTGGCATCAACAATTTAAACAACATCAGTAATACTGACCGACAAACCGTCAGTCATATTTTTGTACATCCCGCTTACAACAAAACCCTTTCGCTGAACAATGACATCGCCCTTCTGGAACTGGCAACACCAGCGAGTAACGCAGTGCTGAACATCGCCGACAATAACCTCACGGATGACATCGCCACGGGTGAATTAATGACAGTCATCGGCTGGGGAACCACCAGCGCCAACCTTCAAGCGCCCATATTCCCTAGTTTGTTACAGGAAACACAAATTCCACGGTTTGATTTTGCCGCATGCAATACCATTTATAACGGTTTATTAACCGACAATATGATTTGTGCAGGTTTTGCTGCTGGTGGGAAAGACACCTGCCAAGGCGATAGTGGTGGCCCCATACTGTATTTCAACACAAGCGACAGTACGTATTACCAAACCGGTGTCACCAGTTTCGGTAATGGCTGCGCAGAAGCAAACACTCCTGGCGTTTATACCCGTGCAGCCAATTACCTTGACTGGGTAAACAACACCATGTCAACTCCCCTGACAGGACAACGTCAATTCGGCTACCACGGCATCAACCGTAGCGCGTCCGCAACGCTAACGTTAAATAATAACTCCGGTGAAAATATTACAATTTCTGCGGTAAATCTCGACAACCCGACAAATTTTACTCTTCTCTCCCAGAGCTGTACTGACACAATCATCGTTAACGACAACAATTGCTCCATCACCCCACAATTTCAAGCCACAAATGTGGGCACACATCTGGCAACACTCAGCATTGATTTTGGCAGCGGCAACCCCTCAATCAATACCACAATAAATGGCACCGGGCTGGCCACCGTCAATGCTACAGGGCTGGATGAAACCCCTGCACGCCTTTGGTACAGCGGGGATAACGCCAGCTGGCTCAATGCCTTCACGAACAATAGTACTGGCGGCACAGCTATGCGCAGCGGTAATATTGGCGATAATCAAAACACGGCATTGCTCGCTTATTTCACTGGCCCGGACACTCTCAGTTTCCGCTGGAAAGCCTCCACCGAACAAGACTTCGACCTTCTGAAATTATATATCAATGACGTATTAATCGACGCCATCAGCGGCAATCAGGACTGGCAACAACGCAATATTGCTTTAAGTGCGGGTGAACATCGGGTTGTTTGGGTTTATGAAAAAGACAGCACAGTCAGTGAATTCCAGGACACCGTTTGGCTAGACAGCATCAACACCCCTTTCGTCAGTACTCCGGGGACTAATCCCCCTCCCGGCGGACTTGGTGGTGGAGGAGGAAAACTCAGCGGACTCTTTTTACTACTACTCATTGTTATGCTTGTTCTGCGAAAAAACCTTTATCGCCGCCAGAGAATATCATCAGATAACAAACTTTACATGGCTAACCTATAAAATATGAAACACCTTTTTTATCCTGCTTTATCAGTTTTCCTGCTTCTACTGACAATGCAAGCCAAGGCAGAATCAAGCATCCCGGTACTACACAGTTTCGCTATACATCAGGACAGTATCGTATTCGAGCTTACAAGCTACGGTTGCAGTACAGATGCAGATTTTGAATTACGTGTAGAAAACGGGCCTGCTATTACCCTGATTCGCAAACGGCCCGACCATTGCAAACGGGTACCGATGGTATTTCAGGTCAAACGCTCGCTGAGTGAATCTGGCCTATCCCTGCAAACACCCTTTACGATACGCAATCCGTTTGCGCCGCCTCCGGTAAAATACAGAGAAAAAGGAAAACCCTTTTCCAAATAAGTAACACCGTATTCACTAATCACAGCATCATAAAATCCAACGCAAAGGCGCGAAGACGCAAAGAACGCAGAGATCCACAACCATTGAAGTTTTTTATATCCTTTGGTCTTTATCCTCATAACCCTTTGCGTTCTCTGCATCTTTGCGCCTTTGCGTTAGGTTTTCATTATCCATCTCCAGCCACCAACATATGCATGAAAACATGGGGGAACACCTTTCTTACACGCGGCAATCATCACTGATTTTGGATTAATGCGGCTTTTTGTTTTCTTCCTCAAACGCAACAACATATTTTTCCACATATTGTCCGGCCAATAGCTCGGCCTCTTTTAATTGTGTACCGCTTAATTACTGCAAAGCATAATCACGACTTTGCTCTGCAATCTTATCGCCTTGTTTCGCTGCGGCATACAACCAGGCGTAGGCCTGTACATCATCCTGCTCCACACCCTGCCCTTTGCCATACATCAAACCCAGGTTACGCTGTGCCTCGATGTTGCCCTGCTCTGCGGCTTTACGCCACAGCGATATAGCCGTGGCTCTATTTTGCACAACACCTTTACCCTGAAAATAAAGTCCGGCAAGCGCTGCTTGTGATCGAGTGTCTCCCTGATCTGCAAGTTTTTGCCACCAACCGGCAGCTTCAGCAAAATCCTGTGTCACTCCCTGACCATAGGCATACATCTGCGCCAGATTAATTTGTGCGGTAATATTTCCCTGATCGGCGGCTTTGCGATACCAGTATACGGCTTTTTCATAATCCCGCTGACGCCCCTGTCCGTCATAATACATCCAGGCCAACGCCTGCTGAGCACGTACATCATCCTGCTCTGCCAACACCGAAAACACCTTGAATGCCTCGGCAAAATTTCCGTCATTGACCGCAGCCACTGCCTCATCAAAATCCGCTGCCTGAGTCATGCTAGCCAACAACATCAAAAAACCACTGATCATCCCGCGCCACATAGATTTCATTCCCAAAATGTCCAAAACACCATTTTACGCAAAAATCGCCAATGCTGAAATATACTCGCCTGTATTTATACTAGGCTTGACTAATCTGTTTGAAGAACAGAGAGTATGCCTCAGCAGGACAAGGCAAGGAGCAAGCAAATGAGGCCCAACCCGTGACAATATCTTTTGTTGTCTCACCAGCGAACATTTCGCCTCTGGCAGTACTGCTATGACGCTTGCAAACCAGCAGCCCATACAGGGAATTTTGTTCATTGTCCTCATATTTCTTTTGCTCCCGATTGATAGCGCCCGTGCTGAACAAACCCAGACGCTAGCCGCCCAGCCTGATCAAAAAACCAACAATAGCGATACTCTCTATTTTGGATTGTTGCCCTACCTCAGCACCACAGCCTTGATCAAAACCTGGCAACCCTTTGCCAATTTGATTGAAAAAACCCTGCACAAAAAAGTTATCATCAAAACCGCACCAGATTTCCGGTCATTCATCCAACGCACCGCAGAAGGTCGTTACGATTTACTGATGACCGCACCACACTTTGCCGCACTTGCCGTGAAAACCCATGGATACCGGATTATCGCAGGTCATGATCATGATCTGGCAGGTGATATCGTGGTCGCGAAAACGGCAACATTTCAGTCCATCAATGACCTGCGCGGTAAAACAATCGCCATCCCCGACCCTCTTGCCGCTGTCAGCCTACTGGCAGAATTAACTCTCAAACAATACGGCCTCACGCCCAATAAAGATATTCGTATTAAAACCACAGCTTCACATAACACGGCGCTGGTTGATGTTGCAGAAGGACGTGCAGCCGCCGCCGTCACTGTGGGTGGTCTATACCGTCGGTTAAATGCCAGCAATCGATTTGGTCAACTCAGAAAACTGGCAACCACCGACAAAATCCCACACATCATGTATATCGCAAACCCATCATTTTCAGAAGATGACATTCTTAAGCTGCAAAAAGCCCTGATCAACCCGGCACCGAGCAGTTCCGCGGCCAAAGCCATTGGCTTGCTGAAGAAACAATTCAACGGAGGAGACATCAGCATCGTCTCGCCACAAAAACTCAACCGGCTCACCCCTCTTCTTTCCGTGCTGGAAACAAAGATCAAACAAGAATGAGCAATCTTAATTTGTCAAAATATGGTCAACACTCCATCCGCTTCAAGCTCGTCACAGCCAGCATTGTTGTGCAGGTGGCCATACTCTCATTGCTGGTGTGGAACAATACAAGACTCGCCAGTGAACACCTGATCCAACAAGCTGAAGTGCATATCCAGAAAACACTACCATTACTGAACGCCAGTGTTGCGGGATCACTCCTGCAAGAGGATATGGCAACACTGGGAGAAATTCTTGGTCAAGTAACCAATGAACACAACCTGCGATATATCGCTATTTTTAACGCCAACGACAACTTGTTTATCGAGCGCGGTCTGCGATCTGTCAGCAGGAATGACAACCCAATAAAAAAAATACCTTTGCAACAGCACATCGTATCCAATCTCCCGGGAACCCCCTACCGCTTACGTACACCAATCACTATTGCTGACTCAGTAATTGGTTACCTGGAGCTTGAACTCGACACGCTTTCCATCGAGCAAGCCATTGCCTCCATTCGCAAACAAGGCATTATTATTGCTGCGGCAGGCATTATATTAAGTATTCTGCTGCTGACTTTTTTGGCCATTACCATCACCCGCAACCTGCTAAAACTAACCGATGCCGTTTCTTCTTTGTCTCCCGGCACCAAGCCTGTTGATGTCATCATCAATGCCAAAGATGAAGTCGGTGGACTCGCACTGGCTTTCAATAAAATGGCCCAAAAGTTACAGCAACGTGAACAAGAACGCGATGCTGCCGCGCGGGCCACCCAGGAAAGTGATGCACGTTACAAGCGCCTGGTGGAAAACCTGAGTTCTGAATACTTTTTTTATTCACACGATACTGACGGTGTTTTTTTCTATGTCAGCGAATCCATCACCGACGTACTGGGTTATACACAAGATGATTTTCTTTCCAACTACAACACCTATCTGACGGATAACCCCGTTAACAACGACTTAACTTTCCGAGAAGACCATCATCAGACGGGTGAAAGATGCCCACCCTTTGTGATTTCCATCTACCACAAAAACGGCAGTGAACGCATGCTGGAAGTTTCTGAAACCCCCGTTGTTGACGACAATGGGAAAATTGTAGAAATGGAAGGTATTGCCCATGACATCACCTCCCATCTGCAAGAGGCCGATGAACTTCAGCAACACCAGGATAATCTGGAGGTATTGGTCGCCAGACGCACCAGCGAGCTGAAAACGATCAACAATGAACTGGAGTCTTTTTGTTATTCGGTTTCTCACGACCTTCGCGCACCACTACGCGGCATCAACGGTTTCAGTAACGCTTTATTGGAAGACTACACCGATGTTCTGGATGAAACCGGAAAGAACTACCTGACGAGGATCACTCTTGGTACCCAACGCATGTCCAGCCTGATTGATGACTTGCTCAATCTTTCACGCATCACACGTTATAAAATGAAAATCCAGCAAGTGAATCTCACCGAAATTGCCAAAGAAATAATCCAGACCTTGCGTGACAATGAACCAAACCGTTCCGTTGACATCACGCTTGAAGAAGACCTGTGCGCCATGGGAGATAAGAACCTGTTGACCATTGCCCTCTCCAATCTCATCGGCAATGCCTGGAAATACACCGGGAAATGTGACAATGCCACGATCAATATTTATTCCACCCTGGAAGATGATACTCGTGTTTTCTCGATCTCTGACAATGGTGCTGGATTTGATACCAACTATATCGACAAAATATTTTTGCCCTTTCAGCGTTTGCACAGAGCCGATGATTTCCCTGGAAATGGCGTTGGGCTTACCACAGTACACCGCGTTATTACCCGACATCAGGGGAAAATATGGGCCAAGGCAACAGTGGATGAAGGTGCCAGCTTTCATTTCACCCTGAAGATCAGGGCCGGGAACTGCTGATGACAGCAGGATAAAAAAGCAAAAGATTGGGCATTAAATATGAATTAAGTGCTAAAACATGTTACTTGTGAATACTCCATCAGCTAAGGCCGGTGGCTTCGAGTTACGGCTAAAAACCGGGTTAGTCCACCCTACGGCCGATTGTTCCTTTTCTATGCCCTGCGGGTACTCTCAAAACCGGGAGAGAGGGTAAAAAAACACCGTACTCACGAGTCACAGCACCATAAAACCCAACGCAAAGGCGCGAAGACGCAGAGATTCACAGCCAGTGAAATTGCAACTGCACGGCCTAAAGGCGTGGGATTTTAAATCCCCTATTAAAAAACTTTGGGTGCAGTTCCCTTTACGCTATTTTTAAAAATCACCGGGTATTTAACACAGAGGCCGCAGAGACACGGAGGCGCAGAGTTTTTCGTGTTTTTCTCTGCGCCCTCTGCGTCTCTGCGACCTCTGCGTCTCTGCGACCTCTGCGACCTCTGCGTCTCTGCGACCTCTGCGTTTATAACACGCCGCCTGTCAGCGCCACTACACCATAATCTCCATTGCACAGGAGGGGCTTGTCCGGGAGCTTAAACCTCTGGGCTCCGGCTAAAGATGCCGGGCTACCGGTATTCCCCAAAGTGCTAACAGAGTGATTTAGCCCTTAATTCGCATTTAAACAATTCCGCCAATAATGGTATGGTGCAAACATATAATCACACACCAACGAAACGACTCTCCCATTGCGTACTTTAATTAACAATTCACTCCCTGCTTGGCTGTTTATTTTTTGTGTCATCGTCTTCGCCAGCGGCCTTGGTGGCGATTTTGTCATGGATGACTGGCCCGTCATCAAAGAAAACAGCAAAATAACCGACACAAAATATATCCCGGATTATTTCACCAGCGGGGTCTGGGCCAACACCGATTTAGCGGAAGAAGCAGGAATCGGAGGTCATAGCCTTTATCGTCCCGTATTTTTACTGACACTGAATCTCTCCTATCAACTCTGGGGAGACAGTGCTCTGGGTTACCACGCACTCAATCTGACGCTGCACAGTATCAATACCATCCTGGTGTTTTTTTTAATTCTTGGCTTTTTATCGCCCAACTACCGCATGGTCGCGGGTATGAGCGCCGCCATTTTTGCCGTACACCCCGTGCATGTGGAATCCGTTGCCTGGATCGCAGGAATGACGGACCCCTTGGTCTCACTGTTCCTGCTCAGCGGGTTTTTATTACATCGACGCTGGTATCAAACCACATCCCGACAAAAAAAATGGGTCTATGCCATCAGCGCTCCACTGTGTTTTGCACTGGCATTACTCTCCAAGGAAACCGCAATATTTTTCCCGCTGATACTAATTATTTACGATGTATTATTTCAGCGTAGCGCATTACGTTCAAAATCCTTTATCGCACGTTATCTCACCTATGCTGCACTCTTACTGGTTTATTTTGTACTGCGCGGCAATGCATTGGATGAGGGCGATATTCAACAATCCGGCGCATGGGCCCGCATCAATTTCCAGAATTTCCCGGTATTGCTGACATTTTTTACCCATTATATCCAGTTACTCGTATTCCCCTCACCACTGGAATATTATTATTCTTCACCCTCCCCAGGCATACTTGTGCTTGCGACCGGCGGCCTTTTCTTTATTGGCGCATTGTTTTACCTGCCCCACGCCCTTCGCCAGCAACAAGGCCTGTATGTGCTGGCCATTGCATGGGTCGTCATCACCCTGTTACCCGCCCTGCCCATTGCCCTGTTTGACGAACCGGTATTTGCTCAGCGTGTACTGTATTTGCCCTCGGTCGGTTTCGCCATACTCATCGCCTGGGCCATACGACAGGCACAACAACGTAGCCGCGCTACCGGAACCGTTGCAAAAACCACTGCTATCGTATTTTTGATTTCCTTTTCAATCGCCTCCATGACAGAAATAGCCGACTGGGAAAATGACACCGTGTTTTACACTCAAGCGATGAAAACCAACCCGGACTCTTTCCAGCCTGTTGTCGGTCTGGCAGCGGCTTACGCACGCGACACAGACCCAAACACCGAAGCAATCATCGATCTCTATTTAAAAGCTGCCGAGCTTGCCCCGCGTGAAACCGACAAAGTTAACTTTCAGGAAAATGCGGCGCGCATTTATGGGCAAAGCGGAAACACCAGCAAAAGCGAGCAACTTTATCGTGACATTGTGCATCGTATGCCAAAGCGCTCATCCGCCTGGGTCGGCTTGGGTAACAACGCCCTCGCCCGGGGAGAACAGCAACAGGCTTTAAGGTTTTATCAACGGGCCTATGAAGCAGACCCGAATAACCGTATCGCCAGCCATAACCTTGCCCTGGTTTATCGACAACTGGGCAGACTGGAACGTGCCGCTTTTTTTCGGAGATTGGCTCAAACTCCACCGGCTACACAATAAAATACAAACTAAAAGCTCTGTAAGATATGACGTGAGTATCGATAGCCAGGAAACGGGCAACGTTGTTGTGGTGTCACAAGTAAACAACGTGTTGTAAACGCAAAGGTCGCAAAGGCGCAGAGGGCGCAAAGAAAAAAGAGTAACTTCGCGTTCTTTGCGTTAGATACTAACTGTTTTTGGGATGAAAGTGTTTCAGCGCTTTAATGTGAATTAAGCGCTGAAAATATTTTTCTAAAATTACCGGGTATTTAACACAGAGCAAACCCGTAGGGTGGAACAAGCGCAGCGGTTCCACCAACAGGCTACAAAGAACAATCATTCACCGTCAAATGGCGAAGCAAGGTGAACAGTGATAACGAATCAAACCTTGAATATATCCCTTTCCTGCTTGGTGGAACCGCTACGCTTGTTCCACCCTACCCGGTTGCGACCTCTGCGTTTATAACACGCCACTTGTCAGCACCACACAAATATAACCCTTTGTGCCACACAGACAATTCAAAGTGCTTGGGGTGTGTCCGACATCGCAGGCTAAACCTTACCCGGGAAGATAGTAGAGCTGGGGTATTTATAGATTTTTTATCCCGCTCTATTCAACACAAAATAAACCGTAGGGTGGAACAAGCGCAGCGGTTCCACCAACAAGCTATAAAGAACAACCATTCACCGTCAAACGGCGAAGCAAGGTAAACGGTGATAACGAATCAAACCTTGAATATATCCCTTTCCCATCTGGTGGAACCGCTGCGCTTGTTCCACCCTACCCGGCTTCGCGTTCTTTGCAGCCTTTGCGTTAAATACTCATTGACAGCCCGAAGTAACACCATCAAAAGTAATAATGTTCTTTAAAATAAGCATCCCCCGTTTATTAAGCATAACGAGTGACAAATCTTCAAACTCGATCTTTCGCACCGTTAAACCCGATTCGCCAGAGTATCAACCTGTCATATAGATTTTTTTATCCCGCTCTATTCAACACCGAATAAACCCGTAGGGTGGAACAAGCGCAGCGGTTCCACCAACAGGGTATACTGTTAATCAACAACAGAATATTTTCTCTGTGTACCAACATTAAAACAGACGGATACCAATAAAAGCCTGTCATCCACTGCGCCGCTTGATAATACAGACTAAATAACCGGACACGCTCTTTCACCATGCTCTCCGAAACCGACATGCTCGCCCTGTGGACCACGCTCAAGCTGGCCGGGTTGACCACGGTCATCCTGTTATTGCTGGGCACTCCCCTGGCCTGGTGGCTGGCACACAGTCGTTTTCGCTACAAAGTGATTGTCGAGGCACTGGTCGCGCTGCCACTCATCCTGCCGCCCACAGTGCTGGGTTTTTATCTGCTCATCATGCTCGGCCCCAATGGCCCGTTGGGTCCGCTCATGCAAAGCATCGGCATTCAGTCTCTGGCATTTACCTTCACGGGGCTGGTCATCGGTTCGGTGTTTTATTCACTGCCATTTGTCGTGCAGCCCCTGCAAAATGCCTTTGCCGCCATTGGCCGTCGCCCGCTGGAAGTGGCTGCCACCTTGCGCGCCCCACCGATGGATCAATTTTTCAGTATTGTATTACCGCTGGCAAGGCCCGGTTATATCACCGCTGCGGTACTCGGCTTTGCACACACGGTGGGAGAGTTTGGTGTGGTGTTGATGATCGGCGGCAACATTCCCGGTGAAACCCAGGTGCTGTCTATCGCTATTTATGATCATGTTGAAGCACTGGAATACGGGCAGGCTCATGTGCTGTCTGGCGGTTTGCTATTACTGTCGTTTATCTTGTTGCTTTCTGTTTATACATTGAACCGTCGTTACCGGCTGACACCCACATGACGATTGAAGCACAACTGCATTTACAGCGTGACGACTTCACGTTAGACGCCATATTCTGTGTGCCGTCTCATGGCATTACCGCCCTGTTCGGCCCCTCGGGCTGCGGCAAAACCACCCTGTTACGTGCCATTGCCGGACTGGAAAAAGAGACACGCGGCCGGTTTGTCATCGGCGATACAGTATGGCAAGACGAAACACATTGCCTGCCCACCCACCAACGCGAACTGGGCTATGTCTTTCAGGAGGCCAGTCTCTTTGAGCATCTTTCTGTGCGACAAAATCTGGAATACAGCCTCAAACGACTGCCTGCGGAAAAACAGCGTTTTGATTTTGATCAGGCGGTCACACTGCTGGATCTCGCCACGCTACTGCCGCGTCAGCCTGCCCGGTTATCCGGCGGTGAACGCCAGCGGGTCGCCATCGCCCGCGCCCTGCTCAGCAGCCCGCGACTGTTGTTAATGGACGAACCACTGGCCGCACTGGACCAGCAGCGCAAACGGGAAATCCTGCCTTTTTTTGCGCGCCTGCACAGCGAACTGGATATTCCCATCCTGTACGTCAGCCACGCCGCCGATGAAGTGGCACGTCTGGCCGACCACCTGGTGCTACTCGACAACGGTCGCGTACAGGCCAGCGGGCCCATTGCGGAAATGCTCACCCGAGCCGACCTGCCGCTGGCCCATGACCACGATGCCGCTGCCATTATCGAGGCCACCGTGTCCGGCCACGATACACAATTCAACCTGACCCAATTGAGCTTTCCCGGGGGTCAGCTCAGTGTGCCACACCCTGGTGCAGGCGACGGGTTGCCCGTAGGGCAGAATGTCCGCCTGCGGGTGCTGGCGCGCGATGTCAGCCTCACACTGGAACGACAGACCGGTACCAGTATTCTGAATATCGTCCCCGTTACCGTGACCGCATTAAACGAGGAAAATACCCTGCCATCCAACGCACAATTATTGGTGCAGCTTGATGTCAACGGCGTAGCGCTGCTCGCCCGCATTACCCGCAAATCCGCAATGGCACTGGCACTTGAGCCCGGCAAACCCGTCTTTGCACAAATCAAAGCCATCGCCCTGCTGGACTGATTATTCATATCATTTCGCTCAGGGCGTGTTTTCAGCCGTCTTTTTGGGTATCATAGCCGCCCTCTGACATGAACCGGATCATCGGCAACATGTCAAAACCGTTTTATGGCGACCCGTGTTGGTCCCCTCGCAACGATAAATTGTGAACCCCGTCAGGCCTGGAAGGGAGCAGCGGCAGCAGTGGATTCGTGTGCCGGGGTGTGGCTGGTGCGGGTTGCCACCCTAATTTTCAGCGGCGAGATATCGCTCCCGCCTGTAGTGTTAAACACCCGATAATCCACCCGGCATAGACTTGACCCGCTCAGGCGTGTTGCTGATTTCCAGACACAACCCATTGTCATTACGTTAAAAAAATGAACGCTTGTTTTTGTCGGTTAAACAAATATTGGGCAAGCAGCCAGTACCCATGACGAATGAGGTTTAGGGGTTCAGTGTGAGCCACAGAATGTGGAAACAAAAACACACAATGTCTATCACGCAGAGGTCGCAGAGACACAGAGGCACAGAGTTTTTAAGTGTTTTTCTTTACGTCTCTGTGACCTCGGCGTTTATAAGCAGCCGATTTGACCCAGTGCGCTTAACTTAATGACATCGAGACACAACCCGTTTTTATTGACATTCTGCCGACATGGTGTATTAATTACTAATACATATTGGTTGCATGAGGTGACATTATGCCCAGAAATACAAGCGTTACATTAGGTAACCATTTTGAAAGTTTTATCGTTTCAAAAATTAACATGCCTCTGCATTTAACTCAGCACGATTTTATTGGCGCGTGAATAACTGCCAGGTTTAACAACCGGTTAGGAATTTCAACTTCAAAAAATCGTCGATTAAATCGATGACAGAACTCATCAAGGTATTCGTGCAAGTATTTTCCTGACACACCATGGAAAGTACCCAACAAAAAGGCCTTTAAATTGCCTATCGTAATATGCACCCAGGGAAGCCATTGATCGACTTTTCCTGACGGTGTAACACGCGCCTCATGCT
>JAKIUF010000059.1 GCA_021647705.1 Gammaproteobacteria bacterium | reverse complement strand
AATGATTTTACCCTCAAGTTCTATAGCAATTGTACTCTCCTTCCAGATTTAGACCTGTTGACAAAATATTCTAAAAATCATTCTTTCTCTTTGCCTAGATCAGTAATGTTTTTGTGCGGAATAAATAAACCACAGCCCAAATGCCGATAGGGACCCAGGCCATGTTGTTGCAGCCATAACGATTCTTCAACTTCAAGATCGGCAATCATCAAACTGCGTGTGCCAATATTTTTTTCGGGTGTTTTAATGGAATGCCGAGTACCACATAACATTTTACGGGGTGTTATTCCCTGCTCTGTTAATTGTGCAGATACCCAATTCAATACGTCCTCTTCCTCCGCCAGCTCCTGTTCAGCAACCAGATGACGTGAAAACAGCGTGGTAATCGTGCTTAAAGGACGCTCGCTGGCTGAGCACAACTCAAAAACATAACCACAAACATCCAGCTTTTTACCCACCAGTTTTTTAGCATCAGCAATACGATGCCTGGGGACACGCAATTCAAAACGGGTACGTTTTGATAAATGTAATACTGCCTGGGGGTCTGTCGGACGCACCCAGCCATTGCCCGACGCGGCAACATTTATTGCATGCAGTCCAGCCGCGGGTTCTTCCTGCAACCAGGGCAACACGACTTGCACTGCTTCAAACAAAGAATAAACATGATCCACAGGCAAACATTGACAACGCAAGGTGAAGACAAGATCCACCACGTCGTCAGTAACGTGCAATGTTTTATTTTCAGTGTTTTCTTGCCAATACATCATTCATATTCAATAAATTATTTTACATATTTCTAAAAAATCGGCTGCCTGGCGTAGGGTGGGCATCGCCCACCAATTGCGCCTTGTTTAAGCCTTAAATGGTGGGCGATGCCCACCCTACAAAAATAGAATTGATCATTTTGTTAACGGGCATGTTGTCTTATTGATCCGGCAAACTTGCCCAAATCGCCTCACGATCCACCCACCAGTCTTCCTGTACCAACACGTCCACCACATTACGCAGGCGCGGCAGGAATTTTGCAGGATCGGTCAACTCCATTTTTTCCATCCAGAAATCAAACTGCTCCTGCTTGCTCACATCACTATGCCGACGAGCTACGGTACCCAGCATATGATTGGTAAACAAAGCAAGATTATCGCGCTGTTTGCCTTCACTGCGCATTTCCACCACATAACAGGCTGTAACCGCCGCCACCGCAGCACCATCAGAGTCAGCGGGAGTTTCATCAATAATATGTTGCAGCATGGCAACGGATAATTCAGCATCAATGGGAAAGGTCACCGCCAACCATACACCTTGCCCCAAGGCTGGCAGAGAGTCCGCCTGACCGGCAAGAAACATCACGTTGCATGATTGCACGGCATCTTCCCATTGCTGCACTGCCACAAAAACATCAAAGGCTTCACGAGCACTATCAAACGCGTCTTCGTCTCGCTGCAAATCCACCAGCAGTTCAGCGATGCGGTTTTGTATCAGCGCCTTTTGCACAGGCTGATAACCGGCGGGCAATGCGAGCATTTCCTCCTGCGCTATCGTCAACGCTTGTTCCAGCTGTGCTACGGGCACTTCTGTTTCATCACCACTATCGGCATCACGCATACCCATGCCATCATCTAAAAACTTCATTATGCTTTCCTGTTCAATACTGCTCATCAAATAACATTCGCTAGTCTTCCCCGGTACGCCCCGTGTAAGCACCCATCATCGAATGTACACCGGCAAAGGCACCTTCCACTTTATCTTCCCAGTTGCCGGGAGTATCGGGATAAGCAGGCTTGATGTCGATCTTCAAATGAATTGCACCCTGCTGGGCTTTTTGAGTAATGACTTGCAACAATTGCTCAAAGGACTCCAGCTCCGGGTTTTGTATCAATAATTCACTCAGGTAAATCATTATGGTTTCTCACTGTAGGCTCGTTGTAAAACCATCACTGAATGCGCTCATAATACCGTGCGCGGTAAATCAATCGCCCCTGCCCTACATCTGGGCTGTCTTTAAATGCCGTACGACGGTGCAACACATTATTGCTGATAATTCCTTCCCCAGCCGCCAAGCGCCGATTAAAACAATACGGTGAATCCCCCGCCAGCAAATCCTCAAGCAATTTCACGGCAGTCTGTGTGGTGGCATCTGTTTTCCACACAATGGAACGTGTGCGCGCTGTATAACGCATGTGCAAATCACCGCTGTGTGCATCCACCGAAAACACCGGGCCACTCTGCTCAGGACGAATTTCCACGCCGTTTTCAATATTGGCGGGAATAGTCATCACGTCATCCTGCATCAAGGCCGCAATAAAATCAGGGTTTTTGTCGCGAAGCTGTAAGTACAGCATTTCATGATCCAGTAGTGCATTTTCACCCCCCTCGGCTGCCGGTCGCACACAATGCAACACCATGGCATGAATTTTTCGCTCAGGAGGATTGTAATAACCATCAGTGTGCCAACTGATACCACATCGACTATACGGGATGTATTCATATTGACGGCGTTGCGCAGAAACCTGCAATGCGGAAATACCATCGTCATCAGCATAAAGATTCTGGTCCAGATGCAACAAAGCAAAGTGCTTCCCCATATCCGCAACCAGTGGTGTACCGGGTAGCTCATCACCCGTTGATGGCTGGCTGACATAAATCGCCATGTTGGCACGAGCACAGGCCCGACGAATGGCAGCACATTCCGCCTCAGTCAGCGCATGGGGATTAACAACCGGCACTAACAATTCACTCAGATGCTGCGGGTAACACCTCAGCTTTTGCTCACGCCATAGCGCATAAGCGCGATGATTATCAAGCGCAAACGGGTTCTGCCCCGCTGCCACAACACCGGAAGCGCATACACTTTGCATTGTGGATGACTGCGCTCTCATTCCATCATTATTCCCGAGACAAAAACCCACTTCATTTTTACTCACAACAGGAGGGTATACCTTATGCCCTGCTCAGTAACTGTAGGCTAAAAAGAGTACACCTTAAACCAACATGTAACCATATTATTATTTGATAATACTATTAACTGCCCGCACCAGGAATATGCAGTATACCCAACCAGCATTTCCACCCTCTTAATACGCAAACCCTCGTAACTGTTCATATTTCCTAAAATATCTGCAACCCCGCCCTCCCGGTTTGACACCAATGTAATGTAGTATCCCTTTTCCGTCAGCAAGCACACCACAGGGATTGATTAATGCCACAACAAAAAATGAACATGACAACCAAAATTCTGATCTGGATGGGCTGCGGTCTGGTTGTTGGCAGCCTGATCAACGCTTTTGCCAGCGAAGTGGCCTTTATCCAGGACTATCTGGTCAACGGACTTTTTCATGTGGTCGGCGCATTATTTATCAGTGCGTTGAAAATGCTGGTGGTACCGCTGGTCACCTTCTCCCTGATCTGTGGTGTTTGTGGCATAGGCGATGTTAATACCCTTGGCCGGGTCGGCATCAAGGCATTTCTGCTGTTCATGTTAACCACAGCGCTGGCCATTACCCTCGCCATTACAGTGGCCGTAGTCGTGGCTCCGGGTGAAGGCTTTGACATGCAGACCGCCGAACACGCTGAGTTTACCGCCCCTGCTGCACCGCCGCTGACCCAGGTGATCATTGATCTGGTGCCCACCAACCCCATCGCCGCCTATGCAGACGGCAACATGTTGCAAATTATATTCTTCACCATTCTTTTTGCTATCTGCGTATTAATGGTTGGAGAGAGAGGCCGCTCCATCGCGCAAGGCGCAGAAAAACTGAACGACGTAATGATGGAAGTTGTTAACGTGGTGATGCTCGTTGCCCCCATTGGGGTATTTGCACTAATGGCAAAAACATTCTCCCTGCAAGGGCTGGGGCTGATTCTGCCGATGATCAGTTACTTTGGTGTTGTCGCAGTGGTATTGGTGCTGCACATGACAGGCACTCTGATGATACTGCTGAAACTGCTGGGCCGTGTCAGTCCGTTAATGTTCCTGAAAAAAATGCGCACGGCACAAATATTTGCCTTCAGCACCTCCAGCTCAAACGCCACCATCCCAGTGACACTGCGCTCCGTGGAGAAACGACTGGGTGTTGATAACTCCACTGCCTCTTTTGTAGTGCCATTCGGAGCCACCATCAACATGGACGGCACCGCCATCATGCAGGGTGTGGCGACAGTGTTCATTGCCAATGTCTACGGCATCGACCTGGGCATCAGCGGTTACCTCACCGTGATTGGCATGGCGGTTCTGGCCTCCATAGGCACTGCCGGAGTACCCGGTGTGGGGCTTATCATGCTGGCCATGGTATTCAACCAGGTCGGCCTGCCAGTGGAAGGAATTGCATTGATCATGGGCGTTGATCGCTTGCTGGACATGATGCGCACTGCCGTTAACGTAACGGGAGATGCCGCAATTACCACTATTGTTGCAAAAGCCGAAAATAAAATATCCATGGAAACCTTCAATGACCCTGCCGCAGGCCAGATAGAAGAAGTGCATTTGCCGCATGAAGCGCCATTGCCGGAAAAATAACCTGCAATATCAACGTTGATAATGTTGATAGCTATTGCACTTACACATGATAGGGCTGATATATCGAAAATATATCGCTATTGCTTGACGGCAAATGTGAACACCCCTGGTACATCGTCAAAATCACTTTGACGATGTACTATCTATAAATCGCCAGACGATTACTGTTGGCTTTTACTATTTTGTCTGACTCCATCAGGTGCCTGCACTTACTCAGCGCAAACACACACAGAAATCAGTGATCAAACCGGGTATTTTCATCATGAACACAACAGAACACCCCTTTGCACAATACGTCCGCATCCTCGGCAAAGGCAAAAACGGCTCACGCCCGCTGACCCGGGATGAAGCCTTCGATGCCTTTCACATGATTCTGGCGGATGAAGTTCTGCCCGAGCAACTGGGAGCCTTCCTGATGTTGATGCGCGTCAAGGAAGAAACACCGGAAGAGCTGGCCGGTTTCATTCACGCAGTCAAACAAACATTAGTCATTCCTGAAAACTGTCCTGAAATACACCTGGACTGGTCCAGCTATGCAGGCAAACGACGACATCTGCCATGGTTTATTCTGTCCACCCTGCTGCTCGCACAAAACGGCATCAACACCTTCATGCACGGAGCCAGCGGCCACACCGCCGGGCGTTTGTACACCAAAGACGTACTGACCACACTGGGCATCCCCCCTTGTACCTCCTTGCAAGAATCCGCAGACCGCATTCGCGAAACCGGTTTTGCCTATCTGGATTTGGCGTACCTGAGCCCGACGTTGCACAAAATTATAGAAATGCGCCCCATCCTCGGCCTGCGCTCACCGGTACACACCATTTCACGCATGTTAAACCCGTTCAACGCGCAATACATGATGCAGGGTATTTTTCACCCCGGTTACCGACCTATGCACCAGGAGGCCGCCCTCTTATTGGAGCAACCACATCTGGCGGTGATAAAAGGTGACGGTGGCGAAATCGAACGTGACCCGGATGCCCCCTGTCTGGTGCAAAGCGTGAGCAATGGAGAAATGAGTGACGAAGAATGGCCAGCCATGTTCAACAAGCGCCACGTTAAAGATACCGAACTGGATGTACAACGCCTGCGCGCTGTATGGCTAGGTAAAGACGGTGACGAATATGGCATCGGAGCTGTTATTGGTACTACTGCTATCACCCTGAAAATGATGGGGCGTGCAGACAATGCGAGCGCAGCCGAGGCGCAGGCTAAAGCCATGTGGGAAGCCCGAGACAAAGATAATTTTGGCGTTGTAGGCATATGATACGTCATCGGCTAAAGTCACCAGCTTCGGGTTACAAGCAAAAGCTAGATTGATTGACCATATGGCCGAGTGTTCCCTTTTATGCCCCAGAGAGTACTCCCAAAATTGGGGGACGATTGGGGTGAGGGTTTAAAAATTACCTCGACGCATATCGCAAATAAAAAAAGAAAGGAACATACAACCGAGCAAAGTCGATCATTCCAGCGGGAGAGAATTCCCCTATATTGGGTAACACCCCCTTTTTACTTATGTAAAAATATCCTCACGTACAGATTCTGGATAATGTCCGAAATTTACTTTAAATTTCAAGGAATTAAAGATGCCGATAAAGGAAGCTATAGAAAAAGGAAATAAATGCCTGGAGGATAGAGAAAACATTCCGTCAGCCCCATTATGGCACATGGGTAAAGTGGCAATACTTGAATCAAAGGAAAGCTTTGATTTACTGCAAAATACTATTGATTACTTAACCTGTAAAGGTAAATTAAATATCTCGTTCACCGATAACGAGAAGGAATTCATGAAGGAAATCTTTGAGGCATTGTGGTGGGGAGGGCAATATCATGGATTTAAAGAAGCTGCTACTTTAGCTGATCACTATGTTAATGGCAAAGGGAGAAACTTCAGTATCAACTCAAGAATTTATACCGATTCAATTATAGTTAAAGATACAATATCAGCGCTAAAACTCTATATCAAAGAACTTTCTTCCAACAAAAAGTCTATCTCTGCAATCAAAACAAGTGACCGAGGGTTTCTTGATTCAAGACACTCAAGCCATTTAAAGAAAGGGCGAAGAAATGAGAATAGCCAAGGCTGCATTCTCCACAATGGGGCCTTGCAGGTAGAGCAACTTAATCAACCACTTAAAAATACAGACCATCGATTTTATCTTTTTGTAAATACAACAAACAATGGAAATGTTTTTTTATCATATTGGAAAGTTGAAAGCATCTATGACTTTGAACCTTTTGACAAAGAATACATTACCAACATACCACTTACAAAAGATTTCATTCTGAAGCTTCCTGATGGGCTATCACACCACCTCACAAAAATCGGAGTTGCGGGAAACTTTAATTATATCTCCACATGGCAGGAACTTTGGAAATGAACAAAATATTTATTTTGCTTTATATATTTTTAGTTTTTCTCGGCACATCAGCTTGTACGAAAAAACCGGACTGTTTTACAGCAGATTCCATTAAAGAAATGAAAATAATGAGCCTGAATAAAAAGGGGTACTTTTTATTTTTAAGAACTTCAGGATTCCAAGAGAAGATCCATTTCTATGAGTTATTCAAAGACAGCCCGGAATTTGATGTTTGCGGGAAAACCTTATCGCAACCTGTTTTCCAAATTTCCCTGGACGACTCGGAAGGCTTTCCAATTAAACTGGAAATATCTGAGGATGGCATGAAGACAATCTACTCTTCTACCCAAAAAAATGACTTCAACTTAGAATCGATTGATGTTGAAATACAAGGCTCATTTAAAAATATATCAAATTAGTGCCCGCCCGAAAACCATCTAACCCTTTATGCGGGACTGGGGGCAGTGACATTAGTTGCCAGATTTAGCAATATTGTTAGTGATGGAATCGATTTTGTTGACTGTACAGAAAGTGATGGAGGCAAAAAAAGTGGCTGATGTGGATGTTGTTGACAATCAGAAACATACTCGCAATAAGTTTCCCGTTTGATGTCTGGATTTAATGTGTATTTTATAAAAGATATCGCCCCCAACATCAAAAGATACTTTGGCTAAATTTTTATGCGTTACGAGGGAATATAAAGTGAATATAACCCCCAGGGAAATTATAGATTTCTGGTTTTCTGATCGTATCAAAGAGCAGTGGTTTTCTTCTACGCCAGAATTAGATAAAGAAATTGCAGAAAAATACGAAGAATTATGGAATAAAGCCACTTTAAATGAACTGGAGGAATGGCGTATAACGCCAACCGGTAGCCTTGCATTGGTTATCATACTCGACCAATTCCCACTAAACATGTTTAGAAATCAGGCAAAAAGCTTTAGCTCGGAAAAAATAGCACTGACAATATCGCGTAAGGCGATAAACAATAAGCAGGATAAGGACATTGAAAAAGAAAAGTTACCGTTTTTGTATATGCCATTTATGCATAGTGAAAACATCGATGATCAAAATATGTCAGTAAAGCTATATAGTGAGGCGGACCTTGGGGAAAATGTTGAATTTGCAAAACATCACAGAGATATTGTTAAAAAATATGGGCGTTTTCCGCACCGTAACGCAATTTTATCGAGAGACAGTTCTGAAGAAGAATTAATATACTTGGCATCTGATCATGCATATATGGGGTAATACTCTCGGAGAAGAGTTTCAGTACATTGGGAGATTATGTTGTCGTGACATTGACAAGTGACGTGTTATAAACGCAGAGCTCGCAGAGACGCAAAGGACACAGAGAAAAACACGAGAAATTTTGCATCCTCTGCATCTTTGCGCCCTTTGCGCCCTTTGCGTTTAATACCCGGTGATTTTTAAAAAGTAGCGTTTTTCAGTGCTTAATTCACATTTAACTTAATAGCATTGGGTAGTCCCCCCAATATTAATGAAGGAGCATGAGTGGAAATAGTACTGATACGACACGGAAAACCAAAAATCGATCTTTCAGGAAAAATGAGTGCGGCTGGTTTTGGCAAGCGGGTAGCGAGTTATGACCAATCAGGAATTGATGCTGAGCATCAACCGACAGCTGAGGCTTATGAAAGGGCCAAACAATGTGAATTTATTGTGTGCAGCACCTTACCGCGTTCAATCGAGTCTGCATGGGCGTTAAATATTGAAACTCCGGATATCATCAGCCCTCTATTTCGCGAATGTGAAATGCCATATGCACACTGGAAATACCCTAAATTAACAGGAAATTCATGGTCAGTACTGTTTCGCATACTCCAATTGGCGAGCTACACATCAAACGCTGAGTCGTACAAAGACATAAAGTGCCGCACTAGGGAATGCACTGACCAACTGGTAAAGCTATCGAAAGAACATGAGTCCGTTTTGTTTGTTGGTCATGGCGCTATCATCTGGTTTATACACAAACAGTTGTTACGCTTGGGTTGGTCGGGGCCACAAAAGTCTGTGAGGAAATACTGGGACTTTGGCGTGTACACACAAAACCCCCCTCTTTAGCGCAAGCACACCAAGCATAAAAACGCGGGTAAATCCTGCACGTTAATGCCAATTTCGCGAAGGCGCAAAGAGCGTAACGTTTTTCTTTGCGCTCTTTGCGTCTCTGCGCCCTTCGCGTTTACAACGCTTGACTTGCTAGTGTTACATGCACCTAAAAGCTAGACTGGGTAGTTAAAAAAACAGCTACTTCAGAATAGTATCAACAGAATAACCTTCGCGCTCCATGACTGCACGCAGACGTTTCAGGGCTTCCAGCTGAATTTGTCGCACTCTTTCACGGGTAACACCCAGCGCATTGCCAACTTCTTCCAGCGTGGCGACATCCCGGCCATGCAATCCAAAACGACGTTCCACTACTTCACGTTGTTTTTCGTTAATCTGGCCTAACCACATTTCCAGACAGTCGTGCATGTCTTCATTTTGCAATAATACTGAAGGGTCAACGTTGTATTCATCGGCAATGCCATCTAACACCGATTTATCACTGTCCCGACCCATGGGCACATCCACCGATGTCACACGCTCATTCAAACCCAACATACGCTTTACATCGCTGATAGGTTTGTCGAGCATGTGGGCGATTTCTTCGGGGCTGGGTTCATGATCTAACGTTTGCGCCAAGTGTCGCGCGGCACGCAGGTAGATATTGATTTCTTTAACGACATGTATGGGTAAACGAATGGTACGCGTCTGATTCATAATGCCGCGTTCGATGGTTTGGCGAATCCACCACGTTGCATAAGTGGAAAAACGAAACCCCCGCTCGGGGTCGAACTTTTCTACCGCACGGATCAGTCCCAAATTACCTTCTTCGATGAGATCCAGCAGTGCGAGGCCACGATTCAAATATCGTCGTGCAATTTTCACGACCAAACGCAGGTTGCTTTCAATCATGTGCCGCCGCGCATCCATATCACCTTTTTGAATACGACGGGCAATGGTGACTTCTTCTTCAGCATTAAGTAAGGCCGAAAAACCAATTTCACCCAGATACAGACGGGTGGCATCGAGATCACGTTCGGAAATATCTTTGCGACTGGCGGTGCGTCGTTCTTTACGTCGCACTGGTTTTTTTTCGCTGGATTCCACAGCTGGTTTTATTTTGTCGGTTCCAGCATCATTATCATTATTAAGAATATCGTTTTCATCATCCAGTATTATTTCTTCTGATGTATCCGTGTCCACATTCATTTTCTTTTTATCATCCTCACCTAACATTCTGTCAGACACCTGTCGTCATAATATACCCGAAGTAATCAGGACTCAGGCATGCTTTCAAGAAAATTTTCATTTAGGCAAATACCGCAGAGGATCAACTGGTCTTCCATTTTGCCTGATTTCAAAGTGCAACTTTGCTCGGTTATCATTAATAAAGTTATCGCCCAGGTTTCCCGTGCGTCCCATATCGGCAATACGTTGACCTGCTTTCACTGTATCGCCTTCCTTAACCCGCAGTTTTTGATTGTGCGCATAAGCACTTAAATATCGTTCACTGTGCTTTATAATAATAAGCCGACCGTATCGAACAAGTCCACTACCAGCATACACTACTCGGCCTGTGGCTGCTGCTAACACCGGGCTGCCTTTTTCACCCGCAATATCCAGACCCTGCCGGGCAGGGTTATTTGCTAAAAATGTGCGCAGTATACGTCGCTGTTTAGTTGGCCACTGCCAACCAGGTTTGCCTGTAAGTGGTTTAGGAGAAATGATGCCGGTTTGATTAAAGACTTTTTTAACCGCTGTTTTTGCCGCAGCAACCACACTTTGCACATCGTATTTTTCTGTCTCCCCTGCTTGTGCCATATTCGATTTATCCAACACCACGGCTCGCGGTTCGCGGCTCGCGTTGCTGGTAGATTTTCTCGGGGTTTCGATATTAGCACCACCGGCTTCAATGACAGGTGCCGGCGTTTTACGCATTGCAGGGCTCTGTTCTTTTCGAACGTTCGCGGTACGGTATTCCTGTGATGGGGAAATACTTTTTCCCGACGGTGGAGCAACGCGAATGCGTTGCCCGGGGCTCAAGGTGTACGGAGATTGAATGTTATTCCAGCGGGCAAGTTGCTGGTAATCGTGGCCGTATACCCAACCAATGGAGTACAGAGTTTCTCCACGCTCTACGCGATGAAAGATATGCCCCCCACAAGCGGTGAGCAGCATCAGTAACAATATAAGACTCAGAACATATATTTTACCGGGAAGCATAAAAACCATACGCGCAGTTAACGCAACTCACACAGTAAATGCAACCGGCTAATAAAACTGATGCCAGGCCAAAGCCACGGCGATGACGATCACCAGCCCCCAGCCCAACCAGTCCACGTATTTTTTGATGGTGTGTTCCATGCGTTCCCCACCCCACACAATGAGTGCCGTGACCAAAAAGAAACGGGCACCGCGCCCTGCCAAAGAGGCCAGCACAAAGGGTAAAAAGGCCATGGAAATAGCACCGGCGGCGATGGTAAAGATTTTATAGGGAATCGGGGAGAAGCCTGCGATCAGAATCGCCCAGATGCCCCATTGCTCAAACCAGTCTACTGCCAATTGGTATTTGTCGCCGTAACCAGCGTCCATCACCCAGGGTTCGATGGCATCAAATGCCAAATAACCAATCAGGTATCCCAGCATGCCGCCCGCCACCGAGGCCACCGTGGTCATTGTCGCGTACCGCCAGGCTTTTTTATTGTCGGCCAGGGCCATGGGAGCCAGCATCACATCCGGTGGGATCGGGAAAAAAGAGGATTCGGCAAAGCTCAAACCCGCCAGATACCATTGTGCATGCCGGTGTACCGCCCAGCGCATGGCATGCGCGTACAAACTAGAAAATAATTTCATGTGTTATTCAATGGCCTCGTTTTTCTTTGTGGCAAATTTTTAAAGCCCTAACGTAAAGATGCCAGAGCACAAAGGTGTTTTTGATGTGATTTTGATAATTCAGTCATTTTTGGCGGCGTTATTGCGTGCCACCCAGCATGGGTACAAAGCTCACTTTGTCCAGCACCTGTCGTTCGACGCCTTCCGGTGTGCGTGTCAGCAATACCAATTCCTGCACTCCCTGTGGACCCACGGGCATGACCAGTCGTCCGCCTATCGCGAGCTGTTGCAATAATGCCTCTGGCACCTGTTCCGGTGCGGCAGTAGCAATAATGGCATCATAAGGCGCAAACTCAGGCCAGCCCCAGCTACCATCGCTGTGCTTGAGACGCACATTGCGCAGTTGTAATTCCTCAAGCCGTTCCCTTGCCAGGTCCAGCAAGGGGCGTATACGTTCAACGCTGTACACTTCACCCGCCAATGGTGCCATCACCGCAGCCTGATAGCCCGAGCCGGTGCCTACTTCCAGTACCCGGTTCAACGGACCACTTTCCAGCAGGGCGGCGGTCATGCGTGCAACGACATAGGGTTGGGAAATAGTCTGACCGTGACCAATGGGCAGTGCAGTATCTTCGTAGGAACGACTGGCCAAGGCTTCGTCCACAAAAATGTGACGGGGTGTGCTGCGAATCACCTCCAGCACACGCTGATTGTTGATCCCTTCTTCTTGCAGGCGTCGCACTAGGCGGTCACGGGTGCGCTGGCTGGTCATGCCAATACCCTGAAGGCGACTCATAACCCTGCCACCCAGGTGGAGACCTGCTCCATCGCTGTATAACGAGTAAGGTCCACATGCAACGGCGTGAGTGACACCCGGTTTTGGCGCACTGCATGAAAATCCGTGCCTTCACTGGCATCCTGTTCGGCACCCACCGGGCCCACCCAATAAATTTCTTTGCCGCGCGGATCTTGCATTTTTACCACCGGTTCAGATTTATGTCGCCGCCCGAGACGGGTCACTTCAAAACCTTGCAGCGAAGCCCATGGCACATCCGGCACGTTGACGTTAAGAATGGTATCCACCGGCAATGGGTCACTTTTTAACCGCTCCAGCAATGACACAACAACTTGCGCCGCTGTTTCAAAATGCTGGAATTTTTCTCCCGCCAGCGACACCGCAATGGCAGGCAAACCCAAAAACCGCCCCTCCATGGCTGCCGCTACAGTGCCGGAATACAACACATCGTCGCCCATATTGGCTCCGGCATTGATGCCCGCGACAACCATATCGGGCTCATGTTCCAGCAGGCCGGTAATGGCCAGATGTACACAGTCTGTGGGCGTACCATCCACAAACACAAAACCGTTGTCGGCCTCATGCGCTCGAATGGGATTTTCCAGTGTCAGGGAATTACTGGCACCACTGCGATTACGATCCGGCGCAACGACATGCACCTCGGCGACTTTACCCAGCGCTGCTGCCAGACAAAGCAGTCCCGGTGCCTGATAACCATCATCGTTGCTCAACAATATTTTCATGGAGGGCATTATATACCCATAGCGATTGAGATTTAGGCCTAACTGCACGCCCTATTGATTCCGTGGCGCGTTAAAGTGTCTTGCAATAGAATCATTATTCCGCATCATTTTGCCTAGCCATGAAATAAAAACGTTATGGGCATATCGAGCCTTACGGGGAAAACCGTGTTTCGACTAATTATTTCCCTCTTTACAGGCCACCCTCACTCTCACGTAAAATACCCGCCCTTATGAGCAATAAAACCCCTGACAACGATGACGACCTGTTCCGGCAAATGATGTCAGACGTTAAACCCCTGTCACATAAAAAATCCGCTGAGAGATGCACTCCCTCCAACAACAAGCCCCGTCCTTTATCACAACAACGTACCGATAATAAACAAAACACCACAACAAGCGACTTCATTCCCCGTGATTATGTACCTGATGTTGCGCCGGAAGAGTCCTTGTTTTTCAGTCGCGGCGGTCTGCAACACCGTCTGCTACGCCAATTCAGGCACGGTGATTTACGCCCTGAAGCCCGGCTCGACCTGCACGGCTGCACCCTCGTGGAAGCTGCTGCTTTACTTACCTGCTTTTTAAATAATGCCCAAAGCAATCACCAGCGCTGCGTATGCGTCATCCATGGTAAAGGCCATCGTTCCTCCAAAGGTCGCCCGGTGCTCAAGGCTCAGGTTAACCAGTGGCTACGGGATGTACCCTTCGTACTTGCCTTCAGTTCCGCACAGGCAAAAGACGGGGGCATGGGCGCGGTGTATGTTTTACTGCGACGCCAGATGTGAATAAGCGTGTCCCTGCAAAAACTTCACACGCTTAAAGAACGTTGCCTAAAGATGCTTTGCGCATTGCCGAAATATCCTAAACATGAACAATGGTTAAACCCCGGTTCAACGGACAGATGTGATAAGGATATACATGAACATCAAAAACAAATTAATTCTCGGCTCATCCCTGCTCGCTGCGGTACCGGTCATCCTCGCTGGTCTATTTATTGAGTCAGTTGCTACCAGCACAGCAAAAGACGCTCTGGAAAAACAGATTGATAACCAGTTAGTGTCGCTCCGGGAAATCAAAAAAGCCCAGATCGAAGACTATTTCAATACTATTTCCAACCAGATCAAAACCTTTTCCAACGATGAGATGATCATCAATGCGATGCGAAGCCTTAAGCCAGCCTTTTACCGTTATCAGGCAGAAACCCTGAGTGGCAACATCGATCAATATCGTAACCAGCTCACCCACTATTACACCAATGACTTTGCCAATAAATACAAAAACCAGAACCATGGGGAAAGCATCAATACCCAGGCTATATCCGACAGCATTGATGATACTGCTGTGGCTTTGCAGTACACCTACATCAAAGCCAACAGTAATCCTCCGGGCTCAAAAGATGCATTGATCAAAGCCGATAACGGCTCCCGTTACGACCAACTCCATACACGCTACCATCCTCATATTCGTGATTTCCTCAATACATTCGGTTATTACGACATTTTTTTGGTGGATGCAGACACTGGCAGGATTGTATATTCCGTCTATAAAAAACTGGACTTTGCCACGTCTCTAACCAGTGGACCCTATGCTGATACCGGCATAAGCCGTGCGTTCAAAGCGGCTCAAAAAGCCAATAAAACAGATTTTGTTTACCTCGATGATTTTGCTCCCTATACACCGTCCTACGACAATCCAGCTTCATTTATTTCATCCCCCATCTTCGGGGACAGCGGTAAAATGGAAGGCATTCTTATCTTCCAAATGCCAATCAACAACATCAATCAGGTAATGACCAACGCTGCACGCTGGCATGAGGTTGGTCTGGGTGCATCGGGTAAAACCTATTTGGTCGGAAGTGACAGCCTCATGCGCAGTCAAAGTCGATTCCTCATTGAGGACAAGGCAAGTTTCATGGAAGCCATCAAAAACATACCGCTTTCAGAGCACATTCGAGGCGTCATCAACAGCAAGGAAACCACCATCGGCCTGCTTCCGGTAAAAACCTTTGCCACAGCATCCGCATTGTCCGGAAAAACCGGATTTAAACTCATCAAGGATTATCGCGGTGTAAATGTCTTGTCCGCTTATGCTCCCATTAACATACTGGGCCTGAATTGGGCCATACTGGCGGAAATTGACGTGGCAGAAGCCTTTGCCGCCGAACATATCATGGAAAATAATATCTTGTGGGCCGCCCTCTGGAGCATCCTGCTGATGGTCAGCATTGCGGTGATTGCAGGCTGGCTTTTTGCCGACAGATTTACAAAACCGCTAATCCTGCTGAAAAATACCATGGGAATAATTGAACAACAGTCTGACCTGACCTGCCGTATCGACATCCACAGTAAAGATGAAACCGGTGACATGACCACCAGCCTCAACAGCATGCTGGACAAATTCCAGAACATCGTGCAACAGGTGACGGGATCAACAGCACAGTTGGCGGCGGCGGCAGAAGAAATGTCCGCAGTCACGCTGAAAACCAGTCATGGCATTCAAAAACAACAATCACAAACCGACCAACTGGCCACCGCCATGAACGAGATGGCAGCCACCGTGCAGGAAGTCGCCCGCCACGCCATGGAAGCGGCAGGGGCTGCGTCTACAGCCAACGATGAGTCATCCACAGGGCGCGAGGTGGTTAATAACGCAGTCAATACGATCAACACTCTTGCTCAGGCCATCAGTCGATCCGCCGAAGCCATTCAGCGGGTGGAGAGTGATAGTGACCGTATCGGCACCGTGCTGGATGTGATTCGTGGCATTGCCGAACAAACCAACTTACTCGCGTTGAATGCAGCCATTGAGGCCGCCCGCGCCGGTGAACAGGGTCGGGGCTTTGCCGTGGTCGCCGACGAAGTGCGTACGCTGGCCGGGCGCACACAGGAATCAACCCAGGAAATTCAGGCAATGATTGAATCTCTGCAAGCCGGTTCAAAAGAAGCTGTAGAACTCATGGATGAAAGCCGTGAACAGGCACAGATCGGTGTTGAGCAAACGGCAAAAGCAGGAGATGCTCTCACCGCCATCGCTGATGAAGTGGCTCGCATCAATGATATGAATACTCAGATTGCCAGTGCCGCCGAAGAACAAAGCGCGGTAGCCGAAGAGATCAACCATAACGTGGTTACCATCAGTCAGGTGGGTGACGAATCAGCGCAGGGTGCCGAGCAGACGGCCCGAGCCAGTGAAGACCTGGCTAATCTGGCTACCGAATTGCAGCAAATGGTGGCGCAGTTCAAAGCCTGAAATATAAACCATTATCTCCTTCCGAATTTTTACATCACCAAAAGTAGTTACCTCAAAAAGTGGAACAGCAATACTGCACTGGCAATGTGTAACACCAAGGCCATAAGTTTGAATTTTTCTTAAAAAAGCAAAACACCTTTTCTAATAACCTCATTAATAATTTTATCCTACCAAATCAACAGTCTGCTAAAGTTTCTCACTGCTTCTGCCGACAGTGAAGAAAGACAGATTACGGTGTGCCATAAAACATTTGGCTCCCAGCTAAGGAACCTTGCGCACACCTTCCATGAACGCATAAAAGGTTCCAAACCAATGAGCAGTCCATTTCACCTTAATCGCTACACCATCAAAGCCAAAATTTACAGCATATCGGTAGTGTTCATAGGCGCATTGGCCGTTAGCATCATCTACGCACTCAACAGCATGAATCAGATTGGTGAAGAGTTAGCCACTATCTCCGAGGAAAATATCCCACTGACACAAGTAGTGTCACAAGTCACCATCCATCAACTGGAACAAGCCATCAACTTCGAGCGTGCCCTGCGCTTCGGAGAAAAAATGAATACTGAGGCCAGAGCCTCAGCCCACTTCAGTGAAGCGGTCAAAACATTCACCGACTTTTCCCAGCAGATAAGTGACGAATTCAGCAGCGGTGAACAGATTGCCCAAAAAGCCATGGCATTTGCCCGCAATGACAACGAACAGCAGGAGTTCAAACAGGTTGCTGACATCCTAACGCGGGTCAAAAAAGAACATGAAGATTATGTCAGTCACGCTGAACATACCATTGAGCTGATCAAACAAGGCAGGTTACACGACGCCTTTAAAGCCGCTGAGGGTATTGAGGCGGAAGAAAAAGCCATCAGTCATGAGTTGGAAACGCTACAAATGGAAATCGGGCAATTTACTGAAATGGCTGCCCTGAATGCAGAGCAATATGAAAAAAACGCTTTTGCCACTCTGAGCATTATCGGGCTGATTGCCGGGCTGCTAGGGATTACGATTGCATTTCTGGTGATTAACAGTATTACTCGTGGTCTTCGCGATGCAATCCATGTCGCGCAATCTGTGGCCGCAGGCAATCTGACTGAAGAAGTACACGTCGAAGGTTCTGATGAAATAGCGCAACTGTTAAACGCCTTGAGTATTATGCGCAACAAATTGCATCAAATGATCAATGAAATGAATCAGGCATCCACAGAGCTGGCAGCCTCGGCTGAAGAGCTGGCGGCCGTTAGCGAGGATACCAATCGCACGCTGCATGAGCAGCAGTCCGAGGTGCAACAGGCAGCAACCGCCATTAATGAGATGAGCGCCACCGTGCAAGAGGTTGCCAGAAGCGCGCAAGACGCGGCCAATTCGGCCACCCACGCCAGCACCGAGGCCCACCTGGGGCAACAGGAAGTCAGTAATACCATTGATTCCATCAGCTCTCTGGCCTCCGCAGTAGAAGAAGCTACCCGGGTGATTCATCAGGTAGGTGAAGACAGTAGCGACATTAGTACGGTATTGGACGTGATCAAGTCCATCGCTGAGCAAACCAACTTACTCGCGCTAAATGCTGCCATTGAAGCTGCCCGCGCCGGAGAACAAGGGCGCGGTTTTGCCGTAGTCGCCGACGAAGTACGCACCCTCGCCAAACGCACTCAGGAGTCCACCAAAGAAATTGAGGGGGTCATCGTACGTTTGCAGGACAGTTCAAAAAATGCGGTTCATGCCATGGAAGATGGCCGTAGCCAGACCGAGGCTAGCGTAAAACAGGCCGCCAAAGCCGGTATTTCATTGGAAACCATTACTCAGGCAATCAGCCATATCAGCGATATGAATACGCAGATCGCCAGTGCTGCGGAAGAACAAAGCGTGGTGGCTGAAGAGATTAACCGCAACATCACTGCCATCAGTGACGTTGGCGAACAAAACGCGGCGGCCTCGAACCAGGTCACCGCCTCCAGCGAAGAACTTTCACGGCTGGCCTGTAATCTGCAATCCCATATTGCACAATTTGAGGTTTGATTTTTGTTCAGTAGGTTGGGGTGAGGTACGAATCCCAATTTGTTCATCATACGGAACCGGAATATTGCTTTGGCTTTGGTTTTGAAAATGAATTTGTTTATGGCAGTTTGAATATAGTATTGGAGGTAGCTTGCTACTCTGGCATGTTGGGGTTCATAAAAAACATTCACCCCAACCTACTCACTAACAAGTGGCGTGTTATAAACACAGAGGGCACAGAGTTTTTAGTGTTTTTCTCTGCGCCTTCTGTGCCTCTGTGATCTCTGCGTTAAATACTCGGTAATCTTTTAAAAGTAGCGTGTTTTCAGCCCTTAATTCATATTTAAACACTCTCTACCTTTTTGGAAAGAGGTTTTTAACGCTTGACGTGATATTGAAATATTCCCCATGATTTCAGTGACGGGAATGAATCAGTTCGCGCAGTACCGAGGTGGCATAACAGCCCGAGGGTAATTCAAAACACAGTTGCAGGTTTTTCCCTTCAGGCAACCATTGCCATTGAAAACCGGAAACAGCCAACCGCAAAGCACGGCGCTCTTGTTTCAAACCGGCCGTTTCCAATCCATCACGATAAACAGCCTGTCCGGCAAGTGTGTTTTGTTCCAGAATTTCCGCATCCTGCTGACTGGCCAGTTCACCCCGCCCCCACAGCGGTCCCGAAGGCAGTACATCCCCACTCGCCAGACGCTGTTCAATTTCCTCATTCAGTTCATCGGCGACAAAAAAACTGCGGCTGCCAGCAAGCATCAAGACTTCTCCCGGCAATGCCTGTAGCCAGTTACCTGCCGCAATGCGTGCCGCCAGCACTTCGTTGAATAAAAACGAGCGTGCTGAAGAAAGATACAGGCTGCGCAGGTGTCTGGCCTTCACTCGTCGGCCATTGAACATGGCCACCGCTTCACTCAGGTTTTTTCCACCACGCCCAAAACGTTGTTCACCAAAATAATTGGGCACGCCCTGTTTTTGAATAACGGCAAGTTGCTGTTCCAGGGTTTGTTGGTCAGCGATTCCTTCACATTCAATATCACGCAACACAATGACAAAACGGTTTCCTTGTAAGGCACCTCGTTGCAATTTACGGCGGTGGCGCTGGCTGGTGAGAATCTGTAAATCGTCATTCTCAAACGCAGACCAGTCCGGGTCAGGTTTACCTGGCAACCACACACTGAACCATTGCGTGGTAATGGCATTGCGGTCTTTAAGTCCGGCGTATCCAATATCACGCACTTTCACTCCGGCATGCCGGGCCAGTTTCTGCGCCACGTCTGCGGTATTTTGATTACGCTTGCGTACATGAACCAGCAAGTGCTCACCCTCACCATCGAACTCAAAGTTCAGGATTTCATCCACTTGAAAATCTTCCGGGCAGGAACGGATGACAGCAGATGTAACAGGCTTTCCCGATGCACGCGGCCAGTCGGGGAGTTCTGAATATTCTGTCATTCCGATGAAAGCAAAACGACGGCATGGGTGGCAATACCTTCACCCTGCCCGGTAAAGCCCAATCCTTCCGTCGTGGTGGCCTTGACGTTGACCTGACTGATATCGGCGTTCAGGTCCGCCGCCAGATTTTTGCGCATGGCCATAATATGAGGAGCCATTTTGGGTGCCTGGGCAATAATAGTGATATCCACATTACTCACAGCCAGCGTTTTTTCTGTTAACAACGCCACTACCTTGCGCAACAGAATACGACTGTCGATATTTTCAAATTCACTACTGGTATCAGGGAAGTGTTGACCAATATCACCCAGAGCAGCAGCTCCCAACAACGCATCACACAGCGCATGAATGGCGACATCACCATCAGAATGCGCGACAAAACCTTTTGTAAAAGTAATACGCACACCACCTAACATTAAGTGCTTACCTTCGCCGAAGCGGTGTACGTCGTAGCCGTGTCCGATTTTTATCATGACAACCTTTTTTGCACATTACCCTGTATCGACAAGATAAGGGAAGGGGTAAACGGTGAAACTATTTCATAATACCCCGCTCTTCAATCCTCACCCGCTCCAGGGAGAGGGACTCTTTATATCTGTTTGTAAATTTTGCGTTTAAACAAGTCAGTACGCCGACTCACCAGCCTGTCCAGAAACAGCATGCCATCCAGATGATCCACTTCATGTTGCACGGCACGCGCTTCATAGCCTTCGCTGTTGAATTCATGCTGAGAGCCCTGTACATCAGACGCAGTGAAAGCAATTTTCTCCGCGCGAATCACATTTCCGGTAAAATCCGGCACGGACATGCAGCCTTCCCGCCCCATGGTCATACCGTCCCATTCAATAATTTCGGGATTGATCAACACCATGCAACCATTGTTACTGGAGTTGGCAGGCAGTTTGCGCATATCAGAAACATCAACAATCACAATGCGTTGAAAACACCCCACTTGCGGCGCAGCGATACCCACGCCACCGGGGCCAGCACGCATGGTTTTTTCCAGCTCGGTCACAAAACCTTGCAGTTTAAAATCGAAAGTGTCTACCGGGGCCGAGACTTGCTTGAGGCGCTTATCCGGGTATTTGATGATATCGACACTCACAATGATTTCAGCCCACCAGAGTATCCACAGGGGTCAGCTGCGTTTCCACACCTTCTTTTTTAATGATATCCAGTGCCGACTGCAAGGCAACCATGCCTTCATTGGCTCGCCCTTCTATATGTATAATATAAATAGGGGCTGCTTCTGTACCCCCCACATCCGAGGTCAGATCAAGAATATCCAGCCCGGCTTCCGTCAGGGCAACTGTGGCATGAGCAACAATGCCGGGACGATCTGCACCATAAATACTGATACACACATCGGGCTGGTGATGGTGATGCAGCCCACCCTCAATGGAATCAATATGCAGATGCAAACCCAAAGACTCGGCTTCGCCTTGCAGCACTTTTTGCAAAGCGTTCGCCGTGCCCGCGTATTGCACCATCATCATCATGGTGAAACTGGTGCCCAGACGCATCATCGAGGTTTCACCCAGATGGCAACTACCTTCGTACAGGGCGTGGGTCACATGGGCGACAATACCGGGGCGGTCTTTGCCCACCAAGGTAAGCATGTACCAGCGTTTGTCCATTACAGTATCCTCGAAACAATGCCTCTGAAACCCGGCACTGTGTTAATGCAATGTCGAATGGGTCACGTAAATCAATGATACACCCGCCGCGATCAATATTATCTGTTGAATTGTGGCACTGGCTTCGGCCCGTTTGTGCAAGCCGGGAATCAGATCCGCCACGGCAATATAAATAAAACTGGAGGCTGCCACCGCAAGCACATAGGGCAGCAGGTGTTGCATATCACCCAGGCTCCAGTAAGCCAGCAAGGCTCCCACAATGGTCGCCAGGCTCGACAATACATTAAACAATAATGCCTTGCGGCGACTGAAGCCACTGTGCAGCAGCACCACAAAGTCTCCCACTTCCTGTGGAATTTCATGGGCCGCAATGGCCAGTGCCGTCACAATCCCCAGGTGGATATCGGTCATAAAGGCAGCAGCAATCAATACACCATCCACTAGATTATGCATGCCGTCACCCACCAGAATCATCCAACCGGTGGCTTCGTTGGTTTTATCCTCGTCATGTGGAGCATGTGCCTCACAATGATCCGAGTGGCAGTGTCGCCACAATACCAGCTTTTCCAGCAGGAAAAAGCCTAACAATCCCAGCAGTACCGCTAAAAATATATTGTGGAAATCCTCAACACCCGGCCCGGCCAGCGCATGCGGCAACAGCCCCAAAAAAGCCGCGCCCAGTAACGAACCGATAGCAAAACTAACCAAGTGCGGTACCAAGGTTTTGCGCACATGCCCGGGCAACAGCAAAAAACTGGCAGCCACCATCACACTGAGCAATCCACCCAGCAGGCTGAAAACAATGATCCAGGACAACAAACTCATATCGGGTTATTCCACAAAAAACAGGGGCTCTGATGATTATCATTCTGGCGGATGCCGGAATCAGGGAATCGACGGATTTTACTGGATTCCGATGAGACCTGCCAGAGGAACCTGGACTTTTAAATAATGACTTAAATGTGGACTAAGGGATAAATCGCCCTGTTTTCAGCACATGCAGCATGGGTGTTAGATAATGAGAACTCAACGCAAGGGCGCGAGAATGTGACAACAATCCTGCGCAATCCTCCCCTATACAGCTTGCCTGTCATGCATTAAATACATAACATGTACGCTGCCTCAACAAGCAAGAACACTAGGGATGGCCAGGCGGACACATGGCACATATATTATAATTATTTGTTTTCATTAGTTCTACTTTGTCACATTTAACACTATGAAAATGAAAAGAATTGTTTATACTTTGATCAAATGAAGACGTGCAAAAAGGATGATGATTAGCAGATTACCAACACACTAAAAAAGGGATACGAGATGGC
>JAKIUF010000001.1 GCA_021647705.1 Gammaproteobacteria bacterium | reverse complement strand
GGCTTTTTGGCTTGGGTTTGCCATAACCATCACTTGAGGGTGGTTTACTGCTGTTACGGCTATTTTTAGCCAGCCGGTTTTTTAGCGCCTCAATCTCTTTTTCCAGCCCGGCAATACGAGTACTTTGCGCCATCAGTATCTCGTTTTGCTGCAGCAGCAACGCAATTAAATCATCTTTATCTAATGCGTTGAGGGATCGCTTGTCGAGAAGTGTTTGCATGGCCATGAGGTTATATCAGGTTCGCTTTGTTATTCAATACCTTGACCGGATTGCTGGCTGAGTAGTTACAAAAAAATAAAAAAATATTTTGATACTTTGCAATACCAAACAGGTGCCAGTTTATAGGCATTTTCTACCCCCCGTTTTTTTCCTTTGGCAGGAAAAGCCAGCGCCATCATGAACATTGTCGTTCTCATATAACCAAAAGGAAAACCGGTAAACATAGCAATTTCCCCAGGACCAAAATAAGGTTCTTTAAAATAGGTTTTCAACACTTTTTTCGGCATTAAAATATGCATAATAAAAATCAGTACGAGGCTTAACATAAGACCAAGCAACAGCACTCCGAAAGTCTTAAGCAGTATTTCATCAAATAAAGTCATATTGTTTATTTGCAGATCCGGTTGGTCCCCGTACCTGTAACAAAATCAACTTTCCCGAATGTATCATAGAGCAAACCCGCACCTGCTCCTGCCCCCCAACTTACTCCTGCACTACCTACCGCCAGAAAAATTGCCGTTCCCCAAGCAATCGGATTGGAAATTAAAAACACGGTAACAGCAATGCCTGAGAGAACTCCCACTGTCGTGCTAGTAATAGTCTCCACAAAAATCTCATTTTTCTCTTTCGTGTCGGTTGTATTGGCTATTTGCAGGCAGGCCGAGGTTAATCCAACCCCGATCAGAGCAATACCACCACCCTTGCTGACGGCCGCCAGACTTTTTAGCCTGTCAGCATGCTTGGCAATATTTGCCGTTGCCGGAATACCACCCGCCCGGGCAATGCGTATGCTTTCATGAGTTGTATTTTTTCCAAACATCCATTTTTCAAAGGGGCCTACATTGGTTTTAAACATATCCAATGCGCGTTTTCGCCGGTAGTCGTATTGTGACTTTGTAATCTCACCCGATTTGTATTTCGCATATTCATCACTCACTTCATTGATCAGCGTAACATTGCCAGGACTCAGTAAATTACCTGCCGCTCCGGCAGCAATGCCACCGGGAATGGTCAGATAATTGGCATTGTGCTCAAGTCAGGCAAGTGCCCAAAAATTATCCATGTCATGTTGTGACACCGATTCGGTGATAAATTTTCCCTGATCGCCCTGGACCGTTTCTTTGACTTTGGCTATTTGTGCTGCTGTTTGGGGTTTGGGCGGCAACACGCCCAGACGGAACATGTCACCTGCCCGGATACGGTCAGGGTTTTTAATCTGGGGATTAAGTGCCAAAATAAATTTTACCGTTTCAGCATAGCGGGTATCTTTTGGGACGACCCCGAACATGCTGTGAATAATGCCGGAAAATGTGTCTCCATTTTTTATTTTGTATTCGTAATACAGGTTCTCTGAATTGCTCTCAACGGTCACTCCTTCGTCATTATTTCGATTTCGGGCGCGTAAATTCTCGCATTACCACGTTTTTCCTGGTTCCTCGATGCTACCTTCATACTTTTTCATACTACATTCAACGATAATTTAATCCCATGGCTGCACGCACTTCTTCCAGAGTATCCCGTGCTACATCCCGCGCCGCTTCGGTACCTTCAGCAATGATATTACGCACCAGCTTGGGGTCTTCAATAAAGTCCTGGGCTCGCTCGCGAATCGGTGCCAGTTCTTTGAGCACGGCGTCGATCACCGGTTGTTTACAGTCCAGGCAACCAATGCTCGCGGAACGACAGCCTTCCTGCACCCATTTGCGGGTGTCGTCGTCGGAATACACTTCGTGCAGTGGCCACACCGGGCATTTGCCGGGATCACCTGGGTCGGTCAACCGTACCCGTGCGGGGTCGGTGGGCATGGTGCGCAGGGATTTTTCCACCACTTCCGGTTTTTCGCGCAGCGGGATGGTGTTGCCATAGGATTTGGACATTTTCTGTCCATCCAGCCCCGGCATTTTTGAGGCCTGGGTCAGTAACGCCTGTGGCTCTGGCAGAATAATCTTGCCGCCGCCTTCGAGAAAACCAAACAGGCGTTCCTGGTCACCGATGGTGATATTGCCTTGGGATTCCAGTAGAGCCTGTGCCGTTGCCAATGCCTCATGGTCACCTTTTTCCTGAAATTTCCGTCTCAATTCATTGTAAAGTTTGGCGTTTTTCTTGCCCATTTTTTTAATGGCAGCCTCGGCCTTTGCCTCGAAATCCCGCTCGCGGCCATAAAGATGGTTGAAGCGACGCGCCACTTCCCGGGTCAGCTCCACATGCGCCACCTGGTCTTCACCTACTGGCACCTGCCCGGCTTTGTAAATCAGGATGTCTGCGCTTTGCAGCAGCGGGTAACCAAGAAAACCGTAGGTGGCCAGATCCTTTTCCTTTAGTGCTTCCTGCTGATCTTTATACGTCGGCACCCGCTCCAGCCAGGAAATGGGCGTCATCATCGACAACAGCAGGTGCAGCTCGGCGTGTTCCGGCACCTGGGACTGAATAAACAGCTTGGCCGAACCAGGATTTACCCCGACCGCCAGCCAGTCGATGACCATCTCCCACACACTGTCGCCAATGATCGAAGGATCTTCGTAATGCGTAGTCAGCGCATGCCAATCAGCCACAAAAAAGAAACACTCGTACTCATGTTGCAGTCGCACCCAGTTTTGCAACACGCCGTGATAGTGACCAAGATGCAACTTCCCCGTAGACCGCATGCCTGATAAAACCCGCTGATACTGACCTGGAACCGAACTCAAAATTTTCTCCCTCAAAACAAATGATGTATTTAAACCTGAAATTTCACTCTACCGTCGTTCTGACGAATGCCGGAACGTTTGTTACCCCACACCCGCCAAACCAAACAACAAACCTTCAAACAGCCGCATCGGCGGCCCCAGAATGGTGCCCAACATGCCTGTTGCCAGCAGTCCCACCAGAATGAACAAACCATAGGGCTCGATACGCCCCAGCTGCCACGCCCACGGCCCCGGCAACAAGCCTGCCAGCACCCGACCACCATCCAGCGGCGGAATAGGCAATAAATTGAGCAGCATGAGAATAGCATTGATGGCAATACCGGCACCGCCCATGTAGATCAGCGGCCAAGCCAGCGATGGCATACTGGCGGCAATCACAAAACCAAGCTTCATGATTAACGCCCACAGAATTGCCATCAGTAAATTGGACAATGGCCCTGCAATGGCCACCAGCGCCATATCACGCCTGGGGTTCTTCAGATTTTCCCAGGTCACCGGGACCGGTTTGGCCCAGCCGAAAATAAAGCCTCCCATCAGCATCAGCACAATCGGCACTACCACCGTACCAATGGGATCAATGTGTTTAATGGGGTTGAGCGTCAGTCGTCCCAGCATCATCGCTGTGGGATCACCCAGCTTTTTCGCCACCCAGCCATGTGCCACTTCGTGTACGGTAATTGCAAAGAGTACCGGTAACGCCCATACCGCCACGCGCTGCACTGTGGTTAATTCATCCATTTGGGGGATTATATCCGGTTTGAGGGCCATCGTGCCTGCTATTCGCAGTATTTAAACGATGGGATCATCAAATACCTAATTTTGCTGCCCGTCATTCACATTCCGTAATCTCAAACACTATGGGTATATACTGTGCGTTATCCTGAAATAACGGCCATCTTAAAAACTCGGGACTTTTAACCTTTCGTTACGGACATTACATAAATGACAACAAACAAAAAATACGATTATCGGGTAGTACAGGGGGAAAAACACTGGGTAGCTGAAATTACTCGACGGGTCACGTCCAAAAAAACGGTGGTCTCAAAAAGCCAGGATGGTTTTGCCTCTGAGGCTGATGCCAAAGCATGGGGTGAAAAAGAATTGGTATCTTTTTTGGAAAACCTGACCAAGCGGAACAAACGTGACTTTAAACAACATTTAAAGAATAAAAAAGACAAGGCTTTACGTGAAAAGGCATATCAACAAAAGAAGAAAGATTTGGAATCATCTGAATCAGACGATGCGGAAACAAAAAACCCTGACCTGGAAAGCTCAGATTAACCCTGCATTATTCCGCAACCTTAGCCTTCACCTGAATGACGAAAAAAATGAACGAACACCAAGCCAATAACCCTCTGCATGGCCTGACTCTGGAAGCTCTCATGAAAAGTCTGGTTAAACACTATGGTTGGGAGGAACTGGGAAAAAAAATCGATATCCGTTGTTTCAACAGCGACCCCTCGGTAAAATCCAGCTTGAAATTTTTACGCAAAACACCTTGGGCAAGAAAAAAAGTTGAAGACTTATACATTGCCACACAAGGCAGTGTATGGAAAAAACAGGATAGACCATAATATCTGGCTATTTAGCATTACATGAACCCACTGAACCGATGGCACAAACACTGCCATCAAGCCAAATCGCATGATCAAGTCTGGCACCTTCCAACTTGCTTGTATCCAATGTTGCACCACTCAGGTCAGCATTGCTCAAGTTACTTTCACGTAAATCGGCGTTGGTGAGATCGGCTCCCTGCAAAATGGCGTAGGAAAGATCCGCACTGTTCAGGCTGGCTCCGGCCAAATCAGCGTTACGCATATTGGCTCCCAGCATAATGGCCTGGGCCAGCTCTGCACCAGACAAATTCGCCCCCACCAGATTGGTATAGGCAATATCCGCACCACCTAAATAAGCACCTCGCAAATCCGCTCCACCCATATTGGCATTGCGCAAGTGCGCCCCGCGCAGGTCGGCAGTGACCAGTTTCACGCCTTCCATCAGACAATTATTCCAGTTCACCCAGGGTTGAGGTCGCGCATTACAATCCGCACTTTCCTGTTCCTGCCAGGGTTGAAAATACCATGCGGCACTGATGATGCTGACCAAAAACAGGGTGGCCAATACACCGCGGAGAAAATAGTGGTGTTTACGCTGTGCTGCGGCCTCGGCAATGGCCGTTTTGATTTCACGATGACGCAACATTGCGGCGGCTTCATCCTGACGACGACCATTATCTCTAGTGCGTCGCTCCGGCATGGCGCTATTTTCCTCCGACTCATCACGACGATCACGGGCAGTACGTTCATCCTCACGCATGCGGGCAATCATCAGTTTTTCGTGAGCCTTGGGATCACTAAGATCAGCTTTTAATTCATCGGGGATCAATATAGGTACGTCCAATACTTTTTGCCAGCTGAGCTGATCCGTGCTCAACTCGTCGGTATCATGGATTCGACCCAACAGGATAAAACGAGATATTTGTGGCGCTGGAAACGGGCCACGAATCTGCTTGCCCCTGCGGGTGTACCAACGCTGCTTGCTCTGCATTCAGTTCCCCTGATGGCTGTCCGATATGGATGAAAGTATGACGATGCTAACGCTGACGGTTTGCAGCCTGTAATCTCTCTAAAGGTCGGCAGATTTTATGATTTTTTTAGTTTATTTTTCCCGATGTTAATAAAAATGGTCGCTGACTCATGAATATCACCGGCATCCAAAACCCCATCAATACCGATTTGCTGGCCAAGGCACCGCAAGCTATCGTAGATGCCTGGAAGGTGGGTCAACTGGTTAATGCCACGGTCGCCTCTAGCCAAAAAAATGGCCAGGCAACCGTTAATATCAATGGTGCCTTGTTGCTTGCACAGACCCGGTTTCCACTCCGACCCGGACAACCCCTGCAACTGGAGGTATCCAGCCTTTCTGTATCGACAGTGTTAAAAGTCATTAGCAATACGGATACCCGGCCCATTACCGTCAGCTTGCAACCACAAGGCAATCTGTCGGGTCAATTGCAAACAGGCCAGCAACTTAACGCCGTTTTAACCCGGACAATGGATGTTAATCAGACGCGCGCTATGCTCGAACTGGCCGGCCATCGTATTAACGTACAACTTTCACAACCTTTACCAGTATCCACAGGCCAACAAATCAAACTGGAAGTGGTCACTCCCGGTGCGATTGCATCATTAAAAATAGTAACAACACCGCTTGCTGCACTTCCAGCCACATCAATGAACAATACACATATTGCACAAGCACTGCGTACCATCCTGCCCCAACAGGCTCCGTTACCTCTCCTGCTCAACAATCTGGCTTTAATAGTTAAAGACCATACGGCAAATTTATCTCCCGGCATTATTCCACCAACAACTCAACGAATCGCGCCATTACCTCAACCCTTGATCGAGTTGGTACGCGCAGTGGTAGATCGACTACCTGATAATAGAAGCGTCAGCAGCGGCGATGGATTAAAGCAGGCTGTCGCTCAGTCCGGGTTATTTATGGAGGCCCGACTGGCGCAAATACTGCAACAACCGACATCAGGAACAACAACACCTCCTATTGATTTTAAGGGCGGCTTGTTAAGCCTGTTGCTGACGTTACTTAACTTCAGCAAAAACATGCCTCCTCCGTCACCGACAAACACCGTACCAACCCAAACCCTACCTCATATACAAACCGGTATGCAGACTGCACTGAATCAGCAAATGAACCTGCAACAGGTATTAGCCGAATTATTACGGAACGTAGGCAGTGGGCTGGCACGTTTACAACTCAGTCAACTGGTATCCAGCGCTGCGGATGAAGAGGGTAAACGTGCCTGGATAATGGAAATACCGGTACGTAGTGGTGAACATATTGACCTGATTCAATTGCGCATTGAAAAAGAAAAAAATCAACGCTCACCAAAAAAGCCTGCATTGTGGACCGTAACCCTGGCACTGGAACTCCGTGGATTGGGCTCAGTACAGGCACGCGTCACTTTCGCGGACAACATAGTCAGCACCCATTTCTGGGCCGAACATGCATCCACCACAGAATTGATCAATCAGCATCTCACTATTTTAGAAAACCGTTACCAGGAGGTTGGGCTCACAGTGGGTGCGCTGAAAGCCCATCACGGTACAGCACCAGACCCTGTATCACCCGATAAAAACCTGCCACATACTTTGCTGGATGAAAAGGTATGAAAAACCAAAAACCCACCACCGCCGTAGCATTACATTATGATGGCAAAGAGACACCCCGCATCACTGCGCAGGGTACCGGTGAACTGGCGGAACAAATTATTGCTTTAGCCAAAGAACATGGCATTCCTTTGCAGGAAGATGCCGCACTGGTTTCACTGTTATCGAAACTGGATTTAGGTGATGAGATACCGCAAGCACTTTACATGGCTGCCGCAGAAATTATTGCTTTTGCCTATATTTTAAATGGCAAAATACCCGAGGGGTTTGAACCGCCACCTGAACAGGCAGGTACTGCCTGTACCTAATATAGGTTAGGCTAATACACCAACACCATATCGATCAATTTTTTCCCAGAGCTGTTTCCATCGATCCGTTGTCAGTACCAATGATCGCAAACTCAACACCATTTTAATGCCTTTTTATTTTTCCACCACATCCCCACAAGCGACAAAAGCGTTGAAGGAGCTATTTGGCCATGCTCAGTTTGGTTATCTCGGTCATTTGGCTGGCTTAATTGAAAACGCCCTCTAATAACATTGTGATTATTACCACAATCTCAACTTTACAAACAATCTCATCTATGAACAATATGCGTCAGGAAGCTTGCGTCGTCGCTAGTTATCGGGAGTCAGGTCAGCTGACGGCAGTCCCTGTGGCCGCCTTGTGCTGAAGATTATAGTCATGGAAAAAATAGAGGTAATTGATGAATATTTTATTTTACAAAACATGTATTTACAAACAAGTGACAGTGATATCAGTCTTGATGTTATTGTTTTTGGTTTCCGGTTGCAGTAGCGATAAGGATGACGAACCAGGGATATTCGATACACTCTCTGCGATAAAATCTTTCAGTGAAGAAGCCCCCGATCTTGAAAAAAAAATGGAGAAAGTAGAAGCACTGGGCAAGATGACACCACTGGATTTCAGTACTCTGAAGACACTGCTGCCCGAGACACTTCTGGACATGCCTCAACACGGGGTAACTGATAACAATGAAGCGTTAATGGATCTTCAATGGGCTATGGTAACGGCCCTGTACGATGATGGGAGCAATGAAGGATCTAATAACGATACAAAATCATTGAGCCTGAGCATACAGGATGGAGCTGGCGAAATGGGAAGCGCCACCTTGGGTCTATTGTATGCCAGCCATACCATGATTCGCGCGGCCGGTGGACAGATAACAGAGGACGATGGCCATTATACGAAGGAAATCTCGTTACAAGGGCATACTGTTTTAGAGAAAACGGAGAAAATCAATAATGGTGGCACCAAAAACTGTTTGAACTTTGTTTCAGGTGATCGCTTTATAGTGGTTCTGTGCAGTGAAAATATTAATATGGACGCGGTGAAAAAAGCCTTCTCCCAGATTGATAATAAGGCAATGGGAAAGATCTCCGGATAAACTACGGCATGCAGCCCCTTCCGGTCAGGTGGATAAAACCACCGACCTGAAGATGCAAGCAAACCAACGTGCCCACTCGTTTTATCCTGTTAAGGATGCCGAGTGGCATGATAAAAATCGAGTACGTTATGCTGCACTAGCGGTTCCAGTATTGTCTAGTTCATCGAAGCACCATCGTTTCTTTCCAATCTCCATCTCGCATAGGCAGCATTGCGCCATCTAAACTCATCGAAATAATCTTAACGTTTTCATCCAGCTCCGGCGTAGAATAATCCCGGACTTCTTCTTTGGACTGTGCAACGGCACCCATCCAATCCGTGGCTTGCTGTAAGTAACAATTCGATATTTTACAACCGTGACTATCCTCATTGAGGCGAGCGTATTTTCTGGATAGAATTTTGGCAGAGGTTTCGAGTGGGCAATAAATCTTGCCGTAGGAGGGGAAGTACGTTTTGTTCGTTTGAGTGCGGGAGGTCAATTTGGCACTACAGAGGCTTATTAGCGTATCATCGGCATCAAATCGGCTTAACGCTTCTGCTGTCACCAGGCAACCGAGTTGATTGCAACCATCTAAAATAGCGTTTTCCATTGTTAACAAAGAGCCTGTTAAATCGATTTCCAGTTTCAGTATATTCGATGACCTGAGCAAGATAGTAGTTTAGCAGCGCTTGTTGATGAAATGTTAATCTCTCAAATGTTGCGGCGGGAGTGCCGCAGAAATAGTAGAAATCTAACATTATGTAACGGCAGCACCCAACAGACTGAGCTGTAGAGCAATCGTTTTTAATCTCTTTGGGTTCAATTCCCCGCAGCTTGCTGCGTAAGTTTTTTGCTCAAACGCGTAAGCATTTGAGATGGCAGTTGTAATACCCCGCTTCGCGTAGCGCAGCGAAATAGCTTGTTGCGAGGTTGTTTATTAGGGTTTTCTTTGCGTTTTCTGCACCTCTGCGTTCTTTGCATTAACAACGCCGAACACTTTTATTACATTTTTCTTGCAATGCGCCGAGTTGTTGGGGTTCGCAAGCTCACCACCAACCTACGACACACTGCTTTTTTGTTAACTTAATGACATTGGCTACGATGCCTTTTTAATCCGCTGTGCCAGCGCCACCAGCTCTGCTTCGCCACGAGCGATACCACAGTCTGCAATTACTTCTTCCAGTTCAGCACCCTTATTCATCATCTTACGGGCTTGTCGATAACTTTGTGTGGCGGGTTCTTTCATTTCCAGTTGATCCTGACGTCGCGTCAACAAATGTGCGCGTTGTTCCAGATGTGCCAAGTGCTCGCCCAGATTAACCGCACCAGAACACATGGCGCTGACATCGGCCTGTAAGGCATACAAACTGTTTTGTTGTTCGTTTATTTGTAACTGTAATTGCGTGTTCTTAAAATAGGCAAAGACCAGTGCCACCAAACCGACAACCAATGCCACACTGGCGATAACTTCAAAAGAGAATGCAATCATACTTATTACCTCTCGCGTATTTTTCGCACTATATGTTGAGTTCGTAAAACAGGTGGTTCAAAACATCATATCCGACCACTCTTCATCACTGAGCAGTTTGTTAAGGTCCACCAGAATCAATAATTCACCATCATGACTCGCTACACCCTGAATAAATTTAGCACTCTCTTCTGTGCCGACATTAGGTGCGGTTTCAATTTCCGAGGGCTGCAAGTCCACTACCTCTGCCACACTGTCCACCAGAATACCCACCACCTGTTCTTCGGATTCGATAATCACCACTCGTGAAGAATCATCTGTTTCCACGGATGCCAAACCAAAACGACTGCGTGTATCAATCACCGTCACCACATTGCCCCGCAGGTTGATGATGCCCAGTACATAACTGGGCGCACCAGGTACAGGTGCAATCTCGGTAATGCGTAATACCTCCTGCACCTGCATGACATTAATACCGTATTTTTCATTTTCCAGACGGAAAGTGACCCATCGCAACGCCTCTTCTGCCACCTTTTTTCTGGAACTACCCGCTGTTGCACTCATTGATATCCACCTTTAACTCATTCAGTTAGCTTGATTTATTACATCAAGTGTCATTTATTGGTCACTTACGGCGTAATACTTATATAAATGCATGATTCGTACCACAGTTGACCACCTATACTTGTAGCGGCTACGGGTATATACCCGGCATCCTCTCACTCTTTAGCGCTCTCTGCGTCTTTGCGTTGGGTTTTCATTATTCAAACTCAGCCACCATATGCTGAAAACAAAGCAATTCAGTCCTTAATTCACATTTAACGCCCTGTCAGACCTGCCCGTAACTGTGTACAGAGCAAATCCATTTCCAACAATGCACACATTTTCTCAATTACCGTACCTGCCAGCCATGGCCGTTTGCTTTGTGTGCTGCGCCAACGCACATCATCCGCTTCCAGGCTCAGCACCTGGGAAATACTGTCCGCCGCCAAACCAAATTTTCCACCATCCAGCAAAATAATAAATTTCATGCGTTCCACTGTGGATTTCACCACCAAATCATTTTCACTGGGCATGATGATTTTCGCCACATCCACCACTTGTACATTTTGCCCACGATTGGGTAAAAGACCAATTACCCAGGGTGCATATCCCGGCAATTCCGTAATTTCTTCTGTTAGTTCAACAATGCCATTTAATTTTTCCAATGGTGCAGCCAGTGTGACGCCGGCAACCTGAAAGCTGAGACACTGAAATCTGTTTTGTGCCCAATCCGGTGTTGCAATGCAGGTTTGTTTTTGTGATGTATCTGCGAGAGGCACTGGCTCAACATCTACAGACTCAGACTCAGACTTAGACTTAGACACAGACTCAAGGGGCAGTGCCGTCGCCCTTTCCAATGCCTTTTCGAGTGCTGCATTTTCAGTGACATACAGCTCCTGTTTATTTTCTTCCACAGTGAACGTGGTTTCATCCAACAAGGCATCCAGATACAGACCCAAAGCTTGTTGTGGCTCTGCCAGGGTATGTAATTCATGGGGTTTCTTATGCATGGGCTTAAGCAATACCGGTCGCTACCGATGAATGCCCCTGGGCTGCTGGCGTTAGCAAATCATTAAGCAGTTCTTCATAGGCCAATGAGCCACGATCTTTAGGTGAACGAATGGGTAAAGGCACCCCCGCACGACTGGCTTCCCGAAATTCGGTATCAATAGGAATCACCGAACGCCATAAACAGGAAATATACCGGTCCTGTAAATGCCGTAAAGTGCTGACAGAAGCGCGGGTACGACGATCAAACATAGTGGGTAAAATAGTATATTCCGGTACGCGATGTTTAGCGCGACCAATCATGCTCAACGTTCGCACCATACGCTCCAGACCTTTCACGGCAAGAAATTCGGTTTGCACCGGAATCACCAGATGTTCACAGGCAGCCAATGCATTGACCATCAAAACACCCAGCAGTGGCGGACAATCAATGAGGGCAAAATCATATTCTGCCGACAACAGGTCCAACGCATGTTTGACCACTAATCCCATACCATCAGCGGTACTGAGTTGACGATCCAGCGTAGCCAGGGCCGTGGATGCGGGTAACAGTGAAAGATTCTCGAAACGTGTTTTGTGAATAAGTTGCTGCGGTGGCACAGTCAGTTTTGACTGTTTGATCTGGAATAAACGATACAAACTGGCATCGGTATGATCCGGGTCCAAACCAAAATAAGACGACATGGAACCATGCGGATCCATGTCCAGCAACAATGTGCGATAACCCCGCCGAGCCAGCAGGCCACCCAGGCTGACCACGGTAGTGGTTTTACCCACGCCTCCTTTTTGATTTGCGACGGACCAGACTTTCAATGCAGAATCCCTCGCAGTCACTTATTGACGTGCAGGAGGAAGAATATGAATGGGTGCCGGGCCTTTTGCAGGTATATTTGCGGAAATGCCGGATTGTGCATTCTTAACCTTTCGTTTAGCGGCAATGGTTTTTTCCAGTTGCTCGGAACGACTGGTTCTACGTGCAATGGCATCCGATAAAACAATAATTTTTACACGCCGATTTGCTTGCCGCCCTTTTGCCGTATTATTATCGGCAATCGGTTTGAATTCACCATAACCTACGGCAGACAACCGCGAGGGTTTGACACCGGTACGGGAAAACAAATGCACCACATTGGCTGCACGGGCCGCTGACAGCTCCCAGTTAGACTGAAAGTCCTCCGTATCAATGGGTACATTATCAGTAAAGCCTTCTACCTGTATCTGATTATTAAAATCACTTAACACTTTTGCAACATCACGTAATATCGGACGGGCCTTTGCCTGTAATGATGCCCTGCCACTGCCAAATAAAACACTGGACTTTATCTCTATTTCTATCCACAAATCATTTTTTTTCACTTTTACAAATTTATTGTCAATTAACGGTGACAGATCTTTGGAAATACGGGAGGCAATCTTACGCAGGTTTATTTTATCCTTTCTGCTGGCTTCAACTCCACCATAGGCAGATAGACTTTGCGTATCGCTAGAATCCTGTGAGGACATGGCCGCACGCGAAACAATCGGTGCCTTTAGTGGGTTATTCAGCTTAATCGGTAATCCTGCTTCTGATGGATTAAAGGCGGAAGAAATAGAATCAGACAATACGCGGTATTTACCCTCATTTACCGATGAAATTGAATACATCACTACGAAAAATGCAAACAACAGCGTAATAAAATCCGCATAGGAAACTAACCAGCGCTCGTGATTAACATGTTCTTCCGGTTTTTTTTTGCGTGCCATAACAACTATACCCATAGTGTTTGAGATCTAGGTGTTTAGTGTGCGTCATATTCATTTCATGGCGAGTTGAAATGACGAATAATAGCTAATCTATTGTGAAAAATGTCAATGCAGCCGTAGAATGAAGCGCACATGTAATAAGTGCCTAAATTTCAAGTGCTACAGGTATGTATTACGGATTAGCCACCCAACACTAACCTGTAAAGCCTCGCAATTTTGTTTCAATATTACGTGGGTTTTCACCTTCGGCAATAGAAATCACACCTTCGACAATCATTTCATAAAGCTGGGATTGCGCATGTACCTGTGCTTTTAATTTTCCTGCCATTGGCAAAAACAATAGGTTCGCCAAACCCACACCATAAATAGTGGCCACAAATGCTGTGGCAATACCCGAACCTAGTTTTGATGGATCAGCAAGATTTTGCATGACATGGATCAACCCCATCACCGCACCAATAATGCCAATGGTAGGACTGTACCCACCCATATTTTCAAATACCTTTGCAGCTTCATTACCATAATGTTCCTTGGCATCCAGCTCAACCTCCATGACTCGGCGAATGACTTCGGGTTCACTGCCATCCACCAGCAACTGTAAACCCTTTTGTGCAAAGGGATTGCTTTCATTTTCTGCAATATCCTCCAGTCCCAAAAGTCCTTCTTTGCGGGCAATATTGCTCCATTCCATAATTTTTTCGATGGCTTCTTCACTTTTCAATTTAGGTGGAAATATAATCCAGACAACCATCTTGAGTGACATCATGAATACCCGCAGGGGCGATTGCAGCATCACTGCACCCACGGTGCCACCCAATACGATCAGGCAGGCGGGGCCATTAATCAGCGAACCGACATGACCACCTTCCAGGTATTGGCCACCCAATATGGCACCAAAACCGATGATCAGACCCAGAATGCTGAGAATATCCACATTACACCTTTTCGGCTAACGCCTTGCCGACATCATCTAACGGCAAAACCTGATCCACAATACCAGCATCCACGACAGCCGCAGGCATACCGTACACGACACAGGATGCCTCATCTTGTGCCCATATCGGCGAGCCTCCCTGCTTAATCAGTTTTGCGCCTTCCCTGCCATCTGCACCCATCCCCGTTAATACCACGGCCAACAATTTTCCGGGATACAGTGTGGCGATGGAAGAAAAGGTAATGTCCACACAGGGTTTATAATTTTGGCCTGGCTCACTATCCGTAATACGGACAATGTCTCGTCCTGCTCTTTTTTCAATAATCATTTGTTGTCCACCCGGTGCCAACAAGGCCAGCCCCGCTTCCAGTAAATCACCGTCTTGTGCTTCACGCACGTTAATGGCGCAGGTAGCATTCAGTCGTTGAGCAAAAGCATGGGTAAAACTGGCGGGCATGTGCTGAATCAAAATAATGGGCACTGGAAAGGCTTCAGGCAATTGTTTCAACACATTTTGCAAGGCAACCGGTCCACCCGTGGAAGTGCCAATGGCCACCAGTTTTGTTTGACCTTTTTTCAGTACACTGTTTATTGATGTGCGAGCCGACGGTGTTTTTGAATCTGTAGCGGCTGTAGTGCTCGCAGCTGTATCAGGACGAGTTGACGAAAATACCGGACGCGGAACAACTACCGGACGAACAGGGGTGCGTCGTGCGCCCACAGCTCGCACCCGTTCACATAAAAGTTTTTTAGCTTCTTCACGATCATTGGAAATATCTTCAAACCGCTTTGGTAAGAAATCCACAGCACCGGCATCCAATGCATCCAGCGTCGCACGCGCACCGTCTGTGGTCAGTGAGGAAAACATCAAAATCGCCGTTGGATGGCTTGCCATGATTTTTCGTGTAGCGGTAATACCGTCCATCACTGGCATCTCCACATCCATAGTGATTACATCCGGCTTCAGGCGCGATGCTTTGCTTACCGCTTCCACACCGTTTTCAGCACTATCAATCACTTTTATCTGTGGATCGGCTTCCAGTATTTCCGTCACACGGCGGCGGAAAAATCGCGAGTCATCCACCACTAATACACGGACAGCCATTAATTATTTCTCCACGATTTTGTATTGTACTGTTTCTTCCAGTGTAGGACGGGGCACCATTAATTTTTACCGGTATAGGTATGCATCAAACCGGGAAGATCCAGAATCAATGAAATTTTTCCATCACCGGTAATGGTCGCTCCGGCAAGTCCTTTCATCCCATGCAATAATGCACCCAGTGGTTTGATCACAACTTCTTCCTGGCCGATTAATTTATCAACCACAAAACCCACACGTTGCGCCCCGATGCTTACCACGACGACATGTCCCTCTTCGGGAAGCTCATCGTATGCCGCACCAGCCACCAGCCAGCGGCGCAAATAAAACAAAGGCAATGCCTTGTCACGCACCATCACAACCAATTGACCATCCACTGTATTGGTACGGGTTAGATCAAGATGAAATATTTCATTGACACTGGCTAATGGCAAAGCAAATATTTGCGCATCAAGTTTCACCATCAATGTTGGCATAATGGCCAGCGTTAATGGCACCTGAATACGAATAATACTGCCGCGCCCTTCTTCCGAATCAATTTCTGCGGTGCCATTCAGTTGTTCGATGCGTGTCTTGACAACATCCATGCCCACGCCGCGTCCCGATACATCAGAAATTTCCTGTTTGGTGGAAAACCCCGGTGCAAATATCAGGTTAAAACATTCTCTATCTTCAAGGCGTGCTGCTGTTTCAGCATCCATCATGCCTTTTTCTACAGCAGCATTACGCAAATTATCAGGATTCATCCCTTTGCCATCGTCCTGAATCAGCAACAGGATATGATCACCTTCCTGTTCTGCTGTTAATATCACCGTACCTGCACGCGGCTTTCCAACGGCCTCACGTTGTTCCGGTGTTTCAATACCATGATCAACGGCATTACGCACCAAATGGACCAACGGGTCTGCCAAAGCTTCAACGAGGTTTTTATCAAGGTCAGTATCTTCACCCTGCATTTCAAGATTGACTTCTTTTTTGAGAGTACGAGCAAGATCACGCACGACACGGGGAAAGCGTCCAAACACTTTTTTAATGGGCTGCATGCGCGTTTTCATAATCGCGGATTGCAGATCGGCAGTCACCACATCAAGATTGGAAACCACTTTTGCCATTTCATCATCATGGATAGCCAGACCCAGTGTCGCCACACGATTGCGCACCAAAACCAGTTCACCCACCATATTCATGATGTCATCAAGGCGTTTGGTATCCACCCGAACGGTGGTTTCTGCCTGTTGCGCGGGAGCATCTTTGACGGCTGTGGGAGCTTTGGACTTTTTGGTTTCAGTTTTTTTGACAACGTCGACAGTCGGTTTTTTCTGTTCCGGTATTTTTTCGGCTGCGTTGTTTTCCGCTTTTCCGCTAGCCGGAGACTGACCGGCAGCCGGTGTGCCCGTGCCCTGTAATTGATCTAATAATGCTTCAAACTCATTATCAGTAATAATATCTGACGATTCATTTTTCTTTGGTTTTTCTGTTGCATTACTGGAGTCTGCGGCAGTCGTTGTTCCAATGAGTTTGTCTGATGACACAACAGCATGTTTTCCCTCACCATGCAATTGATCCAGCAATGCCTCAAACTCATCTTCGGAGAATTCTTCAGTGTTGTTGGCGGGTTTACCCTGTGTGTGTTTCGCATTTTGTGCTGCATCAATAATGGCTTCAAATTCTGCATCGGCATCCTCATCAGATACCTTTTCTGTCACTTCTTGCGTAGGCTCTGTGGTAGGCTCCGCTTCAGCCGCATTGCCCAAAAGCAGACCTTCCAACTGCGCCAATAACTCGGGGGCTGCGGGGGTTGGCTCCTGGCCAGTACGAATTTCGTCAAACTGCTCATTCACCACGTCTACAACAGGTAGAATGACATCCATTAAGTTTGCATCAACATCTCTCTCGCCATTACGCAGGGCATTAAATACATCTTCGGCACGATGACAAATATCAACCAGCGCCGTGAGGCTCAAAAAACTTGCACCTCCCTTTATGGTATGAAACCCCCGAAATACAGCATTGAGCAATTCCGAATCTTTCGGGCGTTGCTCAAGGTCAACCAGCTGCTCATTCAGCAGTTCAAGTATTTCACCGGCCTCGACCAGGAAATCCTGCAATAATTCTTGATCTTCATCCATTGACATAATCGGGTTTCAACTTTTCTGTTTTCACAATCAAAAACCAAGACTCGACAACAAATCATCGACTTCATCCTGACCACTCACGGCTGTTTTGGAAGCAGCACCTGGCACTTGCGGGCCTTCTGCTTCAACACCTGACTTTTCAGTTTTTTCTTTTTTATCGTATGGATTAACCAGTCTTTCACCTGTCAAACGCACCAAATCCACTAGGTTTCCTTCAACTTCTTCCACCAGTTCGATAACACGGGTAATAATCTGCCCGGTTAAATCCTGGAAGTCCTGGGCCATCATGATTTCATTCAACCCGGCACGAATATCACCTGTCTCTTTTTCCGCTTCCACAAAAAATGTTTCCAGACTGGCACTTAATTCGCGAAACTGCTCAACAGACATTTCACGTTTTTTAAAATTTTGCCAGGATTTACCCAGCTCATCGATACGGCCAGATAGTGAATCGCATTTTGGCAGAGTATTTTCCACTGCGGTTAACGAGCGATCAGCTGAGCTTTGTGTCAGGGTAATGACATGGCGAAGGCGTGTACGCGCATCAGGAATAGCATCTTCCGCCAGTTCATCAATACGTGTTTCCTGACAGAAAGTGTCCATGGCGTCATGCAGCTGCCGGGCCATTTTCCCGACTTCGTTGTACAACCCGCCTTCACGCGCCAGGGAAATATACTCAAGCATGCTTTTAACCTGCTCTTCATCACCTTCTTTTATGGCGCGTACCATTTCTTCTGCATGCGCGAGGATGCTGCCATCTTCCTCCACAATACTTTCCTGTGCGTTGCCAGCCATGATCAGCTCCCTGCCTCAATGCGTTCAAAAATTTTGTCGATTTTTTCTTTCAGTGTTTGCGCCGTAAAAGGTTTGACAATATAACCATTAACACCGGCTTCAGCAGCTTCCACGATTTGCTCACGCTTTTGTTCCGCAGTGACCATCAACACTGGCAGGCTGGCCAGGTTTGCATCCGCCCGCACCGCCTTAAGTAAATCGATACCCTGCATTCCTGGCATATTCCAGTCCGTCACCAGAAAATCAAAACCACCACCTTGCAGTATGGGCAATGCAGTAAGACCATCATCCGCTTCCTGCGTATTGGTGTATCCCAGGTCACGAAGCAGGTTTTTAATAATCCGTCGCATAGTGGAAAAATCATCCACAATGAGAATTTTCATATCTTTATTCAAAACATCCTCCGCTTACCTATCCATTCAATCAACATTGAAAAATAACATTTTGTTAGTCTGCACTGGTCCAGTGCGTCATACGTGACTGCAAACGAATCACTGCCTGGCTATGAATCTGACATACCCGTGATTCACTCACACCCAGAATTGAGCCGATTTCACGCAGGTTCAATTCTTCGTCGTAATACAAGGTCATCACCAAACGTTCACGTTCCGGCAACCCGGCGATAGCATCTGCCAAGCTGCTTTTAAAGTCTGCTGACTGAAGCCCTTCCAGCGGACCTTTTACTTTCTGTGTCAGTGTTTCAGCACCACCATGTGATTCCACATCCAGTTCTTCATAACTGAAAACACGATGACCGCTGGCTTCCTGCAACAGACGGTGATAATCCTCCAGCGATACATCCAGCTCCTTAGCTATTTCCTGATCACGCGCATCACGTCCTGTGGCATTTTCAATATTTCGTACCACTTCGGCCACCATTCTGGCCTTGCGATGTACTGAACGTGGTGCCCAGTCATTTTTACGAATTTCGTCCAGCATGGCACCGCGAATTCGAATACGTGCATAGGTCTGAAAACTGGCACCTTGCGTGGCATCGTAATTCTTCAATGCCTCCAGTAAACCAATCATACCTGCCTGAATGAGGTCATCCTGCTGCACACTGGGTGGCAGACGAGACATCAAATGATAGGCAATGCGCTTTACCAACGGCGCATATTGTTTGACCTGTGAATCAAAATCATCACTTTGATTAAGAGGTAGGTTGTAGGCTTCTGCCTCGGCATACATGACCGCTCCACTCATATCGACGCTCCTATTTCTTGCTGACTGGCCATAATTAGCCGTTCCACGAAAAATTCCAATTGGCCGCCAGCATTTGCCGGTACTGGCCAACTATCGGCTTTGCTGGCGAGCTTCTTGAATGCCAATGCCGATTTACTACGAGGGAAAGCTTCAACCACCGCTCGTTGTTTTTGTATTGCCTTACGCAAATATTCGTCATAAGGAACACCACCCATAAAATCCAGGGCGGCATCCAGGTAACGATCTGTCACTTTAAGAATTTTGCTATACAGCGCTCGACCTTCCTGTGTACTGCGCACCATATTGGCAACAATACGAAATCGATAAATGCTGTATTCCCGATTGAGCAACTTGATTAATGCATAGGCATCGGTAATAGAAGCCGGTTCATCACAAACCACGACCACCACTTCCTGTGCTGCGCGTGAAAAAGTCACCACGTTATCCGAGATACCTGCCGCCGTATCCACAATCAACACATCGGGGGCATAACTGATTTCGCTAAAGGCGCTGATAACACCAGCATGTTCTGCGGTACTCAGTTCTGACATTGCCTGAATACCGGATGATGCGGGTACCACGCGCATGCCTTGTGGTCCGGTACACATCACTTCTTCCAGTGTACGTTCACCCGACATGACGTGTGACAAGTCGTATTGGGTATGCAACCCCAGCATGACATCCACATTGGCCAGGCCCAGATCTGCATCCATTAACATCACATCCTTTCCCTGGCTGGCCATACACACACCCATGTTGACGGACACATTGGTTTTGCCCACACCACCTTTACCGCTGGTTACTGCGATCACTTGCACCGGACGCGGTTTCGCCATTCGGCGAAGTCCCGCTGCCTGATCAATTGTTTCAGCCATGAGCATTTGCCACCATCCCGCTAAACGCTAAATTTAAGGATTCCTGCTTCAGTGCCTGATTGGTTTCCTGTGCAATCACTACCGCACGGTTTATCAGGCTGTGTCCTCGTGCTATATGAATATCTTCCGGTACCCGTTGACCATCGCTGACATAAGTTACCGGAAGACTGTGTTCCATCATGGCTGACAGCGCCCCCCCCAGGCTGGTTGTTTCATCCAACTTGGTAAGAATGCAACCATCCAGGTTTATTTCACCAAAGGCTTTGGCGATTTCACGCAAACCTGCACGATGTGTTGTTGCCGATAGCACTAAATACGTTTTAATACCTGGCGTACTGTTTTTGATCATTTGAAACTGTTGTGACAAGCGCATGTCACGCTGACTCATGCCCGCAGTATCCACTAACACCAAAGCACGATCCGACAATAATTTAAGCGCTTCCACTAATTCTGCATGAGTGTTGGCAATGCGTACTGGAATATCCAGAATGCGGCCGTAAGTGCGTAATTGTTCGTGTGCGGCAATACGATAACCATCTGTCGTCACCATGGCCACACTGGCACTGCCATGTTTCAATGCATAACGTGCGGCAAGTTTGGCAATGGTGGTGGTTTTACCCACACCGGTTGCACCCACCAGAGCCACAACACCGCCTTGTTCAAGAATATCGGTACTTTCCACTGGAAGACTATGCGATAAAACCGCCAGAGCATGACGCCAGGCGTTATCGAAGTCTTTATGTTCACCGGCTGTATTGGCTACTTTTTCACACACTGTTGGACTTAACCCCAGCTCTAACAAACAGCGAGTCAGTTTTGCGCGTAACGGATCACGTCGATTTAAATCACCCCATGCTAATCCAGAGAGTTGCTGCTCCAGCAATTCACGCATATCGCTCATTTCATTTTTTAATTCCAGGATCGCTGGATCCTGTGACCATTGAATTTTTTCTTCAGCTTTGTTTGATGCCGGTTTACGTGAGGATTTTTTTGTATTGACGGATGTCGATGTTGGAGCCGGTGTGGAAGCTTGGGGAGGACGAGGAATTTCTCCAGGAGAGGAAACATTGTCTTGCATCGCCGACAGTTTTAAATCCGGTAGCGCGGCAGTGTTCAGCCTTACCGTGTCTTCGGCAAGTTTCCGATCAGCACGAGCTGCCGGTGTAAAATCATTCCCTGTATGAGTGTTCATCCTGGGCTCAGCCATCCTGTTTTTATGTATTGCTGGTGATGATGGTGTGCGACTCAGCAAATCTTCACTTGCAGCATCTGCTTGTAATAATGATTCGTCATAATCAACTGCGGCAATAATTTCGATACCACCATCAACCTGTGCATTGGAAAGAATCACAGCGTCAGCGCCCAGAGTATCCCGTACCTGGCGAATCCCCTGCCGCATCTCTTTTGCAAAAAAGCGTTTTATCTTCATTCCATACACCTCTGTAAACCTGCGGCTTCTGGTTAGCGAGTCGGCTTTCCAACTTATCCACCCACCGTGGCCATAATCTTGACCTGCTTGTTGTCCGGTATTTCATTAAAAGCCAGCACATGTAATCCAGGAATGCTGTGCCGGACAAAACGTGCCAGCAGAGTTCTTACCGCTTGTGAGACCAATAACACTGCCGGGCGGCCTGCGGCTTCCTGACGCTGAGTCTCTTCAATCAAAGACTTGTGCAAATTTTCTGCCAGTCCCGGTTCCAGTCCACCAGCACCTTCTACGCCACCTTGCAAGGTCTGATGCAATATCTGTTCCAGCGATGGTTCCAGTGTCAAAACAGACAGTTCAGCCCCCATTCCACTGATCTGTTGGACAATTGAACGTCCCAGCGCCACGCGCACAGCTGCGGTTAAAACGCCAGCGTCTTGACTAATGGGCACGTGTTCCGCCAATGTTTCGGCGATGGTGCGCATGTCACGAATCGAAATATGTTCCTGTAACAGGCTCTGTAATACTTTTAATACTGTAGCCAATGACAGTTGTTTGGGAACCAGGTCTTCCACCAGTTTGGGTGCGGATTTACTCAACTTGTCTAACAGTTGTTGCACTTCCTCGTGGCCCAGTAATTCATCCGCATGACTCTGTAAAATATGACTAAGATGCGTAGCCACCACCGTGCTGGCATCCACTACGGTATAACCCAGGCTTTGTGCCTGATCACGCTGTGAAGCTTCGACCCATACTGCCTCCAAACCAAAGGCAGGGTCTGTGGTGGCCGTGCCGGGAATCGAGCCGAAGACCTGACCGGGATTAATCGCCATATCATGTTCCGGTTGAATCTCTGCCTCGCCCACCGGCACTCCCATGAGCGAGAGTCGATAGGCATTGGGGGCAAGATCAAGATTGTCACGAATATGAACAGAAGGAATCAGGAAACCTAATTCCTGGGAGAGTTTTTTGCGCACACCTTTAATGCGCCCCATTAACTGCCCGCCCTGATTTTTATCCACCATGGGAATCAGCCGATACCCTACCTCCAGACCGATCATGTCCACGACTTCCACATCATCCCAGCTCAGTTCACGGGATTCGTTACTGGGCTCTTCCGCCACAGGTGCAGCAATCGGTTCTGCGGCAAGGCGTTTGTTGCGCTCGGTCACCCACCAGGCAGCACCACCCGCCATGGCAGAAAACAACAAAAACACCAGGTTAGGCATGCCGGGAATCAAGCCCATGACCCCGAGAATGACAGCCGTAATTGCCAGCGCGCGCGGGCTACTGAACAATTGTGACAACACCTGTACGCCCATATCTGTGGAAACCGAAGCACGAGTCACCATCAAACCCGCCGCCGTCGATAACAGTAATGCAGGAATTTGTGCCACCAAACCATCACCAATGGTCAGCAAAGTATAATTGTGTGTGGCATCGGCAAGTCCCATATCATGCTGCAACATGCCAACGGAAAGACCCCCAATAATGGTAATCACCAAAATCAAAATACCGGCAATGGCATCACCACGCACAAATTTACCCGCACCATCCATGGAACCGTAAAAATCTGATTCACGCGAGACTTCTTCGCGCCGTGCCTTTGCTTCTTCCTGATTAATCACTCCCGCATTTAAGTCTGCATCAATGGCCATTTGCTTGCCAGGCATAGAGTCCAAAGTAAACCGGGCACTCACCTCTGCTACTCGTGTGGCACCCTTGGTAACCACCACAAAATTAATAATCACCAGAATCAGGAAAATCACCAGCCCCACCGCCGTATTGCCACCGACTACAAATTCTCCAAATGCCTTGATCACCTGCCCCGCTGCATCAGTACCTGTATGACCTTCCAGCAAAACAATACGAGTAGAGGCAATGTTCAATGCAAGACGCAACAATGTTGCGATTAAAATGACGGTAGGGAAAACTTCAAAATCCAATGGTCGTTTCACATACACTGCTGCCAGTAAAATCACCAAAGCCAATGAAATATTGAAGGTAAAAAAGATATCCAGTAAAAACGGTGGCATAGGTATCACCATCATACCCAGCATCATCATCAACAGAATGGGCGCACCCAGACCGGAGCGAAGCAAACGCTGCCCGAAGGCTGTCAGTTCAGTAAGATTCATTATTCACTATCTCGTTTAAGATCATCAGGAATAGGCACATCGGTATCAAATTCCGGTGCAACACCACCATTAAATTCGTACTGTCGCAGTTGATAGACATAAGCCAGCACCTGGGCGACCGCCAGAAACAAACCCCCAGGAATTTCTTCATTCAATTCACAGTGGTAATACAAGGAACGTGCCAGTGGTGGTGCAGAAAGCAACGGAACATCATTGGCCACGGCAATACGACGAATGTGCCCCGCAATTTCATCCGCACCCAGAGCCACCACAATCGGTGCGCCCATGTTGCTCTGGTCATAACGCAAAGCCACAGCAAAATGCGTAGGATTGGTAATCACGACATCCGCCTTGGGGACTTCTTCCATCATGCGACGCTGGGATATTTCCTGCTGTGTCTGCCGTATTTTACTCTTGACTTCCGGATTGCCATCCGTTTCCTTGCGTTCATCTTTTATTTCCTGCAAGGTCATTTTTTGTTTGCGATTGTGGTCCCACATTTGAAAAGGTGTATCCACCAGCACCACAAAAAACAGCACGCTGCTTAACAAAATAAACATCCACATCAATTCTTCGCCCATGCGGGAAATTCCCTGCGCCAGACTTTCATTGCCCAGACTCACAAAGCCTTCAATATTGTTTTTCAGCAGGAAATAAGCAATGGCACCCACCAGAAGGAATTTTGCCAATGCCTTGACAAGCTCCATTAAACCCTTCAGAGAAAACACCCGCCCAAGCCCCTTAATAGGGTCCATTTTTTTAAATTCGGGTTTCAGCGGTTTTACGCTGAAGGTCCAGCCACCCAAAGCCATGGGAGCCACAATGGCAACCACCACCAACAATATAAACAGAGGCATGACTGAAAAAAGGGAAAACTTCAGTGTTTCAAACAACAAACCAGGGTAAGAAGCGAGATCAAAAATCTGCGCACGTTCAATACTTAAATGAGCGCGCAAAACCTGCATAAGATCCTGAACCAACGCACTACCTAAAAAAACAAAACCCGCACCGGACACCAGCATCATCATCAGCGTGGTTAATTCTTTCGAACGAACCACCTCGCCTTTATCACGCGATTCCTTTTTGCGTTTTTCCGTCGCCTCCTCGGTGCGTTCCTGACCTGTTTCACTTTCAGCCATGGTGCATCACCCTTTAAAAACCACCGGCCAGGCCACGCATCAACGCAAAGGCATTGGCCACCTGTAATTTTATTTGTGGAAGAATTGCTGTAAGCGTTGCCAGCATGATGAAAAAGCCCGCCACCATGATCACCGGAAAACCGATGGAAAAAATATTAAACTGAGGTGCAGCACGGGTGACAATACCGAAAGCCAAGTTAATCAGTAACAATGAGGCAATTGCCGGAAGCGCAATTTGTACTGCACCGGCATACATATTCCCTCCCCAATTCACCAATGCCCACAAACCGGCATTACTCAACCCGTTAACACCAATAGGTAAGGTGTGAAAACTTTCTGCCATCACGCTGATAAATGTCAGGTGGCCATCCAGCGCAAGAAACACTAGGGTAAGAACGATGACATAAAACTGGCTCACCACTGGTACCTGCGTGCCAGATGAAGGATCAACCATGGAAGCAAAACCCAGGCCCATCTGAAAAGCAATGATCTGCCCACCTACAATAAACATGGCAAAAACCAGTTGTAACGCCAGCCCCATTGCACCACCGATTAATATCTGATTCATCACAATTAACACCGCTTCACCGCTCAAAGGATCCACGACAGGTACCGGTGGGGATATGGGTGCAATGATCAGAGTAAAAACAACCGCGAATATCACTTTGACTGAAGCCGGGATGGTACGCGCACCAAAAACAGGAGCTGCTGCCACTAATGCGGCAATCCTGAACAATGGCCAAACAAATGAACCTACCCATGACATGATTTCCGCACTGGTCAGAGTCATCATGTCATGTCATTCCTATTAACCGATAATCATCGGGATGTCAGTAATAAGACGTTTCGTGAATGTCATTAATAACTGTAATAACCAAGAACCGGCAACCATCAGGGTTATAAATGTCACTCCCAGCTTTGGAATAAAGCTCAAGGTCTGTTCATTCAATTGCGTAGCAGCCTGAAACATACTCACCAACAAACCCACGGCCAAAGCAGGCAAAAGAATAACGCCAGTCATTAGTAACACTAGCTCCAGCGCCTGATTAGCGATTGTCATGACCATTTCCGGGCTCATTGTAATGACCTGTGCATTAATCGGTTACTCATTGACAGAATAAAAATATTAAACATAAAAGCTAGATGCCAGAGTACCCATTATCATGGCCCAGCCATCCACCAGAACAAATAGCATGATTTTGAAAGGCAAAGAAATAATCATCGGTGACAACATCATCATACCCATGGCCATCAACACACTGGCCACCACTAAATCAATAATTAAAAATGGAATGAAAATCAGGAACCCAATTTGATACGCCGTTTTTAATTCACTGGTAATAAACGCTGGCATTAATAACGAAAATGGAATTTCCGAAAAATCATTGATTTCACCCGCTTCTGAAATTTCCGCAAACAGGGTTAAATCTTTTTCCCGTGTCTGTGCCAACATAAATTCCTTAAACGGTGAACTGGCCAGCTCAAAAGCCTGTTTGGCAGGAATTTTTTCATCCAGATAAGGACTCACTGCATCGTCATACACTTTGGTGAAAACCGGCGACATAATAAAAAATGTCAAAAACAATGCAAGACCAATGAGAATTTGTCCCGATGGAGCCTGTGGCATACCCACTGCCTGACGAACAATCGCCAGCACAATCACAATACGGGTAAACGATGTCAACATAATTAGCGCGGCTGGTAACAGACTGAATACGGTCATTAACGCCAGCACCTGCAAGCCAACGGTATAAGTCTGACCGCCGTCTTTTTCTGTGGTTACCGACAATACCGAGAGACCCGGATCAGCAGACTGGGCAACAAGCGGAAACAAAAATCCGGCAACCAGTAGCAACCAACACACAGTCTGTGATTTTTTGTTGAAAAAAGAATTGGAAAAAATATTAGGAAAAAAAGTAGACATTATTATTTTTCTCCCTCAGCGACATCACCCTTACGATTAAGAATGGCGGATTGCAGACGTGAAGAAAAACTCGTTGCATTTCCTGGCTTTTCCTCAACCAATACGGGTTTATCCAATACATGCAGGGTTTGCACTCGCCCCGGAGAAACACCAATAAGCAACTGCTGATCGCCCACTTGCAACAATACCGCGCGTTCCCGCGTACCCAATGAAATGCCACCAATAATTTTCATGCGGCCCTGTGCGCCAACATGCACATTCCCAAAACGTTTAAATGCCCATGCCGCTGCACCAATCACCAAAAGCACCACCAATAAACCCAACGTCGTCTGAGCAAGATTACCGGCCATATTGGAATCTGATAAACCACTACCGGGCAGGGCTTTTTCAATTTCAGGAATTACAACAGTATCATTGCCAGTAGAATGCTCTACTGCGAGCACATCCGTAGAAAATAGGAGTATGCCTGCCAGTAATACAATGACTGTTGCAATAACTTTGGAAAATCTGTTTATCAACACATTCACCTTATTTAAGCTTCTGAATGCGTTCGGCTGCACTAATCACGTCCGTCAAACGAATACCGTATTTTTCATTCACCACCACCACTTCGCCATGCGCAATCAGCGTACCATTCACCAGCACATCCAGCGGTTCCCCCGCCAGCCTGTCCAACTCAACCACAGAGCCCTGGTTCAATTTCAGCAGATTGCGAATACTGATTTTTGAAGCGCCTATTTCCATGGAAATATTGACCGGAATATCAAGAATGACATCAAGACTGGCATCCCCCATACAAATGCCGCCCTCCTCGGCTTCCAGGTTTTGCATAGGAGCTTGTTCAACCCCCGCAGCAGCCTCCTGCGTTGCTTGTTCTTCCATGGCAGCACCCCAATCTGCATCGCCCCCCCCCGTTGATTCTTCAGTCGTAGTCGCTTCCGCTTCACTCTGTTCATTCATTGCGGCAGCCCAGTCATCACCAGTGTCACCACCCGTCTCTGTACCCGTCGTATCAGTCATGGGTCACCTCTTGCATCATTTGATGGGTTTCTTTCGTCGGGAAAGTCACTTGTTCCACAATTTTTACCGCCATACTGCCGCGCGAAACGCCGTATTTACCACGAAACACCGGCACACCCTCAGCATTCATGGTCACCAGATCAGGAACATCCATAGGAATCACATCACCCGGTTTCATGTCCATAATATCCCGCAAGCTGATTTCTGTTTCCGCCAACGTACAAGAAAGCGTTACCATGGATGTTTTTACCTCTTCACGTAATGATTCGGCCCAACGGTCATCAGTATCATCACGATCACTTTGCACGCCCGCATCCAGTAATTCACGAATCGGTTCTAACATGGAATAGGGCAAAGTAATGTGAAAATCACCACCACCCCCTTCTATTTCAACGTGAAAAGTATTGACCACCACCACTTCACTGGGACTGACAATGTTAGCGAACTGCGGATTGACTTCCGAGTTTTGTTTGACAAAATCCAGTTGCATTACCGGAGCCCAAGCTTCCTTGAGATCAATAAACACCTGCTCAAGAATCATTTCAACCACTCTCAGTTCGGTGGGTGTAAATTCACGCCCCTCAATTTTTGCGTGATACCGGCCATCGCCACCAAAATAGTTATCAACAATCATAAAAACCAATCTGGGATCTAACACAAACAAGGCAGTCCCACGTAATGGTTTAATACGCACCATATTCAAACTGGTGGGAACAAACAGGCTGTGTATATATTCTGAAAATTTCAGCATTTGCACACCGCCTACCGATATTTCCGCACTACGTCGCAACATGTTAAAAATACTGATACGGAATAAACGGGCATAACGCTCATTAACCATTTCAAGCGTCGGCATGCGCCCACGCACAATGCGGTCCTGTGTAGTGAAGTCATAGTTGCGAGCCTCACCATCGGCAAATTCTTCATCATCCGTTTCAATATCGTTGCTGGAAACGCCATGTAACAAAGCATCGATTTCGTCTTGCGATAAGAGATCATTAACTGCCATTTTTGAGTACCGTGTTTGTTATCGAAATCAGTTACCGAAATTGCAATGTGTTATCGATATGCTAAAAATTACTGCATTACAAAACTGGTGAAATAAACGGCCTCTATGCCAGGATCACCGGTTTCTTCTTCGAGAATCTGTTGCACCACTTCCAACGCTTCTTCACGCAATGCCTCTTTTCCTTCCAGCGTACTCACGCCGTCATAAGACTGGCTGCTAAAAAGCAACATCAAATTATTACGAATGACTGGCATGTGTAATGTGATTTGATCAGACATAAGAGGATCACGACTCATAACTTCCACCGTCACTTGCAGAAAACGTGCTTTACCCTGACTGGCAAAATTCACCACAAAGGCAGGATCTATCGGCAAATAGATCGCAGGCAAGGTTTCCCCGTCTCCATCTGCATGATCGCCATCTTCATGGCCACCGTCTTCACCATCACCTGTTCCATCTTCGGCAGTAGTATCCGCAGCATGATCACCCCCGCCTGAAAGCACTCCCGCAAAAAACAGTGTGCCCACCACCAAAATGATCACCGTCATTAATGGTAAAACCCCAAACAAAAGGATTTTTGTTACCAGGGAGCCTTTAGACTTACCATCATCATCATCATTTTTATCTTTGTCTTTATCATCTGCCATGGGATTTCCTTTCTCTCGTCTGTCTGTCGTGCGCAATCGACACCTACGACCAGCTAAAGCAAATGCTGTGCCAGCAGCGTCAAATATATATATTCCTTTTAAATCAGTAAGTTAAAAATATCACGAAATCGATCGTCAGGAATTTGACTATTCACCATCACCATGTCAGCCAGAATTACGACGGTACGGCCAGCATGCTGGACACCTACTGACGCTCGGGTAAAATGCATGCCCTCAATAAACCTTGATCGTCACCGCATGGATTTTTAAGCTTATGATATTTTTTAAAGCCCCCTTTTTCGGCAGCTTGCTGCTTGTGTGTTCACTGCCAGCACTGGCATTTGACTATTTACAGCCCCTGCCAGAGCAACCACCCATCCCCGCTGACAACCCACAAAGCAGCCAAAAAATTGCCTTGGGCAAGCGCCTGTTTTTTGATACGCGATTATTGGGGGCGGATAGCAAAATTTCCTGCAACAGTTGCCATAACCTGAAGGAAGGGGGTGATGACAACCGGGCGCTGTCGCTCGGGCAGGACGGTAAAACCAGCCAGCGCTCTGCTCCCAGCCTCTGGAATATCGGTTTTCAAACCGTGCTGTACTGGGATGGCCGTGCCATTAGCCTGGAAGCACAGACACTGGATCATTTACGTGACCCGGTAATTAGCCGCTGGCCGCACATCGGGGCTTTGGTCGATCACCTGAATCAGTCCGCGAGCTACCAGCGCGCCTTTCGCAACGCCTTTCCTGATGATAAAAATACATTCAATGGCATCAGTGGCGTGAACATTGCTCGGGCAATCAGCAGTTTTGAACGCAGCCTGCTGGCACGCAACAGCCCCTTTGATCGCTATATTGCCGGTGACAAATCAGCATTATCTGCCAGCGCACAACGAGGCATTCAAGCCTTTAATGACGCCGGTTGTCTTGCCTGTCATTTTGGTGCCAACTTTGCCGGACCAGCGCCAGGGCCAGCACTGAAAATGGGAGATGGATTTTATGAACTGTTCCCCAACAACCTGGGCTCCGATTATGAACAGCGATATGGGTTGGTCAAAGACCTAGGGCGGTTTGAATTCACAGGTAACCCGGACGGACGTTTCATGTGGCGTGTGCCACCACTACGTGGTATCGCCCTGACTGCACCCTACTTTCACAACGGTTCGGTAGCCTCATTGGAAGAAGCCATCCGGGTGATGGGTAAGGTTCAGTTCAACAAAAATCTTTCAGCAAAAGACGTGCGTGACATCAGCGCCTTCTTGCACAGTCTGACGGGGGAATTGGAGCAGGTAAGCCCGAATCAGGAAAGGCATACCAACGAAGCTCCAAAATAAAGCATTGTTTGATAACTTCGTTTTAGCTTCTCGTAACGAGTCGTTATATAAGAAGTTTTATCAAAACAATGGGCATAAACATGACCAAAAATAAAAAACGTTAACTCTTGAGCAGTTCCATGAAGCACTGCATAAAGACATTGACAAACCCGTTAAAAATTTTCGGAAAGCCTGGAATCAGGCTCACCGCCGACATATCAAAGTACACACAAGAGCACATAAAGCTGCATGGGCTAAAGCAACCATATTATTGAATGAAAAAGTAATAATGGTGCATATTATACCCGTAGCGATTGATATTTAGGTCTAATTGCACGCCCTATTTACCCCATGGCTGCGTTGAAATTCCTTGCAATAGAACAACTATTCCGCGTCATTTCGCCTTGCCATGGAGAAAATATGACGCACACTTAAACCTAAATTCCAAACGCTACGGGTATAGATGCAAGTTTTATTTATAACAAAGGGCGTTTTGGAAATAAAGAAAGAGCCGATGCAGATTTTATGTTGGTTGCCGCCCATGAATTTGGTCACTCAGTATTAATGTATGCGGGCGGGCTTTCGTTATCATGGGGTCACAAAGGCTCGACGAATCCTATTACTCAATCTGTAAAATATTCTACGCCTGGATATCCTGAAAAAGGCCCGATAGATTTAATGAAATATTATGACCCAACGAAAAGGAGTGCTGATTTATTTAGAAGAATGGTCGATTCCGCAGCGATGGATATCGATGTTAAAAGGCTTATCTGGGGAGCACAGATAAAATGGACAAAATAACATCAAGGGCTTCATTTCTTATCAGGTTAACATTCCTTCCAATTATTTTTTTAACTACACCCTCTTGTAGTTCAATTCATGTGGTCGGCATAACGAACAATACTACTGAAACAATACAGTTTCGCGGCCAGTTTGAATACAAACCTCATCCTTCATACAACATGGATTTTACACTACAACCCGGAGCAAATAATGCATGGATGTATGAAATCGGTTTCTTCGAGAAAGAAATTTTAGACAAAGACTTGAAAAGGATAATTTTAACAAATGATAAGGGGTGTAAAATCGTAGTGGAACGAGATACTTTGGAAAAAATAGTGGTAAAAGATGGCCCATGGGAAATAACTATCGATCAGAAAATGATGGCCTGCGATTAATATTTGAAAACGTGTATCTTGCCTAGCGACTTAAACGCAGGCTACGCCCGTTTACCCGAGTGTTTTACAACGAAAGCTTTAGTTATTCAACCACAAACATTTTATCCAGGTTTGAAATTGCGAGAATTTTTCTGATGTCTGTATTGCAATTTTTCAAGCAGATATTCGCGGCCTTTTCACCAGCATGTTCACGCAACAGCAGCAGCATACCCATGGCGGAACTGTCCATGAAGGTTGCTTTTCCAAGGTCAATGATAAAACGTGTGGTAGCTGGTAATTCGCGATAGGCACTACGAAAATCCGAATGCATATTAAAATCAAACCGACCATCAATAGATATGATTAACTCACGCCCATCATCGGATAAAACTGCATTAAACCCCATTCTTTGATCTCCTTGCTATTTCAGGCCATTACCTGAAAGCAACCTTCCCTGCCAACAATATCAAGCAGCATAGTTTAAATTAACCATCCGGTCAGCCTCAACCCACCGGTTATTGTAGCCTAACAGAAAACAAACTGTACTGAAAAGTGCGACATAATGTTCACTTATCGGGATTTTTTTTAAAACACGGAAAGACGGGTGAGCGCAGACCATGTCGTATAAATGAGCCTTTATGTCGAAAAAAACAATATATTTACAAATATCTGATACTGGATTAATCCCGCAAATCCAAAAACCTCACCAGAAAATATTATGCATAAGCATCCAGCATACCTTCATTTAACCAGCGTGAGGAGGATGAATGAAAACCGACAGTATCCGTTAACACCTCATCCTCTGCATGACCATCAACCGCTGTTAACGACTCATTATTCATCCTGTTCCGTTGTTCCCGTTCCGCAGGCGATTCGTGTGAAATATTGGCATCAGCAAGATGTAAGCCCTGTTGCTCAAACATTTCACGCAGTCGGGGGAGGGAGGCATCCAATGCCTCACGCGCAACAGGATTCGCAGCACTGAAACTGACACTTAACTGTTGATCAGGGCCATACACAATCCGCACGTCTACGACACCCAGGCTGCGTGGCTTTAATTGTAGCTGGGCTTCACGCAATTCACTGTTGGCCAGCCAGGTCACTCGCTGCCCTAGCTCACTGGCCCAGGCAGGCTGCCCCACAGGAGTGGACACTGTTAAAGCAGGCAAAGCTCCGGTCAGCGTTGCGCCGGGTAAGCGTGGCATACCTGTCAACAAGTTGTTTGTATCATCCGGCAGATCACCTGTGGCAATCAACGAAACCGGTGCCGTCGCGTTTGCGGAGGTTATCGGCAGCCGAAGCTCAGTATTCGCTCCTGCTTGTGTTGCTGCCCCCATTGCAGCAGCAAATATATCCACACGCATTGTACTGCCGACCGGGTTGTTACCGCCATTAAGTGCGCTGGATAAACCACTGTTGTACGGTGTATTAACTGCGCTCGAACCGGTGGCCGGCAACATATCTGCTCGCAGATAGTGCGCTTTACCCGCATTTAGACTGGCACGTACCAAAGCCTGCTGCGCTGTCGTGGAAATGGGTTTGCCCAACATGGAAGGAAGAGCCGGCATGGCACTCGCTTGCTGCGGATCCTGGCGCACATTGGTTAATGCAGATGGAACATTTTGTTGGCTGAGTGTCGTAGCAGATGAATTCAGCGTCGTATTCAATGCTGTGGACAACGTACTATTTTCAGTTACCTGCCGGGTTAGGGCACGTTGCGACAATGTGGATTGCGATATACCTTCACGCCCTGCCCGCACAGAATCAAGAATCGGGTTTATTGTAGCGGCAAGCGGCGTGTTACCGGCCTGTCCGTTAACCGCAGGAGAACCCTGCGCAATCGCGGATAACAACGAGGCATCCAATACCGGGTTACTTGTTTCCGCTGCTTCCGGTTTATGTGCTGTGTTTTGCGGTACGGCAGACGGCAAAGATTGGCCGTTTGCTGGCTGGGCTTCACCGGTTTCAGTGACCGGCACGCTACGCATTTCGTTCATTTGCGATGGTGATTCTTTTGCAACAGCACTTTCACCTTGCATCAAACGTTTGCCCAGAACACTGGCAAACCCCCCTGACATTGCACCATTGGCAGCAACAGGCGCTGCCACACTCCCGTTCAGCAGTGCGGCATCTGTGGAATTCACTAATAGCGCTAATTCAGCCATTGTTTTTTCTGTTGCTATCCTGTCGGTTTTTTAGTCTATTCGTTAAACTGCCTACCAGAGCACCAGCACAGACTATGCCAAACACTCAAGCAATACGATGATGCGGAGGAAAGATAGAAAGAAGCTTATGACCGGGGAGAGGATGTAGGCATGCGCTGGGCACGCTCGTCTTGTTCCAGTTGTTCTTTTCGGTCAGCAACACGTTGCTCTTCAGTTTGAAAACGGGAAACCACATTACCGAGCATTTTTACTTTACCGCGACGAGCAAACCACTGCTGGCGCTGTTGTTCCACTGTGGCGACAGCCTGTTTCACTAAACCGATCTGTTGCTCAATGGCGCGTGAAAGGTTGCTTAAAAATAGTCGGTAATCCCCCATTTGCACGGCACTCATACCCGTTGCACCATTGGTATGAAAACGCTGAATATATTCTTTTCGATAATTTTCCAGCTCGTCCAGGCGCTGCTGTGCCTGGTTTAATGCCAATTGTGAATCTCCCAATGAGCGGGCAGCCTGTTGTTCACGATTTTCAGCCACCCTGACCACGGGTTCAAGCCGTTGGGAACGCTTCATTGTATTATCACTTCGACTTGCTTCCTGCTTTTCAGGTTTTTCAGGTTTTTCAGGTTTTTCAGGTTTTTCAGGTTTTTCGAAAAAAAACCTGAGGCAAAATGTGAATCAAGTGCTAAAAATATCTGTTTTAAGAATCACCGGGCATTTAACGCAGAGGAATACCTTGACCCGTTATCCTCTCATTCTTTGCGCTCTCTGCGTCTCCGCGCCTTTGCGTTGGATTTTTATTACTCAAACACTAGAGACTTCCAGGAAAACACAGGCAAAATTGATGCCAGCCGCATCCGTGCAGAATCACACCAGCCGAATCACATTGGATTCCGTTTGAAATAATGGTGCATCACCCAACAAACGTGGTCCACCCACATAATAGCCCTGTATATAATCCACACCCATGTCTTTCAATACACGCATAGCATCGTGGTTATCCACAAATTCAGCAATAGTGTATTTGCCCATGGCATGGGCGATATCATTCATGGAGCGCACCATGGCCAATTGCAGCTTATCCCGATACACATCACGCACAAAAGAACCGTCGATTTTCACAAAATCCACGGGCAAATCCTTAAGATAGGCAAATGAGGAATAACCCACACCAAAATCATCCAGGGCGGTTTGACAACCTAGCTTACGCAGGCGGGAAAGGAATTCTACGGCTGACTCCAGATTCGCAATGGCAATGGTTTCAGTAATTTCAAAGGTCACGGCGGTGGGGGGTACATTGTTGGCCAACAATGCTGTGGTAATGGTTTCCATCATGGAATAATCGCCAATGGATTCGGCAGAAAGATTAATGGAAAAATGCAGATGAGGATTTTCCTGCAATTGTTTCCCCAGCGATTCAAGCGCATGATTGACCACCCAGCTGTCAACGGCCCGCATCAAACCAAAACGCTCAGCAGAGGCAATAAACCCGGCCGGTAAAATCAATCCACCGGTATCATCACGCATGCGCAGCAGCACTTCCTGACGGAACACCTGACTGCTCTTCAGTTCCATGATGGGCTGACAGGCCAGACAAAATAAATCCTCTTCGATGGCTCTTTTGATTTTTCCGGCCCAGCCCATGTCCTCGGTCATGCTTGTCATATTTTCCTGATCAATGGAACGGTAAATATGTACACGATTTCGACCGGAACGCTTGGCCAGATGACACGCCACATCGGCTTGTACCAGCAAGTCTTCTTTGCTGATGGGATGATGGCCAAACAATGTTACGCCAATGGAACAGCCTATTTGCACCACAGCACCGTCATATTTAAAAACATAATCATCCAACAGTTTACGGTGTGCTTCGGCCGCCTGCATCACCTGCTCTTTTTTCACGTCATACAATAAAATCGCAAATTCATCGCCACCGATACGCGCCAGCAAATCACTTTTACGATTACGCTGGTCCAGCATGTGCGTGACCTCCACCAGTACGTTATCACCGGCAAGATGGCCCAGGGTGTCATTCACAAATTTAAAATTATCGAGGTCGATATACAGCAGTGCAAAATCACGCCGACTGCCACGGCGGATATTTTCCACCACCCGGTCCAGCTCAGTAAGGAAGTATTGGCGATTGTACAAACCGGTCAGCGAATCATGCTCTGCCATTTCACGCAGGTGTGCCATCATGGCAATGCGGTCACCGATATCTTCCACAATAGCGGTATACAACAGGCGTCCTTCAACTTCCATTCTGCTGCATTTGATGGCCATGGGAAAACTTGTGTTATCTGCACGGAGCGCTGTTACCGTTGTTTCCTGCACATCATCTTTCAATACCGGTGACTTCACTAATTCCAGAAAATCAGTATAGACACCGCCTTTCGGAAAACGCACCAGTTCAACAACGGGTTGGCCAATCGCCTGCGCAACGTCACAGCCAAACAACTTTTGCGCCGCATTATTAAACGTCTCAACAATGCCGTATTCATCGATAGTGATAATACCTTCTGCTGCATTATCCAATACCGACTGTAAACGAACCTGACGTGAAGTCACCTGCCCCTGCATGCGATTAAAGGCCGCCACCAGTAACCGGGTTTCCTCGGTAGGTGAATGCAGCACCGGTAGATAGTTTTCGCCACGACCCGCAGCATCCAGCGCTTTGGAAACTTCCAGCAACGGGCGTCGGATACGCATTTCAAATGCCAGATAGGCCAAAAACAACAGCAATCCCATAAATCCGGCAAAAATCCAGATGATATTTGACAGGCTGTCTGCTGTATCTAATGACTTCATCACATTTTTCTGTGCAAAGTCATCCAGCTCTTCCTGCATCAGCTCGATAATGCCCCAAGCCTGATCAAGTGTTGGCCGTATTTCGTCACGCAAAATCGGCAAATCGGCTCGCCAGTTTTGGGATGCATAAATTTCCTCTGCCCTGACAAAATCACGGTCATAGGCTTTTTTGGCCTCCAACAACATTGGCAATGATAGCGATTCCTGAAAACCCAACTTACCCACTTCGTCGTATTCTTTTAGCTGCGCCAGCAAATCATCAACCCGTTGCGCATAGACTTCCCAATCACTCTGGCTTTGCTGCATATTGTTTTCGGATTGCTCAAAAACCCCCGAACGATTAGCAATAAATATACGTACTGAACTGATTTGTTGAGACCAGGTGTAGCGCAACTCTTCCAGTACACGCAATACCTCCTGCACACGCATCGCTTCCTGTGGGTCGGCAGGCCAGGGAGACTCGTTGATCCCGGATATTGCAAGCTCAATCGCCTGAATGAATTTTATATTTTCCGGCAGAAGCTCATCAAGCAGAATTGACGCAGCGGGAAGGCGTGTTTCAACATTTGAGGCCGTTTTTAATAGCTGTGTGGTTTCTTTTTCAAGACGGTTAAGCACAAAATCCAGATTTTCCGCAAAGTCCCCAAAACGGCTATAACGCTGAACAACATAATGATCATTGATATTTTTTGACTGAAACCTGACTTCCGCAACGCGCACGACCACCTTGCGGTAAGTGCTTTCATCCAGCAGCAAGGGATATTGGTAGATTGTGCTTTCCGCAACCTGCAAAGCATCTTTGAATGAATTCAGTACCCAGCCCAAATCCCGGTGCTCTTGTACCAAGAGGGAGCTGTCTTGAGATGCCTGCCGCACCTGATTCTGAGTATAAAAAGCAGCGGGCAATGCCAATGCCGCCAACACCAGCGCAGTAATGACAAAGCGCCTGCGAATGCTAGCCGCCGGTTTGCCCCTTTCTGGTGCATCCTGCCGTGAATTTGATGTTGTTTTCATACTTGCCCGAATCCCACACCATCCCGTAAATTAGCACTGTCCACGCACACTGCGTATCACTGTTTTATATATCTGGTCAAATGTCAACCACATGTTACTACTACTCAATAAGCCCTTTCAGGTTCTCTGTCAATTTTCCGCCAGCGACAACCGCCAAACCCTGGCAGATTTTGTCGATATCAAGGCCGTCTACCCGGCCGGCAGGCTGGATCGTGACAGTGAAGGCCTGCTGTTACTCACTGATGATGGCGCATTACAGCACCGTATCAGCCACCCACGTCACAAACTCTACAAAACCTATTGGGCCCAGGTTGAGGGAGAACCCGAGCCTGCGGCGCTGACCCACCTACAAAAAGGTGTACGCCTCAAAGACGGCAAAACCGCCCCCGCCAAAGCACGCATCATCCCCGAACCGCCCATCTGGCCACGTAATCCCCCGATTCGCCAACGGGCCAATATTCCCACCACCTGGATCGAACTCAGCATTTGTGAAGGCCGCAATCGACAAGTACGACGAATGACCGCCGCCATCGGTCACCCCACCCTGCGTCTGATTCGCTCACAAATTGGTCCGTGGTCACTGAACGACCTGGCTCCCGGCCAGTGGCATGAGGCGAAAATACCCGCAGATTGGCGTACAATCCGTTAGTCTTTCCCGTATCCGACAAACAAACTCCTATCATGACCTCAGCCTCTCCCGACAATACTCTGCATATTCCCGCCACGACACAGGCGCTACAACAACGCATTGTAGTCGGCATTTCCGGCGGCGTGGATTCTTCGGTAACGGCACACCTGCTAAAACAACAAGGCCATGATGTGCAAGGCCTGTTCATGAAGAACTGGGAAGAGGATGACACTACCGAATATTGCAGTGCAGCGGTAGATCTCAAAGATGCTCAGCAGGTCTGCGACACGTTGAACATTCCACTGCTCACGCGCAATTTTGCCAGTGAATACTGGGACAATGTCTTTACCGATTTCCTGGACGAATACCGGCGCGGCCGTACCCCTAACCCGGACGTGTTGTGCAATAAAGAAATCAAATTCAAAACCTTTCTGGAGCAGGCACTGGATCTGGGAGCAAGCCATATCGCCACCGGGCATTATGCGCGGGTACATTATTGTGATGGCTACTTTCGTTTGCTCAAAGCCAAAGACACCAACAAAGACCAAAGCTACTTCCTGCATGCACTGAACCAGCAACAACTGGAAAAAACTCTGTTTCCACTAGGTGAGCTAAGCAAACCAGAAGTTCGTCGGCTGGCAGCACAGGCAGGCTTTGCCAATCATGAAAAAAAAGACAGTACCGGTATTTGTTTTATTGGCGAACGAAAATTCAAGGAATTTCTGAGTCGCTATTTGCCCACTCAACCGGGTGAAATGCAAACACCTGACGGCACCTGCATCGGCAGACACGACGGGCTGATGTATTACACCCTGGGACAACGACAAGGGCTGGGCATCGGCGGTGCAAAAGATGCCAGTGGCGAACCTTGGTATGTAGTGAATAAAAACCTGGAAAACAATATTTTAGTCGTCGCCCAGGGACACGATCACCCACTACTGTTCCGTAAGCAACTCAGCGCAGACCAATTAAACTGGATAGCAGACACGCCTAAAGACATCCCTTTTCGCTGTACGGCAAAAACCCGTTACCGGCAGACTGATCAGCCCTGCACAATCACACAGTTGCACGACGACCAATGCACCGTTATTTTCGACCAGCCACAACGTGCCATTACGCCTGGACAATCCGTAGTATTTTATCAGGGCGAAGAATGCCTTGGTGGCGGCCCTATTCAGTAAATTAAACCAATCAATAACTCATATAAATAAAATGACTTACACCATTACCGACAGAACCATTGCCCTCGCGGGCATTTTTCAAGCAACACAACTCGTACAAAATATTGCCAATACAGGCAATGCCGATGAACAGGACGTGGAAACCTGTATCCTCAGCATATTTCGCACCGACATTGATAAACCCGTCGATGTTTTTGACGGTACGGAAAAACTGCATATGGGCCTGCGCAAACTGATTGAACAACTCGGCGGCCGCGACACGAACGACACTAATGACGCGAACGATACGAACACACAGAGTAGCCAGAACAAAGACCTTCATGTCACCAAATATGCTGCGGGTGTAATGGTACTGGAAAAACGGCTGAAACGTGATGCCGACATGCTGGCAAAAATCGCTGATGGCATTGAGCACGCCCGCAAACAAATGGAACATTTTTCACTACTGCATGACAATGTTATCGCAAACTTGGCAGACACCTATGCCCAAACCATCAGCCACCTGAAACCACGCATCATGGTACAGGGTGAGCACATTTATATATCCAACCCGAACAATGCCAACCGTATTCGTACACTGCTGCTCGCGGCAATCCGCGCAACAGTGTTATGGCGGCAGTGCGGTGGCACACGCTGGCAATTACTCTTCCAGCGACGCACTATTGTTGACGAAGCGAGACGACTACTGAAAGAACCGCTGATTACGGAATAAAAAACATTAAAGGGAAGGCACAATGAACAAACATGAAAAAATTAACTATCTGGAATTCCCCGCCAAAGATATCGAAGCCACCAAAGCCTTTTTCAATTCAGTATTTGGTTGGCGCTTTGAAGATTACGGCCCCGAATATGTTGCCTTTTTTGACGCGGGTATGGACGGCGGGTTCTTCAAATCCAACCTGACCGTATCAACCGATAATGGCAGTGCCCTTATGGTTTTTTACAGCGACAATCTGGAGCAAACCTTATCAAAGGTGACGACTGCGGGTGGCACTGTGATCAAACCGGTTTTTTCCTTTCCTGGCGGTCGGCGTTTTCATTTTGCTGACCCCAATGGTAACGAATTTGCCGTTTGGTCTGCGGTATAGCGCACAAACCCTAAAATGCACTAATTGCGGTTAAAGGAATTAAGCGCTAAAAATATCTGTTTTAAGAATCACTGAGTATTTAACGCAGAGGTCGCAGAGGCGCAAAGGACGCAGAGAAAAACATTAAAAACTTTGCGGCCTCTGCGTCTTTGCGACCTCTACGTTTATAACACACCACTTGTCAGCACCACGGCAATATTCAAGTGCGCAACACCCGTTAAAAAATTAATTTCTTTGCCAGTAGTTGCTGTCGGCCTGGTAAATCCTTGAGTATCTGCACCGTACGCTCTGTCATGTGTCCATCGCCATAGGGTGAACGGTCACAATCAATTTGCCGACGGTAATCTTTATCATTAAGCGCGCGCTCAAGCGCTGCCTGAACGGCTGCCGACTCTGCTGCGACAAACTGTACATTGTCACCCGACAGACGACCTTTCTGTCGTTCACCCACATTCACTGTTGGCAAACCAAGATACCCTGCTTCGTGTAAACCCAGTGATGAGTTACCGACCAGACAGCGGGCATAACGAAGAATAGCAGTAAAGGCATCCCGTGGCAGGTTACAGTAGGTATGCAGTCGGGAATGACTCGCAAAGCGGTTGATCATTTCACGAATCGACTGCGATCCCGGGTCGCTGTTGGGTGCGCCAACAAATACCGGTAAACCCGTGGCCAGACACTGTTCCAGCACCAGATGCATTTCATCACTGGCCTGTTCAATGGCAGAGCTGACCGGGTGATGAATCACCAGCAGATAGTCACCCAGTACATCGTCACCCACCACCTCGGCGAGTTGTTCCCGGCTGATGCCCGGGTTGTTGCGTAATCGGTCTATGCCTCCGCTGCCGACGGTATGCACCCGCCAGGATTCTTCACCCAGCCGTTTCACCCGTTCGCTGTGTTCTTCGGCCATGGTGAGATGTATATGGCTGAGTTTGCTGGTGGCGTGGCGTACTTCTTCGTCCACATTGCCACCGGCCGGGTGAGTGTGATCTCCTCCCGCCAGGTGTACTACCGGAATGGACATGTAACTGCCTGCCAGCGCACCTGTCACGGATTCTTCGCGATCACCCAGCACCACTAACAAGTCAGGTGTTTCCCGTGCCAGGGTTTGTGACAGCCCTTGCAAAAGCAGACCGGCTGATTTGGCTTTGCTGGCACAGGAGTCGGAGAAAAGCAGGTTTTCGATAACATCGACAATACGAAAGCCATCATCACGAATGTGCCGAATAGAATAATCATGTAACGGTGTCGGGTGCGCGCCTGCGACAATCACACCGACATCAAAAGCATCATCCGTTTGTAATGCGTCAAGCAGCGGGTACAACAAGTCGTATTCGGAGCGGATACCCGTGAGCGCGAATATTTTAATCCGACCATTGCAGGCTGCTAACAGACCATCATTTTTCATAACTGATAATCCAGTGGTGAGAGGGAATGCCGTCGAACTCATGGGCAAACCAGCCGGTCTTTATTGCCTTGCCAGGAAAACAATCGGGGAGCTGTGCTTCCTGGACAATCATGATGAGTGCCCCCTCCTGCCCGCGACTTTGCAATTCATACAGGCCGTTATGCAAAGGTTTACCATTCTGTTCCATAAAATCACCGGGGGCACTCATGGTCGCAATGAAAATTCCCCCCGGACACAGCACCCGGTCCAGTTCAGCAAGGATGACCGGCAGACTGTTCCAGTCGTTGTAAGTTAGTACCTGCCAGGCCACAATCACATCGAAGCTGGCATCTTCAAAAGGTAATGTCGCGCCGTTAATTAACGAAAGCTCCGCATTCAGGTCAGCTTCCTGTAACCGCAGGCGAGTGGTTTCCAATGCGCTGTCACTGATGTCTGCACCTGTCATTTGAAACTCACGCCGTGCAAGATGGAGCAGGTTCTCACCTGAGCCGCAACCATAATCAAGTACACGAGGATGAATGCTGCTGTCCAGAAGTCGGTGAGTAATACGCACAAACACATCGTTTGGATAACTCAGTTTATGGCCACCTTTGTACAGGTCTTCCCATATGTTTTGCGTGACATCAAATCTGTGACTCACAATCAGTTCTCCAAACAAGCCCGGATTTGCGCCGGGTTCTGGTGCATGAGCATATCGATCATCGACAGCCCTGGAATAAACTCCATTTTCCCCTGAGTGTAGACTGGTGGCATTGATTTCATAAATTCAATAGCGATACCCGCCTCTGCAAATGCGTCAGTATCCAGATAACCGGAAGCACCATGACCGCTGACGTAACAATTTGCATTCAGCGCTTTGCAGGCATTCAACACCAGACTGGACTTGCTGCCATTAACATTCAGGGAGGATAAACTCACTACCGGTATATCAATTTTCAGCACACTTAAAAAAAATCGGATAAAGACCTCGTTGACTTCCCCTAACGTGGTATAGCTACCCTGATACAGTGCCTCCAGTGCCTTTTTGTGCTGACCCCAGTAGGGTGCCCGCCCATAGGTCGTTTGCAAAGATTGCCAATGTTTGCGTGTCCAGCCTGCATCGGCGATACGTTTATCCGCAATGTGATCTTCCAGTTTCCCCGACACCGGTATGGTCAACCAGAAGGCTCCCTGTTTGTTGCGTACCTGATTACGGTTTTGCATACCGTTTTTCTGGAACTGCACATTGTCCATCAATACAAAGCAGTCCACCGCCATCATTTTCTTGAAATAAGGAGGCCAGGGCAGATACTGGCTTTGATGTAATGCAACCTTCATCACAGCAACGCCAGCAGTTGATGGCAAACATGGTTGACGCTGGTTTGGTCCAGACCTTCGTGCAATGGCAGGGAAAGCAGTTGTTGCTGCCAGCGTTCGGCATTCGGGTAATCGCCCGGCAGTTTTAAAGTGTGGTGCAACAGTTGCGAGCCCAGTGGCCAGGCGGATACTCCGCACTGCTGTAACGCTTGTGCCAGTTCGGGTGCAGACCGTCCTTCGGGCAGACGCAACAGGTAACGGAACGGCACTTCGGTTTGCAGCCGCTGCAAATCACCAAGCTGCTTGTCATATTCTTCAACCCATACCTGCCGACGTGCGATGGTGTCCTGATAACGATCCAGTTGTGCCAACAGCATGGCACATTGGAAATCAGCAACGGGCGCATGAATACGGAATGGCAGGTCATCAACAGCCCCGCCCTGCTCTGCTTCATCCGGTGATAAAAAACACTGAATCCTGTTATGCACTGTTGCGTTATCTGTTACCACACCGCCGCCATAACCCATGGTCTGCAATTTGGTGGGCGAAAAGGAATACACAGAAGCAACAGCCAGTGGATCACGTTCCGGGCGCTGACGTTGCGCACAGTCTTCGATGATAATCAGGTCACGTTCATGCAGAGGAAACAGATCAACGGATAACCCGAACATATGCGGCGCGATAACAAAACGGGCTCCTGCCATATCTGCTGTGAACCGATCAGCATCCAGCAAGGGCAGTTCTGTGCCAACGTCCATCAGCATCGGCTCTGCTCCCAATGAGCGAACCGCGTGATAAACACCCGGGCAAGTGACCACAGGAACAATGACCTTTTCGGCTGCACGTACACCAGCCGCCACCAGGGCTGCCTGCAAAGCGGCAAAACCACTGCCCGTTACCTGCGCATAACCGGCGTGTGTGAAGGATGCCAAACGTGCCTCCACCTCAACTTTGAGCTGGTCGCCGGAAAAACATCCATCCTGCAAGGCGCAGGTTGCGGCTTCCACTACACCTTCGCTATAACCGGGAAAACTGTGGCTCACCTTCATTTGCACATTGTCACTCATCACGCCACGTTAAGAGCATCGTACACTTCCCGCAACACATCATTCATAAAAAAAGCGCTGCCACTGGATTTTCCCAGCAAGTGGAGATTATTCAATTGCCGGGTCAGACAATTAGCCTGCTGCTTTCCGGCTGCAACAAATTCTTGGCTTAATACTGGAAACCCGGCGGCTAAAGCTTCGTTGTTGATATATCGACAAACTGCATCTTCGGACACCAGCTCCATGGCGATCAGTTCATTATGAATGCGCTCGTTTAACAAAGATGCTTCTTCTTTTCCATCAGATAACACCTCAACCGTGCAGTGGTATCCATGTTCCGGGTCATGATCCTGACCGGCAACATTGGAATACAGGGTCACACGAAAGGCACTCATGGCCGGGTCATGCACATAAAGGTAATGTAAATCCGTAGTGAAAGGTCTGTCGAAGATAAAATGAAACAAACGGGTATGACGTAACTGTGGTGCATGCATAGGCACATCCAGGTCTGCGGCTTTTGCCAGTAAAAAAGGCGGTACTGTCCACACCAGTTGATCACAATCCAGATGCCTGCCATCGTTCAGGGTTATGCTGTCAATCTGGCCATTCTGGTGATTAACACCTTGCACAAAATGCCCGGTAAGCATCTCTACACCGGCTGCTCTGAGTTTTTCTGTTAAACCGTCGATCCAGCGACCAATGCCACCATGACGCGGATAAAATACGCTGGCCTGGTTTACGCCTTCATCCAATTGATGGAAGGCAATGCACTGGTCATAGCGAGGAAGATTTTTCAATTCACGGCTGGCGTCCGCAGACAATATGAGTAAGCGCTGCAAACCAAATAACAAATGTGCATCAGGGGCCAACTGTTGCGGTGCAACACCAAACAGTTTTTGTAATACCGGAGTGAATAACTGTGTACGAAAGATCACCCCATAAGTGTCATCCAGTTGCTGTTCAAGATTGACCGGCGTTTCGTCCGAAGGTGTGGCGAGCAGCATCTGCTCCAGCCCTTCCAGATAGGTCTGTCGCGGAAGGCTGCGTGCATCAATAAAGGTGCTGTTACCGTTCAGTAAACCTCCATGATAATGACCCGCCTTCAGGTAATCGAACTCATGCCAGTCTTCAGCATTCACAAAATCGAACAGCAATTCATCGAGATCATCCAGCCCTGTAGTCGCAACAAAATGAGTGCCGAAATCAAAGGACAAACCATCCCGGGTATGCGAGGTGCGTAACAGCCCGCCGGGCACCGCTGCCCTCTCCACCAGCAACACATTATCGTAATTTCGTTTTAACAGCAGCGCACTGACGATCCCTCCAATACCGCCACCGACTACAATTGCTGTTGTCATGCCTGTGTCTCCGGGTAAGATAACCACCAACGTTAATGACTCTCGAAATCAACAGCAGATTTCATGCCAAGCAGGTTATAACCTATGCCCGGTTTTCTCGGATTAATTCTCGCCCGCGGTGGCAGCAAACGATTACCGCGCAAAAATATTCTGCCACTGGCAGGCAAGCCTCTACTGGCCTGGACGGTTGAAGCAGCAAAAGCGGCACAGCGTCTGGATCGTGTGGTGTTATGTACCGATGATCAGGAGATCGCTGACATCGGCCAGCAATACGGTGCCGAGGTGCCTTTTCTGCGCCCCCCGGAACTGGCCGGTGATACCGCCACCAGCCTGGACTCGGTTTTGTACACGCTGAAAACTCTGGGAGAAAAAGGAGAACATTACGATTACGTGGTGATACTTCAACCCACTTCGCCCTTGCGCATTGCGCAGGACATTGATGGTGCCATCGAACAGTTACTGGAAAAACAGGCCGATGCGGTCATCAGTGTTTGTGAGACTGATCACCCGCCGGAATGGAGCAATACTCTGCCGGATAATCTGTCCATGGCCCACTTCTACCGGCCGGGCATTCGCGATACACGTTCTCAGGATTTACCCAAAAGTTATCAATTAAACGGTGCTGTCTACATCTACAACTGCACACGACTGATTGAAAGTGGCAATCTCGATATGGACGACAACAGTTATGCCTACCTCATGCCGAAAGAACGTTCAGTGGACATCGACACCAGAATAGACCTTGAGATAGCCCAACTGTTTTTTAAACACTTCGGCCCGGGAGAAAATAAAGAATCATGAGTGATGCTGTTTATGTGATTGCCGAAGCCGGTGTGAACCATAACGGTGATCTGAATCGCGCCCTGGCCATGGTGGATGCCGCTGCTGAAGCCGGTGCGGACGCGGTCAAATTCCAAACCTTCAACCCCGAAGCACTGGCCAGCCGCCACGCCGCACAGGCCGATTATCAAGTCCGCAATGAAGGCGGCTCCCGCGATGCACCGGGGTCCCAGCTTGCCATGCTGAAACGTCTGGCTCTGTCGTTCGACCATCACCATGCCCTGCTTGCCCGCTGCAAAGAACAAAACATTGCCTTCCTGTCCGCACCGTTTGACCCGGACAGCGCCCGTTTCCTGATCGACGACATGGCCCTGCCCCGACTCAAACTGGGCTCGGGTGAACTCACCAATGGCCCGCTGCTATTACAAATCAGCAAAGCCGGACGATCACTCATTCTCTCCACCGGCATGGCCACATTGGCCGAGATTCGTGAAGCCCTGGGTGTGCTCGCTTTCGGTTTTTTGCAAGACGAAACGCCTCCATCACGCCCTGCCTTTAATGATGCCTTTCGCAATCAACAAGGACAGGCGCTGCTGAAAAAACACGTTGCGCTGTTACATTGCACCACCGAATATCCCTGCCCGCCGGACCAGGTCAACCTGCGCGCCATGGACACCCTGGCCGAAACTTTCGGCCTGCCGGTGGGATATTCCGACCATACACTGGGTATTCATGTTTCACTCGCCGCCGTGGCACGCGGCGCACACATCATTGAAAAACACTTCACACTAGACCGTCAGTTACCGGGCCCCGATCACCTTGCCTCACTGGAGCCCGGAGAACTGAAAACAATGATCGATGGTATTCGTGACCTGTCACTGGCCCTGGGTTCAACCGACAAAGTACCCGGCCCAGCGGAACAAACCAACATGGTCGCCGCCCGAAAAAGCCTGATTGCCGCACAGGCAATCAGTCGCGGAGAACATTTCACTGCGGACAATGTCACCATCAAACGTCCTGGCAGCGGACGCTCGCCCATGGACTACTGGGAGATTTTGGGACAAGCAGCGCGACAAAATTATGACGCTGATGAGGTGATTCAGTGAATAAACCACTGATTCTTGTCGGTGGTGGCGGGCATGCTGCCGTGTTAACGGAAATCATCAACAGCCTGCAACACACCCTGCTGGGGTTCACCGACATACAGCCTTCGGATGATAATACCGTATTAGCCGGACTGGATTTCCTGGGTAATGATCCGGTGATATTCTCATCTCACCACCCGGATGAAGTCAGTCTGATTAACGGCCTCGGCTCAACGGGCGACACCAAACAGCGGACAACACTGTTCAACCGCTTTACCGCAAAACACTACCGCTTTACTGACATCATTCACCCCACCGTCTGCCTCAGCCCTTCGGTCTCTTATGGCCAGGGACTGCAAATCCTTGCCGGTGCCATCGTCAATACCGGAACACAACTGGGTGACAATGTACTGATCAACAGCCGGGCACTGGTGGAGCACCACTGCACCATCGGCGATCACACGCATATCGCCAGTGGTGCAGTGCTTTGCGGAAGCTGTCACATCGGCCAGTCAGTACATGTCGGTGCCGGTGCCGTCATCAACCAGGGCGTCACCATTGGCCATGGCGCAATTATTGCATCAGGAGCTGTGGTTATCGCCGATGTTCCCGCCGGTAACCTGGCGGTCGGCGTACCGGCCAAAAACAGACCGCACGCACGGTGACCAACAGAAAGTAGATTTTGACAACAGGCCGCTGACATGATGAAAAGCCACGCAACTCACATCTACGACTGGAAAAAAACCGCCATCCACTCCAACGCCAACATGAAAGATGTGTTGATGACCATATCCGATGGCAACATGCAAATTGCCCTGGTGGTTGATGATGGCTGCCACCTTGCAGGTACCGTAACCGATGGCGATATCCGCCGCGCACTGCTGCGTGGTGACGGACTCGACACCCCCATCAGTGTGTTCATGAATGACAACCCCACCACCGGCCTGCTGGATGAAGACGAATCCCTGTGGCAACGCACCATGCAGCGGTATACCCTGCGACACCTGCCATTACTGGATGCCAACGGCTGCATGGTGGGACTTGCCCGCTTTGAACCTCCCAAAGAACCCGTACGTGACAATCCCGTGGTATTAATGGCAGGCGGACTGGGCACACGCTTGCACCCACTGACGCACTCACAACCAAAACCGCTATTGGAAGTGGGATCAAAACCGATTCTGGAAACCATCATTGAAAACTTCGCGGACCATGGTTTTCACAATATTTATCTTTGCATTAACTACAAAGGTGAGATGATCAAGGAATACTTCGGAGACGGCAGTCGCTGGAACGTTGACATTGAATATATTGAAGAACACAAACGCATGGGCACAGCCGGTGCATTAAGCCTGTTGCCCAAAAAACCCGAAACGCCTTTTTTTGTGATGAACAGTGACCTGTTGACCAAAGTTGATTTCGTGCGTTTATTACGTTTTCATCAAAAACAGTCGGGCAGTGCCACCTTGTGTACCCGTGAATACACCCACCAGATTCCTTATGGCGTTATCAATCTTGACGGCCACAAAGTGCTCGACATGGTGGAAAAACCAATCCACCGTTTCAGTGTGAATGCCGGTATTTATATGCTGGAACCGCATACCCTGGACGAGATTCCTGCCGATTGTTTTTATGATATGCCCAGTTTAATTAACGCTTTATTGGAAAACAAAAAATCTGTCAGCAGCTTCCCGATCCATGAATACTGGATTGATATTGGTCATATGCAGGAATTTAAAAAAGCAGGTGAAGATTACGGGGACCAGTTTATCAATGAATAATGTCCGACATTAACCCGTCAATGCTTTAACTCCTCATTTGACGGCACTACAATTTTTCCTCTGAAATCAACATCGACATCAAGAACAAACCCTTACCTGTAACACCACAGTCACCGGCTTTGCCGGAGAGTAATAGCTCTATTCTCGTCCACTGATCATCTCTTAATATCGTTCGACTCATCGTGTCTTCACCTTTTAAATTCAAATTATTGGTGAATTATCATCGACAATGAACTTAATTGTTAACGCCCCCTCTAGGTGCTCAGCGCACATTTCTCTGCTCATTAGCCAAAAGATATAAATGTACCTAATAGGTAAAGTTTGATAGGATTGGATTTTCTGGCCTGAGGGCAGTAATACCAGTGAATGGTCAGTGTAGTGAATGGTCGATGTTTCGCTACTCAGAAAATAGCAGTCGTCCAGTGGATGAAATCTCGATTCAGGAGTTAAAGGTTTTGGCGGGCGAATGGGAACTCGACACTGGATCACAGGAAGAAAAAGGTGCTGCCATGGCGAAGCTTATCGGAATCAAACGGCTAAAGGCTGATGTGAAAGAGAGGCTAGTCGGATCGTCTTAAGACGAGCTGAGTATAGGGGGGCTAGGTGCATAGCCGTCAGGCTAAGCCCTGTTCTGGAACAGGGTGACGTCAAGGTTTCGCTATTCAACACAGCGTTAAATCGTAGGGTGGAACAAGCGCAGCGGTTCCACCAACAGGCTATAAGGAACAACATGCAACAACGACTCACCTCCCGTTTGGTGGAACCGCTGCGCTTGTTCCACCCTACCCGGCTTACTATTGTAAGTATTGAATATATAGGGGAATACCATGGCTGAGTTGAGTGCTCCGTTCGTGCCAGACTGGGTCTCCCCCCCTGGCGACACCATTCTCGATCTCATCGAAGAGCGCGGCTGGACTCAGGCTGAGTTGGCTGTGCGGTTGGGATATAGCCCCAAACACGTCAATCAGCTTGTCAATGGCAAGGTGCCGCTCTCTGAGGATGCTGCCTTGAAACTGGAGCGAGTTCTCGGTAGTTCGGTTGGTTTTTGGTTGAGCCGTGAAGCCAAGTATCGTGAACATTGTGCCCGTTTGGCGGCGGCCCAAACCCATGCTAATTGGATCGGCTGGCTTGATGAACTTCCGCTCAAAGAACTGATGGCTGCTGGGGCGATTACAAAATACCGTATTGATGCTAAAGCCAAGCCCTCTTTAGTGGGCGCTTGTCTACGTTTCTTTGGTGTTGCATCACCGGATGAGTGGCGCAATCACTATGGGGGCATGCAGTATAGTTTTCGCCGTAGCCGTGAAGAACAGAGTGATATAGGAGCCATCTCCGCCTGGTTGCGCATGGGGGAACGCCAGGCAGGAGCGCCAGACGGCCCAAAATATAATCGCGCCAAATTCGAGCTGGCGCTTAAAATTATTTGCCAATTTACCAGAGAGACACCACAACAGTTTGAACCCAAGCTTCACCAGCTTTTAAATGAGTCGGGCGTTGCTTTCGTTATTGTGCCCGCTATTCCGCGTGCTCACGTCAGTGGTGTCGCCCGTTGGCTCAGTCCAACCCGGCCGCTTATTCAGCTTTCTCTCTATGGAAAGACGAATGACAAATTTTGGTTCACCTTTTTTCATGAAGCGGCACATATTCTCCTACATGCGAATAACAAGGATGAAAAAAAATCTGTTTATCTCGATGATCCAGACTCCGCTCAAACGACAGATCAACATGAGCATGAGGCTAACACCTGGGCGGGTGATTACTTAATACAGCCGCAGTATAAATATGAGCTTGCTGCCCTGCGCAGTAAGAGTGGGGTTAAACGATTCGCAAATGAACTAGGTATTCACCCCGGTATCGTTGTTGGGCGTTTGCAACACGACGGATTGATTAAACCCTCGTGGATGAATGATCTGAAGATGAGTTTTCGTATAAAGGATGCTGCGGACATATAAAGGCGAATGCGATACAGGGCCATTGCCCGGTGGATGAGATTTCAATGCAGGAGTTGCGAGCATTGGCCAATGGTGTTGCTAATGAAAGAGAGTCCGAGGATGAAAGGGTGGCTATTATGGTGAGTTTGACTGAGACTTTGCGGCTAACGGAAGAGATAAAAGAGAGGCTTAAGGGATGTATTACAGCGGCTTAGTCCATGAAAAATAAAACCAATCTTACCTATTCATCAGGCTACAAACACTGGTTGGCTGAACTCAAAGCCAAAGTCCATCAATCCCAGCTCAAGGCCGCTGTTGTTATCAATCAGAGCCTACTGAATTTCTATTGGGAGCTTGGCGGCGATATTGTCGAAAAACAGCAGAGTGCCGCATGGGGAGATGGATTTCTAAAACAGCTAAGTCATGACCTTATGGCGGAATTTCCTGACATGAAAGGGTTTTCCAAAAAAAATCTGGAGCTGATCCGCCAGTGGTACCTATTTTGGTCTGAATACAATGCTATCGCGCAAACTTATCCCGGCCAAATTGCGAAACAGCCTGTTGCGCAAATTACCCAGATACCATGGGGGCACAATTTGGCCATTATTGCCAAATGCAAACGTCATGAAGAGGCGCTTTATTACGTCCACAGCACCGTCGAGCAAGGCTGGAGCCGCAGTGTGCTGACACATCAAATCGAAAGTGACCTTTGGCAGCGAGAAGGTAAAGTTATATCGAACTTCTCAGTCGCACTCCCGACACCGCAATCTGATCTTGCTCATCAAACACTCAAAGACCCCTACGTATTTGATTTCCTCGACCTAACCAAAGAACATAATGAACGGGAGCTGGAACTTGGACTCATTGAGCACATTACCAACTTTCTTTTAGAGCTTGGTGCCGGTTTTGCCTACATCAGTAGACGGGTGCTGATTCAGTTGGGTATGTTTATGTGTTCTGGTTCATACCGCTAAAAACAAGTCCATCTCACTTTTATAAAAAAATTTGCGCATATGAATTCAACTTTCTATCTTCCACGTAGCCTCTCAAGTGATGATAAGACATACACTGAAACAGGCTTACTCGCCGCTTCGAATTACGTCGTTGTCTTGGCCGAACCCGGCGGCGGGAAAACTGAGCTTATGGGGAGTCTTGCTCAACAGTTGGGCACAACAGCTGTTACAGCGAGCAAATTCAGACATGTAGGAACAAACGCTAAAAATATTCCGCTGGTGATTGATGCATTCGATGAGTTGGCAAAAGTGGATGCCACCAGCATTTATGGACTTCTTAGCCAAGCTGTATCGGTCAACCCAACTCACGTTTATTTGTCGAGCCGATCCAGCGAGTGGGACAACGCTACTACAAACACATTCAACGAATTTTTCGAACACCCACCTCTGGTAGTTAGGTTATCTGAGTTTGATGAAGCGGAACAGCGGGAGATCTTCGATCATCATGTGCAGGGAGAGGACTTCACAGCGTTCCAGGCCGAGGTTGCTCGATTTGATTTAGAAATACTTCTTCCAAATCCTCAATTTCTGAAACTGTTTGCTGACGCCTATATCGAGAGCGAAAGACATTTCACCGATAAACGATCAATCTTCGCACAGGCAGTCGAACGTCTGGCGAAGGAAGCAAACCCCAATATAACCAAGAGCAATCCGACACTTTCGTCCACTCAAAAAGTTAACATATCGTCGGAAGTTTTCACCAAGCTCTTGTTGTCTGGTGCTGAAGGAGTCTGCACAAGCGAAGTCACCGAAAATCGGATGTATCCATTACTGGCGTCACTATTTGACGGCGAAACTGCGGCTGACGGTATCCTGGCAACTCGGCTATTCAAACCGGGCGACAGTACTGACCAGCATCGCTGGGTGCACAAGATTGTCGCTGAATACTGCGCAGCGGACTATCTCACCAAGCGGATTGCAGACCCAGCGGACCCTCTGACGCTAGCCAAGTGCATACCTATTATCGCCCCAAACTCTACAGTGCGAGATGAACTGCGGGGTCTGCTGGGCTGGATGGCAGCATTAGGCAACAAACCTATCGAGGAAGCCTTAATTGAACTTGACCCTTACGCAGTATTAGCTAACGGCGATCCTTCCCAGCTTGAGCATTCGTCAAAACGCCTGCTTGTAAACCGGCTAAAAGAAATTGAAACACAAAACCCTTACTTTCGCAGAGGGGACTCCTGGCGCAGGTTCAGTGTTGCAGGGTTTTTCACCCAAGATGTTTTGGAAGAGATCAAACCTCTTCTTGCGACTGGAAATGACGGGCACTTGCGTGATCTGATCCTTGAACTCTTGATGGGATCACCAGCAATCGAACAGTTTAGGGATGAGTTACGCCAACTCGCTTTAATGCCGGAAGAAAGCGAAAACACTCGTTGGTTGGCGAATAGCTGTTTGCTTGATATCGCCGACGATGATCTTTGTTCTGACATCGACGTTCTTATTTCTGAAGCCAGTAATATTTCTCTGAGTATTGCGGCTGAGACGATCAAGTCACTAGGCTTGGAAACATTCCAGCGGACTTATCTTGCAGACTTTTTTCGGGTCTGTACAAACCTTTACCCAGACCACCCAGAGCACGCAATAAGTGACCGCTACTTCGTAAAGCTATTTATCGACGGGCTGGACTTGGCGACTATCGAATGGCTCTTGGATGAACTAACCAAAGACATAGCCTGCACATGCGGCAAGAAGTCTTATGAATGTAACTGCCGAAACGGTATAAGCAAAATCGTAGGATCAATGTTGGACCGTTACTTCGAATTGACAACACCTCCCTTTAATCCAATACGGATTTGGCAATGGGTCGAAAACTTGAATTTCCATGAGCGCAAAGGCACTGACCAAAGCAAGGCGGTAAAAGTGCTTCAAGAAGACAACAGCCTGCGACAAGGCATTATCGCTCATGTGTTCGAGAAACTGACCGACCGTGACGAGATTTTCGAGACTAAGATACATAAATTCAGAATGTACTCTCACTCTGGCCTTAATTTTCGTATAGATGACGACAAATTTGTAGTCGATCTGGCATTTGAGACTGATAACCCAGATTTGTGGGCGAGTTTCATGACTGGGCATCAGTACTATCGAAATAAGGAAAAGCAAGGCTCAGATGACTTGCGGCGTCATATGCGTGAACAAGCGCTGGAAAAACCCTCATTCATGCGAGAGTGGGCTAAGTCCAACAGAACTACAGAACAATTTGAGCGAAAGCACGGAATGCGACGATTCAAGTCTGCCCGAAGGATGGGGCGTCGCCGTAGGCACCAAGATGAAATCCGTGCAGCGAACATCAAATATGTCCAAGACAACCGTGAGCTAGTCGAAGGTGGTCGTCATTGGGATTGTTTGGTTCGCTTCGCGAAACTTGTACTTAATGACCCGGACAAAATTGTGCACGAGTTTGGCGATGAGACGCTGGTTCGGAACGCGCTAAGAAACGGCCTCAACTTCATAGCTCCGAACGTCCCCGATCTGATTAAACTCGCTGAGCTACAGTGTGTTTCGAAGCATCAGCACTCGGAGGCAATCCTTTATGCTGCTTGCTTGGAAATTTTGCGTGCTAAAGGCAACCTGGAAGACGTTGATATTAGGCTTCTGAAAGCGCTGCGAACTAACATTCACATGAACTACGGCTCAGTCTCAAAAGAAGAGCGTGATGCGCTGAAGACGGAAGTTGACCGCCTCATTTTCCCTGATGACGCGAGTGCCGAGAATTTTCTCCGGCAGTACCTTGAGCCGCAACTGGCACAGTCGGGGTGTAATCATCCTGAGCTTTGGTTACTGCGCAGCGAAGAGGTCTTCAGCCATTTGCGCGCTGCGCTATCAATTGAATGGCTTAAACGTTTTAGTGGGTTGGCTTTTAGCCCACTAGATACACTTTTTGAGATTGCTGCTCAGTACGGCAACCGGGATGATTTGAAAGAAGCCATTGCTTTGCGTTGCGAAGAGTTCATGTCCAACTGGCCCAACCCGTCTGGCAGTGAAGACATCGAACAAAAGCGTACATTCTGGTTCGTGCGTGCGTGGTACTTTCTGGACGATACACCTGAAACATACTGGGACTGGCTCAAAGCCGATAAAGACACAGCGCTTATACTTAACGAGCGGTCTGGGCGAATGAGCTATCGCGACCAGCCCTATTGGCCCAAGTTCAAATCAAGTAAGGTTGAAGCTATTCTGGATGCCTTCATTGACCAATGGCCTAAGGTAGACCTGCCGAACCATTGGGGGTCGGAAAGCCCCAAAGAAGAGACCGCATACCGCTTCTTGACCGAGGTGCTTTGGTCAATCAACTCAGATGATCCCGATGATGCTATTCCTGTCCTCGGTCGACTTCTTGCCAATCCGCGTTTCGCTGACTTGCACATGAACATGAACATGAAGAGCATACATGCGGGTCAAGTCAGGAAGAAAGCATTGAGGGATTTCGAGCCGCCGACACCGCGGGAAATCGTAGACCGGCTAGACAGCGACGCAGTGGTTACTGTGGAAGGCCTGCGTCAACTCGTGATCCAAGAACTCCAAGCCTTTCAGAAAGCCATAGATGGTGGAGAGTTCAACTCCGCAGATCACTTTTATGAGAAAGGTGAGCGGCTGGGCGAAGTACGGTCTACGGAGATTATTGCTGAACGCCTCGACTTGATGCTTAAGCAGCAAGGCTGCTCAGTGACACTAGAGCATCAGCTAAAGGATGCAAAGCGGAGTGATTTCACGGTGACCAAAATGATTGGTGGCAAAAGACGATTGCTTGTCACAGAGGTTAAAGGGCAGTGGCATGGCGATCTATACACAGCCGCTTCCACTCAACTGCATGAACGCTACTCCATTCACTCAGACGCAGAGCAACAGGGTATTTACCTCGTAATATGGTTTGGTGGAGACGAAAAGGTTGCAGGTCGTAAAAGACACAGTATCGGAAGCGCTCAGGAACTAAAAAGCAGCATCGAAGCAAGCCTACCGCAAGAACTTACAGGGTTTATTGATGTGTTCGTTTTGGATGTGTCAAAGCCACATCAACAAACCGGACAGCCACGTTAAGAAAAATCATGCAATTGGGTAACAAATAGGTTCCCCAGGTTAAATGTCCGCTTAACGGCTGATACCAAGCGCCCCACAATAGGATTTCGTTCCCATGTTTCAACGAGGCAACCAGAGCAAAGATGACAAAAGAAGAGCAATGAACGGTGAAATTCTGATTTACTAATCTGGCAACCAAACCATCGAGGTCAGGTTGGATGGCGCACAGGATACCTTGTAGCTAACCCAAAAACAGATGGCGGCGCTGTTTGGCAAAGATGTGCGTACGGTGAATGAGCATCTTAAAAATATTTATAAAGAACAGGAGCTTATTCAGGGGGCAACTGTCCGGAAATTCCGGATAGTTCAACAAGAGGGTAAACGCTCGGTGGAGCGTAAGATTGACCATTAGAACCTCGATACCATCGTCTTGGTCGATTACCGGAATAGTAGATTGGAATAAATGTGATGAATGCTAAATTAGGAGTAGAGTATTGCAAACTGTAGTCAAAAAGTGGTTCCGCGATAAGGACTCTGGGTTTCTCGACAACGGAGATGGCCCAGACATAATGGTACGTAAGGCCGACCTTGTTAAGTGTCAATTTCTCAAAGTTGGCGTAACCGTTGAATTTGAATGTCACCCAGATAAGCGAGGATTAATCGCTAAAAAGGTCAAGATTATGCATCAAAATAAATCAAGCGGGCCACATGGTGGCAAACGAAACATAAAGCCGTTTCGACCTGGGGTCATGACATAAATTGAAATAAATTTCGGCACTCGACCCAAAATGAATTTCAGTTTTGAATGGATTTAAAAGATGCCTAACTTGCTGGTTTTTACTGATGGTAGTGTTGATACTAAGTTAAAGGTGGGGTATGGCGCTTACCTTCTGATATCTGACCTGAACGCGTCTATTGACTCGCTTAAAGATACGGTGAAAGTGAAACGTTTTGAACAAACCAGTTCGACTAAATTGGAATTACAAACTTTGTTGTGGTCACTGAGTGAAACGATTGCTTTGGCTAACGGAAGTGAAATTACTTTGACGGTTTATACAGATTCCCAAAATATAATTGGTTTGCCGGGGAGGCGTGCCCGTCTTGAACAAAGCAATTATTTCTCTAGTAAAAATAAGCGGCTGAATAATTATGAGCTGTACCAGGAGTTTTACCGAATAACCTCTATACAAAAATGCGAGTTAGTTAAGGTAGTAGGCCATCAGCCATCTAGTAAGAAAGATAAGATCGATAGACTATTTGGTTTGGTTGATCAGGCATCTAGGCGCGCGTTGCGAAAAGATTTTTAGTGTCCGCTATTGGCCGATACCAGGCATCCCGCAATAGGATTTTCTCGTTCCCATGTTTCAACAAGGCAACCAGAGCAAAGATGACAAAAGAAGAGCAATGAACGGCGAAATTCTGATTTACGAATCCGGTAACCACACCATCGAGGTCAGGTTGGATGGCGCACAGGAGACCTTGTGGCTTAGCCTGCAGCAGATGGCTGATTTATTTGATCGTGATAAATCGGTGATTTCCCGCCATCTGAGAAATATTTTTAAGGATAAAGAGCTTGGGCGTGATTCAGTGGTTGCAAAAAATGCAACAACTGCCGCTGACGGAAAAATCTATCAGGTAGATTATTACAATCTCGATGCCATCATCTCGGTCGGTTATCGGGTCAATTCCAAAAAAGGAACTCAATTCCGTATTTGGGCTACTCAGCGTCTAAAAGAGTATCTGGTACAGGGCTACGCCATCAATCAACAACGCTTCGATAAAAACGCAGAGGCGTTGCAACAGGCCATTGCCCTGATCCAAAAGGCGGCCAGGTCCTCGGTGATGACGGCCGAGGCAGGCAGCGATTTGGTGAATATTGTCAGTCGCTATACCCAGACCTTTAAGCTTGGCACCCTGGTGGAGTTGCCAATATCCCCAATGATGGCACGTTTCACCCAATCAGCCTCTTACTCGTGGTTTTAATTCCTCCCGTAACCGTGAAAAAGCAATCTTCAGCCTCAAGTATTCTCGAAGGAGTGGTTATTTAGCTACGCTTGCAGGAATCTCTTGGTAGGGATAGCGACGTAGTTTAAGAGTATCCAATTTTGCATATACTTAGTATGCAAAAAACATAAACTTGATTGCAGTTTGCTAAGCGGCCATAATGCATACCATGGATATGCAAAATCTAGCAGAGATAAACCTTTATCATGAGCTCTCCCCCTTCTGATCTTGTTAGCCACCTGCCAGAAGGGCAGGTGGTAGACCGCGCCTGGCTGCTGGAAAAAGGTTTTCCCAGGTATCGGGTGGATGCTTTTGTCCGTAATGGAGTTTTACAGGCGGTGGCGCGAGGGGCCTACCGACGGCCCGGGCCGCCTTTGAAGTGGCAGCACCTGCTCTACTCCTTGCGGGAGTTGGGGCATGACCTGCATGTGGGTGGCCTCAGCGCTTTGCAGCAGCAGGGGTTGAGTCACTATCTGGCCTTGAGTGATAAAAATGCCATACAGCTTTACTCTCTCACAGCTCTGCCGAGCTGGTTGTCCAAGCTGGATAAGGTGGAGGGGAATTTCACCTTTACACAACACAGGCTAAAACTGTTTGAAGTATTGCCTGAATTCGCATTGCTGAATCAGCCTTTTGGCCACTGGGATTGGCCCATCCCTTATGCCACGCCGGAATTGGCATTGTTGGAGCTGGCGGCAGAGGTGCGTAACAAGGCCGATTTCAGTCAGTTGGATAAACTGTTCGACTCCGCCATCAATCTGCGTCCGGTGTTGTTGCAGTCGCTATTGTCGAGTTGTGGCCAAGTGAAAGCCAAGCGGCTATTTTTGTGGTTTGCCCAGCGTCATCATCACGCCTGGTTTAATGCGCTGAAGGTTGATGGGGTTGATCTGGGCAGTGGCAAGCGAATGATCGTATCGGGTGGTGTGTTGGATAAGCGTTATCAAATCACCGTACCCAGAGAGATGGATAAGCATGACGACGAATTTTTCTGATCAGGTACAACTGCTGGTGCAGTTGCTGCCTTTGGTGGCAAAGCAGCCATGTTTCGTGCTCAAGGGCGGTACGGCGATCAATCTGTTTGTGCGCGATATGCCACGCTTGTCAGTGGATATTGACCTGGTTTATCTCCCGGTTGAGGATAGAAACACCAGCCTGAAGGCGATTGATGCGGCGCTGGCCAGCATTGGTGAAGATATTGAGCATCTGCTGCCTGGTTCGCGAGTGACTGACCGAGTATTGCGCGGTACCACATTTCGTCAACGGCTGGTGGTGCAACGTGGCAATATCACGGTGAAGATGGAGGTCACGCCAGTGTTGCGTGGCAGTTTGTTCCCGCCTGTGGTGCAGGCGTTGAGTGCTAGCGTGCAGCGGCGATTTGGTTATGCCGAAATGCAAGTGCTCTCCTTTGAAGAGCTGTATGCAGGGAAAATCTGTGCCGCTTTGGATCGGCAGCACCCTCGCGATCTGTTTGACGTAAAGTTATTGTTGGAAAGCGAAGGCATTACGGAAGATCTGAAAAGTGCATTTCTGATCTATTTGATGGCCCATAACCGCCCGATGGTGGAGTTACTGGCCCCCAATGAGATAGATATAACGGATCTTTACCATGCGGAATTTGAAGACATGGTGAATGAGGTGGTAAGTTTACCGGTGTTATTGAATGCTCGTTCAGATCTGGTGAAGGCGCTGCATGCTTGCTTGAGCAACAGTGATAAGGAATTTTTGTTGTCTGTTAAGCGGGGAAATGCGGATTGGTCGTGTTTTGTTTTCCCTCAGGCGGTAAATCTTCCTGCCATCCAATGGAAGCTACAGAATTTGGATAAAATGGGAGGCCAAAAGAGACGTGAAGCGCTGGATAAATTGCATACGTTATTGTTGGGATAAGCGTGTTGGGGTGTTAAAAATACCTCAGGAATTTCACTTATGCTACTGCCTCAATTTTTTTGGCCACTTCTCTAAGAAACCACGAGGAAAGAGGTATTCTTAGCTAAAAAATGACTACCAGCGTTCAGGTGGTTGACGTGAGGCATGAAAGACGCGAAGAATCTCGATGCGTTGCAAACGAGGACGAACGCGGTAAGGAACAATATAATGGGTTTTGGGAATTACCAGTTCATGAGTGCCTGGTAATCGCCCTGGGTGACCAAGCGACGGGCTATCGCTCAATAAAAAAATGGCTTGAACAATCCGTTGCACTACACGTTGGGCGGCCTGGCGGTCCCTGATCATCCAGGTTTTTTAATGCCTTACGCAGCCATTTAATCCGCATCGACACCCCACTTGTTGAATGCAGTCGCTTTTTCCTCCGGACTGGCGAAATCCCCCTCGTCAGCTTCTTTGAGAGCAGCGTTGATCTCCTGAATCTGCCACTCGTTGAGTTCAATAAACTCACGGACAGCCTCAGAAGCTAGAAATGATTTGCTGCGCTGAGTGTCCGCCGCCAGCCTATCCAGACGGGACTTGAGCTCGGGTTCTAGCCGGATGGTCATGGTGGTGGATTGGCTCATGGTCTACCTCGCAGTATTCGGATGTACACATTATATTACATGGTCGGCTGCATTATCTTGAACCAGAGGTATTCAAAAAGAAAAAATCTTACCCGGCACCGATGGCAATAAACGCGGTGGCGCGTTTTTGTTTGTCGATTTCCTGCATCGCAATGGCCGCCTGCTGGATGCGGCCGGTCATGCGATCATCAACGATACTGGCTTGGCGGCACTGACTCTGCTTATCGCCGAGTCCGATCCAAAACAGAAAGAGATACTGATACGGCTGGTAATGCACATGCTAGCCGGAAAGGTATGAATTGATATGTCGCCCACTCTCCTCAAGTGCGCCAATAGCGTCATCGTTCTCGACTTCGAGACCACTGGCCTCTCCCCCGATTACGGTGATCGTGCTATTGAGATTGGCGCGGTGAAGATTGAGCAGGGTGCGGTGGTTGACCAGTTTCAGGGTTTGATGAATCCGGGCAGGCGTATCAGTGCTTTTATTGAGGATTACACCGGTATCACCAATGCCATGCTGAAGAACGCTCCGCCCTGCGGCGAAGTGATGACGGCGTTTGCTGACTTTGCCGGTGGTGCGGCTTTAGTGGCGCATAACGCCTCTTTTGATAAGCGTTTTCTTTATGCCGAACTGGAAAGAGTTAAGCGCAAGTGTCGTGGGGAGTTTGCCTGTTCCATGTTGGTGGCAAGACGAATTTATCAGCAGGCGGAGAACCACAAGCTTGGCACTCTGGTGGAGTATGCCAATATTCCCAATGATGGCACGTTTCACCGTGCTTTAGCCGATGCACAGATGACAGCGCGGCTATGGCTTAAGATGGCTGATCACCTTAGGGATGAACACCGGATTGAGCATGTCCCGTTTTCACTGATGCAGAAGCTCTCCGCGACACCAAAAAATGCGGTGAAACGATTCTTACAGAATTACACATTCAAACAACCTGTCGATTGTTGAAAAGGATTTATCGATGTTAGATTCCCACAATCAGGCTCTTACTCGTGGTTTTAATTACTCCAGTACTAATAAATGACGTGTTATGAACACAGAGCCCACAGAGACGCAAAGGTCGCAGAGAAAAACACGAAAAACGCTACGCCTCTGTGTCTCTGCGACCTCTGTGTTAAATGCCCAGTGATTGTTAAAAATAACGTATTTCCAGCGCTTGATTGACCTTTACATGACCGTTTAATCGGTCTGTAAAAATGATATGTTGACGTCAACACTTGGTAAAAAGCGGGCAACCTCTGCAACTCATTGAGTTTACTTAAGGAACGCGCATGCAATAACTTCCGGTTTTGCAGCCCGGCTTCAGCCCGTATTCGCCCGTTCTTCAATCACAAAAGCTCGAAATAGAACGACTATTCCTGCACTTTTGTTCAATCAGAACGAACGAATACGCACTAAATCCGGGCGCTAAACCGAGAAGTTATTACATGCGCGTCCCTAAGTCATCATCGTTTCAAAGGAACTGCACCCATCTGTTTTTGAACTATCGTGCGACCATGTACCAATCGATACAGTGCAGGCAGTACCACCAGGGTCAATAACGTCGATGAGATAATTCCACCGATAACCACCGTGGCAAGAGGACGTTGCACCTCTGAACCAATGCCGGTATTCAGTGCCATGGGAATAAAGCCAAGCGCGGCCACCAGGGCAGTCATTAAAACAGGACGCAGGCGAGTTAATGCTCCTTCAATAATGGCCTCGTGAAGCATTTGCCCATGAAGTCGCAGGTCTCGAATAAATGAGACCATGACCAAACCATTCAGCACCGCAATACCTGAAAGTGCAATAAAGCCCACGGCGGCTGAGATTGAGAATGGAATATCTCGCAATAATAAGGCGGCAATGCCACCGGTAAGCGCCAAAGGCACGCCCGAAAAAATAATGGCCGCATCTTTGATCGAACCCAATGCCATAACCAGCAGGCCAATCACTAATAGCAGTGTGATGGGCACGACGATGGAAAGGCGTTGCGTGGCTGATTGAAGCTTTTGATAAGTTCCGCCATATTCCACCCAATATCCCGCAGGTACTTCGACCTTATCTTTAATGGCCCGTTGCACATCCTGCACAAAGGAGCCGAGATCGCGTCCGCGAACATTGGCTGCGACAACAACACGACGTTTGCCATTTTCCCGATAGACCTGACTATACCCCATGACCAGCTTCAGCTCGGCCACCTCTTTCAAAGGGATATAGTTGCCACCGGCAAGCATGATGGGAAGACCGGACAGACCATCGACATCGGTGCGCAGATGCTCGGGCAGTCGAACCACAATGTCAGAACGCCTATCGCCCTCATACAGCTGGTTGGCGACACTTCCCCCGAGCGCCGTGGCGAGCAGATCTTGTAACTGAACGATGCTTAAACCATAACGTGCCATGGCTTCACGCTTAGGTTCAATCGTCATCACTGGCAGGCCCGTGGTCTGCTCGACAGACACATCAGCAGCACCCGGCACATTACCGATGACCTCCTCTATCTGGTTGCCTAGCGCGATAAGTTGATCAAAATCATCGCCAAAGACTTTGATCGCCACTTCGGCGCGCACACCCGATATCAGTTCGTTAAAACGCATTTGTATCGGCTGCAAAAACTCATAACGATTACCGGGGATGGGTGTTACCAAGGTTTCTAGTTCAGCAACAAATTGCGCCTTTGTTTTGCTGGGGTCTGGCCACTCATCGCGGGGTTTAAGGATAATAAAATTATCTGCCACACTCGGTGGTACCGCGTCGGTCGCCACTTCGGCAGTGCCAATTTTGGAAAATATTCTTTCAACCTCTGGCAGTGTTTTTATCTCTGCTTCCAGAATTTTTTGTAAATGGATGGCCTCCGTGAGCGAGGTGCCGGGAATGCGTAAAGCATGCATGGCAATATCACCTTCATCAAGGTTAGGCACGAACTCGGAACCGAGTTTGGGGATCAAAAAGGTGGAACCAACAACCAGGGCGATTGCCAGCGTAACAACCACCCATCGAAATTTCAGGGAGAGTATCAAAACCGGTTTGTAAAGAAAGGTTGTTGCCTGAACGACCTTGCTTTTTTTCTCTTTGATCGGCTTTTTAAACAACAGCGCAACACCGGCTGGAATAAAAGTGATGGAGAGAATCATCGCGCTGACTAAAGCGATGATGACAGTGATCGCCATCGGGTGAAACATTTTCCCTTCTACACCACTGAGTGCAAAGATTGGAATATAGACGGCAGTGATAATGAAAACACCAAACAGCGCTGGGCGAATAACCTCGCGGGTTGCCTCGAAGACGATGGTCAGGCGTTCGCTGAGTGGCAAACCCTCTTTACGATAATTTTGGCTTAAACGGCGTATACAGTTTTCGACAATGATCACCGCACCATCGATGATCAACCCAAAATCCAGTGCGCCCAAACTCATCAGATTAGCACTGGTTTTTGTCTGCACCATGCCGGTGATCGTCATTAACATGGCAATGGGAATAACCGCAGCGGTTAATATCGCAGCACGCACATTACCTAAAAACAGAAACAGCACTACGATAACCAGCAATGCACCTTCCAATAGGTTTTTTTGTACTGTCTCTAACGTTTTATCCACCAGCGTGGTTCGGTTGTATACCGCCGTGACAGTGATTCCATCCGGTAGAGTGCTTTTAATCTCTTCTAACTTAATGGCAATATCATTGGCAACGGTACGGCTGTTTTCACCAATCAACATAAACACCGTGCTCATCACCACTTCGCGGCCATTTTGGGTCGCAGCCCCCGAGCGTAGCTCTTTACCTAAGCTTACGCTGGCAACATCTTTAATTCGCACCGGAATGCCTTGATGCTGGCGAATCACAATATTGCCCAGATCGCTCAACGTGCTGGCCTGACCGGGTACGCGCATCAACCACTGTGCACCGTTGTGTTCGATGAAACCAACGCCACGATTGTTATTGTTATTTTGTATCGCCTTAACAATCTCGTCATAGCCCATTTGATAAGCCAATAATTTAGCGGGCTCTGGGGCGACCAATATTTCTTTTTTGAAACCACCAATGGGATTGATCTCCGCCACACCGGCAACGCGCATTAACTGCGGGCGAATAATCCAGTCGTGAGTTGAACGCAGATCCATCGGAGTAATCAGGCTGCCATCACTGTTTGTGGCACCCGGTTCGGCATCGACGGTGAACATAAAAATTTCACCCAGTCCGGTAGCAATCGGGCCAAGGGTCGGCTCTAACGAAGGCGGTAAATCGCCCTTTGCTGTACTGAGGCGTTCACCGACCAACTGTCGGGCAAAATAGATATCCGTACCTTCTTCAAACACCACCGTCACTTGCGACAAGCCATAACGTGAGACGGAGCGGGTATAAGAAAGTTTAGGCAAGCCCGTCATGGCGGTCTCGACCGGGAAACTCACCCGTTGTTCTGCTTCCAACGGGGTGTAACCCGGTGCTTCCGTATTGATGACCACTTGAACATTGGTAATGTCGGGTACCGCATCAATGGGCAGTTGAGTGAACTTCCAAACACCCAGTCCCATCACCATCAGCACAAGCGCCATCACCAACCCTCGACGTTCGAGGGCAAATTTAATAATTGCTTCTAACATAATATGTTGCCTCCTTTAGTCGAGTTAGTGGTCATGCGCTGCGCCGGACTTTTCAATGTCGGCTTTGATGACATAGCTGTTTTCACTCACATAACGAGTGCCGGGTTCCAAACCGCTCAGCACCTCAGCCCATTCACCGGCTTGCAGACCTAACTCAAGCATGCGCACTTCGTACTCTTCACCTATTTGTGCGTACACCACCGTGAAATCTCTAAAGGCTTGTAAGCCTGATCGTTTTACGGCTAACGCTGCGGTATGTTTTCCCACGGTTATAGTGCCACTGATGTGACGGCCCGGGCGCAGCTGGCCCTTTTTGTTATCCAGCACCACACGCACTTTGACGGATTGATCGACTTCTGCCAGTGGATTAATTTGAGAGACTTTACCTTTAACTGTATGACCGCTGGTGGTATCGGTGATGGTGACCCGTGCGCCCATTTTCACTTGCGCCAGATCGGCGGGGAAAACTGACAGCTCTGCCCACACCGAGCGGGTATCCATGATGGTGAAGAGTTGACGACCATTTGTCTGTTCACCGACATTGGCATCTCGTTGGCTAATCACACCATTGATCGGTGACGTAATAGTAAAGAGTTGCAAACTTTCGTTGCTTTCAATCGTGGCCAATTTCTGGCCTTTGCGAACCTGCTCCCCCTGCGAGGCCAAGACGGACTTAATCGTGCCATCAAAACGGGCATTGATTTTGCTCAGTCGCTCACTGTTTGCTGTAATCTGGCCATACACGCTGATGGTCTTCTGCATAACGACAGAACCGGCAACCGTCGTTTCGATGTCCAACGCTTCAGCGACTGCGGTTTCAATCTTGGTGCGACCTTCAAAGTTGTCATATTCCCAGGTGTGTGTTGCACCGTTATGCGTGGCATTAATCGTGACAACAAAAGAGTGAGGTTCGTAAATAACCGTATCGCCACGTAACGCATCACCTTGTTGTGTAAAATTAATATCATCAATCTTGCCACCCAGGCGGGTTAACTTAATGTTGAGATCCACCTCATCAGGGCTAAGTGCCTTATCATTTTTTGTTGCCCAGGCGCGAAACTCAGGGGGCACGCCGGTCTCGAAAATAGCCAACTCAAGAGTGAAGTCGCCTTCTTTTAATAATCGCCCTTGATGCGGGCCTTTTTCTGGTTCTGCTTCGCTGCTTTCACCGTGGGCATCCTTTGATGACAGGGTTTGTTCTGAATTCGTACCATCACAAGCGCTTAAGAATGTAACTAATAGCAACGATAGCCAAATTTGGCCTGATAATATCTTAATGGTGTTGTTCATTTGGAACCTCATAATTTTGTCTTCGGTTGTGCAATGCGCACACCCGTCAATCGTTCAATTTCAATGATGTTGCGATGAGCATCAATGCTGGCTTCAATCAACGCATTGTGTGCGTCCAGCAATTCTGCCTGGACGCTACGCAGTTCCAGATAGCTGTAACGTCCAAGGTTATAAGCTCGGCGGGTCTCGGTGAGTGCCTGCTCAAGAGGCGGGATAATCTCGCCACGTACCGTCTCGATGATATGCAAACTGTGTTGCAACTTTTCATGCATCACGAAGAGCGCGGTTTCGATACGAATGCGAGCAGCATGTTCTTCACTGCTTGTTTTAGCCAGATTGGCACGGGCCTCTGCAATACGACCGGGATTACGTGTGCGTTCACCAAAAGGGATGCTAATGCCTGCAACAAGGGCTTGATCATTACTGTTATTCATATGACGAATCCCCGCATTGACACGCCAGCTGGGTTTGTCTTGAGCCAGTGCGAGCCGTAACTCCGCCTTTTTTAACAATTGATCTGACAATAGTCGGGCGAACTCAGGATTTTGTGGTAATTGAGATTTGAGTGTTGCAAATGAGATCACTTGGGGAAGATGAGTGATGTCACCGGCAACCCGTGAAAACGTCAACGTCGTCTCGCCCCATTGAGCAGCCAAGCGACGATTCGCGGAGAGCAACTCATGTTCAATCTCCTCGCGCTCCAGTTTTCTACGCGCCAGTTCAGCTTGTGCCCTGGAGCGTTCTGCTTCCGGTGTTTTGCCTGCTTTTACGCGTTTGGATACTGATTTAATCGTCTCTTCCGCAAGCTGAATGGTTTTGTCTGCATTCACCTCTCGTGCTTGATAGGCCAAACTAACGAGATAAAGACGTGCGGTTTCAGCCGCTGCATCGAGCTGTTTTAACTCCGCTTCAACTTTGATTAAAGAGAAACTCTCATTCGCGGCATCCACGTAACTCTGGCGGACTCCGCGCTCAAGCACCCAGCCAATACTAAGGGTCGCCTGTGCGCTATCCACGCCTTTGTTATTGCCTGTGCCTAAAACATCTTCCAGTTGGAAGCTCAATTGAGGGCTGGGGGCCAATCCCGCCTGCTGCACTCGACCTTGCTGTGCTTTCAATTGATAATCAAAGGCTCGCAGGTTCGGGTTGTGTTCAATGGTTTTAATAACGGCTTCGTGCAAACTGATCGTGCGCTTGTTAGCCGTTGAATCGGGGGTTGCACCGACAAAGGTAGCAGCGGTTGTACTTAGTATTGCCAAACAAAATGCAGCCGACTGCAATGCTATTCGTCCTGGCCTAAAAACAGATACCCACATGACAAACTCCTTGTGTACGCTGACTACCGTACCGGCGCAACAACGTATTTTAAAAAAACGGGTTGGTTTTCGGTTTCATGTAAACGATGCGGTGTATCGTCCAACATTCCTATTCAAAAAGGAGCGATATTGAAAAACCAATAGAGAGAATTCTTCTGAGAGAAATCATTCGATGGCTTGTTGGCCAGAAAAAAGCAAGGCAAAACAAGCCCGCGTAGAAAGCATGACGCATAAGCTACGGGAAAAGAAATTCTCAAAAAGTTTAGGGGGGTGCTCGTAAAGGCGGAGAAAGGACATAAAACCGATGAGGGACAAGTTTATTCTCTCGACTGCGCTGAACGAGCTGTCGTGAAGAGACAAATGCCATCAAGGTAAAAAAGAGAGCAAATAACGCTATCGAAAAAACACTGTTATTGGCGCTTTTCGATAACCTATCAGGAGTAATATCGACCTCAGACATCACACCATCATGATGATCGTGGGATGTGTCGTGAGTGAAATGAGCTTTACTCAAATGGTCGTGATCACTTGCTTCATCGATGGCATGAGTATGGTGATCCGTGTAAAAATCACCATGTCCATGATGCAGATTGTGGACGTGCAATATCGCTCCCTGCGCACACAGCAGCGCCAGAGAGAGCAATAAGCTCCACAATAACAATGTCCGTCTGTTTATCTGGCGAAAAGAATTCATACTCGGCGCAGTCTATACAATTAAGCAAGTCAAAAGCAATTCCCAAATCCTTATTGTAGTGTCCGCCCGAAAATGACTAAAGTCGGTCATGATTTCAGCCAAAACTAATTCACCTATAATTAAGGCGGATACAGGGCCAGTTTATAAACGAATAATGTCTGGCCTCCGAAACCTTCAAAACTTCAGAAAAACGAGCTTCATAGGCTCGTAGTCTCCTCCCTGCCCCTGATGAATCGCAGCAATGTATTCGTCTTGATACTCACCTACTTAAATGTAAATCAGGTTGTCGTGGCATTGCTCAGTGGCGTGTTATAAACACAGAGATCGCAGAGACACAGAGAGGGCACAGAGTGTTTAGTGTTTTTCTCTGCGTCCTCTGTGTCTCTGCGACCTCTGCGTTAAATACTCGATGATTTTAAAAGCAGCGTGCTTTAAGTGCTTAAAACACATTTAAATCACTCACGATAACAGGTTAGAATCTCTGACTGGAAACACACCAACGTATCAGGGAGCCTGTTATGGAAAATGAAAACCCAAGTATTATTTCCCACCTTTCGATTGGCACCAATGATTTTGAGCGTGCCGTTGCTTTCTACGATAAAGTGCTGCCGTCACTGGGCTGCAAACAAGTCATGCAACATCCTGGTGCTGTTGCTTATGGTCGGGAATATCCCGAGTTTTGGGTGCAGACTCCCATTGATGGAAAACCAGCAACGATGGGCAACGGGTTTCATATTGGTTTTGTTGCCCATTCAAAAGAGGCAGTGCATGCCTTTCACGAGGCCGCGCTGGCCGCCGGAGGTACAGATGATGGCCCTCCCGGGCCACGACCCGATTATGGTGAAGCTTATTATGGGTGTTTTGTTCGCGACCTGGACGGACACAAGATAGAGGCAACTTACTGGAAAGAATGATTGTGATTTGAGGTGCTACTTTGAGGTACTGCTCAAAGCACCTCAGCCTGCCCACTTATAAAACCCAACGCAAAGACGCAAAGGTGCAGAGAACGCAAAGATTTCTGTCGGTTATTCTCCAAGCCTTTGCGCTCTTTGCGCTCTTTGCGCTCTTTGCGCTCTTTGCATCTTCGCGAGCTTTGCGAGCTTTGCGAGCTTTGCGAGCTTTGCGAGCTTTGCGAGCTTTGCGAGCTTTGCGTTTACAACACCGTTACCATTGCCAGCATTACGCCAGAACTACCGGCATCACTTCATCCGCAACAGATTTGTATTCCTGCATCTGATGGAAGTTAAGGTAACGATAAATATCATCTGCCATGGGCTCCAGGTGTTTCACGGCCTGCATGTATTCTTCCACCGTTGGCAGTTTGGCCATCGATGCAGTTACCGCCGCCAACTCTGCCGAGCCCAGATAAACATTGGCGTCTTTGCCCAGGCGGTTGGGGAAGTTGCGCGTTGAGGTGGAAAACACGGTGGCGTTGTCCGCTACACGCGCCTGATTACCCATGCACAGGGAACAACCCGGTACTTCGGTGCGCGCGCCAACGCGGCCAAAGATGGCGTAATAACCTTCTTCGGTAAGCTGGTGCTCGTCCATTTTTGTCGGTGGTGCAATCCACAGACGTGTGGGTACTGCCCCGCTCTGCTCCAGCACTTTACCCGCTGCTCGATAATGTCCGATGTTGGTCATGCAGGAACCGATAAACACTTCATCAATTTTTTCGCCCGCGACATCCGACAACAGTTTCACATCATCCGGGTCATTGGGACAGGCAACGATGGGTTCTTTTATGTCATTAAGATCAATTTCGATCACTTCCGCATATTCTGCGTCCGTATCCGGTTCCAGCAGTTGCGGATCATCCAGCCAGGCCTGCATGGCATCAATACGGCGCTGCAAAGTACGTTCATCTTCATAACCATCGGCGATCATCCACTTAAGCAGTGTGATGTTGGATTCAAGATATTCCTGGATAGGTTCTTTATTCAGCCGCACCGTGCAGCCATTGGCAGAGCGTTCAGCCGAGGCATCAGACAATTCAAAAGCCTGCTCGACTTTGAGATCCGGCAACCCTTCTATTTCCAACACCCGACCGGAGAAAATATTTTTCTTACCTGCCTTTTCTACAGTGAGTAAACCTTTTTGAATGGCCACATAAGGAATGGCATTCACCAGATCACGCAGGGTGACACCCGGTTGCATTTCGCCTTTGAAGCGCACCAGTACCGACTCGGGCATGTCCAGCGGCATCACACCCAATGCAGCACCAAAGGCGACTAAACCAGAACCTGCGGGAAAACTGATGCCCATGGGGAAACGTGTGTGAGAATCACCTCCGGTGCCAACGGTATCCGGCAGCACCATGCGATTTAACCATGAGTGAATCACGCCATCACCGGGGCGCAACGATACGCCACCCCGGGTCTGAATAAATTCCGGCAGTTCGTGTTGCAAGGAAATGTCCACCGGCTTCGGGTACGCAGCCGTATGGCAAAAACTCTGCATAACCAGATCGGCGGAAAAACCGAGACAGGCCAGTTCCTTGAGTTCATCGCGGGTCATGGCACCGGTGGTGTCCTGTGATCCCACGGTGGTCATGCGCGGTTCACAGTAGGTACCCGGGCGCACACCGTCCACACCGCAGGCCTTGCCCACCATTTTTTGGGCAAGCGTGTAACCCTTGCCGGTATCGGCAGGCGGCACCGGACGCAGGAATACGTCAGACGCAGCCAGTCCGAGACCTTCACGGGTTTTGTCGGTAAGGGAACGGCCAATAATCAGTGGGATACGGCCACCCGCGCGTATTTCGTCCGGCATGGTGGTAGGCGTAAGCTTAAATGTGCTGACAGTCTCTCCAGCTTCGTTAGTTATCTTTCCGGCAAGCGGATGAAGGGTAATCACATCCCCCATTTCCAATTGGCTCACGTCACACTGGATCGGCAGGCAACCGGAGTCTTCTGCGGTATTAAAAAAGATCGGCGCAATGTTGCCGCCCAATACCACACCACCCTGGCGTTTATTGGGCACAAAAGGAATATCGTTACCCATATGCCACAACACGGAGTTGATGGCCGACTTGCGCGATGAGCCCGTACCCACTACGTCACCCACATAAGCCAGCGGATGGCCTTTTTGTTTAAGTGCTTCGATTTTTTGCAAGGCATCGGGCATTTTGGCAACAAGCATGGTCTTGGCATGCAGTGGAATATCAGGGCGACTCCAGGCCTCGGAAGCCGGGGAAAGATCGTCGGTATTGGTTTCACCCGGCACCTTGAACACAGTGACGGTAATGGCCTCGGCCAGTGGTGTACGACGGGTAAACCAGTCGGCATTGGCCCAGGCGTCCACCACCTGTTTTGCGTAGACATTCCCAGCTTCTGCCTTACTGACCACGTCATGATAGGCATCAAATACCAACAATGTATGCGAAAGAGCCTCAACAGCAACCGGAGCCAGCGTGTCATTATCCAGCAATGCCACCAGTGTTTCGATGTTATAACCACCCAGCATGGTGCCCAGCAGTTCCGTGGCGCGCGTCGCGTCAATCAGCGGTGAGTTCACCTCCCCCTTGGCCAGAGCGGCAAGAAAACCCGCCTTCACGTAGGCTGCCTGATCCACCCCCGGTGGCACACGGTTAACCAGCAGATCCAACAGAAACGTCTCATCCTCCGCCGCAGGCGGTGCCTTCAATAATTCCACCAACACAACCACTTGTTCAGCATTCAGGGGCAGTGGCGGCAGGCCGTCTTCGGCACGTTTGGCGACATGGTTTTGATAAGCATCTAACATAAGGTTCTCTCTAAAAAACGGAATGAAATCAGTGGGGGACTTCTGCAAACCGGTGCCAATACCACTGGCACCAAGCGCCGGATTATAGCCGATTCAGCGCCTTTTACGCGAACGTCTGCAAAAATCTATAAACAGGAGGGGTTTGACGGCAATAATCAATTGGGCTGCGAGAACCCTCAGCTTCTGCTTATGCGGCTAACTGATAGTAAATGAATACCAATAAAACCAGAACGGCATAAGGATACGCCACCGTGGGCTTGATTGAATTTAACAAATATTCTTTTACCAAACCGACAGTTCCCTGGCGCTTATCCCCCCATTGAGAATAAAGCTGAAAAGCCGTGTTATTTTCATCAGATTTATTTTTTAATTTCTGTTCAATGACAACAACTCTTGTTTCCAGACGTTTCTGAAATGTTTTCCAAATACCATCCTGTAACCACAATACAAGAATAACCACGACGGCAATCCAGCCATTGGCAATAAAAGCCATGGAGAACACACTGGTCAGCACACTGACAAGCTTTATCACCAGTGAAAATCTCTCGTACTTTTCGATATCTCCGTGAAGAATCACCCATTCATTATGAAAATCGTTTTTCAAAACAGGTCGCTCTGTTTTTTCACTTCTACATTTAACATTACTTTTAAAATTGTCATTGGGGTTAACTCTTGTTTTTTTGCATCAGTGTTTATTATCCAACTAACCTGTGTCCCGTGCGCTATAACATGCGCTATAAATAGTGCTATAAATAGTGCCGCAAAAACGTCCGCACACGTTCGTTACGCAGTCACCTCAACAAACTCCAGGGCATTGCCATCCGGGTCACGACAAAATAAAGCCTGTCGCCCGGATTGACTACGGGTAAATTTAATACCGGCTGCTTCCAGTGACGCACTCAATACATCCAGCTTTTCTACAGCAAAGGCTGCATGGCGATCCCTGCCACCGTGTTCCGGGCGACCGGTAACCGGGTCAGGATTTGGCAATTCAAGCAAATGGATTTGTTGATCACCACCACAGTCCAGCCACGCACCAGGGTACCCCAGATCCGGGCGTTGATGATTTATTGCCAGACCCAGCACATCACAATAAAACCGCAGTGCGTGTTTTGTGTCGGCAACAATAAAGCTCACATGTAAAATGGCATACATTATTTTTTTTCCTTCATTATTGCTTGCTGGCTCCCATCGCCACCTCCCTGCACTGACAGGTAGGCCGCAAGAACAATCAACGCCCCGCCGAACCATTCTATGGTTGTCACAATTTCATTGGTCAACAATTGTGACGACACCGCACCTGCCACCAGTTCAAACAATAAAATCACCGCTGAGCGATGTACCGGCATTTTTTCCACGCCGTAAATCAGCGCCAGTGAAGCACCGAGAATACCAAGACCACCCAAGGCCACTGCGCCGATCCAGGCACTGTTGGAAATCGCTGGCAGTGGTGCCTGTGTGAGCAATAACCAGACTCCGGCCACGACCACTACGCCCCACCAGGTCACCGCAGCTTTGATAGTGGTGGGCATATGTTTTAATCGCCGCACCGCTACATTGGAAAACGAAAAACCGATACCCGCACTGATGGCCAGCCAGTCAGCCTGATCCTGCGGCCAGGGAAATCCCATCTGTGGGTTCCACAGCATCAGTAACGCGCCAAACATGGCCACCACTAATGTGGCGAGACCAAAACGCGAAGGCCGCTCTCCCAACCACCACCATGCCAGCAAGGTGCTCCACAGTGGCGACAGGTAAAACAACAGCAATACACGCACCACATTGCCGTCCAATATGGCGAGCACAAACGCCGTATTCAGCCAGCCATTGGCCAGCGCAATGAGCAACAACAGGCCGGGTTGTTCCCACAGCACGTGACGGTGCGGCCATGCCAGCCATAACCCCGGCAACGCTGCCACGGTGAAAATCACCCAGGTCGTCCACAGTCCGCTGAGACCTGCTGCTTCCAGCAGGCGCAGCGGATACCACACCACGCCCCAAAAAGTGGCAGCCCACAGCAATAATAACACCGGCCCCATTGTGCCGACTTTCAATGCGTTAGCCCCCAAAGCCATGAGTCCTGTTATCGTTTTTCATGCATATTCCCTTTGATTTGTCGCGGTGTACCCACTCTCGTTCTCCGGTATACTACACGGCTTGTTTTTCCTGGCCTTGAATTAATAAAGCGAACATGAATCCAGACCTCCATCGGCTACATCCGTACCCGTTCGAAAAGCTGCGGGCGTTGAACGACGGTATCGTCCCGCCTGCACATAAATCACCCATCATGCTGTCCATCGGTGAACCGAAACATGCTGCGCCGGATTTTGTGCTGACGGAAATGACCGCGCAATTGCGAGGGCTGGAAAATTATCCGCTCACCAAAGGCACGCTGGCGTTGCGTGAAGCCGTTGCCCGCTGGCTATCACAGCGTTTCGATATTGCCCCGAACCTGCTCGATCCCGAGCGACATATCCTGCCCGTCAACGGCACTCGCGAAGCGTTGTTTGCTTTTGCTCAGGTGGTGATAAATCGTAGCCCGGATCATGGCAAGGGTGCTGTGGTGGTCATGCCCAATCCGTTTTACCAGATTTATGAAGGGGCAACCATTTTGGCAGGTGCGGAGCCGTGGTTTCTGAACACGTCGGAAGATACCGGCTTCGTGCCCGATTTCGATACGGTACCCGTTGAAACCTGGCAGCGCTGCCAGCTGATTTACCTGTGCTCCCCGGACAATCCTACCGGTGCAGTCATCAGTGAAACCGCTCTGCGCCAACTCATTGCCCTGGCCGACGAATATGATTTCATCATCGCCTCCGATGAATGTTATTCGGAAATTTATTTTGACGAAGCCGAGCCTCCCGTCGGCCTGCTGGAAGTCGCCGCAAAAATGGGCCGTGATGATTTTAAACGCTGCGTGGTCTTTCACAGTCTGTCGAAGCGTTCCAACCTGCCGGGGCTACGCTCCGGATTTGTGGCGGGTGATGCGGAAGTGATGGCAAAATTTCTGCTCTATCGCACTTATCATGGCTGCACCATGTCCATCCCTACACAAGCCGCCAGCATCAAGGCCTGGGATGATGAACAACACGTCGCAGACAATCGTACACGTTACCGGGAAAAATTTGCGGCGGTGCTGGAAATACTCTCACCCGTGCTGGACGTACAACGTCCTGATGCGGGCTTTTATTTATGGGCAAAAACACCCGACATCACCGGAGTCGATGACGAAAGCTTTGCCCGCGACCTGTTTGCCTTGCAAAACATCACAGTGGTGCCAGGGCGCTATCTGTCACGCGACACGCTCGACACAAATGGAAAAACGGTCAACCCCGGCACCCACCGGATACGCATGGCACTGGTGGCACCACTGGAAGAATGTATTGAGGCTGCGCAACGTATTCGCAGTTATGTAGAAACACTGAAACATTCATAAATTTATCTGTTTAATCTGGAGCAACAAACATGACCGACCTGAAAAAAGTCATCGAAGACGCCTTTGAAAAACGTGCTGATATTACTCCGCGCAATGTAGACACCCACGTCAAGGAATATGTTACCGAAGCCATCCGTTTGCTGGATAGCGGTGAACTGCGTGTTGCTGAAAAAGTCGATGGTGACTGGGTCACCAATGAATGGCTGAAAAAAGCCGTGCTATTGTCATTCCGCATTGAAGATAACGAGTTCATGAAAGGCGGCTTTGCCAATTATTTTGACAAAGTGCAATCGAAGTATGGCAGCTACAATGCGCGCGATTTTCGTGAATCCGGTGTGCGCGTGGTACCTCCCGCCTCTGTGCGTACAGGTTCTTACATTGCACCGGGCGTAATATTAATGCCTTCGTACGTAAATATCGGCGCTTACGTGGACAGCGGTACCATGGTGGATACCTGGGCGACAGTGGGCTCCTGCGCACAAATTGGCAAAAACGTACATCTCTCTGGCGGCGTAGGTATTGGTGGTGTACTGGAGCCCTTGCAGGCTTCTCCCACGATCATCGAAGACAACTGCTTCATCGGTGCGCGCTCGGAAGTGGTGGAAGGTGTCATCGTCGAAGAAGGTTCGGTTATTTCCATGGGTGTGTACATCGGCCAAAGCACCAAAATTTATGATCGTGAAACCGGTGAAGTTACCTATGGTCGTATTCCTGCTGGTTCTGTAGTGGTCTCCGGCAACCTGCCTTCCAAAGACGGCAGCTATTCATTGTATTGCGCAGTCATTGTGAAAAAAGTGGATGATAAAACCCGTGGCAAGGTAGGCATTAACGAGCTGCTGCGTGGCATTTAATCGAGACAGTTAAAGGTATCCTGAAACACATGACAACAATCTACGGTATTAAAAACTGCGATACCGTGCGCAAGGCCCGCAAGTGGCTGGAAGCACATGCGGTCGATTACACGTTTCACGATGTGCGCAGTGATGGTCTGGATAAAAAAGACCTGTCTGCCTGGATAAAGTCCGTTGGCTGGGAGACGTTGCTCAACCGGCGTGGCACTACCTGGCGACAATTACCTGATGAAGATAAAGAAGCCATCAACGAAGCTAATGCCATCCAACTAATGTTAGCGCAGCCGACCCTGATTAAACGTCCTGTGTTAGCACATAACAAAAGTATTCATGTGGGTTTTAAACCTGCTGATTACGAAGCTGTATTCAACCTGAACCCGTAGGGTGGGCATGTTTTTTTGCCCACGCGGATGTGGAATCACCGCGTGGGCACAAACAACGTGCCCACCCTACAGATAATGATAAATAGCCAGACTGTTGGTGATAACAACAGAGATTTTTAAATATGATAAATCAAACAGAATCCGCCACGCTGGCACTGGCCAAAGACCTCATCTCCCGTCGTTCGGTCACTCCCGAAGATGCCGGTTGCCAGGAATTGATGATCGCACGCCTTGAAGCACTGGGTTTTGTCATCGAACGCCTGCGCTTTGATGATGTCGATAATTTCTGGGCACGGCGCGGCACCAACGCCCCGCTCTATGCTTTCGCCGGACACACCGATGTGGTGCCTACCGGCCCGGAAGCACAGTGGCAATCTCCGCCCTTTGAGCCCACCGTTATCGATGGCATGTTATATGGCCGTGGTGCAGCGGACATGAAAGGCAGTCTCGCGGCCATGGTCACAGCCTGCGAACGTTTCGTGGCAGCACATCCCGACCACACCGGCTCCATTGGGTTTCTCATCACCAGTGATGAAGAAGGCCCGTCCATTAACGGCACCGTGAAAGTGATCGAACACCTCGACGCTCGCGGTGAAAAAATGGATGGCTGTCTGGTGGGAGAACCTTCCAGCACGGATCTGGTGGGTGATGTTATTAAAAATGGCCGTCGCGGCTCACTGGGCTGCACTCTCACCGTCCACGGCGTACAGGGTCACGTCGCCTATCCACATTTAGCGGACAACCCGATTCATCGCATCGCCCCCTTGCTGGCCGAGCTATGTGCGCAGGAGTGGGATCAGGGCAATGAATTTTTTCCGGCAACCACATTCCAGGTTTCCAACATCAATGCGGGAACCGGTGCCACCAATGTGATTCCGGGAGATGCTGTGGTGGTGTTTAATTTTCGGTATTCCACGGAAGTCACGCACGAGCAGTTACAACAGCAGGTGCAGGCTATCATTGATCGGCATAACCTGAATCACACCATCCGTTGGAATCTCTCCGGCAAACCGTTTTTAACCGCCAGCGGTGCGCTTGTGGACGCAGCCAAAACCGCCACGCAAAAAATCAATGGTGTTACTGCAGAACTGTCAACAGCGGGCGGTACTTCGGATGGTCGTTTTATTGCGCCAACAGGCGCACAGGTCGTGGAGCTGGGGCCAGTGAATGCCACCATTCATAAAATTGACGAATGTGTAGCTGTGGAAGACCTGGAAAAACTATCAAGCATGTATGAGCAAATACTGGAGTCGCTGCTCACATAAGCTCAAACAACCGGCCAACAGCCTTCCAGGTAAACATCTGTAATTTTGAGGAATTGACATCGGGGGTGGACATGCAGGCCAGCAGCCCCTTGTCGCCAATGGGCAGCAACACCACACAACCTGATTTGGAACGGATAAACATTTCCTCCAGCTCACCGTATTCGAGTTCTGACATGATTTTTTCACACATCAGTTCCAGTTCGATATACAAGGCACCCACTTTTTCAAAATCATCCACATTGCCTTCATAAGCCAGTGCCAGACCATCAGGCATCACCACCATGGATAACAGTATCTGTGGATTCGTGTTATTCAATTCTTTCAGAATTGATTCTATGGTTTCTTGTTCCAAGGAGGCTCCCTCAGCTCTTGCGTTTGTTAGTAACCATTTATTTACTCCCACGTCTTTCCGCAATAACATCGGCATAACAAGGCCATTCTTAAACAGGGAGTTGTAAGGGTATAAGCCTGAACGAACATCCAGGCAGGTTCAATAATATTGATAAAACTCTATTCGTGCAAGAATTGCACGAATAATTCACAACAACCTAAGAATGGCGATTGTACCAGAAAGGGTTTTACATTGTTGTTGCCAACATCGCTGCGGTTTTTTTGGCTTCCATCAAAACCATACCGAGATTGATACCAGGCTTGGCCGACAATGCCAACACATGTGTGGTGCCAACATGCACCAACAGCAACACACCTTTGCTGCCATGCAGCAAGACCAGTTTCAATTCACCGCGCGCTAGCTCATTTGCCGTCCGGTCAGCCAAACCCAATAATGCCGCGCACATGGCACCCAGTCGATCCGGGTCAATACCATCACCCAATACCGAGGCAATGCTTATGCCATCACGAGACATCACCGCCGATGCTTCCATCTCCGGTGATTTTCCATTTAACGTCCTAAGTATGGGACGAATGATCTTATCAATATTTTCTTTTTGAAGATTTGTCATGCTCCCGGCCCTCCTTAATCGCACGCACTGTCACTTACGCTGTTAATATATTTCTCTCTGTGTTGATATTAGCGGCAGCCCAAATACATTCTTCAGAAAATAGCATCAGATCACTAGCGTCCCAACGTTAAATCGAACAAATTCAATTGGTTATCCATTTTGTCCCGGTCTATTTGCAATCGGGTTTCATAAGCAACTGATCTAATAGTGTTTTCTCGAAAAGGGTCAGGCTTAAAATCTGTAGAATTGTGTAGAGTTCTGTTTCGAGCCTGAGTCGCTTTTTTGGTGATGGCCACGAGCACGTAAACCGAGATCGCAATCCAGATTTCGAACTGTGATGTCGTCGCTCAGCAACATTCGGTGAGATCGCCAAGAAAAAACCATGCACTGTCACGATGACTGATGACTCGCCCTCCGCGTTATGTCTATAGCTTGACCAACGATAATCGACTGAACTAGTCACCATTCCAGCATGCACAGGATTCAGTTCAACATATCGGTAACAGGCGGGCAGATAGCCTTCAGCATCAATCAAACTCACCTTATGTCGTCCTTTCCATAAAAATACCTGTACGTCCATACCGCTTGTTGACGTATTGCACATAACGGTTACCCACGCGCTGCATCACTCGGGATATACCACATTCATCACTAGGTGCCATTAAGAGGTGAACACCACGCTGCACAATGTGTGCTTGGCACACCAAACAAATACATCCTTGGCTTTCTTGGCATCGGAAACTCCTTTTCCTGGACAAGTAAACAGTGAGATTACTACTTCAGATCATAAGAATCATTCTCATGAACCTCCGACCGCATTAGCCGCCACGAAGAACCAAGCTTTATAACTAAGGATTAACAAGCTCAAGCACCCCTATGCCCGAACCACTGTCCGCAACAATTATGTAACCATTGCTGAAGACCACCTGAAATACTTCTCCTGTCGTGTCAAAAGCCGCAACTTCCTGCAATGATGTCGGGGAGCTAATATCAATCACGCGCACACCACTACGATGATCAGCAATGTATGCGTAATTCCCGCTGATTTGCACACTAGAAACATTTCCTGGCGTATCGTAAAAACCAAGTTCTGTAGGCAAGTCTGGACTAGTAATATCTATAACCCGTAATCCAGCTTGCGAATTGGCCACATAGACTGTATTTCCAACGACAGCCACACCAGATGGGCTACCTGGGGTTTCATAAAAACCGACTTCTACCGGTGAAGTACGTTCAGTGACATCAAAAATTCGTAATCCATAATTAAGGTCTGCAGCATAAGCGTAATTCCCAGCGACAGCTACATCCCTCAACTGCCCCGGTGTATCATAAACACTCACGATTATTGGTAATGCAGGATTACTTATGTCAAGAATAACCAAACCCCGACTACGATCTGCAACATAAGCATAACTCCCACTTATTGCAGTTCCATAGGGCGTGCCAAGTAAATCATTAAAACCAATCTCTGTAGGGGACGCGGGGTCGCTAATATCAATGATGCTAAACTTGCCGCCCTGCATGCTCACATAAGCATAACTACCATTAACGGTCACTTTACGTGCGAAATTTGAGGTTATATAAAAACCCACTTCAACGGGTGCCGCAGGAGCACTGATATCCAAAATTCGAAGCCCACCAAAACCATCGGCAACATATGAATAATGACCATTTGAATCAATGCCACTGGCAGTCGCAGGTACATTATAAAAACCAACTTCAGTAGGTACGGCAGCTGTACTGATATCAATGACCCGCAATCCGGCAAAGCCATCGGCTATATAAGCATATGTACCGCTAATTGCTATTCCAGAACCATTGCCAGGCGTATCATATGCACCAATCTCGGTTGGTGTAGAGGGCGTACTCACATTGATAATTCGCATGCCACCACGCCTATCTGCTATATAGACGCTGCTTCCTATAACCACTACACCTGCAACCTGGTCAGCCGTATCAAAAAAACCTACCTCTACTGGTAAGACCGGGTCACTGATATCGATAATGCGTAGGCCACCTCCACTATCCGCCACATAAGCATAGCTGCCACTTACCGTAGCACTAACAGCCTGACCCGGAGTATCGATTGAGCCTGTCAAAACAGGCAATGCAGGATTGCTAATGTCAATAATACGTAAGCCGTCCACCCCATAGGTAACATACGCGTAGTTACCATTTATACTTACACCTCGAGGTGAGTCATTTGTCACTATATATGCCCCTACAGTGCTGGGCGAAGCTGGGTTGCTGATATCAACTATTTGTATACCACCTGTATACGAGGCTGTTATGTATAAATAATCCCCATTAACCGTTAATGCGGATGCACTATTGCCCGGCACATCAAAAGAGCTGGCTTCAGTCGGGAATGCAGGGTTGCTAATGTTAATAATTTGTATATGACCAAACCGATTTGCTACAAATGCATAGTCACCAGCAATACTTACATCTACTGCATTGTCGGGGGTGTCATATGTTGAAACAAATGTTGGATTAGTAGGATCAGATATATTTACGATATAGAGTCCAGCTTGAGCAGCCAGGTAAGCGAAATCACCCTGTATAACAATGTCTGAAGGAATACCACCAATTAACTCACCAATAAGATTAAGGCTCGCGTTAGACCTACATACAACTTCTACATTAGTAATATTTCCCAATGAAATTGTTCCGCTAGCGTTATTAACGATGCAAGTCTGATATTTCGGTTGAGTATTGACCGTAATGTTATAAGTGCTTTGATCAGGATTTTTTGTGCTAAAGGTGAAATTGCCATTTTCATTAACAGCAAGATCATCAGAGTTATTATTCTGTAAGGCTAAGCCTGCTCCGTTTAAGCCAGTAACTGTAACACTAACCGTATAACCGGTTGATGAACCTTCACCACCGCCACCGCCACAACCTTGCAAAACCAATACAATCAGTACCAGCATAATCAGCAGGAACATCGCCAGTCGTGAAGCCAAGTTTAATTGGGGCATATTATTATCCTTCATCATTACACAACTGACCTTTCTCAAATAACTTCAAAAAAGGCCAAAAATTAGAATGAAGAGCTCTACACACAACCACTTAATGCATAGCCAGCGGGTTTGAAGCAGCTCCATCGGCAATACCTGGGTTAAGGTCTGCAAGCAAACTTGTTCCAGTACCAGTGCCATCACTTACCCACAACTCTTCGCCGTTAACATTGTCATAATTGACGAAGTACATGAGGCCTCCTGCAGTCACCAGATCTTCGGCTTCGCCGCCATCACTCTCACTTCCACCTAAATCAAACGGTACAGATTTCACGACTCTTGTGCCGATCACACTCCCATCAGTCACCCATAATGCGGAGTGAGTAGCAGGATTATCCAGGTCTTCTGATAAAAAATAGATCTTATTCTGGTACTGGGTAATATTATAGCCAGATGGTGTAGATATAAGATTGACCATCAAACTAAATGTCGTACCGCTAAATGCATAGAGGCCGCTCTCACCTGATAGCTTATCTTTACCAAAAAAATAAGCCGTATCGTCGATAATCTCTGCCCCTCTGGGATCAAAATCTGTTACTACCAATGTCGTATTAGCAACCAGACCATCGCTCACCCACAGCTCTCTAGCCGACCCATTCCATGCAGTGAAATAGATCTTGCTTTTTAGCTCGAATAGAATTCCTGGCCCGCTACCACCAGCTAGATTGGCATCAAATAACAATTCCGTGGTGGTACCATCACTTACCCAGGCTTCCATCCCATTAACACCATCATCTGCGCTAAAGAACATTTTATTCAAATGCACCTGAAGCCCAAAACCTGAGTTACTGGTAACAACATCAGAATGAATAACATGAACCTCTTCTGCAGTGCCCACCCCAATATTTAATTTCCATAATCCAAAACCGAAACCAGCCCTATTGGCAAGAAAATAAATATCACCCAGATAATTTACCATGCCAGTTACATTTGACCTGCCCACAGGGTTCATCGTATTGAAATCGAGAATGCGCGTTGTATTCAGCTCGCTACCATCCGTTCGCCAGATACCGTCCTGTTCATCAGACCCTTCAATATCAAAATATACATAGCCCCCTAAACTAGTCATATTGCCCACCCGGCCTAAGCCCGGAATACGCTTAATCAGTGTGGCATCCGATTGATCAATTCGCCACAGGCCAGTACTAACACGATCATTAACAATAAAGTAATCCACACCAGCGTGTGAAAATAGCGACGGCCGCCCACTGCCGACATTGACCTGGCTAACATCAGCAACCATTTCAGTATTGCCTACTGTGCCATCTGATCGCCACACCTCACTACCATGAACCCCATCTGAGGCAATGAAATACAAAAGATTGTCATAAATCATAATATCCTGATATTGATACAGGGATGGCCCCAAAGGATTCAGGTCCGTAATCCTCTGGACATTTCCAACCTCACCATTAGACTTCCATAATTCACGACCCTTATCATCTTCACCCATAAAATAGATTTCATTTTTATAAACAACCAAAGGACCAATTGAGGCATGGTTAAAAGAAGTTAAGTTATCGCTGACTTTAATCGCATCGGTACCATCATGCATCCAGAGTTGCCTTCCCGATGTACTATCAAAAGCAGTGAAGTACAGGTTACCGTTGAATGCAATCAAGTCATCGGGATAACTGAAGCTATCCGGATCCAGGTCAATCATGTTCAGAATAGCGCCATCCCATGACCACAATTCGAATCCATTAACGCCATCCCGGTTTCGAAAATAAACACGGTTATTGGCTTCTGTATACAACCCAGCTCCTCTACCAATTTCGAGATTGATCCCACTCAAGCTCACTGTTGACTCAGCAGTTCCACCGGTAACCCAGATCGAACTAGCATCACCGGTACTATTTATTACACTTATGAAAATTCTGTTTCCTACAACATTACCTTTAAAGAAATAGACAGATCTATCTGTCGCAGTGCCTACAATGCCAATAGATACAGGCGCGGCAGTTCCATCAGAAGCAAACAGCTCTTTGCCATTCACTGTATTCGCTGAAATCACGAGCATGTTATTCACAGCCACCATGCGAGGGCGAAACGTACTTGTGATTGTGCCAACGAGAAAGGTTCCATCGCTCGTACCATTTGTTCGGTATAAACTGGTATCGCGCATGAAGTACAGCTGGCCATTGGCAACAGTCGGCATTGTCATACTGTCGGACAGGAATTCAGATGTATCTACTGGCGTACCTCCTGTTGACCATATGGTTGATACATCACTGGTTTTAGTCGCAAAATATACTCGTCCATCATAAGCGATCACATTGCGAATATCGTCGGCTGTGTGGAGCTTGACTGTACCAGCATCACTACCATCTGATACCCAAAGATGCTCTAGGTTTGTCTGTCGATCATCAACAACAAAATAAAGCAGGCTGTTATCCACCAGCGCATAACCCTGCTGCCCCTGTTCGCCTCGTGCGATAGCAGAGGATTTAATTCTTAAGTCTCCATCTACTGCCATATCCCGGATCAAGGAAGCAGGGCCACCATTACTACTCCACAGCTCATGGCCATGAATCCCGTCATCAGCACGGTAAATGACAGTTCCGTTACCCAGCCCCCATAAATAACGATCATCATAAATGCTGCTTCCGGCAATTTTTGAAAAATCCTTGACCACGCGTGTGCATTCACCAACACCATTAATCTTATACAGTTCATCGCCGGTGACACCATTATTTAATCTCGCATATGTATATATGCCGCTACTACAATCAACTCCAGAGGCATTCGTAGTAGTTGGCTCATTTATGCTTCCACCGCCACAACCTTGCAAAACCAATACAAGCAGTGCCAGCGGGAACGCGACCAATCGGCGGACCAAGTTTAATTGGGGCATATTATTATCCTTAAATCATTACACAGCGAGCCTTTCTCAAATAACGTCAAAAAGGCCAAAAACTAAAACAAAAGACTATACACATAATTCCACTAGCGTCCCAACGTTAAATCGAACAAATTCAATTGGTTATCCATTTTGTCCCGGTCTATTTGCAATCGGGTTTCATAAACAACTGATCTAATGATGTTTTCTCGAAAAGGGTCAGGCTTAAAATCTGTAGAATTGTGTAGAGTTCTGTTTCGAGCCTGAGTCGCTTTTTGGTGATGGCCACGAGCACGTAAACCGAGATCGCAATCCAGGTTTGACTCTTCATCGCATTCTCGGTGGTTCCGAAAAAAGATTTGATTCTCAGGTGCTGTTTGATCCACTTGAAAAATAGCGCTACCTGCCAGCGGTGTCGATATAGGTTGGCGACTGTCTGAGCCGGTATGGCAAAGTTGTTGGTGAGAAAGTTGAAGGTTTTACCGGTGGTGCTGTCGTGGTATTTGACCCGTCGTAACGGTTGAGGCTAATCGTCCTTTGCATTGACACCTGTCAGCACGATGGTCTGGTCGCATTTCACACCACTGGCTCCCGCTGCGGAGGTGACAGGATGGGAGTAGCGACGTTTGTATACGGTATTGCGCTTGGCTCGGATGACAAAAAATGCGCCGGCCTGAGCCATACTGTAAAGCCTTCTAAAATCCAGGTAGCCCCGATCCATGATGTAGAAGGCACCCGGCTCTGGTATCAGAATATCGAGCACGTTGACGTCGTGAAGCTTGCCATCCGATATAGGGATGAAGGTGGGAATATTGCCACGCAGATCGAGCAAGGTGTGGAGTTTGACCGCTGAGAAACAGCGCCCATGGAAAAACGGATAGACAGAGATCGATGGTGGAGGCATCGAGCGCGTAAACGGTGTTGTCGAGTTCGAGTCCCAAGTCCTCCTCTGCATAAAGAGGCCTGGCGATCTTGATCAGCGCTTGAGCGAAGTCGGCGTAGATTTTCCAATCTCGTACCTTGTTGGCATTGGAGAGCGTGTTGCGAGAGATCCCACCACGTATACCCATGTGGTAGAGCTTCTCGCTTTGTGACCGAAGACAGATTTCTGTCTCTCTGAGGCTCTCTCTGTAAGTCAATTGCGCGAAAGCCATGCAGAGGAATTGGTCGAGACAACGGAAGGATTTGACCTTGTGATTTCCGGCGTATCGCTGAACGCAGCAGCGAAAAGTTTTCATTGGAAGGTGTGCCATTAGCTGCGCGAAAACAAGTTTGCCCATATACATGAGTGACCTCCAAAATCTTGGAAAATCCACAGATTTTAGAGCTTCTCATAGGGTTCAAGTCGGTGCCCTTCATGATTTGGTGGTTTTTGTTGTGAATACAGTTAGTTATACTTGTCTGATTGGGTAACGTTGGGACACTAGTGGCATCAGATATATATTCAAACACATTCATCTCTACAACTTGCTCTGAATAAACGGCTAATCAGCTATTATCGATATGACGCAAAATAGCATCGCGTATATCGCGCTTCGCAACATTCCTTTTAGTGGCGCTACCAGTGACACTACGCGGTTCAATCAATCCATCCACTTGGCGTTTTGCTGGCCCGGCAAGGCCTGTAGCAACAGCAGCACTGTAAAATGAGTATACCTCGGCCTTTTCGATGTCCAGACTCATGGCAATATCATCCAGGGTACGCGGCTCACCCACCCACAAAGAGGCGATGCGCATGCCATGTGGTATCGGTGGCAAACGGGGAAAATTCGGCCAACAGCGTAAATAAAACAGCCTGGACAAATCGGTACCCACTGGCACTCGACCACGAGCAGTACGCTGAGTTAAATCCCAAAGCAGGTAATCAATGGAGATGAATTGCACCCCATCGACTTCATATGCGGCGGCTTCACTGCTCCCCGCATCATGGTTAATTTCAAGCGTAAATTTTTTATTGTTCCTGGCGGCGCTCAATTGCTCAAGTTGAGCATTGTCTAAACGACACAATACTTGATCGCTATGCGGAAAAATCACCAGTTGTTGATCCTTCCCGTGCTGCATACTGATACTGCATTCACGCCCGGCACATTCTTTCAAGCTGGTAAGCAAGTGTCCTAATAAATAATCATCCGGATTAAAACTGTTTGCTGTGTCCACCTGTGCATCCGTGGACTGCGTGGGTTTTGGTGTCGTGCTTTGCGCAATATTACTGACACTGCTCGCAACGGTATCACTTTCCAGCTCAGTGGATGCCCGCTCATATCTTGCTGCAAATTCGGCTGGCGATGGCAAACCAATCACCAGTCGTAAAATAGATTCCCACAACAAACTTAACTTGGCAGGTTTGCTGATATAAACAGCGCCTTCAGCGCTGGATGGCGATTCAGAGAGGACAATGGCAGACAATTTTGGGAATTGCTGACGAAACAATACCCATGCCTCTGTTTTACCATCCAGATCAACAATGGCGAGATCGGCCTGTTCCCCCGATGCAACTTCGCAGCGTTCTTTGAACACCACCTTGAAGATAGTTGCCATCCTGGTGACAGATCGTTCATCCATTCCGAGCAAAGCAATTTTTATCGGCTTTCGCTCCTGCTTGTCCGTTGTTTGCACCATTCTTGTGACGTTGCCTTTGTATATCGCCAAAAAATCGGCTTCTTTTTCCATGTCATTTGATCAAGCAAAAGCAATATCGGCAAACATTTTGAGAAATTTACCCTTAATATCCTGGAATCCGCCGTTGAACACTCGACCAGGAATCACAATCACAGCGTCATAAAATCTAACGCAAAGGCGCGAAGACGCAGAGAGCGCAAAGAGTTGGAGGATAACGAGTAAAAGATATTAAGAAAGTCTCAAATGCTGTGGATCCCTGCGTTCTCTGCATCTTCGCGCCTTTGCGTTGGGTTTTCATTATTCAGACACAACCAACATGCGTCAGAGATACCCTATTGTCTTTCCATGCAAAAAATCAGTACCCTGCGTGCGTGCATAATCTCTCTGGCCAAAAACTGATCTCGCTGGATCGCGCCCATGTCTGGCATCCCTACAGTGCCATGGGCAGCGAACACCCCGTTTATCCTGTGGTATCAGCTACAGGAGTGCGGCTGACCCTGGCCGATGGCCGAGAGTTAATCGACGGCATGTCGTCGTGGTGGTGTGCTATCCACGGCTACAACCACCCGGTGATGAATCGTGCATTGCAGGTGCAGATGGAAAATATGGCCCATGTGATGTTCGGCGGTCTCACTCATCCTCCTGCCATTGAGCTGGCGCAGCAATTGGTGGCGCTAACACCAGAACCGCTGCAAACCGTATTTTTTGCCGACTCCGGTTCCGTGGCTGTGGAAGTGGCAATGAAGATGGCAATCCAGTATTGGCACGCCAAAGGCCAACCGGGCAAACAACGTTTTGTCACTCTTCGACACGGTTACCATGGCGATACTTTCGCTGCCATGTCGGTATGTGACCCGGTTACGGGCATGCATACACTATTCTCCGACGTACTCACCCAACAGTTTTTTGTGGATGCGCCAGAGTGCCGGTTTGGCGAGCCCTGCACAGATGCGCACATCGCCTCGCTGATGCAAACACTGGAAACTGAACACCAGCACATCGCTGCACTTATTTTAGAGCCCATCGTACAGGGCACTGGCGGCATGCGGTTTTATTCCGCCGATTATCTGAAAAAGGCACGCGCACTTTGTGATGAATACGGCGTGTTATTGATCTTCGATGAAATCGCCACCGGCTTTGGCCGTACCGGTAAACTGTTTGCCTGCGAATACGCCGATACGGCCCCCGATATTCTTTGTCTCGGCAAGTCGCTCACCGGCGGTTACCTCACCCTGGCTGCTACTCTCGCCACAAATGATATTGCTGAAACCATTAGTGCAGGTGAACCGGGGCTGTTTATGCACGGCCCCACGTTCATGGCCAACCCTCTGGCTTGCGCCGCGGGTCTGGCCAGCCTGCAAATACTGCTCGACTCACCCTGGCAACAAAACGTGCAACGTATCGCACGCGGCCTGGAGGACGGGCTCGCCTCCTGTCGTTCGCTTGATCCGGTGGCGGATGTTCGTGTACTGGGTGCCATTGGTGTGGTGGAACTGCACCATCCCGTTGAAATGAAAACCCTGCAACCACGTTTCGTGGATGCCGGTGTCTGGGTACGTCCCTTTGGCAAACTGATTTACCTGATGCCACCCTTCATTATTGAGGAGGAGGATCTCTCCACCCTCACCCAGGCTGTCACCGGTATCGTCGCAAACCTCTGAGTCGGTCCCACAACACCCTCTTCCACTTATTTCTTTTTTTGCAGAATTTCTCCAAAAAAACCACAAAATCCGGGAACCTGCCTTGAAATCCAGGAAAACGAACTACAATTAGCCAACGAATAAACCATTGGCTGAAGAAATTTGCATAGCCTCCCCTATAGAAGCCTGTCCGGGAACGTAAAGTCGTCGCGCGTAACCGGGCAGTCCCGCTGACAAGGAAAAGCACACGATGAAAATAGCCCAGGTTTCCCCTCTTATCGAAAGCGTACCTCCCCGGCAGTACGGCGGTATTGAACGCATCGTTTCCTATTTGACAGAAGAACTGGTGGCTCAGGGCCATGATGTCACTCTGTTTGCCAGCGGAGACTCGGTAACCTCGGCACGACTCATCGCTCCCTGCAAACACGCCTTGCGGCTCGATGCCTGCCAGGAGTCACCGGCACACCACCTGGTCATGTTTGAAGAGCTTTACCGGCGGGCAGCTGACTTTGACATCATTCACTTTCATACCGGTTATCAACATTTCCCCCTGGGACGCCGATTAACAACACCGCACATCACCACCCAGCATGGCCGCCTGGACATCGCGGAACTGGAAGGGCTGAATCGTGAATTTCATGAAATTCCCGTGGTCTCCATTTCTGACTCGCAACGCGAACCCCTGCCCTATGCCAACTGGCAGGGCACGGTCTACAACGGCCTGCCTCTCGACCTCTACCAATATCGCGCCAAAGCGGAGGATTACCTGGCCTTTCTGGGGCGTGCCTCCCCGGAAAAAGGCATCGATGAAGCCATCAACATTGCCCGACAGACGGGACGCAAATTAAAAATTGCCGCCAAGGTCGATCTGGTGGATAAACATTATTTCGCGAAAACCATTCAACCATTATTGAAGCAGTCTGGTGTCGAATTCATTGGCGAGATTAACGACGCGCAAAAACAAGACTTCCTCGGCAATGCCAGCGCCCTACTGTTTCCCATCAGTTGGCCGGAACCCTTTGGACTGGTAATGACCGAAGCCATGGCCTGCGGCACACCGGTGATCGCCTATAATCGCGGCGCAGTACCCGAAGTAATAGAACACGGAGTCAGCGGATTTATCGTCAACACACAGCAGGAAGCCATCCACGCCGTTGGCCAACTGGATACCATCGACCGCCAACAATGCCGCCGTGTTTTTGAACAACGTTTCTCATCACAACGCATGACTCAAAGTTACCTGCGCCTTTACGAGCAACAAATCCGCCAACAGCAAAAAGATGAATTGCACAAAAAACGTCCAGAGACCACAAACCACGCCCTACAAAACCTGATCACAACCACTGATGACACGTTAACAACCGCAGTCACTTTCACTGATCGGACAAGCAGCCTGTGAGTAATGACGACATCATCCAGACCGGCAGTTGCTCACTGGATGACCGCACCCTGGTACTCAAACACGGCAACAGTTTTGCTGTGTTTGATCGCTACGGCGACATTCATGCCCAGGGGCACAGTGAACAGGGAATTTACCATCAAGATACCCGGTTTTTGTCGCAACTGGACCTGCGGCTGGCCGATGGCCGTCGCCCGGTGCTACTGAACTCAACACTCAAACAAGACAACAGCCTGCTCACCGTTGACCTGACGATCCCGGAAATAGTCAACGACGCAAACACACCCATAGTGCATATCGATACCGTGCATGTATTTCGTGCCAAACTGCTCTACCAGGACACCTGCTACGAACACCTGCGCCTGTGCAACTACGGAGCCTCGGCCATCAATCTTCCCTTTGCACTGGCCTTCGATGCCGACTTCGCCGACATTTTTGAAGTACGCGGCAAGCAACGCGAAGCACGCGGCCATTGCCTGCCCGTGGAGGTGGATGGACAACAACAAACCATCACCCTGGCGTACACCGGTCTGGATAACATCACTCGCCACACCTACATTCAGCTGGAGAATGCCAATGCCAGTATCAGCAATAACAACGCCCATTTTGAAGTGGCGCTCGCCCCCGGCGAAGACAAAGACATTTATATCAACATCCAATGTAATGCGAGCCAGAGTGCCACACCCACCACCAGTTACTTCGATGCCCTGCAAAAATTATCCGCTGAATTAAAAACAGCACGCGAAAACCACTGCGCCATTCATACTTCCAATGAACAATTCAACGACTGGCTGAACCGCTCGCAGGTGGATCTCAATCTGCTCATCAGCGACACACCTTACGGTCCCTACCCCTTCGCCGGTGTACCCTGGTTCAGCACACCGTTTGGACGTGATGGCATTATCACCGCTTTGCATTCACTGTGGATCAACCCCAATACTGCCCGTGGCGTGTTGGCTTTTCTTGCCGCCAATCAGGCCACCGAAATTGATCCCCTGCGTGAAGCCGAACCCGGCAAAATCCTGCACGAAACCCGTGGCGGCGAAATGTCCACACTGGGTGAAGTGCCCTTTGCGCAATATTACGGCACCATTGATGCAACACCGCTGTTTGTCGTGCTGGCGGGTGCTTATTATCAACACACGGGGGATCGCGCTTTCATTGATTCCATCTGGCAAAACATCGAAGCCGCACTGGACTGGATTGATAACTACGGTGACAAAGATGGTGACGGCTTTTTTGAATATGCCAGCCAAAATGAAAAAGGCCTGTCACAGCAAGGTTGGAAAGATTCCGACGACTCGATATTTCACGCCGATGGCAGTGCCGCTAGCGGAGCCATCGCTCTTTGTGAAGTTCAGGCTTATGTTTATGATGCCTGGTGCTGCGCCGCAAAACTCTACTTGGCGTTAGACAAACACAACAAAGCCGAAGCACTGGAGAAAAAGGCACGCGCCTTGAAAAAACATTTTAACCATGTCTTTTGGTGTGAGGAACTGGGTACCTATGCACTGGCATTGGACGGTGACAAACGCCTCTGCCAAGTACGCTCCTCCAATGCCGGGCATACCCTGTTCAGTGGCATCGCCACCCGGCAACATGCCCAACGTACCGTCGAAACCCTATTAGACAAAACCGGTTATTCCGGCTGGGGGATACGCACCATTGCCACTACCGAAAAACGTTACAACCCTATGTCGTATCACAATGGAGCCGTTTGGCCCCATGACAACGCCATGGTCGCCCTGGGATTTGCCCGCTACGGCTACCGAAAAGAAGCGGCACAAATACTCACCAGTTTGTTTGAAGCCAGCCTGTTTCTTGACCTGCGACGTATGCCGGAATTGTTTTGCGGGTTTCTCAAACGCAAAGGTGAAGGCCCAACACTTTACCCGCTGGCCTGTGCGCCACAAGCCTGGTCCAGCACAGTGGTATTTGCCCTGTTACAAGCCTGCCTGGGCATAGAAATAAGCAACACCTCACAAGCACAAATTACTTTTTGCAAACCCTGGCTGCCACCCTGGCTGGACTCCCTGGAAATCAAAAAACTCGCCGTGGGTACTGCCTCGGTTGATGTTTTTCTTCAGCGTTACGACAACGACGTGGGAGTTAACGTTTTGCGACGAGAAGGTAATATCAAAGTGACGGTGGTGAAATAAGGGTGGTGAGAAAATGCTCCATTTCAGGCTGGCAGTGATTAATGAGTGCCTTTGTTCACACCAACGAAAAGGATCGAAAAAATGGGCAAAAATAACTTTTTCGCAGTAGATTTCTATGCTCGACAGTCTCCTGGACACATTTTTTTAAAATATCGTGATAGCTCGACGATTAACCATGCAACGCACGCACCGCACCATGTGGATCAACATCCAGGATTTTCAAAAGGGCTTTCGCGGGCCCTGTCGGATGCCGACGACCCTGCTCCCAGTTTTCCAAAGTACGCTTACTCACACCAATCAAGTTGGCAAACTGCATTTGCGATAACCCTGTTTTTGTCCGAATCGTTTTTACCTCCGGCTCTGGAAACTCAAACGTACGAGAAGGTTTTTTCGTGCCTTTATGGATAGCGTCCATCTCTTGCACGCTCTCTAATAACTCGGTAAACATTTTTTCATCCATCGTTCCACCTCTTAACAATATCGCGTAACGTCGCCACTTGCTGTTTACTTAAATCCACCTGCTTGTTCTTTGGGTAAACATACAGCATGCGAAGCTGGTCATCTTGCGTAACCCAATAATAAATTATCCGTATACCACCACTTTTACCTCGGCCTTCCAGCCGCCAGCGAACCTTTCTTAAACCACCGCCACCGGTAATTAAATCTCCCATATCGGGGCGACCAACCAACACCTCCTGGAAGGAAGCGTATTCTTCATCGCTCAGCAGCTCAGTAATTAATCGAGTGAATATCGTAGATTCAATAATAATCATAGCACAAGTATACGCCATTGGCGTATATCTTAAAAGATAATATATTTATCGGGGTTTTGGCGATCTGACGGGGCTCGGTTTGCGATTTTTACAACCCGACAAACCCATTCTATACGGCAAATCCCAGCTTTATCAGCAGAAAATGCTACCAGAAACATTGGCAAAAAAACTTCCACTTTATCCTGTACCTGTATTTCTTCTTGCTCATTTTGCTGTACATACAGAATTTCATGGTCACGGATTGAGGAAAGTCACCCTTATAAAGGCACTTGAGTATTTATCGGAAGTAAATGCTCATATAAAAGTTTACACAATTATCACTGACTGTTGGAACGATAGTGCAAAGCAGTTCTATTAAAAATATGGTTTCAAAAAACGCGATAAATACAATGACAGAACACGGATGTTTATTCCAATGAAAACGGTTACTCAATTGCTTCCATAAGGTTTGTTAACATTATTTATCTCGATAGACATTCGGGGTAACAACCCACAACCGCCGGACACCCTGCTTCATATCTTCCAGAATTCGATAACCTGTGGGAATTAACAGTAATGTTAAAAACGTCGCGTACAAAATGCCAAACCCCAATGACACAGCCATGGGAATCAAAAACTGTGCCTGGGTACTTTTGTCCAGCAACAGTGGCGTCAGTCCTGCAAACGTTGTGAGTGAGGTCAGCAGGATGGGGCGGAAACGTGCTCCTCCGGCGGTGCGTAGCGCCTCATCCAGCCGCATGCCTTCACGGCGTTTGCGATTGATCCAGTCCACCAGTACCAGACTGTCATTAACCACCACACCCGCCAGTGCCAACATGCCCAGGACACTCAGAACATTGAGACTCAGCCCCATTACCATATGCCCCAGCAACGCGCCGACAATGCTGAACGGGATCACAATCAACACCAGTAATGGTTGCACGTAGGAACGAAACGGAATAGCTAACAATGCGTAAATGGCAAACAAAGTAAAAATCGCGCCTGCGATAAGACTGCCAAAAGTCTCACCTTGTTCACGTTGCTCACCTTCGAGACTGTAGGACACACCAGGATATCCCAGCAGTAGCCCATCCATGAATCGTCGCAAGTCATCCGTAATCGCACGGGCATCGGTGGTTTCTTTGTCAAGATCGGCGGTCACATTTACCACCCGCTGCCGATCAACACGTCGAATACTGGAAAAACCATGACCCATTTCCACTGCCGCGACATTACCAAATGGCACCTGCGTGCCGTCGGCTGTGCGAATACGCATGGTGTCAAGACTGCCCAGGTCACGACGCTCAACTTCGGGGTAACGTACCATCACCCGTACATCGTCGCGACCTCGTTGAATACGCTGCGCCTCGGCACCCAGAAAAGCCTGCTGTACTTGTCTTCCCAGCTCACTCGTAGACAATCCCAGCAATTCCGCTTCGGGTCGCACTGTGAGTTTGATTTCCGGTTTGCCATCTTTGAAGCTGTCGCGAATATCGTACACTCCCGGATACTGGCGCAACTGGGTACGCACCACGTCCGCAATTTCCGTCAGCACGGCAAAGTCCCGTCCGGCAAGCTGCACGTCGATGGGGTCACCGCCGCGACCGATCTCGGCACGATACGTCAGCCCTTTGGCTCCCGGAATTTCGCCCACGGCGCGACGCCAGGCATGCACCAGCTCGCGGGTCGATACTGCCATTTTTCGTTCTTCCGGCGGTACCAGTGCCAAACTCACCTGCCCCAGTTCGGCACTGCCCACTGGTGGCAATCCACTCTCGCTGCCATTGGTCGATGGCGTACCGCCACCGCCACTCCAGCCGGTGTTGATCATGATGTTGCTGATCACTGAATGGCCCTCGCTATCCACGTAGCGTTCACGCAGCACTTCGGCAGCTTGAGCCATGGTATTCAGGTGCTGTGCGGTCACCTGCTCGGATGTGCCGGGCTGCATCACCAGGGTGGCGTACGCAATTTCACTTTCCACGCGCGGAAAAAAAATAAATGCATAACGGCCACTCATGGCAAAGCTGACCACCACAAACGATACAGCAATAAAAAGTGCCAGTGTTAAATAACGCTGCCGTATTGCAGCAGCCAATAGTGGCTGGTAAAAATGTATGACCACATATTCCAATCCATTCGCCACTTTGCGTTGCAGATGCGATAATGGATTGAATTTTTTCTGTTGATATTCAATGCGTACATGACGCAGGTGCGCGGGCAATATCAGTTTGGATTCTATCCAGGAAAACAACAACACCGGAATCACAATGGTGGGAATCTGCGCAAAAATCAGCCCACGATACCCATCCACAAACAACAGTGGCGTAAAAGCCACTATGGTCGTCAGCAAACCGAAAGTCACTGGCACAGAAACTTCCTGTGCGCCGCGCACGGCTGCCTCCACCGGATCTTCTGAACGTTTGAGATGGCTGAAAATATTTTCGCTGGTAACAATGGCATCATCCACCACAATGCCCAGTACCAGAATAAACGCAAACAGGCTGATGATATTGATGGTGACACCCAGTTCCGGCATCAACCATAGCGCGCCCATAAAACTGATGGGAATACCCACGCACACCCACAGCGCCACCGAGAGACGCAGAAACAGCGCCAGAATAAGAAAGATCAGCAACCCACCCTGCCAGGCACTGTTCAGCAGCGTCTGCAAACGCATCTTGACGATGTGTGAACGATCCTGCCATTGTCCCAGCGATACATTGACTGGCAACTGTGCATTTTTTCCGGTGATGTAATCCTTGACCACCTGGCCAATAATCAGCGTACTTTGCTCACCAGTACGAAACACTTTGACCAGCACACCGGGTTTGCCATCAAAATTCATAGCCAACGGGTTCTGTTCAAAACCATCAACAATACGTGCCACGTCGCCCAGCGTGAGTCGTGAACCATCGGCGCGCGCACGTAATACAATGGCGGCAAAATCATCACTGCCATAGGCTTGTCCCTGGGTGCGTAATAAAATCTCACCGCCCTCGGTACGAATGGAACCGGCCGGCAAATCCACTGATGAGCGTTGAATAGCCTGCACAACAGCATCAAAGGTCAACCCGTAGCGATTCAACGCCTGCTCACTCAGTTCGATGCTGATTTCCGGCGAGCGCACCGCATTCAATTCCACCTGATTCAACATTGGCAAGGCGGCGAGTTCATCGCGCACTTCCTCACCATACCGGCGCAACTCATGCTCCGACAATTCGCCCGACACAACCACACCGATGACTGCACGGCGAAACTCCACCACGTTGAATGTGGCACGTTCCACGCCAGTAGGAAAGGTGGTGATAGCATCCACCCGTGCCTTGATATCCTTCAGCAGTTTATGTGGATCAATACCCTTGAGCACTTCGACACGAATGCGTGCCCTGCCTTCATCCGCCACTGAGGTTATTTTTCTGATGCCATCAAGGCTGATGATGGCTTCCTCGACACGAATCACCAGTGACTGTTCCATCTCAATGGGCGTTGCACCCCGGTATGTAAGGCCGATGCTCACCATGTCGCTTTCAAATGATGGAAACTCTTCCAGCAGAACACGATTAAATGTTGCATATGCGCCCAGCGCGAGAATGATCACCATCAACAGATTGGCTGCCACCGGGTTACGAACAAACCAGTTGATCATGCCGTACATGCTTAACCCATGTCTCTCAGCAGACAAATTTCAGTGACATAAAAAACCGGTTTCAACATACTGTACTTTCAGACTCTGGCAAGAGACGTGAATTAGCGCTCCAGGGCGGGCACTGTGGAATAGGCAATATTGTCTTCACTGCTTTTTTCACCAAAAACAGCAACGACAGTATCTTCATGGGCAAAGGGCATAGGTGTCAGAGAAATGCGTTCCCCGGCCTGCAAACCTGCGCTAACGATAACTTGTTCGCCTCTGCGTAAAACCACCTGTACCGCACGACGTTCAATACGTCCGTCTTTTTTCACCATCAACACCGTGTTGCCAATCTCCACGGCTGAACGCGGCAGCACAAACACATCCTGCAATTGCTGTCCCTGAATGTTCGCCTCCACAAACTGGCCAATGTTTAAGGGTGGGACATTGCCATTGCTCTGCTTTTGATACTGTTTTTTATATTGAAAAGGGTTATCAATTTGTGCCACTACAAACAATTGACGACTGGCGGTATCAATAGCGCCATCGGTACGCACTAACCGCCCCTGCCATTGGTACACCCTGTTACCCACACGATGACGGAGTGTGACGGCAGCCTGGTGTTTGCTGTTTTGCTCACCAAAACCGGGCAAATCCACAAATGCCAATTGGCTGTCAGTCAACGGTAAACGCACTTCGGCAGCATCCATGGCATAAATGGTGGCTGCCACAGTACCGGGAGCAACGTACTGTCCCACATCCACCTTTTTCTCCAGCACCCGTCCCGCATAAGGCGCACGAATTCTGGTACGCGCCAGATTGGTTTCAGCCTGCTGTAAATGTGCCTCGGCAGCGGCCATGTCGGCGCGGGCACTGGCAACTTGCGGCTTGTACAGTGTCAGATCAGTAGGTTGCTCCGTACGACCCAGTTTTTTCCAGTCATTCAGTGCGTTTCGTGCCAATGCCTTTTTCTGCTCTAAAGCCAGATGAGCCCGGGCCAGATCGGCACGGGCAATAATGATGGCATTCTCGTAATCCGTCGGAGCGATCACCAGCAGAGTTTCACCAACAGCGAACGAACCCCCATTACGAAAATTGGTGGCAATGGAAACAATACGTCCCGCCACTTCTGGAATCAGCGTACTCTGTGTGCGTGGCGTTACCGTACCCTGAGTGCGCAACAACACCTGATAGTTTTGCGGCTGCACTATGTGTGTTTCCACAACCGGCAATGCAGGAATTGGCGAGCGCAGTGTCGCTTCCGGTCCGGTAGCCATCAACATCAAACCGGAAAAAATACCGAGACCCAACACCGCAGCGGGTAGAAAAATACGTGATAAATGATTCATGATGCCTCCCTGTCACTACAGCAACTCCGGGGACAGAACGAACCAGTCATGGTAACGAGGAAAATCTTATTTGATTTGATAGCAGTCATCATCCATGAATAGGCCCGTATCAGCGCCCTGCTTATTTTATGTCATTCTGCGACCAAACCCTGGTCAACTAAGCAGCGTTCCCTTAATGGTCGCCAGCATAACATTAATTCGCAGTCTCTACTGGCATGCCCGCCCGTTTCCATTCGGGAAAGCCATCCTGCAAGCGTCGTGCATTTAACCCTTTGGCACGCAACCGTGCCACAGCCTCAAAAGCCAGCACACAATGTGGGCCACGGCAGTAGGCCACTACTTCCTGATAGGGGTCCAGTTTCTGTAAATAACCTTCCAGTTCAGCCAACGAAACATTCACCGCCCCTGGCACATGTCCAGCGGCAAACTCCTCCGGCGGACGTACATCCAGTACTGTCACCTGTCCTTGCCGGGTGCGCTCCAGCAACTCCTCACGCGAAACAGGTTCCAATGCATCCTTCACCGTAAGAAAGGTATTAATCAATCGCTCCACCTCGGCAACGTGACGCCCCGCCACCACACGCAAGACCTCAAACAAACTCAACACATCGTCGCCACTGAGCCGGTAAAAAACCTTCAGCCCCTGCTTGCGTGAAACAATCAACCCCGCCTGACGTAGCTGTTGCAAATGCTGGGAAGTATTGGCCACCGCCAGCCCGGAAACCCTGGCCAGTTCATCGACACTGCGCTCCCCCTGGGCCAGTAACTCCAGCAGCTCCAGCCGGTTACCATTGCTTAATGCCTTGCCCACACGGGCAAACTGAGCAAACAACGCCTGTTTAAAGTGAGATGCTGTGGGTGAATCAGCGCATGTAACAGTGGCGGGCTTGATTGTTTTGGGCATTGGTACCTCTGTCTCGACCGTTAACGCTACGCGATAATGACCTGAATTGATGAAACTGAATTTATAAACACTCGGATTTATCCAAATAATTTGACAGGTGTTCCCGGACTGCTATTCTACTATTCAATAACTCTATTGAATAGTAGAATTATTGGTTAGTATAGCCTGTCAGTAATAAACCACCACCCTGGGCTCAGCACCACACCAAAGAGAAAACCACGCTATGACTTTCCATGACTTTATCCTGCAAAACGAAACACCCATTCGTCTGGGCTTCTTTTTTGGTGTTTTCGCCATAATGGGATTGTGGGAAGTGTTGGCCCCACGCCGCGCGCTGACGGTATCCAAAGCGGTGCGGTGGGCTAATAACCTGGGATTGGTGTTTTTAAACAGCGCCATTCTTCGGCTGATTTTCCCCATGGCCGCAGTCGGTGTAGCTGCCTTCGCTGCCGAACAGGGCTGGGGGTTGCTCAACTATTTCCAGCTGCCCTTTGCATTCAGCGTATTGCTGGCAATTGTGGTTCTGGACTTCATCATCTATCTACAACATGTATTGGTCCACGCAGTACCGGCACTATGGCGACTGCACCGGGTACACCATGCCGATCTCGATTATGACGTAACCACTGGCGCTCGTTTCCATACGCTGGAAATCATTCTTTCCATGTTGATCAAATTTGCCACGATTCTCGTCCTCGGCCCACCCGTGGTTGCTGTCATTATATTTGAGGTGGTACTCAACGCCATGGCCATGTTCAATCACAGCAACGTGAGTCTGCCCTCCCGGCTGGACCGCATCGTACGCCTGTTTGTGGTCACCCCTGACATGCACCGCGTGCATCACTCCGTGGAAGACAACGAGGCCAATAGCAACTTTGGATTTAATCTCTCCATCTGGGATCGCCTGTTCGGCACCTACATCGCCCAGCCCCGTGAAGGTCATGACAATATGACCATTGGTATTCACGGGTATCGTGACCCGAAACAGGTAAACCAGTTACCCGGCATGCTGACCCTGCCTTTCGTGGGAAAAATAACCGGGTATGCGATTAACCGTCGGGAATGGAGCAAACCTGATGAAAAGCATTAAAATGCATGCCTATGCATTTAACTCATGCTTGGCCATAGATTGAGCGGAAAATTCCCGTTATAACCGCCAAATGTTGATAAAAAACGAACCAGCTGAGCCAAGTGCATAGGCATGTTAAAATGTGAATTAAGCGCTAAAAACACGCTACCTTTAAATATCACCGAGTATTTAACACAGAGGTCGCAGAGACACAGAGGCCACAGAGTTTTAAGGTTTTTCTCTGTGCCTCTGCGACCTCTGCGTTCATAACACGCCATTTGTCAGCAGCACTCAACATCATTTCCCCCACACTAAAGCGCTAAAAAGAAAAAAGAGACACTCATTCATTAACATTAACTTAATAGGTGTATTCTTTTTTCTAAAAATATCCAAACGAACAAAATCAATGACTTTCACCGCCAGCCTGCATCAACAAGTAGGATGCTTTAGCTTAATGGCAGTGATGGAAGACCGTGGGAACCAGAATGGATATCTTACATTACCATGAGCAAAACTTGACCAATGCCGCCTGAGCAACAACACTATCCAACACACCTTGCGTGAAGTTAACAGGACATCATCGGCTCCAGAGCCAGTTGACCTTCCCACAACTAAAGTCCTGCACCGCAAAGCCGTTAGCTTCAATCTACAGGCCCTGAATCTATCAATAGAGAAAATACAAACAGGACATTTCCACCCAGCACAAAGGACAGACGCAATGAACAAACTCGAACAATTACGCAGCATGACCACCGTGGTCGCCGACACGGGTGACATCGAATCAATCCAGCAATACCAGCCCAGTGACGCCACCACCAATCCCTCACTCTTATTTAAGGCGGCACAAATGCCGCAATACCAGTCGCTGGTGCATTCAGCCATCGAATATGGCCAGGCAAAAGGCGGTAACGAAGAACAACAGCGCCTGCTGACGCTGGACAAAATCGCCGTCAATTTCGGCAAAGAAATTCTCGGCACAGTCCCTGGCCGGGTCTCAACCGAAGTGGACGCACGTCTGTCTTTCGACACCGCCGCCACCGTCGCGCGTGCCGAGCAGCTTATCGCCCTGTATCGTGAAGCCGGAGTAGACAGCTCACGTATCCTGATCAAAATCGCCGCCACCTGGGAAGGCATCCGTGCCGCCGAGCAATTGGAGAAAAAAGGTTTACACTGCAACCTGACGTTGATGTTCAGTCTCGCCCAAGCCATCGGTGCCGCCGAAGCAGGGGCAACGCTGATTTCTCCCTTCGTCGGTCGCATTATGGACTGGTACAAAAAAGCCGAAGGCGTAGACGGGTATGCAGCGGAGGATGATCCTGGCGTGAAATCTGTCAGTACGATTTACCAGTATTTCAAAAAATTCGGCTACTCCACTGTGGTGATGGGTGCCAGCTTCCGTAACAGCAGTGAAATCACCGAACTGGCAGGCTGTGACCTGCTCACGATTGCTCCTGCTCTGATGGAAGAACTGCAAAACAGTGAAGGTGAACTACCACGGAAACTGTCACCGGAGACTGCCAGCGAATCCACCATTGAGCGCATCGAACTCAACGAAAACCATTTCCGTTGGATGATGAATGAAGATGCTATGGCCACTGAAAAACTGGCCGAGGGCATCCGTGGTTTCACCGCTGATACGCTGAAACTGGAACAATTAGTGCAGAACGTCGCACGTCAACAAGCGGCCTGAAAAAAACATTGATAACAGGGCGCGCTGTCAAAACCAATGACTAAAGCGCTCGGACAATCGTTCCAGTGTATTGGGAGGTTATGTTGTCGTAGTACTCACAAGTAATACTGACAAGTAGCGAGTTATAAACGCAGAGGTCGCAGAGACGCAAAGGACGCAGAGAAAAACACTAAAAACTCTGCGCCCTTTGCGTCTCTGCGACCTCCGCGTTTACAAGCACTGAATTTGATAAAGCGACTGTTTTCCGGGCTCCCTATATTCTGGGTTGCCCCATTCCTTAATCACGAACACCCTCAATCAACAAATAAGTATCGTCTTTCAAAAAAGACGTGCTGCTCACTGTTAACGTGGCTGATTGCTCAAGATAGCGCAGCGTATTCCGATCAAATCTCGCGCCGTAAACCTTTTCCACAAAAGGCGCAAAAGCTGCCTGTTTTTTTCGTATTCGCTCATTCTTTGAATACACCATCTCCAGCAACCGAAATCGCCCCCCCGGCTTCAACACCCTGGCAAATTGTTCAATAGCCAGTGCCTGTATATCATCCCGCATCACACAACACATGAATGTGGAAAACACCCAATCGAATTGACCGGAAGGTACCGATGACATAACGGTAGCATCTTCATTAATCAAGGTGGCATCACAGCGGGCCTTTGCTTTTCGTTTTTCCGCCTTACGCAACATTTGTGTATTCAGCTCAATACCCAGCAGCTCAACATCCTGATGGTAAAATTCCAGATTTCTTCCGGTACCAACACCCGCCTCCAATACTTTCCCTCGCAAATCACCCACCAAAGCCGGTCGCCATTTTCGGTAACGCCTTTCCCAGGGATAATCCAGAATATCGTAAAAAAATGCCGTCACATTATATTTACTTTGCAAAAATATATTTTTTTCATTCAGCTTCATAGGTATTCATATTCAACAGATATAGAAGAGAAACGGGACAATAAAGCCCGTTATGATTGTTTATTCATATTTATATGAAAGCATTCTTGAATTGCACTATTCCTGGTCTATAGTTCGTTTTTCGATATGCCCCGAATGATTTAAGCGTCCTGACACAGGACAAAAATCAACCACTCCGCATACGAAATAATTATGTATTATTTTATATAAAATAATATCAACACATGGTGTATGTATCATATTACCTGTCTGATTGACATACAAAATATCATACCAAAAACAGGAAAATCCACGGATGAAAAACATAATACTGATAGGATTTATCATTTTTGTGAGCGGATGTACAAACATTCCCACCATGCCCACCAGCAACAATATTACATGGCTGGAACAAGGCTGGACGGAACAGGAAAGACAAAAATTCCACCACACCAGCCAGGGAACCATGACGTTACCTATTCCCTATGAATGGTTTTCCGCACTGGAACAACCCGGTTTCAAATTATTTGGCACCAAAGGACTGGTTGTTGAAAATGGGTATCTCGCCCGCCTGGGTTTTATTACGGGTGAAGTCACACCCTATAACCAAGCTGGTCTGCCTGTTGGCTTTTCTGTTGACTATAACGTAACCAATCCCGCCATTTCAAAAACCACCTTTAATGCCATTGGTTTAACCTGTGCAGCCTGTCATACCGGGCAAATGAGAGTCAATGATATATCAGTGCGCTATGACGGCGGGCCCGCCATGACCAATCTGACTGAACTCATCAGTGTTCTGAGCATCGCGTTAATCGAAACCTATGTGGATGAAGCTAAATTTTCACGTTTTTCCCAGCGCATTCTTGGTATTACAAATACCGAAGCTAATCGAAAAAACCTTAGAAAATCATTGAAACACACACTTAAAAACCAGATACAAGGCATTGTCAAGCTGGAGGAATTACAACTGGCCGGTTTACGTGATAAAGCCCGAAAAGATATCAAAGAGCATCCTTTTAGAAACCGTATAAAAACAATCCGGGATATCATTAAAGACAGAAAAAAATCCACCGCTGAAGGCTTTACCCGGCTGGATGCACTAAACCGGATTGGTAATACCGTATTTGGTACAGCCACAGGTAACTTGAAAAATATAGTCAAAACCGATGCACCTGTTAACTATCCCCACCTATGGAACACATCGTGGTTCCTCTGGGTTCAGTACGACGCTTCCATTATGGGCCCGATGATCCGTAATTCAGGTGAAGCACTGGGTGTAGCAGCCTATGTAACACTCGACCAGAATTCCCCCAATAATTTTGACTCATCGGTAAAACTGGATAATTTATTCTGGATGGAATCGTTATTGGGTGGCACCACACCACCAACAAAAAACAAGAAATTCTATGGCTTACAGCCCCCTCAATGGCGTGAAGATATTTTTGGTGAAATAAACCAGAAAAAACATGCTCAGGGTGCCAGACTATATGCCAAACTTTGTCAGGGATGTCATTTGCCCCCCATGGACAGCGAAAAATTCTGGTCTGATACTTATTGGACAAAACCGGATGAAAAAAACCTGAGCTATCTTGACCTTCCCATTGTCGATATTGATTACATTGGCACCGACCCACAGGAAGCGCTGGTATTAATAAAACGAAAAGTTGATACAACCAACATCGGATTAAACACTCGCGTTTATCTGGAAGATAAAGAATGGTTCACAGAAGACAACCCTGTCTATTTCGGCTCAAAAAGCACAGATTGCAAGCCTGTCATGGTTACTGATGGAAAGGCTCAGCCTTTCTCGCTTTCATTGGGGGCCACGGTACAAAGCGTCAATAATTACTGGTACCAAAACCACAACACGCCAATCGCACAACAGGAAAAAATGAATGGTTATCGGAAAAACTGTTTGCGAGCACCCTTTGCCTATAAAGCCAGGCCGTTAAATGGTATATGGGCGACAGCACCTTTTTTACACAATGGAGCAGTGCCTAATATTTACACTTTATTGTCTCCTGTAAACGAAAGACCCAAAAAGTTTTACCTTGGCAGCCTTGACTACGACACTAAAAAAATGGGCTACAAAATGATCAAGGCAAAAGGGTTTTTTGAGCTTGATACCACGATCACGGGTAATTCAAATAAAGGGCATGAATTCTCAAACACACCTGGGAAAGGCGTAATAGGAAGAGGTTTATCAAAAGAAGAGCGTTATCAACTTATCGAATATCTGAAAGATATTCGGGTTGTGGATAATAACGGATAAACATGAGTATGTAACGCAAAGGTTGCAAAGATGCAGAGGCCGCAAAATTTTATATTTTCCTTGCGGCCTTTGTGTCTACAACACATAGTTTGTCAGCGCTACGATAACTTTCCAAAAATCTTACGAAGCCACAAAAAGATGTTGTCTGCTGCGTATCGCAAATCGACCATCACCAAGAAGAACATGCACCGCCGAAGCCAACACTAAAAATACAGGATACTCCCAACCGCCACCCTCATTGGTAAACAGCCAACCGTTAGGGAAATGCGTCCATGCAGCAACAAGCATCACCGGCATCAAAACAGCCGAAACATATCGGCCATACAAACCGATTAAAATCATTACGCCGCCAACAAGCTCAAATAAAAACACAGGATATGCCATAAAACCCGGTAGTCCCTGACTTTCCAGCCAAGCTGAAAAGCCTGGAATCGTAAACACAAACCATTTCAGCAGCGCATGCGAAATCCACATTATCCCTAATCCCAAGCGTAAAAGTAACGCAGCATCAGCTGCATATTTATTATCGATAGATGTCATTACTGTGCTCACGCTGTTGAGTCCACAGGAAAACCCGCTTCGAGCCAATGGTTTTTTCCTTCCACATACTCGTAAGCATTGTTATATCCCATCTGTTGTAATGTATTCATTGCTATTTTTGAGTTTTGGCATTCAGCACTGGCGCAGTACACAACAATAAATGCATTCGTATCTGCCAGCATTTCCGAGGCTTTTTGTCGTATCTCGTCATGTGGAATATTTAACGCACCGGGCAAATGCCCTGACTCAAAGTATTTTTTGGGGAGCGCTTCAATAAGCGTCATTGTGACATTACTGTCAAGATTCTTTTTAATTTGTTCACGAGTGATTGTAGGGGTCATATTCATTCTCCAGTCGATCAGCCAAGTGGTTGCAACTGCAATCAAATAAAGCTTAGCCCAATATAGTTGCAACTGCAACTATATTAAACTAAACTTTGAGCATGAATAAAAAACTGAGTGAAGAGGCAACACAGGCCTGGATACAACTGCACCATGCGCACCGGCGCTTATTGGAAAGTGTGGAAAAAGCGCTTAAGGATGCCGGACTCCCTCCTCTTGGCTGGTATGACGTGCTTCTGGAACTGCACCGGGAAAAATCTTCCGGACTGCGTCAATATGAAATTGGCGAAAAGATATTGCTGAGTAAACACAACCTTTCACGATTGATAGACCGATTGGAAAAAAACAAACTCGTTACACGCCATGCCTGCGAAGAAGATGGCCGTGGCACCAAAATAAAGATCACTGATGAGGGCGTGAAAATAATGAAAAAAATCTGGCCAGTATATAGCCGATCTATACAGAAAAACTTCGGGACTAAACTGACACCTTCTGAATTTGTGGAATTACAACAGATGTTAAAAAAAGTGCTTGTTTAGGAAGATACTGCTAATCAGCAACACCCTGCACAGTACGCAAACCATCATAGTTCCCATCCAGCCCAAGCGTGTAACCGCTAATTTCCTTGCGTGAAATAAACACATGATCCTCATACCATAGCGGTACATAAGGTAAGGTTTCCAATAACCGTTGTTGCAGTTCACCATAGGCTGTGCTTTGCGACGCCAGGGTCGCCGCCTTGCCTGCTACCGCAATTAGACGGTCCACAGTGTTATCCTGAAAGCGCCCCCGGTTTGCACCATTGGGCGGCACTGAATCGCTATGAAAAATATAACGAAAAACATCCGGTGTCTTTATGCCCACCCACGATAAACTGAACATCTGGAAATTACCGGCTTTGATGTCGCCGTAAAATGTCCCCCAGTCATAACTGCGTAAATCCACGTTAATACCCACAGCCTTGAGCTGACTTTGTAACACCGTGGCCAAACGTACGCGAAAAGCATCGGTGGAGGTTTTGTAGGTAATGTATAACGGGCGCTTCAGGCTGTAGCCATGTTTGGCCAACAAGAATCGCGCCGCATCGGGATCATATTTAATTTCAGGCAAGGAGGGATTTCCGGCCCAGTGGTTAGGTGGTAACAGCGCACTGGCCGGACGTGCTGCTCCTCCCATAACGTAGCGAATGATTTTTTTCCGGTCAATGGCCAGAGCAATGGCCCGGCGTATATCCTGTTGACCGGTAATATCATCATCCAGATTAAATCCCAGGTAGGTGAAATTGGAACCGCGTGCGCGGGTAACATTAATATCCGCTTTGTTTTGCAAAAAAGTCACCAATTCCGGTGATAAGTCATTTTGCAACATATCCAGTTCACCGCGCAGTAATTTAAGCACACGTACAGTGGCATCACTGACACGAATAAAACTGATATTTTGCTGGTCACGTTGCCGCTGTAATTGCAATCGTCCTGTTTCCGGCCAGGCCACAAAGCGAAGCGGGCCACTACCAACAGGTTGTTGATTAAAAGGATGCTGTGCAGCAATTTTTGATGCGGGCAGAATGCCGATAACCAAATAGCCCGGAAACAATAAATCCGGTTTGCTTAAATAAAAGTCAATGGTGTTGTCATCCGGTGTATCAATACGCATGATCATGGACAAAGTGGCACGGTGTGGTGATGCATTGTCTGAATTTAAGACAGCGTCGTAGGTTGCTTTTACATCCCGTGCGGTCAGACGGCTGCCATCGGAGAAAATACGGCCAATATCCGCCTTGTGTAAAATGAAGCGATAATGTGTGGGCTTAATCATTTCCCAACGGGCAATGCCCGGCACAGGCAGTTGTCGCTCATCAAATTCCACCAGCCGTGTATATAACAGGCGATTAACACGGCTGGATGTGGCATCGGTGGCAAAACGCGGGTCCAGGGTGACTGGCGCACTGGCAAGACCGATACGCAGTGTGTTGTCAGACACCGGCGCACAAGCCGACAGCATGAAAATACTCAGCATCAATATGAAGCGCAAAGCCGGAAACAGGTTCAGGGGGTTACCAGTTTTTATAGGGATGCCGGACCAGGCAGACATTGTAATAACGGGCATCTGCCGAGACTTCCTCACCCAGCCATGCAGGCCGGGCAAAGACTTCATCTTCGCTTGCCAGTTCAATTTCGGCCACCACCAGCCCTTGATTGTCGCCCGCAAAGACATCGATTTCCCATATATGTGCATCATGCTGCACATGATACCGTTTTTTCTCAATAAGCGGACCATCGGCCAGGGAGTCAAGCAATTCGTGGGCATCACGCAATGGAATGGGGTATTCATATTCCCGGCGGGTAATACTCAGAGTGGCACCTTTGATATTGAGACTGGCCTGCTCTCCCGCAATACGTACACGAACAGAGGACTTTTGCTCAGTATTGGGAGAAATACTGTTCAGATACCCCTGGCGCATCACTACACCACTATCGGCCTGCGTGCGCCAGTCATCATTAATCAACAGGAATTTACGTTCAATTTCAATTGACATAGGTAATTTTCCAAGCAAGCAATATCGGTCAAAAATCGGTGATGATTATAACGAAAAAACCCCTTTAAATCCGGCTCTGATCATTTCATACAAATAATGGTGAAGACTCAATGAAAACAGCCAAAAATCCGATGCATGCACCCAGCAGCCATTTTGTATAAAAAGCTAGCCGATTAATTACAGAAAAAAGGTGGGCCCCAACTGAAGTGTAATTTTTGAAAAGCTAAACGTGGGGAGAATAAACATAAGGCGTCACCACTCAATAAAAAATGACTACACATGTAAAAAAATTATATTGCCTATAATACAGGGGTTGTTTAAAGGGTCTTTATATTTTTCTCGCCAGCACTGCCTTAAAAACACAAAATATTTTCAATAAACTGTTTCCTGAAAAAACTCTATAACCACAAGAAGTATGGTAAATTTTTGTGGTTTGATATTTATTGTTATGGTCTGATTCCGATAAACCAATTAGAAATTTATTCCCCGTTTATTCTTAAGTTTCTATAGAAAGACCGTATTTACAGACGGTTATTTTTCAAAAAATATCAATATTACTGATAGACATCAGTAAATCACCACCCATTCATCATCCATAAATCCATACCAAATATAACCGTCATCCTTGACGATAAAATATTGATATGTCATAAATCCTTACAACTTCCATCGCCTATTTATGCAATGTAAGTTTTTACATTAATGTTATTAATAAAAAGGAAATACCATCATGACCACCGCCAAAAAATTTATTATTTTAATTTCCATGATGTTTATCATGTTTTCCAGTTTTACTGCAATGGCCAAAGAATACACTGCAAAAGGTACTGTAAATGAAATCAAGTCTGAATCGAAGAAACTCACCATATCGCACGGCCCTGTAAAAGGATTAATGGGCGCAATGAAAATGGACTTTAAAGTTGCATACCCTGAAATGTTAAGTGATGTCAACATTGGCAACACAATAAAGTTCACTCTCGATGAGGATAAAAAAGGAAATCTTACGATAACAGATCTCGAAATAATCGAAAATTCAGAAAAAGTTATGGCTGAATAAATTTAGAAAAACATAGATCTATCTGCAGCGTTAGTATTTAGGAACTAAATATTTACAGATCAATTTCAATGAAAAATATATGGATATATTTATAGAAAAAATAATAGAGTTATAAAACACACGGAATGTGCGATTAATATATAAAACCCCACATTTATAAAAATATACCCGTAGCGTTTGGGATTTAGGTTTAAGTGTGCGTCATATTTTCTCCATGGCAAGGCGAAATGACGCGAAATAGTTGTTCTATTGCAAGGAGTTTCAACGCAGCCATGGGGTAAATAGGGCGTGTAATTGGACCTAAATCTCAATCGCTACGGGTATATATACCAAGCAATCGCAATTTTAGGTTTAGGCGAAGGCATGCATATATGCATCATATTTGACATGACTGTAATTACAAATTGTGATTTCGGTACTTGTTACAAAAAAATTATACTCTTTCAGGCAGGAGAAGCAGGATATGTTTTTAACTAAAAAATTTTTCAATAACATTATTATTTATAACGCTTTTATTCTGATTTTGTTCCTTATTTCAGCATCAGTATTTGCAGAAGAAATGGATCATAGTCAACATGGAAATGATCATGACATGTCGAAACATGGCGGACATGACACCTCAACATCCGCAATGCATATCCATCATGAACATGGTTCTGGTGGATTCATGTTTGAATACAAGTTCATGAGCATGAATATGAAAGGCTTATTAGACGGAACAGACAGCATCAACAGCAACAGTATTTCAGCTGCACGTACCGGCTCAATGACGCCAGCTCCTGGATTTGATTACAGAATGTCACCGACAAAAATGACCATGAATATGCATATGCTCATGGCAATGTACGGAATCAATGAAAAAACCAGCATCATGGGTATGTTGCATTACCTCGATAATGAAATGGATATGGTGATGCATATGCAAATGGCTAACGGCATGCCAATGGGAGATATGTTTGGCTCAATGGAGACCAGTGGAATTGGTGATACCCGATTCGATGTGATGTATCAGGCAAGTCACCAGCTGACCACAAGCCTTGGGTTAAGCCTGCCAACGGGTAGCATTGATGAAAAAATAACGATGACAATGAGTGGTACCAATTTTTCAACCGGCGCACCCATGCCGACTGTTATCAACGGCCCAATGCAAGCACCTTATTCAATGCAATTAGGCTCAGGCACATATGACTTGATTCCAGCAATAACTTATAACAGGAATATGGGCCTATGGGGAATTGGGAGCCAAGCAACGTACACGCTACGCTTAGGGGAAAATGACAATAAATATACACTGGGTAATCAGCTGGAAATAACGGCCTGGGGGACATATTCAGTTCATCCGAATTTAACGCTGTCCGGCCGGATCAATGTTTTTGACTGGGGAAAAATTGACGGTCAGAGCCCGGATATAAACCCAATGCTGTCTCCAGCAGCAGATCCTGACGCAACCGGTGGGACAAGAGTCGATTTATTATTTGGGGTGAGTGGCCATATCAATAAATATCACATGCTGAGCCTGGAAGTTGGGGCTCCCATTCATCAGGACCTGAATGGCCCACAATTAAAAACAGATGCTTTGTACGCGGTTAGTTATCAGTATATTTATGGCGGGTGATATAGCCTGATAAATTTCCAACCGGAATGGCTGGACCATTAACACTAATGATCCAGCCAATCCTAGCCATAAATCATTAATCTATAAAAAATTGAAACGAAAAATATTAATTACATTTTCATAAAACATAGAAACATTAACTGCTCCATTAATAAATAAAAGACTATGGACCCGAAAAAGAGCTGTAAGCATTAAAAATATTTCTTTATTGATTTATTTAACTGAAAGGCTATAAACATGGACCATAAAAAAATAAAGTACAGTTTATGGCTTTTCGACTGTAGTTATCGCTATCGGTTTAAACCAGCAATAAATAAATTTATTGCTGTATTGCAAAAACAAGTATTTTTCGCCATTGTCATTATTTTTTCAGCAATCGCTTTTAGATATTACATCTTGGATACAAATACTGAGATGAATGCCATTGCATCATTTTCCGAAAATGATGAAATTTCAGCATCCGCCTTAATCAAAAACACTTCCAAAGAAAACGCCTTGGAACATGCCAAAAAACACACGGACCCAACCTATGTATGCCCAATGCATTCTGATGTATTAAGCAAAGACCCTGATGCAACATGTCCAATTTGCGGCATGGATCTAGTTATTATTGACAATATCGATGGTGAAGAAGGCATTGTGTCCATTTCCCCTCGGGTTATTAATATGCTTGGAGTTCAAACCAATAAAGTTAAAAAAATAACTTTATATCGTCGCATAGACAGTGTCGGAAATATAAAATATGACGAGAATAAAATTCGTCACATTCATTTACGAACAGATGGGTGGATTGAGCATTTGGCAGTTAAAACATTGGGGGAACGGGTAAAAAAAGGTGATTTATTATTTAAAGTATATTCTCCGAAACTTGTCAACGCACAAGAAGAATTATTACAATCTTTGAATATGAAAAACATGCCTTTGTTATCTGCATCACGAGACAGGTTAGTTTCATTAGGTATGTCAAAGCATCAAATCAGGAAGATTGAAAAATCAAAAAAATCTATCCCTCTAGTCAGTTATTTTGCACCACAAAATGGTGTAGTGTCCGAACTGAACATTCGAGAAGGAATGTATGTAAAACCATCCAAATCAATTATAAGCTTAGCTGACATGATGACAGTATGGTTAGTCGCCAATATTTTTGAAAGCCAATCAGACTGGGTAAAGGTAGGCGATCGTGCCGAAGTGGAATTATCTTTTATGCCAGGAAAAATATGGGAAGGAACAGTTGAATATATTTATCCAGTGTTGGACTCTAAAACACGCAGCCTGGAAGTCCGCCTACGATTTAACAATCCAAATGAAATGCTTAAAGCTAACATGTATGCCGATGTCAATATTTTCGTTAACCCTAAACGTAATGCGCTTACCATACCACGAGAATCACTAATCCGTACTGGCGAAGGTGATCGCGTCATTGTTGCACTGGGCAATGGAAGATTTAAACCTGTTCCAGTAAAAATAGGTATCGAGTCTAATAATAAAATTGAAATCCTTAATGGCCTGCAAGAAGGTGATGAGGTTGTTGTATCCAGTCAATTTTTAATCGATTCTGAAAGTAGTTTAAGGGCTAGCTTATCACGCCTGAGTGGTGGCTGATCTCCAGCCTTTATCCAAAATTTTATAATATTTTTCTTTCTGTATTCATCTACAAAACACTATAAAAATGATTGCACATATTATTCGTTGGTCCATACAAAACAGACCGCTAGTTCTTCTCCTGACTTTGTTATTCATTGGCTGGGGAATTTTTTCTTTAATGCGCACACCACTTGATGCAATCCCTGACTTATCTGACTTACAAGTTATTATAAAAACCTCCTATCCTGGTCAAGCACCTGAGGTTGTAGAAGATCAGGTAACCTACCCTATTACCACGGCAATGTTATCTGTACCTGGAACAGTGGCAGTAAGAGGGTTTTCATTTTTTGGTGATTCTTACGTTTATGTCATTTTTGAGGATGGCACTGATATTTATTGGGCACGCTCGCGTGTGCTTGAATATTTAAGTCAGGTGGCGAGCAATTTACCAAATTCAGCCAAACCGCAACTTGGGCCAGATGCAACAGGTGTGGGTTGGGTGTATGAATATGCATTGGTTGATCGGACTGGCGGCCATAACCTTTCACAATTACGCAGTTTGCAGGACTGGTTTTTGAAATATGAGCTGCAAACAGTTGCCGGGGTAGCTGAGGTGGCGACAATAGGAGGCATGGTTAAGCAATATCAGGTTGTTTTAGATCCTGATAAGCTCCGAATTTATGGAATTCCGTTGGAAAAGGTCAGAAAAGCAATACAACGCGCAAACCAAGAAGTCGGCGGTTCGGTCATTGAGCAAGCTGAAGCAGAGTATATGATTCGTGCTCGTGGTTATTTGAAAAATGTAGAAGATCTTAGGCAAATACCTGTCAGTGTAAATAGAAAAGGGACACCCATTCTGCTCGATGATATAGCTGACATTCGCTTGGGCCCACAAATGCGTCGTGGTATTGCTGAGCTTAATGGTGAAGGTGAAGTTGTTGGTGCGATTGTTGTAATGCGCTGGGGAGAAAATGCATTAGATACCATTAAAGCTGTAAAATTAAAACTTGATCAGTTAAAAAATGGTCTTCCCGATGGTGTAGAAATCGTGGAGACCTATGATCGTTCTATTTTGATTGAACGTGCTGTGAAGAATTTAGGTGAAAAACTAGCAAAAGAATTTTTAATTGTCGCACTGGTCTGTATCGTTTTTTTATTTCACCTACGCTCGGCATTTATTGCCATTATCATTTTACCCATTAGCATACTTATTGCATTTATTATCATGCAGAAACAAGGAATAAGTGCCAATATAATGTCTTTAGGCGGTATTGCTATTGCAATAGGTGCAATGGTTGATGCTGCAATAGTGATGATAGAAAATGCTCACAAACATATGGAAAGAGAGCCTGTTACAAAAAAAAACAGGTGGGAAATAATCGCGAAATCTACAATTGAAGTGGGTCCTGCATTGTTTTTTTCATTGCTGATAATTACATTGAGTTTTTTACCGGTATTTACACTAGAGGCACAAGAAGGAAAGTTATTTAGCCCACTAGCCTTTACCAAAACCTATGCTATGGCAGCTGCTGCTGGGCTATCTATTACGTTAATGCCTGTGCTGATGGGTTATTTCATTCGCGGCCATATTATGCCGGAAGAAAAAAATATCCTGCGACAAATATTGGTGGCCATTTATATGCCTGTTATCCATGGTGTATTGCGTTTTCCCATAATCACCATTTTATTGTCAGTACTCACTGTTGTATCCATATATTATCCGATGTCAAAATTAGGATCCGAGTTTATGCCGGAACTGGATGAGGGTGATTTATTGTATATGCCAACCGCATTTACCGGAATATCCGTTGGCAAGGCTGGTGAATTATTACAGTTAACAGATAAGCTTATTCGCACCATTCCGGAAGTGCTTACGGTATTTGGAAAAGTCGGACGCGCTGAAACTGCGACTGACCCTGCACCACTAACAATGATAGAAACCACTATCCAATTACGCCCAAAGAGTGAATGGCGTGAAGGCATGACGCTGGAGAAACTCAAACAGGATTTACAAAAAACAGTTGCAATTCCGGGCCTGACAAATTCCTGGGTGATGCCTATAAAAACCCGTATTGATATGATTTCTACAGGCGTCAAAACACCACTCGGTATAAAAATTTCCGGTCCAGATTTGGTAGAAATACAAAAAATTGGCCAAGAAATAGAAAAAGTGATCAAAGAAATACCTGGGACTTTATCTGTATTTTCAGAGCGTGTGGCAGGTGCCCGATATATTGATATCGATATTGATCGCCGTGCCGCTGCCCGATTTGGACTCAATATCGCCGACATTCAGGAGGTCATCAGTACCGCTGTCGGTGGCTCAAATGTGACTCAAACCGTTGAAGGATTGGAGCGCTACCCTGTCAATATGCGTTATCCACGTGCGGTGCGTGATTCCGTGGACAAACTCCGGCAATTGCCTATAGTTACGCCAAATTTATCACAGGTTGCTTTACATGAAGTGGCGGAAATACGAATTGTTGATGGGCCTGGGATGATTAAAAGTGAAAATGCGCGACGAATTGGCTGGGTATATGTCGATATCAAAGACCGGGATTTAGGCGGGTATGTAGTAGATGCGCAAAAAGCCGTGGAACAAAATATTAATTTACCCGCGGGTTATTCTGTGGGCTGGTCGGGGCAATATGAATATATGCTACGCGCAAAAGCAAAACTGGCCTATGTTGTGCCACTGACATTAGCCATAATATTTTTATTGCTTTATTTAAATTTTCGTAATTTTACAGAGTGTTTTATGGTAATGGGTTCAGTACCATTGGCGTTGGTTGGTGGGGTCTGGTTAGTTTATGCACTCGATTATAATTTGTCAGTTGCTGTTGGTGTGGGCTTTGTTGCATTAGCCGGTGTGGCTGCGGAATTTGGTGTAATCATGCTGGTCTACCTTAATCAGGCGATAAAAGACTATAAACCCAGCAATGAGCAACAACTGCGTGAGGCTATTATTGATGGTGCGGTTTTGCGCGTCAGGCCAAAAGCGATGTCAGCTGCGGTTGTGATTGCCGGTTTAATACCTATTATGATGGGTTCAGGGGCCGGTTCAGAAGTGATGCAACGCATTGCAGCACCAATGTTAGGTGGCATGATTACCGCACCTTTGGTTTCTATGGTGTTGATACCTGTCTTGTACATGCTGTGGAAAAGCAGGCAGTTGAAAGCCCTTGCTCATTCAGACTCAGATTCAGAATTTTGAAACAGTATTAAAATAGGGTGACAATGAATATTGATGTCAGTCTGGCAGAATGACTGTGGTGGTTTCAAACCCCCGCGTTGCTTCATCTACCAGGGCAAATTCATGACTGCCAACCTTTGCCACTTCACCGTGCTTTAACATGTGACGTTTGATCACTTTGTCATTCACCGTAGTACCATTGGTACTCCCCTGGTCTTCGATGTGTACATCCAGCAAACCTTCCATGTAGGCACTGGGCACAACTGTGATTTTTGCATGTTTACCGCTAACGGTTTCATCATCTACACGAATATCACATTCGGGCCGACGGCCAATCAGCCAGCTACCCTCTTCAAGGGAAATGTCTTCCAGAAACTGACCTTCACGGGAATGAACAAGTTTTGGCATAAGTTTGCACCTTCAACAATAGCAAATAGAATAAGGATCATTGTGACGTAAATATTTTCTTGTAATCAATGCAATGCACTCAACGCGGCCCACCCAGCGCTGCAATCACCACGGAGATATTGTCTCGTCCGCCATTATTATTGGCGAGGTCAATCAAGTGTTGCGCGGCGTGCTCCCAATTTCCTCCGGCAACCACTAGAATATCTTCAATAACGTCATCACTGACCAGATCGGTAAGTCCGTCCGAACATAACAAAAACACATCACCAGGCCGGGTTTCCTGTTCCTGTACTTCGGTAACCATGCGGGAGCGTACACCCACCGCGCGAGTAATGACATGACGGTAGGGGTTGTTTTCAGCCTCTTCGGCAGAAATTGCCCCCTTTTCCAACAGCTCACGCACCAATGAATGGTCTGCCGTTATTTGTTCCAGTGTGCGGTCACGCAGGCGATACACTCGCGAATCACCGACATGGGCCACCACCGCTTTATTTTCATAAAAAAGCACCATCGCCAGAGTGGTTCCCATACCCTTACGTTCGGGATTGGCTTCCGCATTTTCAAAAATCGCGGTATTGGCCTTGTTCACCGAACGACGCACCAGGGTGGCGTGCTTGCTCATACCTTTATTGGGACGCAGACGCAGCGGTTTGTCCAGCGCGGTCTGTAATGCCCCGTTGAGCGTTTCCAAACACAGACGACTAGCCACGTCACCCGCATTGTGCCCCCCCATACCATCAGCCAGCATCGCAAGGCCATGTGGCACATCCCAAGCAATGGCGTCTTCATTGTGAGTACGGGCGCGGCCGGTGTCTGTTACACCAATAACATGCACACTACATTGGATGCTTATTTCAATTGTCATCGTCAATATCCCGGGTCATTCATTGACCTGTTAGTGATCAGGTTTTTTCCACACAGCGTCTGATGGCATCTGCCATGCTCTGCCCTGTGTCAAAACGTTTGGCCGGATCCTTTTCCAGCGCCTTGTTGATGAGACGAGTCACGCAGGTGGGCAGTTCCGGGCGCAGCTTGCGTATACCCTCGGGTTTTTCGTTAGCAATCTGATACATGAGATTGGTCAGTGAGTCACCCTTAAAGGGCAGACAACCGGTAAACAGCTGATACAAGGTGACGCCCAAGGAAAATAAGTCTGAGCGGCCATCCACTTTTTTACCGGCGATCTGTTCCGGCGACATATAAAACGGGCTACCCAGCACAGTGCCAGTACGTGTCTTGCTATTATCCGTTAGACAGGCGATACCAAAGTCGGTCACTTTCAGTTGTCCCTTTTCCTGGTCAAAAATAATGTTGCCCGGCTTCACATCACGATGCACCACCTTTTGCTCATGGGCATAACCTAATGCCTCAGCCACTTGCACACCGATAGCAAACACCTGGGCCATGGGCAGCAATTCTTCTTTACGAATATGTTGGTCAAGACTGTGACCAGTAATATAATCCATGGCGATATAAGCGAGATCATGCTCCTCGCCGACATCATAAATAGTAACAATATCGGGGTGATTGAGACGCCCGGCCGTTTCCGCCTCCTGAAAAAAGCGCCGACGCACGTCTTCCAGTTGCTCGCTTTCAAATTCCTCAGTGAGTGCCATGGTTTTGATGGCTACAGTGCGACCGATGCGTGGATCACGCCCCAGGTACACCGTGCCCATGGCACCACGGCCCAGTTCGCGTTCGATTTCATAGCGGCCCAGCACCGGACGCTCCACTTTGGGGTCATCCACCACCAGTCTGGTAGAGGCATACGAAACCGAAGTGGCCGCCAGCGATACCGGTTTCAACTCTGGTTGGTGCCTCGCCCTGCGTTCACGGATATCACGGAAATTATCATCTTGTTCAGCAATGTAATCGTAAGCAATCAACGCTTTGTTAAACTGACGACGACGTTCAAAATCCAGGCCTAATTGATAAAAGGCTTCTTGCACCTGCGTGCTTGCGGCACAATCACTCAAGCGCGCCATGGCTTGATCCAACTGGCCCTGCGCACGCAGGTTGGCAGACAATTCCAGCAAGGCGGCATCTCGCTCATCCCGCAGCCGGGTATAATGCCGACTCCCTCGATGATGTAACCACAACAGACTCTGCCCCAGCAACAAAAACATCACTGGTAACGCCAGTGGCAGCCAAGTGTTGTGTACAACCATCAGCAACAAATTACCGTTAAGTAACAAAATAGCCAGACCAACACCGATCAATAATCCCAGATTACCACGCAGGCGCAGCGTCAATAACAACAAATAGACGGCAACCAGCAACAACATGCCACGCTGTACACCTGATGACCACCAAGGAACGTTGACAAAGGATTCCGTCATAATTGCATTCACGGCCTGTGCCGACCAGAGCAACCCGGTATTGGCAAATAAACCGGAAGCTCGCACTGAGTCTGCCAGCAGGCTATCGCTGGCCCCCACCAGCACCGTCTTGCCACGCAATTCTTTTTTTACGACTTTCTTAAATGATGAATCGTTTAATACCTGTTTTGCCGTCAACACGGGAATAGACCGTGAGGCATCCGGCACCTGGGGATAAACACGCAGGCCCGCATCTGTGGCATACCAAGCTGTACCCAGAGACACCCCCTGCCCCGGATGCACTGTGATACGTTCCACCGGTACGCCCAGTGTTTGTGCTGCCAAACGCATTTCGAAAGAAGGGAAATAGCGTCGCTCTGCTGCTTGTCCCACCGCAATGGCCAGTGGTGCAGCAGCCCGCACCTTCTGCCGCTCACTCACAAAGGCCGCCGTCGTTGCCACTTCCGTAAACATCGTTAAAGGCTCGGAAACAACAGGCGCAACATCATTCATACCTACAAGTTGCGGGGGTAATAACACTGGCAGCAGCATGGCCAAACCATTGTCCGGCATTTCAACAGCGAGGGGAGTCAGTGATGCAGATACGGGCGGCGCAGCCAGCACCACAGTCATCGGCATTAATTGCAAGGCTGTGTGCAGAGCAGCATCAGGGTCCAGCATTGACTCGATATCCGCTGCTTTTTTCTTATCCAGTAACGACTGCAAACGAGTCTTCGCTCCGGCATCCAGAAGGGTCTGCGGCACATTCAGCGATGCCGTGATACCCACCGCCTTTACCCTGGCAGTTTGTAAACGACGCAGCAAATCCGCCAGTTTTTTGTGGGAAACCTGCTGCCCGGCTGAATCCAGCGTCACCACCACCGTTTTGACGGGCGCATCCGACACAGGCATCAATACTGCCAGTCGGGTGTACAGCGCATATTCCAACTGCTGCGCACCCGGCAGAAAACTCCACCCCAGCAAGGCCAGTCCCAGCAGAAATATCCACCACCGGTGGTTAGTCAGCACTCGTATCAAGGAATTGTCTTTTTGTTTTTTGGGTACACAGATAGGCTCTTTTCACTACAGGGTTTTTCGGGGTGCTAACACCTCCTAATTTCGGCTATTCCGAAATGTACTTTAACCACCCGGCCTGAGTGGCAGACATGATAATAAGTCAGGTAATTTGAATTTCCGATAATTTATACAAAAAAACCTGAAGCACATACCCCAAAAACACACCCGTACAAAATACAAAAACGCCAGTAGCCCGCAGCTCGAAAACGGTGTATCCCTCTGATTCAGCTAATAATAAACAATCATACCACCGGTAATTCATATGGTCTGACACTCCCAACAGAAATATTTGGCGTTGTGTACAGTCGCGACTATTATTGCCGTAGATACGATGAATAAATGTTTTACCCGGGGTAAATCAAGAAAAAGGCCTGACATGGACACTGAAAAAAGACGTTTTTCACGCATTTCATTTGTGACGGACATTCACATGGTCAACGCGGAAGGCAGCTGGGATGCCCAACTCATTGATATTTCCCTGAAAGGTATTCTGGCCATGATGCCTGACGGCTGGCACAGCAAAGTCGGCGACCATTACCTTGTGGAGATGCTGACAGATACTCCGGATGCAACAATTCGTATGGAAGTCTCTGTCGCCCACGTTGAAAAACAACATGCGGGTTTCCGTTGCGAGCACATCGACCTGGACAGCATTTCCCACTTGCGTCGTCTGGTGGAGTTAAACCTGGGTGACAATGAGATGCTAAACCGTGAGTTGACCGAGTTGATGAAAGTGAATTAAGCGCTAAAACACCCTCATCCCAAAAAACAATGCGTAATTGATCGCAAAGGCGCAAAGATCGCAAAGTTTTTAGTGCTTTTCTCTACGTTCTTTGCGTCTCCGCGACCTCTGCGTTTATCACTCGCCACTTGTCAGTACCCCTACAATACAATGTGAATTAAGGGCTAAATTGCTCTGTTTTCGGCGTATGCAGCAGAGTTTAGGTAATGAAAACCCAACGCAAAGGCGCAAAGAAGCAGAGAGCGCAAAGCTTTTAGTGCCTTTCTCTGCGTCCTTTGCGTCTCTGCGACCTCTGCGTTTATAACTCGCCACTTGTCAGTACCCCTACAATACAATATGAATTAAGGGCTAAATTGCTCTGTTTTTGGCGTATACAGCAGAGTTTGGGTAATGAAAACCCAACGCAAAGGCGCAGAGAAGCAGAGAGCGCAAAGTTTTTAGTGCTTTTCTCTGCGTTCTTTGCGTCTCCGCGCCTTTGCGTTAGATTTTATGGTTCTGTTATTAGTGACCCAGGAACGGCCTGTCTCGCAGAATATAAACCAATGACTTTATTCGTTTGGATGTTTTTAGCACTTAATTCACAGATACGATTAAAAATGAACTAAGGGCTGATTCGACCACTGTTATTTTTATAAGGCCGCCAATGCCGCCGCCAGGGTTTTTACACCTATGACCTTCATACCCTTGACGCCCCCTTTGGGCACATTGGCTTCGGGCACAATAGCCTGCCGGAAACCATGCTTGGCCGCGGCATTCAAACGCTCTTGACCACTGGGTACCGGGCGGATTTCACCCGACAGGCCCACTTCGCCAAACACCACCAAGTCCGTGGACAACGGGCGGTCACGCAGACTGGAGATAAGCGCCAGTAATAACGCCAGATCCGCACTGGTCTCCATCACTTTCAGGCCACCCACTACATTAATAAATACGTCCTGATCACCCACCTGCACACCACCATGACGATGCAGCACAGCAATCAGCATGGACAAACGATTCTGATCCACACCCACTGCCAGTCGTCGCGGATTGCCATAATTGCTGTCATCCACCAGCGCCTGAAGTTCTACCAGAATCGGCCGCGTCCCTTCCCACACCACCATCACCACACTACCGGCAGCAGGTTCATCAGCGCGCGAAAGAAAAATCGCTGAAGGGTTTTTCACTTCGCGCAAGCCTTTTTCCGTCATCGCAAACACACCCAGCTCGTTAACTGCACCAAAACGGTTTTTCACCCCGCGCAGGGTGCGAAAGCGATTATCGGTGGAACTCTCCAGCATCACAGAGCAGTCGATCATGTGTTCCAGCACCTTGGGCCCGGCCAGGGTGCCGTCTTTGGTGACATGACCGACAAGAATCAGCACGGTATTGGTCAGTTTGGCGTAACGTATCAGGTAAGCTGCGCATTCGCGCACCTGCGCCACACCACCAGGAGCCGAGGGCACTTCTTCACGGCTCATGACCTGAATGGAATCCACCACCAGTAATTTGGGTTTATGTTTTTCGGCCACCGCGCAAATACTTTCCACGCTGGTTTCACTGAGCATTTTCAGACTGTCTGTGGGCAGCGACAAGCGCTGTGCGCGCATTGCCACCTGTTGCAGGGATTCTTCGCCGGTTACATACATGGCACTTTGCGATTGCGCCAGTTTGCACAGCACCTGCAACAGCAACGTGCTTTTACCCGCACCGGGATGGCCACCAATGAGAATCGCCGAGCCCGGTACCAAGCCGCCACCCAGCACCCGGTCCAGCTCATCAACCCCTGTGCCCAGACGCGGCAGTTCGGTCAGATCAATCTCTGCCAGGGTTTTGACATCTGACAGACTGCCCGCATAACCGGCAAACTGCCCGGCCCGGGGTTTGCTGCCACCACTGGCCGGGCTTCCGGTACGAAATTCCGACAGGGTATTCCACGCACCGCAATCGTCACAGCGGCCCTGCCATTTGGGAAAGTCCGAGCCGCAGTCACTGCACACGTAAGCGATTTTGCTTTTCGCCATGTTATCTATTTCTCGTTATACGATAGTCAATATTCGATTTCGCAGGGTGAGCACTGCCCCATTCCCTGTCTGGATTGTACCCAATAGCAGGCCGTGCCTTTACACCCTTCAACACAGCATAAAACCGTAGGGTGGAACAAGCGCAGCGGTTCCACCAACAGGCTATAAGAAACAATAAATCGCCTCTATGCTCACGGTCGCTGACAAAAAAACCAGCATCCTGCAACAAAGATCTGATTACCTGAAACAGGAGAAAAAGCCCTCATACAACAACTCACCTGCAAACGACGAATCAAGGTGAACATCGATAGTTGATCGAACCTTGAATATATCCCTTTCCCATTTGGTGGAACCGCTACGCTTGTTCCACCCTACACGTAATTACGCGGTACGCGCGCGGTAACACTGCAAAATAATTCATAAGCAATGGTACCCACCGCACGCGCCACGGTTTCCGCGGGCAGTCCTTCTCCCCACAACACAACATCATCACCCACTTGCGCATCAGGCAGTCCACGCAAATCCACACTGATCATATCCATGGAAACACGCCCAACAAGCGGCACTTCCACACCATTCACCAACACGGGTGTACCCGTCGGTGCATGGCGCGGATAACCATCGCCATAACCGATGCTCACTACACCAACGGTCATGGCTTCAGGGCAAACCCAGCGACCACCATACCCCACCCTATCTCCCGCCTGACATGCATTGATCGCAATCAATTCACTACGCAAGGTCATCACCGGGCGCAAACGGCGATCAGCACCGGTCTCGTCCAAAAAAGGAGACGCGCCATAAAGCAGGATGCCGGGACGATCAATGTCAGCATGACTGCCCAGCCAGCCCAGAATGCCTGCCGAGTTGGCGATGCTGCGCTCAGCCTGCACGCCGGGTAACACACGGTAAAAAGATTCGATTTGCTGCTGAGTGCGAGTGCTGTGAAAATCATCGGCACAGGCCAGATGGGTCATCAGCCGTGGTGGCTGATTCACCGCATCACAGGCTCTAAGTCGTGCCCATGCGTCCGACACAGCCTCCAGGGAAAAACCTAACCGGTGCATGCCAGTATCCACTTTCAGCCAGACGGTCACCGGCTTTACAATATCCTGCTGCCGAACTAAAGACTCCAAAGCATCCAGTTGTGCCGCATGATGTACCACGATATCTAACCGGTGTTGTTGAATGTTGACTAACTCGTCAGGATGAAAAAATCCTTCGAGCAACAAAATCGGTTGCTGGATACCGGCCTCACGTAACACCAATGCCTCTTCGAGACTGGCGACAGCAAAACCATCAGCGTCAGTCAGCGCCTGCGCTACTGGCAACAGACCATGACCATAGGCATCAGCCTTAATAACAGGAAATTGTCTGGCCTCGGGACTGGCGGTATATGCCCATTGCAGGTTATGTCGCAGGGCATCGAGATCAATGACGGCGCGTGCCGCCCGGCTCATGTCCCTGGGCCCGAGTGCGAGTAGCCGTCATCATCGGAATAGATATCGTGAATAAAGTTTTCAAAGCGGGTGAACTGGCCCAGAAAGGTCAGGCGTGTGGTGCCAATGGGGCCATTACGCTGTTTACCGATGATAATTTCGGCGGTGCCCTTGTCCGGGCTGTCTTCGTTATACACTTCATCACGATAAATGAAGGCAATCACGTCGGCGTCTTGCTCGATAGCACCCGACTCACGCAAGTCCGACATTATCGGACGTTTATTGGGACGCTGCTCCAGGCCACGATTGAGCTGTGACAACGCAATCACCGGCACTTCCAGCTCCTTGGCCAGCGCTTTCAGGGAACGTGAAATTTCCGAGATTTCATTGGTACGGTTTTCCTTGCTGCCATGCACCTGCATTAACTGCAAATAGTCAATCACCACCAGCCCCAGGCCATGCTCACGACTCAGGCGGCGGGCACGGGCACGCAGATCATTGGGCGACAGTGCCGGTGTATCATCAATAAATAACGGTGCTTCGGCGAGAATGCCCACTGCCGACGTCAATCGCGGCCAGTCTTCATCTTCCAGTTTACCCGTACGAATCTTGTGCTGGTCAATACGCCCCAACGACGACAACATACGCATTGCCAGTTGCTCACCGGGCATTTCCATGCTGAATACAGCAGTGGGCACACCACCCTTGATAGCCGCATGCTCAGCGATATTCATGGCAAAGGAAGTTTTACCCATGGAGGGACGACCGGCGACGATCACCAAATCACCTTTTTGCAGGCCAGAAGTCATTTCGTCAAAGCTGTCCCAGCCTGTAGGCACACCGGTAATGGGGTTGTCTTGCTGAAACAGCTCGTCGATGCGATCCACCGCTTTGACCAGCAAGTCCTTGATGGCGGTAAACCCTTTTTTACCGCGCGCGCCTTGCTCAGCAATCTTGAATACCGCACCTTCAGCGCCATCCAGTAATTCTTCGGTAGTGCGGCCTTCGGTTTGATACGCGCTGCCACTGATATCATTACCCACAGTGATCAACTGGCGTAGCACTGAGCGGTCACGCACAATTTCGGCATAGGCCTTGATATTTGCTGCACTGGGTGTGTTTTTGACCAGCGCACCCAGATAGGCCAGACCACCGGCCTCATCCAACAGGGTTTGCTGCGATAGCCATTCGGAAAGTGTGACGATATCAAAAGGGTTGCTGTGCGATGCCAGACTGGCCACAGCGCGGAAAATCAGCCGATGATCACGACGATAGAAATCCTCTTCCACCACCAAATCAGCGACCTTGTCCCAGGCCTCGTTATCCAGCATCAAACCGCCCAATACAGACTGCTCAGCCTCGACAGACTGCGGAGCCATGCGCAACGCTTCGGTAGCCATGTCGGCGATTTCGGGTGGATACTCTAGCTCGTTCATCGTCGCATTATGTTACCTGATTGTGGCCGAAAAGACCGGGATAAAACGGTGAGAAACAGACAGAAAAATATCCGGGCAAATACAAAGCCACTGGTTTACATTCAGCAGAACGGAGCATTTCTCGGCGACGAATTATCGCACCATAAAATCTCCGCGCCTTTGCGTTGGGCTTTCATTACCCAAGCTCTGCTGCATATCCTGAATACAGGGCAATTTATCCTTAATTCACAGTAAAAAAACAAAAGCGGCACCCCGAAGCTGCCCCGGGATACCGCCTTACCTCTCTACATGTTTCCTGCCTGCTGGCAGGAAACGTGAGCGCAGGTATTATTAAGCTTCAGCAACCACACTGAGTTTCACTGTAGCCTGTACATCACTATGCAATTCAATGCTGATTTCGTAGTCACCAATTTGACGTAGCGCACCTTCCGACAAACGCACTTCGGCACGGCTCACTTCAGCACCGGCAACCGTAATCGCCTCGGCGATGTCATGAGTACCCACGGAACCAAACAGCTTGCCTTCATCACCGGCCTGTTGGGTAATGGTAATTTCCAACGCTTCCAAAGCCGTCTTGCGGGCTTCGGCAGCGGCCAGCTTTTCAGCAGCAGTCTTTTCCAGTTCGGCACGACGTGCTTCAAATTTGGCAACATTGTCCTTGCTAGCAGACACTGCCTTGCCTTGCGGAATCAAAAAGTTACGACCGTAACCGGCCTTCACATTCACCTGATCACCCAGGTCACCCAGGTTTTGCACTCGTTCCAATAAAATTACGTTCATTGCAGCTTCCTCAACTTACATCAATATTTGATTTAAAAAATCTGTTCGATATACCGTGCCGGTTATTTTGCAGCAAGTCGCCGACGAAAATCCGCCCAGGTATCCACCAATCCCATCACCGCCACCAATACCACCAAATGTGGCATGATAAATAACATGACCAGATAAAGCACCACCAACCAAGTCACATGCAATCCGCGCTGGGCAACAATCGAGTGCAGCAACGCCAGTCCCTGTATCACATACAGACTGAGAATCACGATGACAATCTCGCCTGCCATGTGTGACACCACGCCCAGTGGCAACAGCGACAATGCGATAAAACCCAGCGATACCAGCGCCAGTTTTTGTCCCAGACGCAACGCATGAAACTCGTTACGAAAACCACCAGGGTTGTATAACTGTGCCTGCCAAGCCCGAGCCAGAAACAAACACAGCAACACATTCAGGCTCACGCCTGCTGCTGCAATGCCGGTCATGATTCTGGAAAGATCCGCCAGAATCGGCTCTACCATAGCGCGATCAGCCAGAGGGCCATCAGCTTCCATAGCGGGCTCAAACATAGCCATCAACATTTGCAGCCACCAAGCACTAACATCACCGACGATGGCATAAATCACCAACACGCCAACAATGCCCAGCGCACCCGCTACCGTGGTTGCCAACGCCAAGGAGCGCATCTCGCGCAATACCCAGCCCAGCACCCACAGCGGCAGCCACAATACGGCCAGAAACACCACGCCGGGCAGCACATTGCCCAATGACAACCAGGCCATCAGAGCCACAAAGGCCGTGCTGCCCAGCATCACTATCGCACCGGAACGTGGACCATTGCGCAGGGTCACCAAAGCAATCGCCGCACCACTGAGCACACTCAGGGGTGGCAACATCAGTGCCAGCACCGCCGCGCCAACCGTAAGCAATATTGCCTGACTCGGCCCACGCAGAATGAATGTCGCCAACGCCTTCACTTCATTCCGCCTCGCTCATTACATAGCAGACCCACCACCCACTCTGCCGTGGGCAGTGACAGAATTAACACCGGACCTACTGGTGTGAATCGCTATATGGCAACAGTGCCAGCGCACGGGCGCGTTTAATAGCCGTGGTCAGCTGACGCTGGTATTTGGCTTTGGTGCCGGTAATACGGCTAGGCACAATTTTGCCTGATTCCGATACATAGGCTTTCAGCGTATTCAGATCCTTGTAATCGATCTCTTTGACGCCTTCCGCAGTGAAGCGGCAATATTTTCTACGACGATAAAAACGTGACATTCACTTATCCTCTCAACATTTCTTCAACAAGCGGGGCTATTAGGCCTCGGCGCTTCCGGTTTTTTCCACGGGTGCTGCTGCACTTTCAGCCGCAGGAGCTTCTGTAGCCGCTTCAGCTTCAGGAGCCTCGGCAGGCGTTGCTTCAGCAGCATCTGTTTTCGGCGCTTCGGTTTTTTCAGCCGATGCAGGACGACGTTCACGAGACTCGTCTTCCCGTGAACGGGCCAGCGGAGAGGCATCTGTGATTGCTGTCTTGGTGCGCATCACCATGTTGCGAATTACCGCATCGTTAAAGCGGAAGGCGGTTTCCAGCTCTTCCAACGCTTCAGCGGTACACTCAACGTTCATGAGCACATAATGCGCTTTGTGGATTTTGTTGATGGGATAAGCCAGTTGGCGACGACCCCAGTCTTCCTGACGATGGACTTTACCGCCATCACCTTCAACTGTTGCCTTGTATTTTTCGATCATGGTGGGAACCTGATCACTCTGGTCAGGGTGGACCAGAAACACGATTTCGTAGTGTCTCACGAGCATTCCTTATGGTTAACGCCTCCCGCGCACCTTCGTTTTTATAAAGAAAAAAAGAAGATACAACACGGTGAAGCAAGGTTTGTTGCCTTTTGGGGCAACCCGAATTTTGAGCGACGCATTCTACCGTAGGCTCTGCGCAGAAGCAATGAAAGGGAAAAAACAGGCATGAACGGATCAGTACCGCTGCAATATCACCTATTGCCGGAGCCTTTCAATTAACGGATGTTACGCACTCGAATAATGAATCAATGACTGACGGTTTTTACATGACGCCTCAACTCATATTCTGACTGAAGCCTGCGCAATATCAGAAGCGCTCCAACCCAATTGGGAGATTATGCTGTCGTGGTACTGACAAATGGTGCGTTATAAACGCAGAGAGCGCAAAGACGCAGAGGACGCAAAGTTTTTAGTGTTTTTCTCTGCGCCTTTGCGCCTCTGCGACCTCTGCGTTAAATACCCGGTAATTTTAAAACAGATGTTTTTAGCGCTTAATTCACATTTGAGGCCTGCATAACATCAGTTAATTAATTCACATTAAGACGGTGTATTATCATCGCCAATTAATATGACCTGAAGGAATCCCGGATGAAAGGAAAAGCCGCAGTTGCCTGGGCCGCTAATCGCCCACTGGAAATTGAAGAAATAGACATTGAAGCACCCAAAAAGGGTGAGGTGTTACTGAAAGTTGTCGCATCCGGCGTGTGCCACACCGATGCATTTACTTTATCCGGCGAAGACCCGGAAGCCGCATTTCCTTGTGTACTGGGTCATGAGGGCGGCTGTGAAGTCATCGAATGCGGACCGGGCGTTGCCGGCTTGTCGGTTGGCGACCATGTTATACCGCTTTATATCCCTGAATGTGGCGCATGCGAATACTGTCATTCTGCAAAAACCAACTTGTGCCAGTCAATTGCATCCACGGTATGGACGGGGTTCATGCCGGACGGCAGTCGCCGTTTCTCAAAAAACGGATCACCCATTTATCATTACATGGGGTGCTCTACATTTTCTGAATATACCGTTGTACCTGAAATCGCTTTGGCCAAAATCAACAAGGCAGCGCCACTGGACAAGGTCTGCCTGCTCGGCTGCGGTATTACCACAGGTATCGGTGCCGTTCTCAATACCGCAAAAGTGGAAGCCGGTTCTTCTGTTGCTGTTTTTGGCCTGGGTGGCATTGGACTGTCGGTTATTCAGGGGGCCGTCATGGCAAAAGCCGAACGGATAATCGCAATCGATCTTAATTCAGACAAATTTGCGATGGCCAAAGCGTTGGGGGCAACAGATTGTATTAATCCTGAAGAAATAAACGGCAGCCTGGTTGAGTTTATTAATGATATGACCAATGGCGGAGTTGATTATTCTTTTGAGTGCATTGGTAATGTTGGCGTAATGCAGGAAGCGCTTGAATGCTGTCATATGGGATGGGGTGTTTCCACAATCATCGGTGTTGCGGGCGCGGGACAGGAAATACATACCCGACCTTTCCAGCTTGTTACCGGAAGAACCTGGAAAGGCACCGCATTTGGCGGTGTCAAAGGACGCACCGAATTGCCAGGATATGTAGAACAGTATATGCAAGGCAAAATTGTTATTGATGATTTGATAACCCACACCATGCCCCTGGAAGACATTAATAAAGCCTTTGATTACATGCATGAAGGCAAGAGCATTCGTTCAGTGATCACTTTTTAGAATGAGCACAGAATCATTATGCAAAAAACTGACACCGTAAAAGAATTTGATGGCTGGTTATCACGATACCTGCACACTTCAGAAGTGTGTCACTGTGAAATGACGTTTTCAATCTATTTGCCGGCACAAGCAGAAATGCAGCCCGTACCGGTGTTGTACTGGTTATCTGGATTGACCTGTACGGATGATAACTTTCGAATTAAAGCCGGAGCCCAACGATATGCTGCGGAACATGGAATTGCACTGGTGATGCCCGACACCAGTCCAAGAGGCGATAATGTACCCGATGTGCCTGATCGCTATAACCTGGGAAAAGGTGCCGGGTTTTATATCGACGCTATCCAGCCACCCTGGAATAAAAACTATAAAATGTACAGTTACATCACAAAGGAATTACCGCAGTTAATCGAAAAAAATTTCCCGGTAACCGCCCGGAAAAGCATAAGCGGGCATTCAATGGGTGGGCATGGCGCATTGACCTGCGCATTAAAAAACCCGGAAATGTACCAAAGTGTTTCTGCGTTTTCACCTGTTTGCCACCCCACTGAATGCACCTGGGGTAAAGAGGTTTTTCAAAAATATCTGGGTAATGATAAAAGTGAGTGGGCAGAATATGACACCTGTCACCTGATAGAAAAATGTACACATATGATTCCGATCTTAATTGATCAAGGAACAAATGATGAGTTTTTAGACGACCAATTAATGACACAAAAACTACAGTATCTCTGTGAAAAGAATAAGTACCCATTAGACCTAAGAATGAGAACGGGTTATGACCATAGCTATCATTTTATCTCAACGTTCATTGGCGACCATATTCGATACCATTCCAATATTCTGAAATCAACAGATTGAAATATGAAGTAAAAGCTGAAATACCCAATGTCATTAAGTTACATGCCTCTGCACTTGACTCAGCCGATTCACTTTTTATCAGCATTTAGCGGCTGTAACGGGCATTTTTCCGCCCAACTTATGGTCTGGCTGAGTTAAATACATAGGCATGTTAAGTTAAGCGTACTTGGTCAAATCTAGTGCTTGTAAACGCAGAGGCGGCAGAGACACAGAAATGCAGAGTTTTTAGTGTTTTTCTCTGCGCCCTTTGCGCCTCTGCGACCTCTGCGACCTCTGCGTTTATAACACGGCACTTGTCAGTACCACGACAACATCACAACACTCTGGAACGATTGTTCGAAGCTTAAGCCTCTAAATTTTGACTAAAAACAAACAAAAGGAATGAACCCAGGCTCAACTCAACATTATCAGGGTTCTTCTATTATAAGGTTAGGCAGCCCCATGTCTTGCAACCACTCCCCTCCTCCCGGTCGGCCTTTTAACATCGTAATGGTACTCAGGGTACCGGCAATCAGGCAGTGTTCCGCTTGCACAGTGACACTTGCCAATCCCTGGACAGGCCAACCAGTGAGAGGATTAAAAACATGGCCATAACGATGTCCATCAACAACCATACATCGTTCATAATTACCGCTTGTCGCAACCCCTCCTCCTGTACTTTCAACGTGTGCCAAAGCTTTCTCCGGGTTATCAGGATTACGAATACCAATTTTCCAGGGCTTACCATCCAGGTGCGGGCCGATAACACGAATATCACCACCGAGGTCAATTAACCCGTGTGTAACACCATTATCCATACAGAAGGTAGCCAGAGTATCAGCAGCATATTCTTTTACATAACCACCAAAATCGAGCTCCATATCTTCAGGGAGTTCAATATATGGGTTATGCCATCGTATTTTTTGCCAGCCAATCAACGTAAGGGTTTGGTTGATTGTTTCCTGGGAAGGTAAAATTCCGCTTTTAAAATCCCATATTTTCCTTAACACACCCGATGTAATATCAAACAATCCATCGCTTTGTTCAAAGGCATCATTCGCATAATCCAATAATGCTGCTGTTTCTGAATCAACACGAACGCATTGTCCACTACCTGCACTACGATTAATAATGCTCGTAATACTGTCACTTTGATACCGGGAATATTTTTTTTCCAGCGCAAAAACACAATCTAAAGCCGCTTGCGGCACTGTATTGGCTTGTTTCTGTGTAAGATATAAATGCAGCTTACAGGGGCTACCCATTGCTGTGAAAGAAAGCACTGAAATCGTTGGCTTATGGAGAGTCTGCATAAAATTGAATCAGTAGCAAAGCTCTAAAATTTCTAGCTCAAGGCATTTTTTATCATTCATGCACATGCATTCCTGGCCCCAGCTTAAACGATGAATGAGAAAAATTAATTAATCAAATTTAATATCAAACCCGACTGTCCAGCGAGTAAAACTCACAAGAGCCGGGTTTTCAATTTCTCCCGAGCTACCCTCGCTTTCATATCGCTCCCCTGCAACCGTGAACGACCAAGTGTCAAAATATTTTATATACTTTAACTTATAACTCATTGCCTCGTAAGAAGACAGCCGATAATCGCTGGAAAAATATTCGGTCGCTTCCCCCCCCTCAAAATAAACGCCATAAAATTTTGCTTTTTTCTGGCTATACAGACGTATTGACGGAACGATTACATGCCTGCTACCAAAATTTTGATACCAAGCAACATTGATGGTATGTGATTTTACTTTCCAATCATCCGTATAAGAACGATAATCCAAATGAAAGGCACTATCGGTTGATGTAATAAATTGTCGATAACCGAGACTTGCTATTGTTTGTTTACGAATATCCGGGCGTGAATCCTGTAATTTGTATGGATCTGTCAGATAACCGGATAACTGAGCATACTCCAAACCAACCTGCACAATAGCCGATGGGTTTAGCACCTGCGCAAGACCAATACTATAAGAGGTGCTATTTTTTTCTTCTTCGCTGACACGGCTCTGCCCTTCTTCCTGCGTCGGGTTAATGCGATCTATAGAAACTTTCAACCCTGATTTAACAGTCGTATTTTTTTGATTGAAATGTAATTCATTTTCAAGCCCTCCATACACGGCTTTGTAATCATTTTCAGTCGAATGCCCTCCCATGAAACTGACGCTGCTTTCTTTGTCATAAACTTTTAATCGGACAGCAACATCTTGACGCTCTTCCTTGATACTTGCCCCACTCATAATCAGTTCTGGCTGATTGTCAGCACCCTGTTTGACTCCCCAAGGTGATGCACCACTCATCGTTTCTGACAAATAATCAAAAGTAATTGATGCGCGCTCGCCAACTGGCTGTACAAGCTGAATTTGATTGGCCTGAATTTTATACCTTCCAAGATCGCCTTCCACAGTGAATCGTTCCGGTGCGTTATCTTCTACATACGATGTATAACGATATTTAACCGACGTGGAATCTGGCACCCCTTCTGCCTTTGCACTTATTCCAGGCAAGGAAAAAGCGCTGGTCACCAGCGTTAATAAAGCCGCATTTTGATGTCGTTTTTTAGCCATCAATAACGGCCTCTTTAGTTAGTCTCAGATCAATTACAACCACATCCACCGCCTCCTGAGACATTACCGCCGGAAGAGCCTTCTTTACTAAAAAAAATATGACTTTCCATTGCCGCCTCAATAGGGTCGGGGGTCCAACCCATTTCGGGTTTTGCCAACATTCCCTTTTCCCACGGTTCAACTGATGCACAGCCTGTCAGCCCGGAAAGGCTTAACAAAATAATCACCCCTCCATAAAACCGAATGGAAAAAAAATATTCTGAGCGTATTTTAAGGCAGCATCTCATGAACCAGTGCCTCAATTTTTTTGATGTCACTACTTCTGAATCCACTGTGTACATATCTAATTTTCCCTTGAAGGTCCAAAATATAAGATGTCGGCATACCTTTTACGCCATAAAGCTTTGGGTATTTTCCCTCGGCGTCATATACAACAGGATAGTCAACAGGGTATTTATTCAAAAATGCTATCGCCTCATTTGGGTCGCTATCCAGGTTTATCGCCAGAATTTCAAAGTCTTTGCCGTTACGTTTTAAGCGTTCCCTCAATTCATTCAATTGTGGTAACGACTTTCTACATGGAATACACCACGAAGCCCAAAAGTCCACATAGAGAACTTTTTCTTTGAAATCATTTGATGAAATATTTTTTTTGCTATCGAACAGGGACGGCAGCGTTATGGGATATGAATCGCCAATTTTTGCTGAGTTTGCCGGGGCAGACAGAACGATGAAAACAATTAAAATCAGGATACAAACCGGAATAGTATGATGCATAGCGCTCAGGCTCTAAAATTAACAGTATATCCTGTGTTTTTTCCAGGGTTAAAAAAATCAACATCTTCCGCGTTTAATGGATAACTTTGTGCCAGTCCCCCTTGGTCAACACCCGCGAGCTGCCGGTAAGCTTGGATCAGGTGTTTTGGTTTAAGCACTATCCCGTTTTCATCGACCTGCAAAGTCTGAGGGTTTATTTTCAGAACAGCATGTCGTTCATCACTTGCACCCACCACGCGATTGCCCCATGTCGCATCTTTTTTCATAAACATGGCACTACCAATTCTATGATGATCTTTTCCCTGGTTAGCATTGTAGTGGGGAGTTCGACCTAATTCTGTATTGATGAAAACAACCAATCTGTCCGCCAGACCTAATTCTTCTGACTTTTCCCACAAGTAATCAATAGCCCCCGTTAGTTGAGGCATTCTTACATCAGACTGAGCATCAAAGTTGTCATGCAGGTCAAAGCCGATACCACTGGCTAAGTTCACACATGTCGTCAAACCCGCTTGCGCACTAATCAGTGCAAGGTGGATATTTCTGACAAAATTTGTTGAATTCCCTTGGGCATCTGTAGTATCGAGACCTGTGGACGGAATATAGTCGGCCAATCGTTCCAGAGAGTCTCTACCTTGATATGCAATATCCACTTCGCTGAAAGCACGAGTCAATGCAGGCAGATAAGTATTTGTATTGTTAAGTGTATCGATACGTGCCTGCTTGTATCGCTGCAAAATATCAAGATCGGATTGCTTAAGGTGGTTGCTCGTCGCACTGGCTTGATTGGGCAAAGAAACTGCTCTCATCATATTCAGATCAAACAATCGCGTATACGGCATAATACCAACGCCTGCCTCATACCCTCCCCGGGATATATACGGCAATGATAAACCTTGACCATAAGTGGCGGCTATAAGCTCACATGTATTCGGGTAACCTCGTGACAATCGGCCACTCCAGCGGGAAACAGTACCTGAAGCATGGCCATTAGTTTCTCCGTCAATGCCATTTATGACCAGCATGTCTTTGTAATATTTATCAAAAAATGCCTGATTTCCAGGAACCGGTGCGTAACGAATATTGCCCGCGATGCCGGCATCTTGATTATCTGCCCATGTATTAATCAGCGAATCTTCACGAGGATCGGTAAATGTACTTTGATCCAATCCTCCACTGACATGAATATTAAAATAAATCGGGCCTTCATAAGGTGAATATGTTGCGCCAAATGCCGTTCCCAACGGGAAAGGTATCGCTGCACAAACCCCCGCTGAGCTAACGAGTTTCAAGAAATCCCGTCGTTTCATCATAGTCTCCTGATTAAATTGAAGCGTATTTAATAGCTGTATATATATCGTGGGTCATTCATCAAATACAACAACACGATCACCCAGGAGCGACCGCTATATTCAGCATCATTTTGATTATTAAGACTACATCGCAATGTAACCTCCGGAGCAATATCACGGTTTTCCCAAACCTCCTGAAAAAGGTCGTACGTTTGCAGTAATTCAGTAGCATCCAATGCCAACAACTCGCCTAACATGTGATTATGCAAGTATTGAATATTGAGCAGAATATTTTCCCTGGCATTGTCAGGCGTGTGATTTAACTCAACAAGGGGAAATAATAAACGCTGGTCCGTTGATTCCAAAAAATCATTTTTGACAATATCACAGCCAACTTCATTGCCCATACGTTCCAATACTGCATTGAGCACGGTAGTGATTGAGGTATTTCTTTCGATCAGGTTTCTCGCATTAAACCCGCCATAAAGAAGACCATAACTTCTTGTAATTGGCATCAGCCGACTCCAGGATTCACCCATTGTCGCTTCCATTTTCCGCGAAAGCTGCTCTGGGGTCAGCAAGTGATATGATCCGACGGCTTCCAGCTCGATAGCCCGCTCTTCTGCAACATCTTCCGCTATGCCCGACGCCCGAAACCATTGACTGGTAATCAAATCAACCAGAAGGTCTTTCACATTGTAAGCGCCATGGCCCCGGTCATCGGGAAAGCGGGCTGCAATTTCCCGGAAAATTTTGTCTTGGGCATTAAAAGCGTTCAAGCGTTTTTGATAGTCTGCGGCACTGCTATCACCCGGCGAGGTTAATACTTTTTCACCAAATAGCCCGTGATACCAAAAATGGACGGCTCCCATAGAAAACCGGCTATCCTTCGCCATTTCTTGCCCAAGCCACTGCAATGCTGCCTCATTTCCCTCATGCCCCCCTGGTGCAAGAACTCCGTTAAACCCCGGTGGAAGTACATCACGAAACCAATTATCCCCTCGTTGATAATAAGCATTACCATCAGCATCTCTCGGATAATTATTTCCTCTATAACTAGAGGGAAGCGCCGTCGTGTTAGCACTGAATCGTCGATATCGATTGAGGTCTGCCCAGTTTTGAAAGGCTCCAGCCACCGGGTCCATTATATTATGGCAAGAAGTACAAGCAGGATCTTCCAGCGTTGGTACAAGAAACGGGCTTTCGCTTACCAGTGGGCGCTGTGCCAACGCCTCTAGATTTACGCCTAAAAACTGGAGCAATACCATTTTTGCACGCTGACGATTACGATTCGATGCTGTCGTAGGGAAACGCTGCCGCCATGCGTGAGTGGTTAATACACCCGCATGAGGATATATTCTTCCAAAACGCAACATCTCAGGAATCGTTGCTTTCCGCCATTCCGAATTATCCATTTCATTATCAAATCCTCCTGGTACATCAGCCTCATAAATAGACGCCAAAACGGGATTCACGACAGTATAATTTGCGGTTAAAATTTCTGTGTAAGGGAGCTCATTGCGTATAATGTACCGAAGCAATTGCAGCGGCTCTTGCTGTACAGCTGCACGAAAGATGGTCCGCTCGGTGTTATTGGCAATGTCATCTACTTTTGGATAGTCACTGGCGACCGGGTAACGATTTGCCCCACCTGAAAGGCCTGTACTGAGAAAATGATTGTTGGCCGTTTCTGACAAAAAACGCTCAAAGCGCTCTCCCTGCATCATATTGCGTATTGTCACTCGCAAGCTGTCTTCCCCACCTGCCGCCACGGCATTAAGCTCACTAACCGCAGGGCGTCTTCCAGCCAATACAATCGCCGCTTTTTTCAGTGTTTCCTGTTCACTGTAAAACTGAACATCATCAAAGAATGAAACGGTGGATGTCGCCCCACACTCTCTCTCCATCACTGAAATCAGACTATCCAAGTTCTGATATTCCTGCTGGGACTGATCAACATACGGGGCACCACCACCGTGTACAGGTAATCCAATGGTTTTGTTTAACAACGTTACAGCATTGCCTAAAGAAAAATTCCGTAACACATTGTAGTTTTCGGTCTGTTTATCAGCATCTTGGCTAAAAACTAATCGGGTATTATTGGCTACCCCTCCCGGGTTGTGACAATCAACACAAATTCCCCTGACAGACGGCCATACTGTTTTTGTGAATAAATCCGGCACTGTAGTGCAATCGTTGCCTGTCGTTATATCATCTTCTTTTTCCTCATCACCAGGAACCGGCATACAGGAAAATAATAACGATGTGCTTAAGATCACTAGAAATAGTGGCCATGACGTGAAACTGAAGTTCAATTTGAGCAACATAAGTTGACTACCTCAAATGTACAAAAGTACAAATGTATTTATTACAAAAATACTCATTTCTCTGCTTTGATCGCCGGTATTGGTGATGCAGAAATGATATGAGTTACCACAAGATCCGGCGGTTTGACACCCCCGACAAGCGACCCTCTCATAACCAAACGAAGAAGGACTGCGCCATTTTGAAATTCACCATACCATCTTGAAACCGACCGTACCACCTTGAAATCATTGGTATTGAGACACGCAACACCTTTTTTCATGAAATTCACAGCATATCAACCACTTCAATTTCGATTCAATCTACACTGACTCTCATTATCAATAAGCTGGCGATTGATACGTATATTCAACCTGCAAACAGGAATTGACAATGAAAAGTAATCAGCAGCAGGTCCGCTGACGTTGAATCCTGTTACCACATCGGCAAGCCGTATTCGATCCTTAAGCTTTGTACTGACTATCTGGAGAGTTCGATAAGCTGGTAGACACTGCCTTGCACACAGCACACTTGCTTATACCCATTCAAAACCCCTACTACTAACAGGACTAATTCGCCATAAAGGCTAACACCCATTTCGCAATACCCATTTCATCGGTTGCTGATTGCAATGAACGAATTCCTGAGTTAAACACCATTTTCCCCAGAAGGTTCTGGCGGTGATGTATCAGTATTTCCGCATATGCTTTACTGAATTCTGGATGGGCTTGCATCGCCAGGATATTATCGCCTCTTTGGTACATGCTGATCGGACAAAACTCACTGCCCGCAAGCAGTTCGGCATTATCCGGCAGCCTTGTCACCTGATCCTGATGACAGACAATCAGTTTGTAATCCTGCATTACAGGTTTCATCCAGTGTTTGTGTTTCCAAACCTGACAGGAATGCACACCGACACCCCAGCCTTTATCTGATTTTTCGGTTTTACCACCAAATGCCTGGGCCACCAGCTGATGACCAAAACACACGGCTACCAATTTTTTTTGTTGCTGATCCAACGTAACGATAAATGCCTGCAAAACGCTGATCCACGGTTCAGGATCATAAACACTCGCCCTGCTCCCGGTGGTGATGTAGGCATCGCATTCATGAATATCATCGGGATAATGATTGTTCTGCACATCGTAAACCTTGAATCTCAAACGAGGATCAATGTTGCTCAGAAGAGACTGGAGCATCGCCGGGTATTCACCAAACAATGTACTGAATTCCGGCTTGACTGAGCCTGTCTGTAATATTCCGATAATCATGCTATATGTTTGCTGAGCCCTGTATATAAAAACTAATCGTACAACCCAAAAAATAACGTTAGACAGGAGACCGCCGAATGGAGGCAAAACAAGTAAAAACCACTACTGACGCCAGGGAAATCATTGTCTCCCGTGAATTGTCACACGTTAAGGTCGGTGTGTTTGATATTGATGGCATATTACGCGGCAAATACATGTCCCGTGAAAAGTTTTTGTCTGCACTGGATAAAGGTTTTGGGTTTTGTGATGTCGTACTGGGCTGGGATTGCAATGACCAGTTGTATGACAACACGAAATATACCGGATGGCATACCGGTTATCCAGATGCACCGGTGCGTATTCTGCCGGAGTCCTGTCGTGAGATTCCGTTTGAACCGGACACCCTGTTTTTTCTCGCTGAATTTTCCACTCCTGCTGAAAAAATCTGCCCACGCGGCATTTTGCGCCGCGTCATCGACAAAGCCCATACCATGGGGTTTTCTGCGTATGTGGGTTTTGAGTACGAGTTTTTTGTGTTTAACGAAACACGCGAATCCATTCGTGAAAAACACCACCATAATCTGAAGACACTCGCTCCGGGAAACTTTGGCTACTCCATGCTGCGTAACAGTGTTGATACCGATATCTATCAGCAAATACTGGATATCAGTGAATCAATGGATTTCCCGCTCGAAGGCTTGCATGAGGAAACGGGACCGGGTGTTCTGGAAGCTGCTCTCGTTGCGGATTATGCCCTTCATGCTGCCGATAAAGCGGCATTATTCAAAACCTTCACCAAAGTGCTAGCGCAACGACAAGGGCTGCTGGCGACCTTCATGGCTAAGTGGTCACCGGACTACCCGGGGCAAAGTGGCCATATTCACATTTCGTTAAAGGACGACAAAGACAATCCGGTATTTTTTGATGCCGCTGGCTCCGACAATATGAGCGCAACCTTGCGCCAGTTTGTCGCAGGACAGCAAAAACTGATGCCGGAATTATTGGCCATGATCGCGCCAACCATTAATGCTTATTCACGACTGGTGCCTGGCTTTTGGGCACCCACAGTGGCTACCTGGGGCATGGATAATCGCACCTGTGCATTGCGTGTAATTACAGGCAGCGCGCAGGCGCAACGGGTTGAATACCGTGTGGGTGCAGCGGATGCCAACCCTTATCTCATTCTGGCGGCGGCACTGGCATCCGGGCTATGGGGGATTGAACAAGGTCTGGAGCTGGAAGCCGGGGTGCAAGGCAATGCCTATGATCAACAGTTTGCGGAACACCTGCATTTCCCCCCTACCCTGTGGGATGCGGCACAACGCTTAAAACAATCCACCATGGCAAGACAGGCATTTGGAGATGATTTTGTTGAACATTTCGCCGCAAGCCGGGAATGGGAGGAACGTGAGTTTCGCAAGCACATTACCGATTGGGAATTGGCGCGTTACCTGGAAATTATTTGATGTGAATGTTTCAAAGCGTAACGAAGGTCAACATCATGTACCCTGTGACCCTGTCTGTGTTGAAATTTCATCGGGATTCCACAATCACTTTTAACCCCTGACGTGGCCGTAATACGATACTGGCATGTGCTTCCACAGGATGGTCTGGCAGAGGTTTAAAGCGAAATCGTTGCATGAGCTTAGCGACAATAATATCCGCTTCCATCCTCGCGAAATTATGCCCGATACACAATCTTGGTCCGCCACCATACGGAATACAGGCATAATGGTGATCGGGCTGTTGGCGTTGCGGGTCAAACTTGTCCGGGGCTGTCCAAAACTCAGGATGCCGATGAACCACGTAAGGACTAATCACCAAACTTGAGCCTGCGGCCAAATCATACCCGCCCAGCTCTTGCTCACCCACAACTCGCCTGACAATAGCCCAAATGGGCGGATAAAGTCGCATGACTTCATTAACAGTACGCGTTGTTGCTTCCAGTGAGGAAAGGTCTTGAGCGGTAATGGGTCCATTTGGCAATTCACTGAGAATGGCCTCCTCTGCATCCGGGTGTTGAGCAAGAAGATGCCAAAACCATGTGAGTGCATTTGCGGTGGTTTCATGCCCCGCAATAAGCAGGGAGATGACCTCATTACGCATTTCAGTATCAGTAAATGATGTATCACGACAAAGACGGTGTAATAAATCATCGCCCGTTTGTGCATAGTGTTCACTAATCAGCAAATAAACACGTTCATTCAGCAAAGTCATGGCACGATGATAAGCGCGATTACGTGGCGTCGGTAACCAATGAGGGATACTGAAAGGTTGTTCAATACGACGGTAGGTATCGGCCAGCACAACAGCAATGGCTTGTTCCAGCGCCCCCATATCGGTATTGGCATCCGTACTGAATAAGGATTTTTCGATAATGCGGTAAGTGATACGCATCATATAAGAGGCAATATCAACGGGTTTTTTGCGGTCTGCAATGGTTTCCAGTTCAGTAATTAACTCATCTGTCGCTTCAGAGATAACAGTGAAAAACCGTTTAAGTTCCAGTGGTGCAAAAGCGGGCTGCAATAAGCGGCGATGACGCTCCCAGGCATCGCCATTGTTAACCAGTACGCTTTCACCAGTAACTTGGCGTATTACCTTGGAGGTTCGCGTTTGTTTATCGAAGGCATTTCTGTTTTTAAGTACACGCTTAATATCATCGGGATGACTAACCAGATGTATCGTCATAGGGCCCATTTTAAACCGGACAATATCACCATAGCCTGCAAATGAGCGCATCATTAAACCCAGCACATCTTTTTTCAGCTCGGGAAGACAGCCGATAAACGGCAAACCTTTAGGGCCTGGAGCAAGCGTAGGCATTAGCGCTCATACCCCCAGGTATCAAATGACCGACCCCAGTTTTCAGCAACACGCTGGCGAAAATGTGCGGATAATTCAGGATGATCATTTTTTTTGTAGTTTTTTAATGAACTGATGTAGTTTTTTAACCTTGGTTCAGCCTTTGAAAACCCAGAGAGACCCAATGCATTATAAGTGTTTCGCATCGTTTCCAGGGGAGCTGCCTCCAGTTCACAGAAACTCATTTCATGAAACTGTCCGTCAGGAATTAAATCACGACCGGCAAAAAAACCATCAAACAGCATTACATAGCGTCGAAGAATTTCATCATCAAGAAAATTACGGTCCGGTCTTTGCAAATAGGTATACCAGGTGGCGGTATCATGATATTTCTGCGACGAGAGAAACACCTCATAGGGGTTTCGGTGAATATGAACGAAACGTGCATCGGGGTATAACTCCAGCAGTAATTTTATACGCGCGGTATGTGAGGGGGACTTAATAACAATAGGTTTGTCATATTTAAGAGTGAGCTTACGCACAAACCACGCTAATGCCTGCTTGAAATCTTCACGCGCCTGAGGTTCAGCATTATCAAAGGTCAGGTATTGAGAAAAATGCTTTTCCAGACGAGGAAAGGTGATGCCAAAATACAGGGACCGTAAACAAACCATGCTGAGGCCCAGCTCATCTTCTTGCGGCTCAGAAAATGACATCGCCATATTGTCCATAGGGCGTGTTTTTGGCAACAACCATCCAAACAATCGCGTGTTGATATTTTCAGTGCTTAAAAAAGTATAGGGGTTGATTGCTTGATAGGTATTTGGGTAAGCAAATTGCTCAACATCCTGACAAAAGAGATTATGCAGGTGCGTCGTTCCACTACGCCAATGACCAAGCACAAAAACAGGAGGATGTACTCGCTCGACCTGATCAATTTTTTTCTGGTAGCGCATTTTTTCAATGGCGGCCCACAATGAATTATTGAGGCTCAGTAATGAAATAAAAGCAACCCGGTGGGCATAGACAGCATCAACATCAAAGTTGACATCGCGTAACAACTGCCACCATTTTCCGGCAGTAATACCGCTCATATGATTATGGCCGATACTCCAGCGATGTTTTAAATCAAGTTTATCAGCCATATTAAGTGATCTATTTAGGTGTGTTTTTATACGGGATGGCTAACAGGGCGACTAAAAAATCACTAACCAAGCCACTGGAAGCACGAATGCAGTATACTGAGCCAGACTGATTTTGGCTATTAAATCAGCAACATACTGGACAGCGGGCCTGACTGACTTGTTGATTTTCATCATCGTAGCATTTTAGTAGACCTTCTGTTTAGGTAACAGAGACTTTGGTCGATTTGATTTTTTATGGTTCTATTTAGTTGATAATTGATTTTGTATTTATTCAAACAACAAACGAGGATTAGTGTATGGCAACTCAACAACATCAGGCCAATAAACATTTGGGGCACTTGCTTAAAAAATACAGCCTTGAGCAGCTAAAAGACCGGCTTTCTCCAAAGCACGATACGCCTGCTCACAGTATACCGCGAGACCCTCGAATTACTGAGAAGACCGTTACCCAGCGCTGGAAAACGCTGGATTGTGATGCATCTGTCCAACAGGAACTCCTGGACGAACGCACTAAAGAACAGCAAGCGGTTTACCAGCGCAATATTGAAAATTTCATCGGCACAGTAAAGCTGCCTGTGGGAATTGCCGGACCACTACGAGTAAATGGGCTCTTTGCACAAGGCGATTATTATGTGCCTCTGGCCACCAGTGAGGCTGCATTAGTGGCTTCGTACAGCCGGGGAGCCACCCTGATGACGAAAGCGGGTGGATGTACGGCTTTGTTACTGAATGAAGGAGTAAGCCGAGCCCCCGGCTTTGCCTTTAAATCGTTGATCGATGCAGGTGCCTTTGTCGCATGGACGCTCGGTCAAATTGATGAATTTAAACGTTTAGCTGAAGCGACAACACGGTTTGGCAAGTTACAGGATATGCGGGTCACGGTTGAAGGAAACCATGTGTATTTGAATTTTGAATATCTCACCGGGGATGCTTCAGGACAAAATATGGTGACGATTGCGACTCATGCCATTTTTGAATACATAAAACAAGCAAGCCCGGTCAATATAGATTATGCCTTTATTGAGGCCAACCTCTCCGGGGATAAAAAAGCCTGCGCACAATCATTTCAGTCAGTCAGGGGCAAAAAAGTCACCGCCGAAGTGGTCATTTCGGCAGAACTGGTCAAAAAAACCTTACACACAACCGTTACTCGCATGGTTGATTATTGGCGAATGTCTGCTTTAGGTGGCGTGCTAAGTGGCACTATCGGCGTACAAGGACACTATGCAAATGGTCTCGCCGCATTTTATATTGCCTGTGGTCAGGATGCCGCGTGCGTATCAGAATCTTCCGTAGGAGTAACCCGCTTTGAAGTGACGGCAGAAGGCGATTTATATGCCGCAGTGACCTTACCTAATCTCATTGTTGGTACGGTCGGTGGCGGCACAGGCTTGCCTAGCCAACGTGCCTGCCTCGATATTATGGGCCTGGGGGGACAAGGTAAAGCACAAGCCCTGGCGGAAGTCTGCGCGTCAGTCTCATTAGCGGGTGAATTATCCATTATCGGTGCGCTTTGTGCTGATCATTTTGCAAGCGCCCACCAGTCGTTAGCACGAGGCTAAGATGTTAACTAATCGTTGGTGGATCTATCAACGCGAACGTTTTCCCGTGTTGGCTCATGGACCTTTGGTCATAGCGTTCAGCTTTTCTGCTTTATGTTATTCATCATTGTTGCGCGGTGATATAAGCATACCGGACTTACTACCCAGTCTGGTCGCATTTTTAACCGCATTATTGTTATTTCTACAATTACGCATTGCAGATGAATTCAAAGACCATGAAGAGGACTGCCGTTACCGTGCATATCGCCCGGTACCACGCGGTCTGGTCAGTTTACGAGAACTGGGCTGGGTCGCCGCTGGCAGTATGCTGGTGCAACTATTATTAGCCCTTTGGCTGGCACCCGGCCTGGTCGGTTTATTGCTACTGGTCTGGTTGTACCTAGCCCTGATGAGTAAAGAGTTTTTTGTTCATGACTGGCTTAAAGCAAGGCCATTAACCTATATGTGGAGCCACATGTTGATCATGCCGTTGATTGATCTTTATGCAACGGCATGTGACTGGTGGCTGGCAGGAGAAGGAATGCCATCCGGCCTGTTCTGGTTTTTATTAGTGAGCTTTTTTAATGGCGTTGTTATCGAAGTCGGGCGAAAAATACGGGCACCGCAAGATGAAGAAAAAGGTGTAGAAACTTATACGGTGTTATGGGGTGCGCGACGTGCGGTTGCCGCTTGGTTAGCAGCGCTGGGGCTAACAACGCTATGTGCGTTAATGGCGGCGTGGAAAGTGGGATTTATTGTACCAGTAGCGATGTTGTTAACCGTATTATTAAGTTTTGCGTTGATAACCGGATACCGGTTTATAAAAAATCGTGAGCCAAAAACCGCAAAACGTTTTGAATTGATTTCCGGTATTTGGACCTTGTTAATGTACTTGTCTCTGGGAGCTATGCCTATGTTGTGGTCAGTGTGGAGTGTGTCATGAGTAATATATTGTTTCCAGGCGCGCATGGCAGTCACCTGCTCGGCGGCAAAGCCAATGCTTTAGCTGAATTAAGTGCGACACAGCTTTCTATTCCCGCCTGGTTTGTGGTTAGCCCCCTGGCCTTTAAATCCTGTATAAGCGATGAACAATATCATGACTTAACGGTCGCGGATGAAATAACCCAATTTCAGACAATATTGGATCAATTGGTATTAAGTGATGATTTTCTCACCGCGCTGAATAAAGCAATGTCACAGCTTTGCCCAGCAGGTGAGCCAGTGGCCGTACGTTCATCAGCCGTCGATGAAGATGGCGAAAACCATTCGTTTGCAGGCCAACTGGAAAGCTATTTATTTGTTGATAAAGCAACAGTGGCGCAAAGAGTTGTTGATGTCTGGCGCTCAGGATTCAGTGAACGGGTCTTGTCTTACCGGCAAGAAGCCGGCTTGTCATTAATGCCGGAAGTGCCTGCGGTATTGATACAACGTATGATTGATGCCGAAGTATCAGGCGTGGCATTTGCCGCCGACCCGGTGACGGGCCATCGCTCAGTGGCAGTAATAGGCGCTTTATATGGTTTGGGTACAGCCCTGGTGTCAGGAGATGTTGATGCGGATACCTTTCACGTCGATTTAAAAAATAATATTATTCAACGGGATATTGCAGAAAAACGTTTTGCTCATCATTTTGATAATAGCCAGGATGAAGGCGTTAGCGCCAAAGCAGTTGCCGATGAAAAAATAAACCAAGCATCATTAAATGATGCTCAGATTCTGGCCGTGGCAGATTTGGTCCGCACAACCAGTCAACACTTTAATTGTCCGCAAGATATCGAATGGGCTTACCATCAAGGTGAATTATACCTGCTGCAATCACGCCCCATCACCTCATTGGCCGACATGGCTGACCCCGAAGGGGCATTAAATATCTGGGATAACAGTAATATTGCTGAAAGTTATGGCGGAGTGACAACACCCTTAACATTTTCATTTGCCAGTAAGGCTTATGAAGAAGTGTACCGTCAGTTTTGTCGAATTCTAAAGGTGCCCTCTCACGTTATTGATGACAATGACACCACTTATCGGCGTATGCTGGGGCTCATTCGAGGGCGTGTCTATTACAACATGCTGTCCTGGTACCGTGTATTAGCCATGTTGCCAGGTTTTACGTTTAATCGTCCTTTTATGGAACAAATGATGGGCGTTAAAGAAGGTCTACCTGATGCCATAGTCTCCGAATTAAGTCAGGCCAGTGGTGGAGCCCGGTTTCGTGATGGCTTGAATTTACTCAACATGTTTGGCGGCTTGATTGTCAACCATTTCACATTACCAAAAACGATAGACCGTTTTTATGCGCGTTTAAACAAGGCACTGAAAACGGATTATCAAACACTGTCAACTCTGCGTGCCGATGCCTTATGCCATCATTATCATGAATTAGAGCAACAATTATTGACACGCTGGGATGCGCCATTAGTCAATGATTTTTTTGCGATGATTTTTCATGGCGTATTAAGCAAGTTAACCGTCAAATGGTGTCACGATAAAGATGATACATTGCATAATGACCTGCTCTGCGGAGAAGGCGGAATGATCAGTGCGGAACCTGCGCAACGTGTACGCACGATGGCGAAATTATTAATTGACGACACCGCAATGATTGATCTTTTATGTGACGCAAACCTGACGGAAATTCATCAGGCAATCAGTGAACGCCCCGTACTGGCGCAACATATTGAAGATTATCTTAATAAATTTGGCGACCGCTGCCTGGATGAATTGAAACTCGAAAGCATTACTCTGCATGATGATCCCGGTTTATTATTTTGTTCTGTGGGCCAACTGGCAAAACGCTTGCAAACTGACCCTGACGTATCAGGCAATAATGTTGAAGCAACTATCAGGGCACAGGCAGAACAAAAAGTGATCGATAGCTTAGGTAACAAGGGTATTAAAAAATCCGTGTTTAACTGGGTGCTGAAACATGCCCGTCATCGCGTGCGTGACAGGGAAAATCTACGTTTTGAACGAACACGCTTATTTGGTCATGTTCGACGTATCTTTGTCGAGCTTGGCAAGCGATTTACCGACGTTGACATGTTGGCAAAACCGAAAGATATTTTTTATCTGGAAGTCAATGAAATCATGGGGGTAGTGGAAGGCACAACCTCATTAGTATCATTGAAAGGTTTGATTGCCTTACGGCGAGCTGAGTTTGATACTTATGAAACAATGCCAGCACCTGCTGACCGCTTTGATACTTATGGCATTGTTCATCACGGCAATCGTTTTGAAAGTGCGCATGCTCCCGAAGAAACGGAGGGGGACTTTGCAAAAGGTATCGCCTGTTGCCCCGGTATTGTACGCGGTCCCGTACGAGTCATAACTGACCCGCGTAATGCAAAACTGAAAGCCGGTGAAATACTGGTGGCAGAACGTACGGATCCAGGATGGATTATGCTATTTCCTTCCGCCTCGGCATTACTGGTCGAGCGAGGCAGTTTATTGTCACATTCCGCAATCGTAGCGCGAGAAATGGGCATACCGGCTATTGTATCTATCAGCGGAGTCACCCGCTGGCTAAAAGATGGCGACTGGGTAGAAATGGATGGTAGCCGAGGAACCGTACGGCGAATTGAAGCAGAGGACAGTCTATGAGTAGTGAAGTAGAAAGCAGAGCAGATTTTTCTCTAATTCGTTATGCCCAGGTTTGGGAAGATGCCGACATTTTAATAGAAGGGTTGGATATACAACCGGGGGATACCTGTTTATCGATTTCCTCTGCGGGTGACAATGCCCTCGCTATGCTGTGTCGTGATCCTGCCCGTGTGATTGCTTTAGATTTAAACCCGGCGCAATTGGCCTGTCTGGCATTACGTGTTTCAGCATACCGCTGCCTGGATCATCAAAGCTTGCTGAAATTGATGGGTTCACGGCCCAGTCAGCGACGCCGTGAATTATATACAAAATGCCGAAAAAGCCTAACACCGGAAGCTAGACAGTTTTGGGATGCACATTTAGATCAAGTTGATCAGGGTATTGGTAGTGCCGGGAAATTTGAACGTTATTTCGCTTTATTTCGTCAACGTATTTTATCCTTAGTACATAATCGTCACCGCATAGACCAGTTGATTAGTGGCGGAGACCGCGCCGAACGAGAACGGTTTTACAACGAGACCTGGGATAATTGGCGTTGGCGCGCTATTTTTAAAATATTTTTCTCCCGCTTTGTCATGGGACGTATGGGACGTGACCCCAGTTTTTTTCAATATGTCGAAGGCAGCGTGGCCGAACATATTCTCAAACATACCCGCTATGCACTCACTGAATTGAATCCCGCAGAAAACCCTTATCTGCAATGGATTTTAACCGGCACACACATCAGTGCATTGCCGATGGCATTACGCCAAGAAAATTTTGATGTCATTCGCGACAGAATTGACAAAATTGAATGGCATTTACTCTCGGTAGAGGATTATCTCGACAAACACCAGGATCAGCGCATTCATCGCTATAACCTCAGTGATATTTTTGAATACATGTCTGAAGAGAATTATCAACATTTACTGCGTCGCCTGATTGCAGCATCAACACCCGGCTCACGCCTAGCCTATTGGAATATGCTTGCACCGAGACGCCGCCCCGACAGCATGGCTGATCAACTGGACGCATTAACGGAGTTAAGCGAGCGCTTATACGCCCAGGACAAGGCTTTTTTCTATATGGCCTATGTTGTTGAGGAAGTGAAATGAGCTTAAACCCATGGCTGACAATGGCGATAGTCACCCTAGTGCTACTGGCCTTGTTTGCGGGTTTGCGTGTCTACCAAACTCGTTATTCGCCTCACCCTGAATTCGTGCGTAAATTACTGCATATTATGATGGGTAGTATCACGCTCACCTTCCCCTGGTTATTTAATGAAACATGGCCTGTCGTCACCCTGGCCGCATCCACAATTATCGGCCTTTGGGTATTAAAAAACTATAAGGCCATGCGCCAGCAATGGGGGGATGTATTGCATGGGGTATCACGTAATTCACTGGGTGAAATATATTTCCCAGCTGCGGTCGCACTATTATTTGTATTAGCTGATGGTAATGCCTTGCTGTTTTGCATTCCTATTTTAATTCTCACCCTGGCTGATGCCCTGGCAGCCTTGATTGGCGTACGATATGGACAAGTAAAATATAAAACCAGTGAAGGCAGCAAAAGCCTGGAAGGCTCATTGGCTTTTTTTACCGTTGCCTTTTTAAGTGTACATATTCCCTTATTGTTGTTTAGTGACGTGGGGCGCACAGAATCCTTATTAATCGCTTTAATTATGGGCATATTAGTGATGCTCTTTGAAGCAATTGCTTGGCGTGGTTTAGATAACTTGTTTATCCCTTTGGGATCCTTCATTTTATTGAAAACGTATTTACCCATGGATACAGATTCGTTAATACTCAAATTATTTGTATTGGCTTTATTGCTTGTTGGGTTTTATCTTATTCGCCGAAAAACAACGCTGGACGACAGCGCCATTCTTGGCCTCGTTTTAATTGCTTACGTAACGTGGTCTGTAGAGAGTTGGTTATGGTTACTTGCACCTTGCACCGTATTCATCGCTTATGTTTTATTCAACTTGAATGCAAATACCCGTGTGGAACGCACCCATTCAATTCAAGCCGTGGTGTGTGTCGGAATGCCAAGTTTGATGGTTTTATTCCTGGCCAGAGGGTTAGATCAACCGCAACTCCTTTATCCTTATACTCTGGCCTATGCCGTCCAGTTAACCTTGATCGGTCTGGCCCGGATCAAATTTGATCATGCCGAATTCAACAACACACGCGTTTTACTTCAAGCAAGTTTTCAAGGATGGATATTATTACTGATTCCATTGACGATAGTAGCATTCACACTGGGCTCAATCTATTACGCACTAATAGCGGCTGTGCTTGTTTTTTTGTCCGCTTATTTATTTCTACACTGGCAACCACAAATGCAGGACTGCCCGACCGATAATGCACGGTGGTGGCGACAAGGCAGCATAGCAATATCAGCGGCATTAATTAGCAGTGTCCCACTATATTTATTTGGGGAAATATAAAGTGTCGAAAGTTATTCACATTATCAATACGCATCAACTGACGGCTTATAAAAACAGTTTTTGTTATAAACATTTTGATATTCATTCAATACAATCACATGAAGTTGACCATCATGCGGTTTATATCGATGAAAACGAGCAAGTTCACGCACGCTGTTCTTTATGGTGGAAAATGGTACCCACTTATCCCAATGAGCGCCTGGGTGTCATCGGACATTTTTTCTCTGACAACCCAAAAGCGACAGAATTTTTATTAACTTATGCCTGTGATGTATTACGCCAGGCTAGTTGTAGCCTAGCAGTCGGCCCGATGGATGGTAATACTTGGCGGCACTATCGCTTTATTAGCGAAAGGGGTAATGAAGCAGGTTTTTTTCTTGAGCCTGACAATGCGGATCACTGGCCTGATGAATTTACAGAAAATGGTTTTAGTGAAATGGCGAGTTACAGCTCCGCCTTAAATACCGACCTTACTGTGCAAGACAAGCGTTTAGTCGATGTTCGTCAGCGTCTGGAAGCGCAAGGTATTACCGTGCGCTCATTAGATATGATGAATTTTGACGATGAGCTCACCCGTATTTATGCACTTTCAGTCACAAGCTTCCAGGAAAACTTTCTCTACACCTCTATTGATAAAGACGAATTTATCGAAATGTATGCCAAAATCAAACCGTATGTGCAAGCAGATTTGACCTTATTGGCTGAACATAAAGGTGAGCTTGTCGGATATTTGTTTGCCATTCCCGATTTATTACAGAAGCAACGTGGAAAAACCATCGATACATTTATCATTAAAACAGTCACTGTAGCCTCTCAGTATCGTGGTAGTGGACTGGGGGGATTATTAGTCGGTGAGGCACAATGCCGCGCACATAAAATGGGCTATCGTCGTGCCATACATGCGTTGATGTACGATGACAACAGCTCGCGCAACATCAGCAGTCATTATGCCAAAGTGATACGTCGTTACAGCCTTTATCACAAACAATTATGATATGAAAAATCAGATGAATATTGGTGAAATTATAAAAATACAGGCTACACGCAACCCGGATGCCATCGCACTGATCAACACTGTTCATGGCGTTGATCAGCAATGCAGTTTTTCTGAACTGGACAAAAAAAGTGCAAAAGCGGCGGCATTATTGCACCAGCAAGGTTTTAAACCCGGTGATGCAATATTGGTTTTTTTACCCGTCTCCATTGATCTTTATGTCACGTTAATCGCAATATTCCGCCTTGGCCTGGTTGCAATGTTTATTGACCCTTCAGCCGGGCGAACGCATATAACACATTGTTGTAATTTACATGCCCCTCAAGGGTTTATTGGTACGACAAAATCGCATTTATTGCGGCTATTGAGTCCGGCCTTACGTCGTATTCCGCATAAATTTTTCATTGGTGTTTATGTCCCGGCGGCTATTAACTGGCGCTCTGCCAATACAACAATAGCAAACAACGATATTATTCACCGCAATACAAATGATCCCGCATTGATTACATTTACCAGCGGCAGCACAGGAAACCCGAAAGGCGCTGTACGCAGCCATGGTTTTTTAGTTGCACAACATCAAGCCTTGCAAACCAATTTGGCGCTGAAGGCGGGACAAGTCGATTTAAGCACATTACCCATTTTTGTTTTGGCAAATTTGGCATCTGGGGTAACAAGTTTAATTCCTGATACTGATTTACGTCGTCCGGCAAATATTGATGCCGAAAAAGTGTTTCAACAAATCAATCGATTTAATCCTGATCGTACGGCGGCTTCACCCGCATTTTATGAATGTTTAATAAAATATTGTCAACAACATCAGCACTCCCTCTCTTCGTTCAAACAAATATATACAGGAGGAGCCCCTGTTTTCCCGAAACTCTTAGCTGAGCTTCAAAAACTGACTCCTGAAGGTGAAGTAACCGCTGTTTATGGCTCAACAGAAGCTGAACCAATTGCTCATATCACCTATTCTGAAATCAGCACAGAGGACATTCAGGCAATGATGTCCGGCAAGGGATTATTAACCGGCGCACCGGTATCATGCATTTCATTGCAAATTATTAAAATGCAATGGGGAAATGTGCTTATGCCATACGATGAAAACGACTTTAAAAATGAAGCATTACCGGAAAACAAAGTTGGCGAAATTGTTGTTTCAGGCGAACATGTATTACAAGGTTATTTAAAGGGTATAGGTGATGAGGAAACCAAGTTTACTGTCGGCACACAGCGCTGGCATAGAACAGGTGATGCGGGTTATCTGGATTCACAGGGGCGACTTTGGTTAATGGGACGCTGTGCCGCACTCATCAATGATGAAAAAGGTTATCTATACCCCTTTGCGGTTGAAAGTGCAGCCTTACATTTCCCAGGCGTCTATCGCGCTGCATTGATACAACATCGAGATACACGGTTATTATTAGTCCAGGAGGAGCATAAAGGTGATTGTGTTATAAAATCACTTTTTGATGTATTAGCCTGGGCCAAGCTTGATGAAATTCGGGTTATTGGCTCTATTCCTATGGATAAGCGGCATAATGCAAAAATTGACTACCCCGCATTACTTAAAAACCTGGGCAATTGAAACTTAAGCATTAATTGCATGTGAAAGGCATAAACACTTAGGTGTTAGACATACATTATGATGGGAAAAATAATGAAACAATCAAAGATAATCCCAATGTTTTCTCTTCTGTTATTGATCCCCTTAAGCATTGTAGGGTGTGGAGAAACTGACAACAATCTCAGTTCGGGAAAAAATATAGAAGAGGTTGAGTCTGAAATAAGAAACGACTTGGATAATTATATTACCAACGTGGATTTCACGTTATATGTGAAATCTAAAAATGGAAACTCATTTTTGCATAGTACGGGAAATTCCAGCGAGTCCGTATCATACCAATCTGCTTCAACTTCTAAATTAGTTACATCAGTAGTCATTTTATCACTTGTTAATGATGGAGTTTTGTCTCTTGAAGACAGCCCTCAGGATTATATTTCTTCATGGCCAATAACGGGAAATCTTTCTGCGATAAAACTAAAACACCTGCTTAGCTTTACTTCTGGCTTATCTAACGCGCCGGCATGTATAAATTTTTTTGGTGCTGACTTTGAATCATGTATCGATAACATAATAAATGTTAATGCTGATTCCACTATACCCGGTGATGTTTTTTATTATTCTCCATCCCACCTTCAAGTCGCCGGACTTATGGCTATTAAAGCATCCAAAAATACAGACTGGAGTTCGGTGTTTGTACAGTTCCAGTCAGAAACAGGACTATTTCTAAATTCCAATTATGATTTACCTTCTGCCAACAACCCTCGGTTAGCCGGAGGCATGCACTGGACGGCAAATGACTATCTGTTCTTTTTAGATGCTTTATATAACAAGCAAATTTTAACTGATACGCTCATTAGCCAGTTAAGCTCAGACCAAATCAGCACAGCTTCAATCGGAAATTCTCCTGCGCTAATTGCGCTTGGGGAAGATTGGCATTACGGTTATGGCGTCTGGATTGAATGCAAGGAAAATCCATATAATTGTACCCAAGTGAAAAAAATATCATCCCCTGGGGCTTATGGAGCATATCCATTCATTGATTTTGAAAATGGATACTATGGAATTTTAGCCAGACAAGGGGAACTCGGTACATTTCAGGAAGGTATTAAGTTATTCGAATCTGTTTCGCAGAAACTGAAAAATTGGGCGCTAATGGAATAATCAACAGGGGGGGGGGGTACGTGGTTCGCAGCAAACTGCAAGAAACTCAACCCGGAAAGATTAAATTAAATTGAATCTGATCTATAGTTTTTTATACTCTCAATTTGAAATGGGTTGAACATGATGGATGCCATAAAAATTATATCGCCAGTGGATGGAAGCCTGTATGCAGAACGGCCGTTTTCCCCGGAACAGGATATCAACCACGCGCTGGACTTAAGCCGTACAGCCCAGTCTGAATGGCAACAAACACCGCTTGCAGAGCGCCAGTCCATTTGTCTGGCAGCCGTCGATGCATTACTGAAAAACAAACAAACGCTGGGTGAAGAGCTCAGCTGGCAGATGGGGCGGCCCATACGGTATACACCCGGTGAAATAGACGGGTTTGCGGAAAGAGCCCGTTATATGATCAGTATCGCAGAACAGTATCTGTCCGATACACCGCTCACCAATGACAAGCATATTACCCGTTACATTCAGCGCGAACCGCTTGGGGTGGTTTTTTCCATCGTACCCTGGAACTACCCCTATCTGACCGCCGTAAATTCAATCATTCCTGCCATTATGGCGGGCAACTCGGTGTTGATGAAACCCTCGTCACAAACAGCGATTACCGCAGAGCGCATCGCCGAGGCGTTCAAATCCGCCAATCTTCCCGAAGGTGTGTTTCAACACTTATTATTGACGCATGAAGCAACAACAAAAATTGTTGCCTCTGGAGAAGTTGATTACGTTGCATTCACCGGTTCCGTGGAGGGTGGAAAAACCATTGAGCATGCTGCTGCCGGGCGCTTTATTGATATCGGCCTGGAACTGGGTGGAAAAGATCCCGCTTATGTGCGCGCCGATGTTGACTTGGCGTTTGCGGTGGAAAACATTATGGATGGCGGATTTTTCAATTCCGGGCAATCCTGTTGTGCCATTGAACGCATCTACGTGCATGAGGATATTTATCAGCCCTTCGTGGATGACCTGGTGGAGCGGGTAAAACAATACCGGTTCGGCAATCCTCTCGACCCGGAAACCCATCTTGGCCCAATGGTACGCGCAGATATCGCAAACCGGATCAGAAAACACACTCAACATGCCGTGGAAAAAGGTGCGCAGGCCTGTATCGACGACAAGATATTTGCTATCGACCCGGAAAAACACGGCATGGCCTATCTGGCACCCCAGGTATTGCTCAATGTCGATCACACAATGCCAATAATGACCGAAGAAACCTTTGGCCCCGTGGTCGGCATCATGAAAGTCTCATCGGATGAGCAAGCCATTCAATTGATGAATGACAGTATTTACGGCTTGACAGCATCAGTGTGGACACAGGATCAACAGGCTGCCATCAGCATTGGTCAACAGGTGAAAACCGGCACCTGGTTTATGAATCGCTGTGACTATCTCGACCCGGCACTGGCATGGGCCGGTATTAAACAGTCCGGCAAGGGATGCAGCTTGTCAGGGTTTGCCTATCACAGACTGACAAGACCGAAATCATTTTATCTCAGAGCGGGTGACTAAATGCCGTTACAGAAAACCGAAAAAGCTAACTGGAATTACCCAACTACTATCTGGTTTGGTAATGGCCGGATATCAGAACTGCCCAGCGCCTGTTCAACATTGGGTATGCATCATCCGTTACTGGTCACCGACCCGGGACTAGCAACACTGCCCATGATTGCAGAAGCGCTTAGCACCAACCAGCAGGCGGGCATGATCAGTGGACTGTTCAGTGACATCAAACCCAATCCCAACGGCACAAATATCGAAGCCGGAGTCAAACAATACAACAATGACCAGCATGATGGCGTTATTGCATTTGGTGGTGGCAGTGCGCTTGATGCGGGCAAGGCTATCGCGCTAATGGCCAGTCAGTCACACAGTCTTTGGGATTTTGAAGATGTGGGTGATAACTGGAAAAAAGTGAACGCAGACGGTATCGCCCCGCTCGTCGCAGTCCCCACCACAGCAGGCACCGGCTCCGAGGTGGGTCGCGCTGCGGTGATTGTTGATGAAAACCATCAGCGAAAAGTTATTATATTTCATCCCGGAATATTACCCGGCATTGTGATTGCAGACCCTCAGCTCACAGTGGGCCTGCCGCCGGAAATCACTGCCGCCACGGGGATGGATGCGTTATCGCATAACCTTGAAGCCTATTGTTCACCGGGCTATCACCCCATGGCCGATGGCATTGCACTGGAAGGAATGCGCCTGATCAAGCAATGGCTGACCGTGGCTCACAATGAACCGGAAAATCTGACAGCAAGAGGCCACATGCTTATCGCCTCCAGCATGGGTGCCACCGCCTTTCAAAAAGGCCTAGGAGCCATGCATGCGCTGGCTCACCCTTTGGGTGCCTTGTACGACGTACATCACGGTTTGTTAAATGCAGTCCTGATGCCTTATGTCATTGCCTATAACCGGGCAGCGATAGAAGACAGAATGCGACGTCTTGCGCGTACTCTTGAACTGGAAATCACATCAACCGGGGTAGATGCCATTTTGGCTTTCATTATTGATTTACGACAACAACTCGGTATTCCACAGGATTTGAAATTTGTCGGCATTGATACAGCTCGGATACCGGCCATTGCGGAAATGGCTACTCACGACCCCTCCGCTGGCGGTAATCCCCTGCGGTTATCAAAAAATGACTATGCGGAACTGTTGGCCAATGCGATAAAGGGGGTATTGAGCTGACGGGTGATAAACACAAAGCATCAACATCGCGTATTGTTATGTCATCACATTAGCTGTGAGTTAAACGCTAAAAACATCTGTTTTAAGAATCACCGAGTATTTAACGCAGAGGTCGCAGAGGCGCAAAGAACGCAGAGAAAAACCTTAAAAACTCTGCGCCTCTGTGTCTCTGCGACCTCTGCGTTTATAGCTCGCCACTTATTATTACCACAACAACATAACTTCTCAATACACTGGAACGATTGTCCAAGCACTTCTGATATTGCTCACACCCTCATTAACGCACATATTTTTATCCAACGAGCAACAATAGTGCGCGCGCCACCGTCTCTACAGCAATCAGCATTTTGCCCTGTGTTACCCGTTTGACAGGTACGTTGTATTCCCGTCAAATTAGAGTGTCGGGGGAAAACATTCCGCATTCCCGCATGAGGTAAAGCAGCATGAAGATACACACGGCCCCTCGAATGGCACACCGACTGAATGTCCTGCTGCCAGCAGTCATTCTGTTGGTATCTGCCTGCAGCGGGTCCAACGGACCTGATGACACGACGCCCGCTCCGACACCCACTCCTGCCTCCATTCCGGCAGACAGCTACTTTTCCCTGGCCGTCACTGAAAATTCGCACAATCACACAGGTGCCAGAATCCTTTTACTCGATTTCGTGGAAACTGCGCCCGCTACGAGTGCTGGCGCTAACAATGTCGTTATTTCACCGCGTATCAGTAATAACAGTATTACTGCCGATGGTGACAGCACCGACTGGAACAACGCTAACCTGACCACGATCAAAGGTCTGGTACAAAATAATTATCCCCTGAGCCAGTTCATTGATGCTGTCCCCACCGACATCACCATCGGCTCTGCCTGGGATGATGAGTACCTTTATTTTCTGGTTCAGTGGGAAGACGCTGGCCACACACAAAGCACGCAATATCGAAAATGGATTTATGGTGATCAGGGCAATGGTGAAACCGGCTGGACAGCAAAAGTTCATACAGGCATCAGCTCTGGCAGCCCCAATGAATCAGCGGCCAACGCCAGCCATGTGCTTGCGGGCAGCGAGGATGAAGATCGTGTGTATCTCATGTTTCCGGTCACTGACAGTGAAAATGCATTCACGGCTAACGGACTGGGTTGCGCAGCTTTCTGTCACGCCAACCTTGGCGCAGACAATCCTTTCCAGAACTATACCGGCACCGATGTCGCCATGATGCATACCAATAACAGTGGTGACACTGCCGATGTCTGGCGGTGGCAGTCCAGCAGGACCGAACCCGCAAGTATTGCCGATGACCTGCTGCTCACGTATTCATCCACGGGCGATAGCGGCTTCGTTCCCGATACCGGAAATCCCACCTATACCATCAATGCTCTCAGCAGCAACAACCCTGCTTCCATGCATACCAGTGGCCTGACTTATACCGGTGATGTGCTTTTGCAGGCGGATACCACTATGTTCAATGGCAACCCGAACAATGGCGATCAAATACCGGCGGTGATCACCCAAACACCAGACAACAGTCGTGCCGATATCATATCCGGCGCATCCTGGGACTCTGCAAGCGGACGCTGGACAGTGGAATTCCGCCGTCTGCGCAACACGGGCAATGCAGATGACAAACAATTTATCCCCGGAACAGATGTGCACCCCCTGACTGCCCCAGTCATCACCTCCACGGACACCACAGCGGGAAGCATGCTCTACGGAAACCTTTGTGAAGGCTGCCATGGGGAAAATGGCATCGGCAGCCTCACAGGAAATAGCTGGCAATTTCCACGCATACAACGGACATCGGGTTCTTTGATATTAAAGGCGATACAAACGGTGCCTGCCATGAGCGGCATTAACATCACCCATCAGGCAGCGGAAGACATTGCCGCCTTTCTGCAAGGCCAGAGTACCTTCTCCGCAACCTATCGTCTGGACACCATTATTTCCGGCGTTACGATTCCCCCCGCAGGCACCGTTACCAGCAGCCAGCCCGGCATAAACTGCCCGGACACCTGTGATTACAATTTTCTGCCGGGATCATCCATCACGTTGAATGCGAATTACATTGATGGCTACACGTTCTCCGACTGGAGCGGTACAAGCTGTAACGAAGGCTCGCAAACCGGGAGCGCATGCTCGTTTGCACTCAACAGCGGACAAAACGTGACCGCCAGCTATACACCAACGATCGTCAACTACACACTGACCGTCAGCACTGAAACCAACGGCAGCGTATCCAGCTCACCCGGCGGTATCACCTGCGCCCCCGACTGTACGGCACCGTTCAGCGAAAATGCGGCTGTCACACTCACCGCCATACCTGATACCGGTTACAGGCTTGATGCCTGGAGTGGCGACTGCACCGGTTCAGCGGGCTGTACTGTCAACATGTCAGCGGACAGAAATGTCACCGCAACGTTTGCGCAAACTCAGGCAACGGTTGCGCCTTGTGAAGTCAACGATCCGCCACCCGCCATCCCGGATATTGCCATACAGGAAATCGTCAGCGGACTGTCTGCCCCCGTACATGTCACCCATGCAGGAGACGGCAGTGGTCGGTTGTTTATCGTTGAACAACGCGGCACCGTACGCATCGCCCAGAATGGCGCTCTGCAAGCGGGTAATTTCCTGAACATTCAGGACCGGGTGCGTAACAGCGGCGAAATGGGATTGTTAAGTATTGCCTTTCATCCTGACTTCTCCAGCAATGGACGCTTCTTCGTCAATTATGTATCAGACTCCAGCGAAACAAATTCACAATGCACCAGCAGCAATCGATGCACCATCGTTTCTGAATTCACCGTCGGAGCCACAGCAACGCTGGAAGACAGTGAACGAATCATCCTTGAAGTCACTCAGCCTTACGGCAATCACAACGGCGGACAACTTGCCTTTGGCCCCGAAACAACTCCTTACCTCTATATCGGCATGGGCGATGGCGGCAGCGGCGGAGACCCGGATGGTTACGGGCAGGACCTCACTACCCTGCTGGGTGGCATGTTACGCATTGATGTCAACAACAAGGACAGCGGACTGGAATACGCCATCCCTGCCGACAATCCCACATGGGCGGGTGTCGCTGATGCACGCCGGGAGATTTGGGCCTATGGTCTGCGCAACCCCTGGCGTTTCAGTTTTGACCCGGTAACGGACGACCTCTACGCAGCGGATGTCGGGCAGGTCATGCGGGAAGAAGTGAACATTATTAAAAAGGGGCTGAACTACGGCTGGAATGAAGTTGAGGGTGATATCTGTTTTGTGACGAGCTGTAATCTTGCTGCCTATGAACCACCGATCATCGCCCCGCCCAGAAACGAAGGCTGGTATTCGATTACTGGCGGTATGGTCTATCGTGGCTCGGACATTCCTGATTTATGTGGCGTTTATTTATACGGAGACTATGTCGCCAACTACGTGCGAGGCCTGCGTTACGATGGTATCGACAGCTATTCTGAAGAACGGTCATTCAGCCCTACTGTCAATAACCTGAGTTCTTTTGGGTATGACGAAAGTTACGAAGTCTATGCACTGAACAGAGGCAGCGGACGTTTGTATAAAATAGTTGCGCCATAACCACTTGACTTAAAAACAGAGAGACTTGGCTCTTCCGATAATATATGACGCACATTCAGACCTAATTCCCAAACACTATGAGTATATTCGCGTAGCCAGAGGATCAACGCTCCTGGCTTGTGTCATTTCAATGCATTCTTTGTTGATTTCAGTGACGAAACCTCATTGGCGGACAATGGTCAACCGAGACCTATTAAAATAGGTAAAACACCTGAATTACACTCAGAGTTACGAGCGATATCATGTAGATTTATCAAATCAGGCGGCAATCAATCATGAAGCACAATAAACCTTTGCCTGCCGAAGGTTAAAATACTTATTACCAAAAGTTGGCATAGATCAAAATTTCCCACACGAGTGATACTTGTGTTAAAGCCAAGTTTCCCACAGATGTGGTAAACCTCCACACTACAATCCTCCGCTATGCTGTAGTAATACGCGCATACATTGATTTAATTAAAATAAAAATTGATTTTTGTATACGATTTGTAAGGTACAGCCACATATACTGATCTTGTTTTCAGGAAATACTCACTTAATGTGAGAACTCTGGATTCATTTTATTAAACTTCCGTCAAGGAGATCATAAATGTATATACTCAACCAAAAAACTGTTGGTGCATTAGTAATAAGCACGTCATTGTTTTCATCTATAGCATTTGCAAATGACGTTAATCTAGCGGCCTACACAATACCTGCAAATGCTTGTTTGCCTGCAAATAGTGAAACACTCGATAAAGTCACTATCAAAAATGGCGCATATGTTTTTAAAAACAACAAAATAGGAACTGCATCATTACTTTGTGCATTACCTTTAAACGGTTGGAAGTCAGGTGTCAGCTTGAATACTCAAAAATGGAATAACCCTACTATGCGAATGACCTCTTACCGGGTATATTATAAAGATCCGAATAATTGCTCAAGTCTTATGGGTGTACAAGTACAGTTACGCTATCGTAATACAGGAGGAATGCAGTCAGTGGGTAACAAATGGACATCGTGGACAGCTGGAGATATTGGCTCCCTGTGTCTTCCCGGCATTTTAACCAACACAACAAAAACTATCCCTCTAAATCATTCATTAAGAAAAGACCGTTTATACCACTTTTTAGTTAAAATCAAGCGATCAAATGCCGCACAAAAAGTTACTTTTAGTGGAATTGACTTCCCACTTAATATAGACGCCACTCCTTAATGGCAGTTAAATCAGGAAAGTAATTCATAACATCTAACGAATTGAATTAATCATCTGATTTACGACTGAAATATTGACTGTCCAACAAACAATTTAGCTATTAAAGACAAGGCACTATAGACTACAATTGTATAATCGGGGTAATAGCAACTATTTAAAATGCTATTACCCTGTTACAGTCCTGTTCGGTTTTCTGTACTACACTTCAGGCAAATTCGCCTTCTATTTATAGTGCCATTTTCCTGGCATGTATTGACCTGTTAATTGTTTGATACTGCAATCATTTTATCATTAATGATTGGTTGTTTTCTCTTTATGCAATTCATCCTTTAACAGCGATGATAAAGTGGCGGAAGGCATAACGCCAAGAACTCGGGATAACAAACTCCTGCATTCATTATAAACAGTAATTGCTTCCGGGTATCGTTTAAGTGAAATTAATAGTGTTATTTGATCCTGATATATTTTTTCATCCAGAATATCCAGTTGAGTTATTCTTTTCAGCAACGCTAAAGATTTTTCATATTGATGTTGTTCACTGAGGTAGCCAGCATATAGCTTTAAACTGGTCAGTACTTTATTGTGTAACTCTTCACTATACTGGAAACACCAAACATCATCTTGTTCACTTTCAAGAAATTTCCCGGCATATAAATTCAGCAAATTGTTTCCCCACTTCGATTTTTTTTGGACGGTTGGTTTTTTGTGTAGGGCATCCATGAGTTTAGCAACATAGTATGTTGCCAGCCCGGCATCAACCCAGACTATTTCAGGGTTTAGCCCAATATAACCATCTTTAACCAAAATGGATTTGGTACCCAGTAGACGCCTTAACCTGTGAGTATTAACGTAAAGTGCTTGCAGCGATTCTGGACCATCTGCTTCCGGCCACAACCTTCCAGCCAAGTGAGATTGGCTGATGCGCCACATACCGAAAGACAAGAGAGCCTTTAAAAGAATTAAGGGTTTACGTTGAGATTTTCCGGTAAGAGGTAGCAAAATGTGATTGATAATGATACGAAAACTACCGAAAGTATAAATCTTAACAGGCCAATCCCAGTTTTCATATTCAATCAAATGGATATTGACCTGTAAATTACGTTTTTTTATACAGTGAATCACATAATCTGTATTGATATTTTCTTTGAGCGCAAATTCATACAACAAAGAAATATTTTTTGCGTTCCACCAGGGGTGGCTTTCGAAACCTCTGAATTCCGCTAAGCCCATGGCCACTGTCATATGTTTTATTGCGTCAACATTATTTCCGGTTTCAATAGAAAGTTGAGACTCCAGTAAACTGCAACGATAAAGATAAATATCGCTGCGCATTTTTTCACATTCTTTACGCGATAATATCAAACTGTCTTTCGCTTGCTTATATTCTCCGCGTGCAATTTGAATTTCTGCCAATCCCAGCCGATACCCTGGAATAGCATAAGGCATGGTCATTTTATTAATTTCAATCATACAGAGTTTTTTATGTTCGAGGGCGCTATCAAGATCCCCCTGTAAATATTCCCATTGACTGTATGCATCATAATACATTGAGGCAATAAGTTGAGAATCAGCATTTTCACGACGTGCAACAATCGTTAGTAGACCCTGTGCTTCCTCTAATTCCATATTGATAAGGCAGGCATATGTTTTTTGTAACAAAAGTAGATCAAACCAAAAATAAATTCCGCTCTCTTCGGCGACTTTTAATCCGTCATCAGCGGCCTGTTTTGCCTTATTTGCATCACCGTTCATCCATGCATTTACCGAAACCATGACATACCAAGCACCTTGACTGACCGGGTTCGATGTCCCGCTAAATTTGTCAATGTGAGTTATTTTAATAATTTTTTCCGCCTTTGATTTTTCTCCACTCCATAAATATTGATAAAAAAGATTGATGCCAACCAATACACAATGATCATTATTAAGCGTAATTTTTAAAACCTTCATAAGGTAGCAAACATTTTTCTCCCATTTCTCCAGGTCTTTATGTGTTGGATTACTAAAAAGTAATGCTGTATGCATATTGGCAGCTAATCTTACCTGTAACACAATATTTTTTGGCTTGATGTTTTTATTATATTTTTCAGTAACAATATCAATCCAGGGGATTAATCTATCATAATAATTGAAACTGAAAACAATGGATTCCAGCAAGCTGCAAATGGTATAATATTCGCCGTTTAAATCTCTTTCTTGTTGAAATTTTTTAAAGATATTGAGGAGCATTGAATAAGATTTATTTTGATCTGTGGCTAGGTAACACATCGCTTCCCAGTAATGTAGCCAAGTATATTTATTATAAGCATCCTTGTTAAATTGTTTGATCCAATGTAAAATGAGAGGCATTTTTCCTTGGGAAAACAAAATATCCGCCTGCTGAATAATAATATGAGCTGCTTTTTCCCAATTGCTAGCCTTAAGATATAATTCTATAGCACGCTCGTAGTGAGCGGCACTGCACAGAGAATGAGCCATTTCATTCCTGAATTCATTTAACTCATCTTTACTGAAGTAAGAAAATGATTTTTTTTGCAAAAATTCTTTAAATAGCGGGTGAAATGTATAAACAGACTTATTATTATAGTTATCGTTGACAAAATAATTTCGGTTACACAATTCTTCAAGAACCGTTTTCAGTCTTTTTTTATCAAGTAAAAATTTTCTTTGCTTTACATCCACCTCATTAAAAAAAGAGGCTTTAATTAATAGTTTCTGGGTAGTTTCGCTCATGCTTGAAAATATTTCACTGGCAAAATATTCGAATAGAAAACTTTTATCAAGTAGCGTGACACTACTTACTGTGGAAGATTTTTCTTTTAGCATTTCAATAAGCAATATCACACCCGATACCCAGCCATGCGTGATTTCAAAAAAAGCTTTACCCAGATCTTTGGATTTTTCGTCATCCGATAACATTTGGGTTAATGCAATAACCTCATCCTCACTCCAGTCTAAATATTTTTTTCCGAGTCGTGAGAATTTTTGTCGGGCTCTAAGTCGGGAATATGGATCGGCGGGTTTATGACGGCTGATAATGAATATATTTATATTCCCAACATCCATTGGGATTAAAGCTTCAACTAACATATTATGAAAATCGTTATTGGATATTAAATGAAAATCATCAAATATCAGATAAAAAGGCGGTGAAATATTTTGGTGAAGTTCTTTAAACATGGATTTAAACAAAGATTCAGGTTCAGGCTGAAAAGGTAGAGATAACATACGAAGTGATTGTGAGCTTTTTGGTAAAAAGTCACTCAATGCAGATGAAAACCGGTATAAAAACTCAACTAGATTGTTATCTGATTCGCTGATTCGGTACCAAAGATAATTACCATTAATTTTTTCCAGATATGAGCTAATCAACGTAGTTTTTCCACATCCTGGTTGACCTTCTACCCAGATCATTGGATAATCGCATTGTTGGTCAATTTCGTTAAACACACGCTCACGAAAATACACATGCCGAAAACTGGGACGCACCGTTTTTATTGACATACACCTCTTCAAGAGACGCTCCTTGCTTTAACTCTGAATCGTTTTGGAAATTAGCATGCTTATTTTTGAAATTCAGTGAAATAATTACACTCCTTTCAAGACATCAAGACAGTAACCGGGCATATTATTTCATGATACCTATATACCCGTAGCGATTGAGATTTAGGTCTAATTATACGCCCTATTTACCCCATGGCTGCGTTGAAACTCCTTGCAATAGAACGACTATTCCGCGTCATTTTGCCTTGCCATGGAGAAAATATGACGCACACTTAAACCTAAATCCCAAACGCTACGGGTATATAATATGGATGGTTTTTTATAGGAGTGTCTGTATAACCAGCTGAATAAGCCATTCTTAACTTAGTAACATTAAGGATCGCACTATTTCATAGCATTATTTCAAAACATGAACTAATTCGACATTTGGTCTTTCGACGCGCTTATGGCCAGTGTCATTGGTGGGCAATGCCCACCCTACGCTACTGCAGTACTTCAAACAGGCGCACACTGTGTGAGCACGAAAATATTAAGACTTTTCACAGTGCCTACCATAGGAATATTCACCAGAAAGTCATGGCCCTCTGCCCTCTGCCCTCTGCCCTCTGCCCTCTGCCCTCTGCCCTCTGCCCTCATAACGATAGCCAGTAGACCTTTGGCATTGGTGTTATAATTCAGCCCCACCAGCCAGTTACCACACGTTTTCAGATCCTGCGGGCAACGGGCGCGATTGGTTACCCACACAATTGATCCACACTGTGAAATTGTAGCCATGTTGTCATACCGAGCAGCACACGATAAGAGAAAATGGTGCCTATGGCGTGGCGCTTTATGCGGATGTTTTACCAAACGCGATAGCACCATTCGATAAATGATTAGAAGACCCAAACAACAATGTTTCGGGCCAGGCTGCTTTATCTGAATACGGAAAGTTGGCAAATACCAGCTTGGAGAAAATTAATGCTTTGGCAAAAAGGCGAGATGGGAGGCTAAATTCATATGCCCGCCAGGCCTATAACAAAATTAAGAATGAAAGGTGAAAAGGAGCATCACCTATGGGGCAGTGCCCACCCTACGCTGCCGCAGTGCTTCAAACAGGCACACACCAGTGGCTACAGAAACATTAAGGCTTTCCACAGTGCCTGCCATGGGAATATTCACCAGAAAATCACAGTGTTCTTTGGAGAGTCGCCGCAAGCCCTGCCCTTCTGCCCCCATAACCATAGCCAGTGGGCCTTTGAGGTCGGTGTCATATACCGTCTGTTCAGCATAACCATCCAGCCCCACCAGCCAGATACCACGTTCTTTCAGATCCCGCAGACAACGGGCAAGGTTGGTGACCTGTACAAAGGGCACAGTTTGCGCTGCACCGCTGGCCACTTTGATTACCGTGGGCGTCAATGAAGCTGCACGGTCTTTGGGAGCAATAACCGCCTGTACACCGGCAGCATCGGCACTGCGTAAGCAGGCACCGAGGTTATGTGGATCGGTAACTCCATCGAGAATTAACAGGAACGGGGGTTCAGAAATACTGCCCAGCAACGCACTCAATTCGGCGTCGGAATGCACTCTGGGTGCGACAGCCTGTGCCACCACGCCCTGGTGTCGGCCATTCGGCACTAGCGTTTCTAGCTTGCGCTTGTCCACCGCATGCACGGTGACGCTGGCTTCCTTGGCCAACTGAAGAATAGTGGCAATGCGCTGATCGTGACGTTTGCTATCCACCCATAGTTCCGACACGTCACCGGGAACCCGTTCCAGTACCGCTTGTACGGCGTGCAGGCCGTAAAGATAATCGCTCATTCGCTGCTGGGTTTAGGCTTGCGGCGGCGACGACGTTTTTTCTTCACCGTGCCTTGTTTATCATCCACCGGGTTTTTAACGACCGCTTTCTTTTTTACTACTTTTTTCTTACTTGCTTTTTTCTTGGCGACCTTCTTTTTTACAGTCTTTTTTTCTGCTTTTTCAGCAGGTTTTTTACGACTTCGTTTAACACCCTTCTTTTTTCCGGCACGGGCTGGTCGCTCACTGGGCAGGGATTCACCTTCGTCATCCAGCATTTCAAAGTCGATCTTTTTATCGTCCAGGTCCACTCTCACAACTTTCACCCGCACCCTACCACCCAACTGGTAGGACTTGCGGCTGTGTTCGCCAGTGAGCGTATGTTTGGCCGCATCAAAATGGTAATAGTCGTTGCGCAGCGAAGTAATATGCACCAGCCCTTCGACGTAAATATCGGCCAGTTCTACAAACAAGCCAAAACCCAGCACCGAGGTAACAATGCCATCAAAATCTTCGCCTACCTTGTCCATCATGTACTCGCACTTGAGCCAGTCAGTAACATCACGGGTGGCTTCATCGGCACGACGTTCTGTCATCGAGCAATTTTCGCCCAGTTTTTGCATATCAGCGGTGCTGTAATGAAAAGTTTTGGCCGGGCCACTGCCCACCAGCTTTTTCAGCGCGCGCGTTACCCGCGCCATCCCGGATTTCTTTTTCCCCCCACTTGCACGCAGCACATGACGAATGGCGCGATGCACCAGCAAATCAGGATAACGACGAATAGGTGATGTGAAATGCGCGTATTCTTCCAGCGACAAACCAAAATGGCCTTTATTTTCAGGGCTGTACACCGCCTGTTTGAGACTGCGCAGCATCACCGTTTGAATCAGATGTGCGTCGGGGCGCTCGCGTACTTCCGCCAGTAATTTGGAATAATTTTGTGCCTCGGGCGTATCGCCACCGGGCAGGTTCAGCCCCAGCTCGGATAAAAATGCCCGTAAATCGGTGAGCTTTTCTTCTTTGGGGGGCTCGTGAATACGATACAACGTAGGCATATCGTTAGCGGCAAGGAATTTGGCGGCTTCCACGTTGGCGGCGATCATGCACTCTTCGATCATCTTGTGCGCGTCATTGCGTACCAGCGGCACAATGCAGTCAATTTTTTTACCCTCACCAAAAACGATGGTGGTTTCGGTGGTTTCAAATTCAATGGCACCACGACGTTTGCGACGACGGTCAAAGACACGATACAGCTTGTGCAGGTTTTGCAAATGCGGCAACTGGGCAGCATATTCTTCGCACAAGGCTTTGTCCCCATCCAGCATGGCTGCCACCTGATCATAAGTCAGTCGTGCGTGGGAACGCATCAAACCTTCAAAGAAACGATGGCTTTTGACCTTGCCGCCGCTGCCGACGATCATCTCGCAAACCATGCACAAACGATCCACTTTCGGATTAATGGAACACAGTCCGTTGGACAGCACCTCCGGCAGCATGGGAATCACCCGGCCAGGGAAATACACAGAGTTACCTCTTTCGATGGCCTCTTTATCCAACTCGGAATCCACTGCCACATAATGTGAAACATCAGCAATAGCCACCAGCAGACGCCAGTCTTTACCTTTTGGCTCACAAAATACGGCGTCATCAAAATCACGCGCATCTGCACCGTCAATAGTCACCAGTGGCAAATCACGAATATCTTCACGTCCCTGCTTGGCGGACTCCGGTACCTCGGCTTTAAGTGAGGCAATCTCGTCATCCACTTCTTCTGGCCAGTCATGCGGCAGCTCATGAGAGCGCAACGCGATATCAATTTCCATCCCCGGTGCCATGTGGTCACCCAAGGTCTCGATAACACGCCCCATGGGCTGGCGGCGACGGCTGGGCTGTTGCACCAGCTCCACCAGCACAATCTGACCGTGCTCGGCAGCCCCCATATTTTCCGGCGACACGGCGATATCATGCACAATACGTTTATTATCAGGAATCACGAAAGCCAGACCATTATCTAGCTGGAAACGACCCACTACCTGATGAGTATTGCGCTCCAGCACCTCCACCACCGCACCTTCACGGCGACCACGGCGATCAATACCGGAAACATGTGCCACCACACGGTCACGATGCATCAGCGCGCGCATTTCCCGTGCCGACATGAATAAATCATCACTGCCATCATCGGGTACCAGAAACCCGAAACCATCAGGATGAGCCTGGATACGACCACGCACCAGATCCATTTTGTCCAGCGGACCATAGGCATGACGCCGATTGCGCACCACTTGACCATCGCGCTCCATGGCCCGCAGGCGGCGGGTCAGAGCAATGGTTTGATCCTCCTCAAGAAGATCCAGCGCCTCAGCCACCTGCTCCCAGGTCATGGGCTCACCGGCTGCGGCCAGGGTTTCGAGGATCAGCTCACGGCTGGCAATGGGGTTATCGTATTTGCGTGCCTCGCGCTCGGCATGGGGATCGCGGGCTGGTTTTGAACGTTTTTTGGACATGTAATATTTCTTTGAAAATCTCTGTTAAGCGCGGCTTTGAACAGAACCGCTTGTTATGTGCAATGGAGTATACGCGCTTTTAGTGGATAAAAGTTGCCCAGCAGAGCTTGTCAGACCTGCAATGGGTAATTGACAAAAATACCGTCTGTAGGTAGAGTTGCCGCCGGTTGCAATCAGGGGACGCTCGTCCGGCATGATTGCACTCGGGCCCAGGTGGTGAAATTGGTAGACACGCTAGCTTCAGGTGCTAGTGGGGGAAACCCCGTGGAGGTTCAAGTCCTCTCCTGGGCACCATCAATATTGCAGCATGTGTGTTGATGACCGCCAAATTATAAAAATCCACCTTCAGGTCCACTGGATGAGATAAAACACCTCCCTCCTCCTGCGTATACCTGCACATGAACGCAGATAACCAGCTTACTTTACCGTTGCCCTTTTCAATAGGTACAGGAAATTAAATAAGTACAGGAAATTTGTCAACATAAGTATTTGCCCACTGCACCCAAAAACCAAGCCGCGCAACTCCCTGAGATATTTACTCATTACGGGATGAGCCGCAACCAACAGTGCCTTTGACGAGTATTATTTGAAGGATTTTTCTTGGCCGCCCTTGCAGCTCTGCAACTCCCGCCTCCACAACACGGCAATTTCAGTGACAAAACACTAACAAAAACGGCCTATCATAATCCACAATTAAGCAACGGTGGTAATTTCACATTATTATTTTTTTAAATCGTCAAACACATACCTTTTTAATTAGCACAACCGTTTTACATGAACTATCAAGCCAATAGTTGTATAAAAACAAAGCATACAATTTTCAATGAAAAAAATGCCTGTGACAACCTGAAATCTTTGATGAATAAATATAGCCGTCATCCTCCATGTTTATTATTTATACATTTACAGACATTTACCCTGAACATCAAAAACTAAGCAATAAAGAAAACCATCAGTTCATCCCCCTTACAGCCGACGAACAATATTACAAACATATAAAGCATTACGTTTAAGTTATTTATTTCTCTTACCACATTTTTTCCAAAACTATTAACGCAGCATTACATAAATTATAAAGTCATCCATTAAATCACACTATCAATAATCACCTGAAACACTCAACCAAAGATTACGAAAATGAACCAGCCATTTTCACCCCCCCCCAAATTATAAATAAAAAAGTAAATTTTGAATTATTTTTAATCATTTATAAAAACATAGCACGAATGGATAAGTTAGATTTATTGTCATTCTATAAAATAATTTCTACCATAATCCACGTAACTGAAGATATGAAGTTTTCTATAAAATTACATTGACGAATGTGGCCTTGCATGGAAAGCATCAACATTACATCAGTTATACAGAGGGTTAAAAACCGCTGTAATATATCGCCCACTTTTTTGGGCATGCTAGTAGTTAAATCAAGGAGAGACAAACAATGAATAAACTTACTGCTCTTGCATTTACAATGGCTTTATCTTTAGCTGGCGCATCGACGACTTTTGCCTCAAACATGAATGACCAAGTGCCACAGGTTCAAAACCTCAACTCACAGGAAATGATTTCCGCTGTTGGTGCAGGCCAAATATATTGGAGTATTTCCACCTCAGGGACACAAGTTTTCCAAGCTGACAGTAATTCTCACCCACCACATCAAGCCACACTGCCTAGTGGCCAATGGTATAACATCGGAGGACATAACATTAATGCTGGACAGTTTATTCAGGTATGGTGTCGAGGAAACGTGTTTCGTCAAGGACAATTCAACATGCCGAATTACAGCATTGGCCTTAGATGTTAAGCATAGGTAACGGATAGGTTTGTTTCTGCTAACTGAATAAAAATAGAAATTAAAGTGCAGTTATCATGCGACACATGAAATAAACCCGGCAGTCCATCAGGGTCAGGAAGAGGATATTAATATTTTATTTGTTAAGATTATTGACTTCTTTTTCTTGACTCTTCTTTTATAAAACCATCAGAAGGTATGATATTGAAAAACTTTGTTAAGCCATCCTAAAAAACATGATGTTTTTCATGAAAAGGAAGAAAAACACGATTTTTTTCCTTTATATTTACCACTATTATTTTTTGAGCGGGGCATTTATATCATCATAAAAAATAAATAATTATCCCACCCTTGAAAACCAAACAATTAGACTTGCAAGAAATTCGTGCTAGAGATACAAGCACCCATCTTGCCGGGTGAAATTTAAACCACAAAAATACAACTTTAGAATTAACTTCCCGCAGCCTATAAATCCCCTATTGAATAAAACAACAATTAAAACAAGTAAAAATATGACAAACAAATTAATCCATACTTATACACCCGGGATTTTAGTAATAGCTTTATTTTTACTTAGCCCTACCCTTTTTGCTGATCAACCGAATGACGATAAAGAATATTTTTTTAAAGTTATAAATGAAAACATCCCCAAAACAAAAAATATTATTTATATCTCTGAGTCCTACAATAGTTCCCTTACCTCTAAAGAAAAGAAGATTTTTACCATCAAGGCCATGACAGAAAATGGTAATGACGGCATACCCATAATTGAAGGGAAATCCATATTCTCCATCCAGGCATCACCTGGAAAAAGTGAATTATTGTTAATTTCTCCAGATCATTCACCCAATAAAAACCACAACACTGATTGGCTAAATAGTCATATATGGTTATATAAAAAAGGAAAATTCAAACAATTAACCAGCGGAAAGGTAATGGACTCTGACCCAGTCTGGTCTCTGTCGGGAAACAAAATATATTTCACCCGCAGCAAAATATTCAGCGACCCCATAACAAACATGTTAACAGCAACAGAAAGCGATATATGGGTGATGAATACTAATGGATCAAAACCTCTACAACTGACTTTTGCGAAAAAAAATGTGGTTAATAGCGCCCCAGGCACCATCAAAGACAGCAAAAAAATACTTTTCACGACCAATCGTAACGAAAAATGGCAAATGTTCACGATGGATGAAGATGGTTCAAATCAGGCATTCTTTATTGATAATGGAATATTGGGAAAATGGTCCCCGGACGGTAGATTTTTAGCATATATGGACGCCAGTCCAGGCAACATCTATTTGGCCAATCAGGATGGAGAATTGGTTAGGCGATTAACTGAGGAAGGCGATGTAAATTTTTCACCGACTTGGTCCCCAGATAGCCAATATCTTACATATAGCCGAATAAATGCAACCCATTTGCGAAATCATAATTTATCAGAAGATAAGCACTACCCTGGAGATGCGCACAAACATGAATATCTTCCTGAAGACATTCCAGACTTTAAAAACATTCCAAAAAGTTTTCTTCGGGAAGAACCTTATGCTGACATATGGAAATTATCCATCAACAAAAAAGAAGGCCCAAAACGGTTAACAAATGAGGGGTTAAATAATAATTTTCCACACTGGGTAACAATATCTAATGAATAATTTTTTACGGGAAACATTAAGCCTTTAGAAAGAATATTTTAACTCACAAAATTCTATCTTTTCTCTCAATAAATAAAACCTATTAAATTGAAAAGCATGCAAAAAAAACACGTAGAAAATTATTCAATCGGCACATAAACTTCCGTAAGTAAATTTTCAGGATCGACTTTTGTTGGGTCGGTGAGATAAATTGAAAAACTGGGATGATTACTGAGAGTAACGTTATTTTTGGAATACCAATCGTTATATATGTAATCATATGTGTAACATAATTCTGCATACGGTCCCTGGTGTATAAAAGTTGCAAAGCGGCCACCCGAAATTAACTTTGTACCAATATCCCCCTGTGTTTTGTGATTATGATCGATTGTGATGCAAGCACAATAGCGAATTTTTTCTTCATGTGTGAATTCAGGCATATCGTACGTAATGCCAATATTTATTGTTTCTCTGGTTATGAGCTGTTGAGAATAGGCGTATTGCATTAAACCTGCCCAGGCACGATTTGCAGCATCCTCATAAGGACCAATTTTCAGCATAAAGACCACTTTTTGATCAGGTAAATTTTTTGTTTGCATATCAATAATATTTTTACCTTTTACCGGTCTTTCGGTATGAACAGGATATATATCATGAAAATTAACTATATTTTTTCTTTCTCGAAAATCGCTGGGCGGACATCCAAAGTGTTGTTTAAAGGCTTTTGTAAATGCTGGGAAATTATTATATGAGCTTAATTCCGCAATGTGTTGAATTGTTTTTTTGCTGTATAAAAGCTGTTTAGCCGCATTTTCTAAACGCAACCTTTTAACGTACTGGTGAATTCCTTCGCCGGTATGCGACTTGAAAATTCGGGAAATATGATAATGTGAAAGGCAGGCTACGCTAGCCAATGTGTCCAAATCCAGTCGGCATGCAGGATTTTCAATGTGTACGTCAATATACTCAATAATAGTATTAACACGCTCTTTGTGGGATAGTTTTGTCGAATTTTTATGTGGCACAATTCCCCCTCCCTGGCAAAGTCAGCTTCCACCCCTGACCGTTAGCAACAACCCTCTATCTTCGACCCACTTTTCAAACCATACAACTTTAACTAAATATACAGGACTCCTCTGTATATTCAACACATCCAATACCACTCTATTAAGAATTAACGACAAATAAGAGTATTTTCAGTACAAAAAACAACCAATAAAAAATAACCCGCATACAAAATCCAATTGTGACCAATTTCGGCGCACAAAGATGTGGGTTACACCAGTAATCAACCATTAAAAATACAGAAAAACTGGCGACAGAAACAGCGGGGATTTGCCTATAAAGTGATCAAAAAATATCGGCTTAAACTAAATAAAATAATGTTTAAAAAATATAAACCTAAAAAATTTATTATCTCAAATTGATAATAAATAATACTTTCATACATAAAAATGCAATAATAGTGCTCATGCTTAAAGCAATGATCAATACAAACAAATAGCCATAATAATGAATATTAATAACGAGTAAACAACTGCATATACTCCGTTTAATAGCACACAATGGTAATCACGCACTGTCTATCGTATTGGGCCATTAGCTACCACAAAAAAACAGGGAAAGTTCATTTCAGACATTAATTAAAAACCTTAAAAGAAGTATATTATTTGCATATTGGCACATGAAAACCGCCATTAATTTATAATATAATTCTATATAAATTAACTTTTCACAGGCTCATTTATAGAGAACGTAAATTCATAAAATACCTTTCAATAGCTACTATTTTTTTGACTAAAAAGTTACCGCAAACTAAAAAGTTATGTTTAATAATTATTTTCAATTTATCATGAAATACGCTAGGTTCGGCGATGCTTTTCAGTCCCCAGTTATATTTTTGGTATTATTTATTACTTCAGGTTTTTCCGATGCTGACACGCAAATTGATATAAGACCATCATCTGAAAATATAACTTTTACGTCGGCCCCGGCATTCACCAATAATAAAAATATATCGCAGCACTCGGACTACACGCCTTTTTTACAAACAACCTCATGGACATGTGGCCCAGCAGCCTTACGTTTCATACTGTCACGCTATGATATAGAAATCACAGAAGACAAACTGGCAAAACTGTCCAGAACCAAAATGAACGTGGGAACCACATTGCTGGGGTTAAAACAATCCGCAGAATCTCTTGGCGTAAAAACAAAAGGGCAGCGCTGGAACTGGGCACGCCTGATACAAGAGAAAAACCCTGTTCTTGCTTATATTAGTGATAGTCATTATGTGGTGATCCTGGCAAGCGATGCAAAAACCGTTACTTTTTTCGATCCTGGAACAGGAAAAGCCACACACAGCAGAGAAGACTTTTCTACAATATGGGATGGAATTGTTTTAGCCTTCCCCACTCAAACTCTGGAAACCTCATCATTTGCACTTCCCCCCACATCATCTATCCCACAAAAATCAGGCCTGGCACTATCCTTAAAAAAAGCCGTGGAAATGGCGCTTTCCGATGGTACCGCCATTAAAGCCGCAGAAGAGAGGTTAAAACTCAGCCAGGCACAGCTTGACTCTGTATTTGCTAACTACACACCCAAAACCGAGTTGGTTTTCTCTGCCAGCAGGAATTTAGATGAAATAGATGCTAATCGAACGCTCAATACAACAACCCAAAATGAAGCAAAATATCAATGGAAAATGGATAAGTTAGTTTCCAGCAAACTGGGCGGAAAATTGACCACTACGGTAGATATCGGCGTCGCGATGAATGATCCCTCCACCCCAGGACAAAACGAAAAAAAATATACACTAGGACCCGGCATTCGTATTGACTATTTACAACCACTGACAAAAGATGGGCGTGTTGCGGGATACTCTCCCTTGTCAAGGTCACTCAATACTTGGCGCACCGCACAAAACCAGTATGACCTTGATCAACAAAGTATCATTTTTGAAGTCATTGGCAGCTATTATAATTTTGTCAAAGCCGTGCAACTGGTAAGATTTACCGAGGAAAACCTCAAACAAACCCAGAAGCAGCTAGAAACTGCAAAAATCCAATTTAAGTTGGGAAATTTAGCCGAAATTGAGGCATCAAAAATGGAAGTACAGCTTTCCAGAGACCAAAGCAACCTGATTGATGCGAAACGAAGTTATAAATCTTCACAAGAGCAACTGGCTATACTGATCGGGCAGTCCAACGTGAAGCACATAAATCCTGTACAAGATATCAATTATAGCCCCATAGATGTTGACCAAAACAATATGATCAATAAAGCACTAAAAGAAAGAAAAGAATTGAAGCATTTTCTTTACGCAAGAGAAAACCTCAACCTTGATTTGTCTGATGCGAAAAGCACTGACGACTCATCGCTATCGTTGAATGCCTCATTTCGACGCAGAGGAGAACAACCTCGCTTCAATGGAGCTTTAAATGGAATTGAGCAAGACTCCTGGCGGATTGGTGCAACTGTCACCATTCCTCTTAATGACAATGGCACAACAAAAAGCCGAACAGCACAAATATTATCCCGGATTTTTGATCTTTCCGTCAGCATAAGACGAACAAAAGACCAGATTTCCTTCGAAGTCAATGAAGCAATAAGAAATTTACAATCCACCAAAGTACGGTATGAAATTCTTGAAAAAACACTAAAACTTGCGGCAGAAAATTTGAGCATTGATGAATTACGGTTTAGCCGCGGTGTTATTGCCAGTAACGATTTACAGCGAACACAACTGGAACTCCTGCAATTAAAAGTTGACCGTTTCAGTGCGCTGGTCGATTACAAGCTATCAGAGATTGAATTAACCAAAGCCGTCGGTGTACTAGGAACAGACTCCCTGTAAAATATCATGAAAAAAATAATTATCAGTGCCGTATTTTTAATTATATCAGCCGTATTGATTTATTATATTCCGAGCTTTAGCTCAAACATGAGCCCCGATGAAGACATTCCTCAGGTCGTCACCGTTTCAGCTATTTTCAAGGATATCAAGCAAAAGGTAAAAGGACGAGGGAAAATAATTTCTGCTCAAAACAGTGAAATATGGGTGGAAGACATTAATGATATAAAAACAATTCATGTCAAACAAGGCGAAAAAATAAAAAAAGGTCAACCGCTAGTCACGCTAAAAGACCATAAAATCAAAAAAGAAAAAAATAGCGCTACAATGGATATGATCACCGCAGAATATAAACTTCAGGAACTGGAGCGCGGAGAAGAGTCAGAAAGTATTGTTACTGCTAATCGAGAAATGACATTGGCAAAAATTGAATATGAAAAACAACAAAAAGAATCAGAAGTATCCAAGGAGCTATTTAACGCAAAAGCAATTTCCTTTAAACGCTATGAAGAAGCAACCATACAGTTGAAAAAAGCGGAACTACGTTACACCGGAGAACAAGCCAATCTTCACAGGTTACGTGACAAACAAGTGGTAGATGTAAAGGTTGCCAGACTGACTTATGAAAAAGCCAAAATCATATATGACGAGCTGGCTGAAAAAGAACGCGACCTAGTCAAGCGCGCCGAATTTGATGGAAAAGTGATTAAACTCAGAAAAAAACTCAATAACAACTCTTCTGGAGAAAAAGAAGCGCTCATGAGCATCGCTAACCCTGAGAAAATGCAGGTTAAGCTTCAAATTGATACCTATGACATTGCGCGTGTTAGCGTCGGTCAAACAGTAGAAATTTATCTTGAAGAATACGGACAGGTACTCACTGGCCGGGTCAATGATATTGGCATGGAAGTCATTAAAAAACAGGCTGTCTTTGGTGGGGACAGCCCCAATATCATCGAAGTCACCGCAAATATCATTGGTAGTAAACCCAGTAATTTGAAATTAGGTACTGAAGCTGAAGCAGAAATTATCGTGGCTGAAAGTAAAAATAAGCTGGTACTTCCCATAGAGTCTATTCTCGAAGAAAGTGGCAATGCATTTGTGTATAACGATAACCAAGGCATTGCTAAAAAAATATACGTGCAAACCGGTTTAAGTGATACCGAATATGTCGAAATTGTACATGGGATCAGCGTGGACGACAGAGTGATTACAACAGGAAATATTGGCATCAAAAATGGTAGTAGAATTATTGCTGTCGCAGAGTCCTCCCCCGACCAAAATTTTACGGTACATGATGATCCAGAGATTTTTACTGCTGGTGAAAATGCTATGTTTAAAAAATTTGGGGACGCCTTCAATCACCAGGGTGATATAAGTGGACAATCGGTTAAAGACGATGGCTCATCATTTTCTATTAACATTATCAACCCGAAAGACTTTCCTGACTTCAATGACGCCGAGGGAGATTTTGCAGCCTTTCCAGAAATCCCCTCGGATTAATGCGATAACGGCCTTACACAAATGAAAACGCAGCGAGAGTTTTTATGGAAGCAGTAATAATTGCCTTATGGAATATTGTTGCCAATCCGTTGCGCAGTTTTTTAACAACAATTGGTATCGTCGTCGGTATTGCCGCAGTCATTATCGTCATTGCCATTGGAGAAGGAAACCGGGAAGTCATTCAGAATAAAATCAAAATGATGGGAGCAAATCTTCTCGCCATCACGTTGCAAAACTCTGAATTTGATGATGGAAAAATACTTGCAGGGATGCCAACATTTGTCGATTTAAAAGCAATTGCAACATTGGAAAAGAAAATTCCGGCGATTGAAGCCATCTCCCCTGTTTTACGCATAAACAGCCGCTTCAAATACCAAAGCAAGTCCATCAAATTTTTTATCAATGGCACATATCCCAGTTATCAAATTGTTCGAAATCTTGAAGTGCTTTCCGGACGCTACTTTTCAGTTTTCGAGGAAAAACATAAAAAACGGGTTTGTGTGCTGAGCAAATCCGCCGCAAAACGCCTGTCAACCAATGGGAAGAACATTCTTAACCAGAATATCATTATTGATGGCCGACGATATAAAGTCATCGGTATTGTGAATGATCTACCGCCATTACAGAATAATGCGAAGCCGGAACAAGCCTACATACCATACACGGTGATGAAAAAAGAGTGGCCCTATCTGTTTCTGGATACCGTTTATTTGACCATTGATAAAGACTATGCGGTAGAAAAAAGCATTGGAGAAGTTAAGTCTGTGCTTCGGCAGATTTATGGTGAAACAAGCAAAAACTGGGTCAAAGGCATGACCGATCTGCTAAAGGGCGAAAAAGCGATCATTATGCAAACAACACTGATTATTACAGGTGTTGCCAGCTTGTCATTATTCGTTGGCGGAATCGGCATAATGAACATTATGTTAGTCACTGTAAAAGAAAGAACCAAAGAAATTGGAATACGAAAAGCGATTGGTGCCACTGATGCAAGTATTCTCCATCAATTTTTACTGGAAGGTGTCATGCTGTGTGTTCTCGGTGGCGTAGTCGGCACTGTTTTTGGTATTGCCTGCGCACAGGTGGTCGCTGAACTGATGGAAATCCCCGTAAAAATATCCTGGTCAGCCATTATCGTTGCGTTAGTATTTTCTTCTGGCGTCGGGCTTTTCTTCTCACTTTACCCGGCAGCTTATGCCTCTAAACTTTCGCCTGTAGAGGCCTTGCGCTATGAATAAATTTCCACATACTCCAACTCTGCTTATTGCTTAATTTACGATGATTAAATTAGAAAACATAAGCAAAATATACCCGCCAAAACTGCATGCGCTGGAAGATGCAAGCCTTTCCATATCACAAGGTGAATTTGTTGCGATTATGGGGAAATCTGGCTCAGGAAAGTCAACATTAATGAACATCATCGGTTTTTTGGATAAACCGACGACGGGTCACATGACATTTTTATCGCAGGATGTAAAAGCATTAACACAAACTGAGCTGGCCAATCTTCGGCTACGTGAAATAGGTTTTGTCTTTCAAAACTTTAACCTGCTTCCACGTTTAAATGCATGGCGGAATGTGGCATTGCCGATGGCATATGCAAAACTCCCGCGACAAAAAAGGAAAGAGAATGCTTTTCAACTGCTAGCGCAAGTCGGCTTAATTGATCGCGCCTCCCATTTACCCAATAAACTCTCCGGGGGAGAGCGTCAGCGCGTTGCTATTGCCCGGGCTTTGGCCAATGACCCGAACATCATCATCGCAGATGAGCCCACAGGAAATCTGGACAGTAAAACCGGGAAGAATATTATGGATATGTTTTGCCAGCTACATCAGCAGGGGAAAACGTTGATTATTGTAACCCATGATGCTTCTATTGCTTCATATGCGCAAAGAGTCGTTACGGTTCATGATGGAAAGATCATACGTGACTCACAGCATGGCGATCAAGACGACTAAAATCCACGGCGAAGACGCAAAGAATAACAGGCAAAAAACATATCTCTGCGTTCTCTGCACCTTCGCGCCTTTGCGTTAGATTTTATAGTCTGGGCCAGGTTGAAGTGCTCTAAACAGGGTTTTGGAGACAGCTTGTTACCCGGGCACGTTGGGGTTCATAAAAAAATATTCACCCCAACCTACGCACCAAATATTAAGACCATACTGTTTTTCTTACTTAATCGGTATGATCTCTACCCCACCGGCTGGAGGCGCTGTCATCTTCGCTAACTCCTCCTCCAACACCGTCTTTTCATTATTCAACTGAAGCACTACCCGCTTCAATTCGTTAATACGTCGCTTCAATGGTTTTTCGTCTCTTTTAAGCTGAGCATTTTTTGTCTGCATACCCCGCAACTGTGCTTGCAGTTGTGCGTTGTGCAAATAGGCTTCCTCAAGTTCATTTTTATTAACCGGTCGGGTGCGTAATTTTGTGCTTTGTCCCGTTTTGTCAGCAACCAGTCTGGCCGCTGCATTGGCCAGCGTTTCTGTTTGCTTTCGTAAGTTTTTTTGTCTTGGGTCAGGTTGCCCCAGAGCATCGGCAATGGCCAGTAACCGTGATTCAGCAGCAAGCAAAATATTTTCCATCGCCGTATCATTCAGCGCCCGCAATTCTTTTACGGCTTGTGTAATATGCACCAGATGATTGGCCTCAAATGCAAAATGCTTTACCGCATTTTCAATCGCCCTCTGGTCATTCGGGTCTCGTTCAATGACAGCTTGGGCATTTTCCAATGCCTGCCGGGTTTTTTGATAACTCTTGGGTGCGGCACCCCTAGCCCCCATGGCTTCCGCCTGCTCCAGCACGGTAATAACCTGATCCAATTTTGCCGTTTTAACGGATTGTGATTCCAACCGCTGAAACTGATGCAGGGTGATGCTGCTGATTCTCTCGAACCCATCCAGTTCCTTTCGCTCAATACGTCGAAACAAGTCCGATAATTCATTCAACACATCGTTGTATTCATCCGCAGCAGATTGATCAATACCCTTGGTAACGAGAGAATCACGTACTTTCAAAATCTCGCCCAAACGTTGTTGTACTTCCGGCTTAGTGGCAACAGCCTGTGCCAGGCTTTTATCCGCCAACAGTAGTTTGCTGAAGATTTGTGTATCCGAGGATGTCTTTAGAGTGGCTTCTTTGGGCTCCAGTATCAAAAATCGTGCTTCATCCAGCGCCTTTTGCGCTACCGCAAAAAAACCGGGGGAATAAAAAGCCAGCTCATCCTGCTCGGCACGAGCCATCGTGGCTTCTGTCTCTTTTAGCGCCTGGGCAACGGTTTGCCCCTTGAATTGCTGCTGTACTTCGATGGCATCAACCACCACCTTCGGCTCACTCGCGCAAGCGGTCAACAACACCAGACTTATTCCCAACCAATAAATATTCCGCTTCCTGCCAACGTTCCTTTTTTTCATCTCAACGTTCACAATAATTTCCCCCCAGAAAAACCCGGATACCCACTTCAATAAACTTCGCTCCAAATTCAGGAACCCCTGCGGCATTCCCTGGCACGCGACCGACGGCTATCCTGCCAACCCGGTATGCAAGGGGAAATCCGTTGCCATCTGCAAGCGACTAGGTAACCCGAACACATCCAAAGCGCCAGTGGACCGTAAAATAGCACGCATTGTGCCCCCCGGCACAGTCACCGATGAGGCTCTGCAGGAAGAACGTCGCGACAATCTGTCAGTAGCCATATAGTTAGCAAGCGAACCTTTTGTATTGTTATACCGGATATTATCCTCAGCGGTTTCAGCATACTGGAAATAGAATATGAGTTAAGGGCTAAATTGCCTTGTTTTCAACATATACAGCAGAGTCCGGGTAATGAAAATCCAACGCAAAGGCGCGGAGAGGCAGAGAGCGCAAAGGATGAGAGGATAACGGACAAAAAATCGCTTTGTGTTCTTTGTGTCTCCGCTTCTTTGCGTTCGATTTTATGACACTGTGATTCATAGCAGGGGATGGTCTGTTCTGCTGAATACAAGCCAATGATTTTATTTTCCGGGATATTTTTAGCACTTAATTCACATTAGAGAACAAAGAACAAAGTACGACCGTGTCCCAATAGCATTAAGTTAACAAATTCGTAGGTTGGCGGTGAGCTTGCGAACCCCAACGTTGCCAATGCTGTTGAGGTTCGCAAGCTCACCGCCAACCTACAACAAGCAGGAATTTTAGCTTAATTTATAGCTAACCCGCCTTGCCGGAACGGAATTCTCACCCGCCGAAATGATCAACCTCACCCGACCACACACCACTTGTCCGGGGCAACTGTTACTTCTATACAGTGCCTTCACCCTCTTCCGGCATTTTTATCGGCCTGCTGTACAAATGCGTATTACATTCTGGACAAACACTACCCCCTGGCTCCCGACCCCTGCCACCGGGAATCACAAATCAGGCACTCAAACGACACAAGCGGCCCGGTGATGTTCGGTGGCGTTATATCCACCTCAAAACGACGGGAAACAGGGCTCTCAAAATATCGGGTTCGGGTGTTTTTCGCCTCTGATGACGCAACCTTTACATCCAGCTTCTCCAGAGCTTTCTGCCGACAACTCTGAAATCGCGGATGGTAAACCCACTGTTTGGAGGATAAATCATTTGAAAGATGTTCTGTCAGGACAGACAGATATGACTGGTTTTTTTCTTTTGCCTTGCGAAAAATTGTCCCGCGAAGTTCATCCAGAGCGACAGCAATAACACCGCTATGATGATCGCCCGGTGATTTCAGCTCCTGGGGAACACACCTTCCGGGATGAGTAAAATAGACAACAAACCTGAAGTCGTTAATATAACCCACAATATCAACTGGCACTCCTTCAAAAATCGCCTCAACCTCCACGTCAGAAAGACAAATTTCTTTCGATGCGGTGATCCGAAATGGTTCACGCAATGTGTCTCCTGACAACGGTGCAACTTTTGAAACAACGTCTGTATACTCCGGCAGCCTGATATTCAGCTTGTTGCCAATCATCTGCCTCGCCATCATCCTCACCGAAAGGTAAAAAGAATATTCACACTCTTTTTGGGTTCTCTGGTAAACCGTTCGGCTGGCATGCGCAAAGTGCCATTCCTTTTCCTCACCTTGCCTGGCAATTAACGGGGTTTTACAGGATGGGCAGACACAACCACATTTAGCCCCACGGGGAACATCCCTGACGTCAACGAATGTTTCATCGACAGGGTTAAAACCAAATGGTATGAGACTAAAATCAACCGTCACCCTGCCCGCCCCCATTTTTATACCAAAACTAAAGCACGACGGCCTCTGGAAAATATTTGACTAAAACGACGCCTGTAATACACGCAGCGCTTCTTCTAACTGCTCCCGTTGCATCTGCGCGTCCCGAAAAAGTTGTTCACCTTTTTTAAGATGCAGCTTGTGGGGTGATCCATTGCGCTCTGTTTGGTGACTCACCGGGATAGCCATTCCATCGACGATCCCGTGAATGTGTTGTCGCCGCCCTTTGGCCAGTGGCCAGATTTTATGATCGAGATCGCTGGCTCGCAGGAATGCGTTTAGCTCTTTGCAGTCAGCGCAACCACAGCGATCAGTTACGATGATCGACCAGTCACCGGCCTGGCGTGGTGGGCTGTCGAGCGCAATGGTCAATTGGCTGAGGACAAATGCCAGAAACCGGGTACGCTGTTGTTCCGTCGTGTCGAGTTTTGGACGCTGCCGTTTGATATGACGAGCAATTGCCACCAGGTCCAACAGAAAATAGTTGTTTTCGTTGTCAATCAGATAATCAATGATGCTGTTGCAGATCACATCATCACGACTCGACAGAGCGGCATTGAGCAGGTCAATCACCTGCTTTACCCGGTCGGAGGCACCCCTCTGCCGGGCCGCAACACTCTCAGTCCCGGCTTGTTCGTTATGCTGCTGCGCTAATGCATTCAGTTGATGGGCCTGTAACCAGTGCGTCACCGTATGATGTGCATCAACGCTCTGTTCCACCCAGCGTTTGATCAACGGGGTTAACTTGTCAATCATTCCGCCATTTTGCAAATAAGAAGGGGCGGTAAACCAGTGTTGAATAATCTCGACTAACCACGCTGCACCATAGGCGGTTTGCAGGCGGATCATCGCCTGAGCAGTTTGAGGGGAAAGTGCATTGATGCCCAGCGGCAACAGAAGTGGGCGGGCAAGGTCGGAACGTTCAAGTTTTAGCGCAAGTCTGAAAACGGCAGAGAAGGAAGATGATTTTATCTCATACCGTTGGAATCCGGACCAGTTGGGCAGCAACTGCTCAACAGCGACCTGCGCCTGAGGCCGCGTCGCCTTCTTTTGTGCCAACGGGAGTAATTCCCGAACCATCAGTTCCGGAGCAATATCAAGCAGCGCGCCGTAGCGCTCGTCACGACGCCAGAGGATAATCGCAGCACGGTGGTACCAGCGCTCCATCGTGTTGCCGTAGTTACCCATCCAGCCCTCATACTCCGACTGAAAAGGAGTCAACGCATCATTGGCTTTGGTCCAGCAACACTCTTCATCACCTACCTGCCACTCTGGCAACCTGACTGTCGCTCCCGTCGCATCGCGCCAGTGTTTGATGGTCGTGGAGCCATCAACCAGATAGAGCAATTCGACATCCTCCTCGTTATCGTCCTCATCATCGTCATAGCCCCAATGCCGTCGCCCTGAGCGATAATCCCAATCCTGGCTCTCGCAATCCCACATTTCCTCGATATCCGCCAGTGCCAGATATATCTCCAAATCCAAAGCACCAGCCGCCTCGGAAAGCGCTGCGGCCCGCAGTCGATCACCATTTTTGAGCCGCTTCCAGGAAAGCCCTTTGGGTGTATATTCATGATCAAGAAAATAGATGAGTTTGCTGGTACGTGGATGGCCTGTCGCTTCTTTGTCGAAAGAAGAAGCGAAGTAGTTCTCTAACGCCCCGGTCACAACCTGCTGGGCGGTGGGCGTAGGCAAAATCGCCAGCGTCTCATCTTCCCCATTGAGCAGGAGATTATAAACAAGCGCGATACGATAACCCTCTTTCACCGGTTTGACTTCATGGTGACAGTCGGCATAAAAAGCGAAAAACGTCAGCTTGTCTACTGCCCGACTGCTCTGATAGCGTTTTTTCTCACCCTGGTGATCGACGATCAATGTCCCGCCGCTATGAGATGACGGCAAAACCACCACCAGCGTCGCAACCATACCATCGCTCTTTTCTGAATCCTGATGAGGCAAGAAAAACTGCCCGGGTGCGTAAATCAACATATCGTGCAACTCAGCCTTAAGCCGACTCTGCTGCGGTAGCCCTAACTCATCCTTAAGACGCTCCACCGTGGGATTGAGTGTTTGGTTCCACCGTCGCTTATCGATTTTTACCCGACTTTTGGGGATCTTCCAGACATCACGCACTTCCCTATCCAGACGGGTCTCCTCCCGCCAACCGAAAGTCGCTGGCTTTGCTACCTTGATCAGTTTTTTGGCAACAGCCGGTTTGATCGGAAACTTCAATCGTCCGACAGGTTTGATCTCAATATGCAGATCGGTAACATCGGTGGCTTTTTTCGCCGAAAAAGCACCTTGTGGCTTGAGTTCTGCCAACGCTGTGGTAATTTTTTCCAGCATTTCATCTCTCCGATTTTGGTCGGACTTATTACAGCTCCAACTCATTTTATACTCCCTGCTCGACAATCAAGGAACGAAGTTTGTCATCACATCTTTAATATTGCTGACGCAGAAAGCGACCAGCATCTTCCAGGCTCATCAAGCTGATTCTCAAAACCAATAACCATGTAAAAGCGGTAAACAATATCTTCTTTGTATCATCCTCCACATTTTTGGCTAACCATTTGTGAAGAAATACACGCCACTTATCCAGTGGTGCATTAACATACCTTGTAGTTCACTTTCGTTCTCAGCGACCACAAAACTGGACTGTGTTTGTATCCGCTCCAGTGTCGCAACAAAATCATCGGGATCAAACTGTTCTTCTTTTCACCTCTCGTTCAAGAAAAATAGATTCAACTGTTGAAGATCGCGCAAAATGGCATTTTCCAAATAACTGTCATTTAACTCCAGAAAATTGAACACATAGGTGTCTTTTAATATCAGCTGCGCATTCATCGACCCTTGCTCTTGCAACGTTGCCAATTCATTTCGAATCATCTGTTCCAGTTTTTTCGAAATGGCTCCAGCTCAATTGTCTCCACAGTGGGGAGACAATGGCGTAACTGCTGTTTACTCCACTCCTGACCAAAATGAGCATCAACTCAGCAGCCAGCTGTTCAATCAGCCGGATCGTCTTATCCTCCATACTCGCATCTCTCCAGCTCTGAATGCTGACAAGGCACCATAAATTGACAATATTTTTATTGTAATACAGTAACATTGACTACATTGCCGATTGTTTTAATTATCTGGAAAGACAACCTACCACTAACTTTACAGTGGTTACGATTAATTTTCCCCCGGTATCAGCAAGTGACACAGTCAGTCCGACAACGCTTCCTACTGCGTTGTTTTTTCATTAATTTAACCTGACCACTACCCGTTCCAACGCTTCAATACGTTTCACCAATACAAGCATTCATCAACAGGTCTGCCTCTAACCAACAGACACCCTACTCCTGGTCAACATTGCCTTTTTTCATCTTGACACTCACAACATTACTCCCCGGAAATCCCGACCACCGGTAGTACCCGCCCCTCAATTTCGATAAACTTCACTGATGTCTACTACTGCCCCCCAAATTCCAAAAACCGGCTCGTCAAAAAGCCCAAAACCCACCGGTCAGCACACGCCGATGATCACCCAGTTTCTGCGCATCAAGGCCGAATTCCCGGATACTCTGCTGTTTTACCGCATGGGCGATTTTTACGAGCTGTTTTTCGAGGATGCCCGCAAGGCCGCGAAACTGCTGGATATCACCCTCACCGCTCGCGGCAAGTCCGGTGGTGATCCCATTCCCATGTGTGGCATTCCCTATCACTCAGCTGATGGCTATCTTGCCAAACTGGTGCGCAAGGGGGAGTCCGTTGCCATTTGCGAGCAGACAGGCGATCCGGCCACGTCCAAAGGGCCGGTGGAACGCAAGGTAGTCCGCATCGTTACACCCGGCACGGTCACCGATGAAGCTCTGCTGGAAGAACGCCGTGACAATCTGGTGGTGGCGGTACAGGCGCTCAACGAGTCTTTCGGCATCGCCGCATTGGATGTCACCAGCGGTCGTTTCAGCGTACTGGAAGTAGAAGGTGAAGAAGCACTGCATGGTGAGCTGGAGCGACTGAATCCCTCAGAGCTGTTACTGAATGAAGAGGCCATACCTGCGGGTATTGATACTGCACGCCCCGGCCTGCGCCGCCAGCCACCGTGGTATTTTGAACGGGACACTGCCACCCGCCTGCTTACCCAACAATTTGGCACCCACGATCTGGCTGGCTTTGGCTGTGAGCAGCTTTACCTCGCCGTAAGTGCCGCCGGTTGTCTGCTGCAATACGTCAGGGACACCCAGCGCACCGCCCTGCCGCATTTGCGTGATCTGCAAGTGGAGCGCCGCGAAGACAGCATTGTGCTGGACGCCGCCAGCCGTCGTAACCTGGAGCTGGAGACCAATCTCGGCGGTGGCCGTGAGCACACTCTGGCCTGGGTAATGGACCGTACCTCGACCCCTATGGGCAGTCGTCTGCTGCGGCGCTGGATCAATCGCCCATTGGCCAATCACACTGCTTTGCGTCAACGTCATCAGGCTATTGCCGTGTTGCTGGACGGCCACCGCTACGAGGAACTGCAAAGCATCCTGCGCGCCATTGGCGATGTGGAGCGTATTCTCGCGCGTATTGCCATTCGCAATGCCCGGCCACGGGATTTTTCTCAGCTGCGCGATACGCTGGAACGTCTACCGGAGTTGCGCAGCACGTTAACCGGCATCTTCGCCGGAAAAGACTGCACTCTGCTGGAAGCGCTCGACGCCCGCATCGGTGACTACCCCGAGCAACATGCTCTACTCAGTGCCGCTATCATTGACGTGCCACCGATGCTGATCCGCGACGGTGGTGTGATTGCTCCTGGCTTCGACGCCGAGCTGGATGAACTGCGCGCCATAAAAGACAACGCCGGACAATTCCTGTTAGACCTCGAAACCCGCGAACGTGAACGCACCGGTATCGCCACGCTGAAAGTTGCCTATAACCGCGTGCATGGTTATTACATCGAAATCAGCAAGGCGCAATCCGCCAATGCCCCGGATGATTACATCCGTCGCCAAACTCTGAAAGGTGCTGAGCGTTACATCACTCCCGAATTAAAATCCTTTGAAGACAAGGCACTGTCCTCTAAAGAACGTGCGCTGACGCGGGAGAAAATACTCTACGAAAAACTCTTTGATCAGCTGGCTGACGTATTACCTGCGATGCAGGACAGCGCCACGGCACTGGCGGAACTGGATGCACTGAGCAATCTCTCCGAACGTGCCGAAACCCTTAACCTGTGCCAACCGGAATTAGTGGACAAACCCGGCCTGTTGATCGAGGGCGGTCGCCACCCGGTGGTGGAACAGGTGCTGGAAGACCCGTTTATTCCCAACGACGTGCGCTTCGACGAACAACGGCGCATGCTGGTAATTACCGGCCCCAACATGGGCGGTAAATCCACCTACATGCGCCAGACTGCATTAATCACCCTGCTCGCCCACGTCGGCAGCTTTGTGCCTGCCAGTCGCGCGGTGATCGGCCCGTTTGATCGCATATTTACCCGCATCGGTGCTTCTGATGATCTCGCCGGGGGCCGCTCCACCTTCATGGTGGAAATGACTGAAACTGCCAACATCCTGCACAACGCCACGGATCGCAGTCTGGTATTAATGGACGAAGTGGGTCGCGGCACCTCCACTTTCGATGGCCTGTCACTGGCCTGGGCCTGTGCTGAAGAGCTGGCCACCACCGTGCAGGCTTTTACCCTGTTTGCCACGCATTACTTTGAGCTCACTACCCTGCCGGAAACCCTGTCGCCAGTGGCCAATGTACATCTTGATGCGGTAGAACACGGCGATGGCATCGTGTTTATGCATGCAGTAAAAGAAGGGCCAGCTAATCAAAGTTATGGCCTGCAAGTGGCCGCACTGGCAGGCGTGCCTAAAACCGTGATCAAACGTGCGCAGCAACGTCTGCTGCAACTGGAAAGCCAGAGCGCCAATACACCTGCTGGAGAAGCTGTTGAACAATTTTCACTGTTCGCTCCCCCGGCGGAAGATCATCCCGCACTGGATGCACTCAAAGAAATCAACCCCGACGAGCTGACGCCACGCGAAGCGCTGGACGCTCTTTATCGTTTGCGTGATTTGAACAATGAATGACGCCCGATCAAACTCCTGCTCAACTAATTATTGTTAACGGGATAAACGGTAACTATATTTATGTCTTACCGCCAGCCTTCGCCAGAACGTATCCAGGAAGCCGTGGATCTCGCCCTCGCATCAGGCGTGCTTATGGCGGACACCCATGCCTCGTTTACCCATGCCTCGTTTACCCATGCTCCCTTTACCGCATTTCCCTCAGTCTATCCACGCGCGGCTTATAATAAAGCCGTCGCCGTTGCCATTGATTTTAACCAATTGATAATCCGGGTGGCGATGGATCACGATTTCCTTGCTCGAATCACTCACGACATTGCTTCGGCAGACCCTTTTACAGCTAGATTATTCAACAGTTATCTTGAAACACGTTCAGCCGATGGGGCTTTACCTCCCGGATTGGGACTCTTTCGGTCAGATTATTTGTTGCAGGCCAGTGCTGCTACCTCGGGTGACTGGAGCAATGCGTTACGCCAAGTAGAGATCAACACCATATCATCCGCTTTTGGTGCCCTAAGCAGTCGCCTCAGCGAGCTGCATCACTACTTGGCCACACGCCACGGAAATATCGATTCACAGGTACTGCCCAGTAACCCGGCCCAAAGCGGAATGGTGGACGCGCTGGCCAGTGCCTGGCGACATTATGGAGAGGCTGATGCCGTTATCCTGTTCGTCATTCAAGCAGACGAGCGCAATATTTTCGACCAACGGCATATGGAACATATGCTGTGGACCCGTCACGGCATAGCCGTTGTGCGTCGTACCCTGGCCCAGCTTAGTGAGCACGCCCGCCTTAGCGCTGACAGTCATCGCTTGCGCATCGAAAACCAGGAAGTGGCACTGGTCTATTTTCGAGCGGGTTACACACCAAGCGACTACGATGATGAGCGCGCGTGGCGAGGGCGTGTGTTGCTGGAACGCTCGATTGCCATCAAATGCCCGACGCTGGCAATGCAGCTTTGCGGTACTAAAAAAATGCAGCAATGCTTGACGGAGCCCAATATGCTGGAGCAGTTTCTTGATGATAAGGAACAATGTCAACGCCTGCGCTCCTGTTTCGCCGGGCTATACAGACTGGATGACCGGAAAGCAGTGGATCGCGCCCTCATGAACCCCGAAAATTACGTGCTTAAACCCCAGCGCGAAGGCGGCGGCAACAACCTGTATGGTCAGGATATGCGGCGGGCGCTTGCGGCGATGGATAAATCCAAATTCCCTGGCTGGATACTCATGGAATATATCCGTCCACCCCGGTCCAGTAATTTTCTGATACGAGACGGGCAATGCTCGGCAGAAACTCCAACGGTAAGCGAGCTGGGTATCTTTTCCATGTGTCTCAACCAAGGTGATACATTACTCGAAAACCGTGCATTAGGGCATCTGCTACGCACTAAGCCGGAAACAGAAAAAGAAGGTGGTATCGTCGCGCGTGCCGCAGTATTGGACAGCCCCTGCCTTGTAGACTGAATTCGCATCTATCGCACGATACCATTCTGGTTCGATACACCTGAAAACTCATAAGCACTGCTATAGGCATAGGCTTCTACAATCCAATTATTTCTCCAAGATTATATATCTTTCATTATTCAACCATCTATAATACCGCCAGATTTTTTCCATGGAGTCGCAACGAGAGTAAATAACAATAAATAACAACTAAGGTAAACCGGGCTAGAAGGATTACTCTAACGCTGTTTTGGAATTAAAGGCCGGAGTGCCCACACCCCTAAAATATAGCCAGGTTATCTGGTTATGAGTGTGGCTGGAGCAATAACAATAAGACAAAGGATGGTCTACAAGCAATGAAACTACTGATTACCTACCCACTAGACGATAAAGTGTTAACAACAATTCTGGCGGATAACATCACCTATCGGCCTGACCTGGAAATCAAGGGGAAACGCTTTCTTCAGCCAACATTGGCTAAACATCGCCCAGATATTCTCATTACCCGTACGCTACCGAGCGAAGCCATCCTCTGTGACTGGTATGCAGCCATGCCGTCACCCCCGGCCATCATTCTGGTGGGGCAACTCTCAATAACGACGCTCAAAACAATAGGTGGCATACGGATTTATCAACCAGAGGAAAACCTGGATATTCATCCAGATCTCTGGGCTTTGCAATTGGCCGAGCGAATCAGCACCCGCAAGCTCGCCATACCCGCAATGTCGGCAAGCCGACCAAAGAATAAGCAAGTTATCCTGGTCGGTGCTGGCATCGTTAATTTGATCACTGCATTTTATCTGGTGCGCGCTGATTATCACGTCGTTATCATAGATGCGTTACAGGATCCCCGCGATAATGGCCTCTGGTCTGATTACGGTTGCAGCCACGGCGGCCACGATGCACGTATGTTCACCCTGACTGAAGCTGACAGCTACCACGACCAATCACCACCCCAGAAAGGAAAGAAGCATAATTCCCTATTCCGAAACGTTGTCGGCAACTTAGGTTGGGATGCTCGAAAGCCACAAAATGAAAGCGTCACCGATGCAAAATGGATACAACGCTATGAGGCAGTTCCTCCCTGGCTGGCGAGAATATATGAGCGTGACATACTCAGCTTCAATGCCGAAAGCCTGCCGCTTTGGTTAAGTATGAGAGCCGAGTGTCCCGAATTGTTTGAGGGAGTGTTGCACGACGGTATTGTGCGCCTGTTTGCGGACAAGTCCCACTATCAGGCCGCTAAAGTGCGACATTCAAAACTGGATTCGTTGGTCAAAGCCTTGACGCAAGAAGAACTTAGTGAAACCTATCCAGGGTTAGCCATCCCCAGCGCTAACGGCATGATCGCCGGAGCCATGGAAACCATTGGTTTTACAGTTAACATACACCAGCTGACAACGCGGTTGCTGGCTTACCTGGAAAAACAAGGTGTCCACTGTTGCTGGAAACAGCCCATCAAAAAAATTCTCCGTAATGACGAAGGTGATGTAACCGGCCTGATCTCAAACAAAGGGGAGCATGTCGCCGATCACTATGTACTCTCTCCTGGTGCCTTCGGCAATGCGCTGCTTCGGGGGAGTGTCAGCGATGGTGCCATCCATGGGGTATTGGGTGCCTGGGCAGTTCTGCCTAACCTGGAGCCACGATTGCATCATTCACTCAAAATTGCTCGCAAAAACCACATAACCGAAGATATGAACGTCACTGTGGCGACGGATTCCCAGGGCCAGCCTATCCTGATCCTGGGGTCGGGTTATGGCTTTACCGGGATTGACCCTGAAAACATTGCGGCAGAACAATTGGACATCATCTATCAGGGCATAGAAGACACAGCCCGGCATTTCTTCCCTGCTGCGTACAATCAGGCCCAGGCTGACGGTAGCCTCAAAGCTCAACGACGGTATTGTATCCGCCCCTGGACAGCGACGGGTTTGGGCATTTTCGAGAGCATGCAGACAGCACAAGATGGTTTGCTCATCATCACTGGCGGCCACAACACCGGTGGTTTTGCTCAAGCTCCAGCCATCGGCATGGCTGTTCTGGCAAGCCTTCAAGGGAAACATCACCCCATGCAAACGCTTTATCACCCGGCCCGTTACAGCGCATTTACGAATACAGCGGAGCAGCCGTTATTGTGCGTATAATCGAAGACGAAAATGGCTATTGGTTCGATGCGTCAGCAAGCGGACAACGGCCTCGCATCTTAGCTCTATGCTCCGATGACCCTCAGCAACAGTATTTACTCGCTGAACTTAATGCCCGCTTCAATCTGGTGGGTGCGATCGTCGAACCAGGTCAGGCACAACTCCACCGTCTGTGGCAACAAGGCCGTTATAAAGATGGCCTCTACCGCCAATGGCAAAACCAGCGCCAACGATGGAGTGGTCGAGCCCGTTACCGGCGAGAGTATTTCGCATCCCTGATGGATGCCCCGAACATTCCAGAAACAGTCGCTGTAGACTGGATCGGCTCCGACCGCACCCTTGAAACCATTCAGGATGTGGCACCTCACATTACCATTGTATGCGGCACAGGCTATATCCCCAGCCGGATCATTGCGGCATCCGGTTTAATGATCAACATACACGGGGGTTATTTGCCCGATTACCGTGGTAATCATTGTGTATTTTTTGCCTATTACCATAGTGATTTCGAAAAAATTGGCGCAACCTTGCATCTTGTCACTCCCCAACTGGATGGCGGTGAAGTCATTGAAGTCATACGGCCACCGATTTATCCTCATGACAACGACGAACATCTGTATTGTCGGGCACTACACAACGGGATGCAGCGTTTATTTACCCTTTTGGTAGCATTCGAAAACGGTGATGCTCCTATAGCGGTCACGCCACAAACCAGCGAAGGACAATTATTTCGACACAGCAGCCGTAAACCCTGGATGGATCTTAATCTGTGGTTGAAAAGACGGCTACTCGGTCGGCATCGCGTTCCCTGCCTCCCTCCACCACCGAACTAAGCGACTCTCTTTCATGAGCAATCGACCAACATTAGCGTTAGGCCTGCTGTTGGCGATAGCCGCCACCCTGGCCTGGTCGGGAAATTTTATCATCGCCCGGGCATTTTCAACGGACATCGGCCCCATTACATTATCGACTTGGCGGTGGAGCATTGCCGTCGTTGTATTGACCCCCTTCGCACTGCCGGGACTTATTGCCCAATGGAGGATATACAAAAAACACCTCGGCTATGTTGCCATGACAAGCTTCATCGGCATCAGTTGTTTCAATACACTCATCTATACTGCTGGTCAGACGAGCCAAGCTGGGAATCTCGCTTTGATCGCCGCTTTCACTCCCATATTCACCCTTTTATTCGCCCGACTCGTACTCGGTGAAGCATTGGGTTATCGACGAATATTGGGAATGACCGTAGCGATATTCGGTATTTTCATCCTTGTGACCAACAAAACACCTGATCAGCTGCTACAAGATGGTTTTGTCATCGGAGATCTATACGTGTTACTGGCCGCTTTGCTCTTCGCGGGATATGGAATCATGATCAAACGCAAACCTGAAGAACTGACATTACTGACATTCACATTTGTCACCTTTGGAGTTGGCACCGTATTTTTACTGCCAGCATACTTATGGGAATGGCATCAAACCGGGCCTGTCGATTGGGGCCCTGATATCATACTTGCCCTGGTGTACGTAGGGGTCGTAGCCTCCGTATTCGCGTTCCTGGCATGGAACAAAGCCATAGATCTCATCGGCCCTTCTTATGCCGGGTTCATCTATCTCTTGATTCCCGTGTTCAGTAGCCTGCTTGGTTGGGGCATGCTCAACGAAGCACTCAGTTGGTGGTTTCTACTAAGCATGATCCTGATCCTAGGAGGCGTTATATTGGCAAAGCCTCGTATCAACATATGAGAGACACCTCAATAACGACAGAGACAGACTATTTCACCGAAGCAATTAAAAATGCAGGCAGCCAAAGGAGGGCAAACTCATCACGCCAGCCAAACACCCACCCTTCACTGAAATAAAGCCCCAAAAAAGCCACAAAAGTGAAGATATTCAACAGACGCATGGATGTGGGTATACGGGGTAAATGACCCACATTGTCGCGATTGAATTTTGGCGTACAAAACCAGCCCAGCTTCAGATTAAACAGTCCTTTTATATTCCCGGCGATATAAGTATGAAGATTGCCCCACGCATACCAGAATGACATAGGTAAATGAAACAACTCTTCATAACTGCGTTTTTTTATCAGTATCATGACTAACGGTTCAATAAAATTTGCAAGGATGCAGGCATAGACCAATACCAGGAACGGGCCCTTTATGATGCTGAAAAGATAAAGATAATATTCTGCGGAATACGTGTTCCAGTTGGCCGCCAGCCAGGTAATCGTAATGATGCCAACGATCAATGCAATCCCAGTAAACAGTGTGCTGGTAAAATAGGCATTCTGCCGAATGGCAGAAAGTTTCGCGATCCCTCCCAGTTGGTTCGTTTTCAAAATCGGCCAGAAAAACTCCCGCAAAGCCCTTGCAGAGCCTGCAGCCCAGCGCTCTTGCTGACGGCGAAAATGCTCATAGGTAAAGGGGACTTCACCGTGGTTGACGACGCTGCTCAGATAAATGCCTTTCCAACCATTGAGCCAAAACCGGTCGGTCAAATCCAGATCTTCCGTAAGGTGTCCCGGTGTGAATCCGCCTATTTGTTCAATCACATCCAGCTTTAACAATGTGCAACAGCCAGAAAAAAGTGTCGGATGATTCAACACCTGACGCCCTTCGAAGTCGGAGTAATAACACCCCTCTTCATGAAGAGCGACATATTTTTGAAAGAGATTCATTCCCTCCCTTGATGACACTCTTTTCGTTTGTACAAAAGCGGCTTTCTTGTCAGCCTCCAGCACTTCCATGGTGCGTTCAATCGCATCCTTTTGGGGGTGCCAATCTGCGTCAAGCAGATACATCAAATCAATGCCCCGCTCTTTGAGATAGCCATGTACTTTTTTCAAGCTGCCAGCTTTGAACCCGGCATTCACTGGCCGGTGAAAAAAGACAAAACCCGGTGACTCCCATATTTCAATGGGTTCACAATAATGTGTCCCATCCGGCTTTATGATTTCCTGTACAAAGGAATGCTGTTCAACCCGTTTACATCCATGCGCCTTGGCGATTCCCCTGTTTTTCTCGATGGTTTCAATATCTGATGAGTCATCTGCCAGAACAATCAGCTTGTTTTTGTACGTCAGCTGATCACAAGCTTTTATTGTTTCTTCTATCACGTTTTTTTCGTTAAAAGAAACCACCACGACGGCCACCTGTTTATTTGATGGTTTGACCCGCTGAATTTTCGGTGTCCATAAACTGGCAAAGCCATATAAATAATTAAAAAAGGCAAAGAAGCAAAAAACAATCAGCAATATGCATTGGGTAATTAACAAGGTAATCGCAGGCCATTCCATGTCAACGCCCGCCTCGCCAGCCCAGGGCATGCATCCAATGGGAAATAAACCATGCCATGGTCAGCAACACGCCAGACATTACCCAGGGCCATAACGCACTGGTCATATTTCTGTCTGAAGTATTTCCCGCCGATATACCTGAATAATTATTTTCGCCTTCGATAAAGGGGGATGCATTCTTTACTAACTTTTTTTCACCTAAAGATGTCAATTGAAAGGCTACAATATGATCTTGTAATTTTTGGTCGGGGTTATTCTGTGTCAATGGAATTGATACAGGGTGCCGTTGCTCCCAGTATCCGTCAACACGCTCAACAAGTTTTAGCGTTGAGTAAGTGGACTTTACATACAATGTCGCCTGATTAAATTTTTCCAGAAATTCATCTTCGGCAGTAATCAGCAAGGAAACATCACCATGACTGTCTTTGCTTTCCCGGATTAATATTTCCCGAATATCGGTATCAGGCGCGTCAATTGTGATCCGTTCAACTATTTCACCATTTACACTGCCGTGAAGTCGTTGGCCGGTTTCGTCAAGCACGACACGATATCTTTTAGTGCCGCTATCACTCACTCCGGTTGTGAAAGTGCCAACACCCGCAGCCATTCCGCCAGAGCCAAAAGCAGACTGAGCCGAAAAAATGCTGACCAGGAAAAACACGATTATGAATAGATGACTATTCACAATTTACCCCATTTTTTCGTTATCCATGGAACCACTTTTTTCGGTGTCCCGTCGGCACGAAATATCCCCCAGTAAGCTTCTACACGGCGTTCTTCAATGGTATTTCCCTTCCATGGCTGATCAAACGCTTCAAAAAAGAAAAAAGATATTCTGTGTGAGTCAAGCAACTGAAAAAACTCGGTTTGACGGTTTTCGTTAAACTCGACAGGAAAAATCGTTGGGTGCCCCACTTCTTTCAACATGACCTGTCTATTGGCCAAGACCACCAGAAGGTCATGGTACGCGACTACCCAGGCAACGCCCTTTGCCGGGTCTTCATAATTTGCCCAATAAGGGTGGGCTATGGGGAACAGCCAGTCTGAATGCTTTAATAACCATTCTTTGTGATGACCACTGATGTAACTATCTATTGGCTCAGAAGTCGTCACTGGCTTTCCGGTTAAGCGTCTTAACTCCTCCATCTTCACTGCCAGCTCTTGCGGAGTGTAGCGAATACCCAGCCCTTCGTTTCCAATACAATAACCATCAACAAAAGGTGCATTTTTCACGGCATTGCGCCATTCTTCACTGGAAAATGGATCCCAGATCCCCATTATGATGGTTTCATCGAAACCTTCTTTACGCGCAATACCCGGAATTTTTGCCATCTCATCGGTTGCGCTATACGTTACCAGGCTTCTGAAGCCCACACCTGCTAGTAGTTGCAGGTCTGCTATTATCTGTTCGTCAGAAAGAACCGAAGCCTCGTCCGTTGGGACGTACTCTCTCGGTTGGTATGCTATTGCGGGGCCGGTCATTTGCAATGTGTCAGGCAACAAAACGGGCGACTCTGCATAGACCAGAGGGCTGACAGAAAACAATAAAACTATCCGGAAAAGTAACGCTGTCATTTTGCCCACACTATATTGTTCATTTTGGATTCCCTTATTTTGCAATAACGCCACTTTCGATACTCCTGAGCGCTTGCTCGAAAACTGACTGACTCCATGCTCTTCGCTGCAATCCAAACTCCCTTTCCTGACCAGTGATTATAATGCACACATAACTTTAATATCAGTGCCCACCAATACCCGGTAAATCTCTCTGCAAAAATGATTCCTGATGCCGTTAACGGGCTTTGGCTGACCATCCCAAAGTAGTTTACGGCCCGTTATTCATCTGAAAACGTTAAGAGGTACTCTTTTTTGTGACTCACCGGGAAAATTGCCGTCCTTAAAAAACCCCACATTATTTTTTGATGCTACATGGCTGAACGCCCCTTTCCTTGATAGACTTGCGGCGGAAAATTGGCTGGGAGGAACCAATGACTTACATCGTCACCGAAAACTGTATCAAATGTAAATACACCGATTGCGTGGAAGTATGTCCGGTGGACTGTTTCCATGAAGGACCCAATTTTTTGGTCATTGATCCGGACGAGTGCATTGACTGCACCCTCTGCGAACCCGAATGTCCCGTTAACGCGATTTATTCCGAAGACGATCTGCCGGAAGACCAGGAGCAGTTCATTGCCCTGAACGCTGAATTGAGCCCACTGTGGCCAGTGATCAGCGAAATGAAACCGGCCCCCGCTGACGCCAAAAAGTGGGAAGATGTGCCCAACAAACTGGAACATCTGGAACGTTAAGGAGTGTCCAACCTGCATATCATCACCTATGGTGACGATCCACTGCGCAGGCTTGCAGAGCATATTGTTGAAAAACACCATGCCGCGTTACCCAACCTCACTGATATTGTTGTTTTGTTGCCTAATCCTCAGGCAGCCACCCGTTTTCGACAGCTTTTACTCGACGCTGCCGCCAACCACCATCATTCGGCATTATTAGGGCCGAATATCGATACACTGCCACGCTGGATCAGTCAGCAGTCACCCAGTAAACGACCGGTACTTTCTGAACACCAGCGCGAGCTGATGCTGGTAGAGGCACTGGTCAGCCACAAATATCTTTACGGCGAAGGGAATCCTTGGACACTGGCCCATAGCCTGCTGGCTCTGTTTGACGATCTAGGCTCCACCCACCTCGACCTACCTGAGTCACTGGAGCAGTTTCTCGACACGCTGGGCACCGCTTATGGCCTGAACAACAAAACCCACGACAGCCTGTTTGGCGAGGCCCGGCTGGTACATACCCTGTGGCAGGCTTGGCAGCAGGAAATGCAGCAAAATGGCGTTATTGACCGGCATACAGACTACACACTGAAGCTCGCCAGCAGTCGTGAAACCCTGCCCGACAACCTTGTTTTTTACATCGCTGGCCTGCCCCGGCTTTCCACCGCTGAGGCACAGTGGCTTAACCCGCTGCTGCAACAAAAGCGTGCTTTTTTATTGTTACAAAGCTCAGGAGAACAAACCGGCGCTGATTATCACCCGGATGCCGTCGCACAACAGTTATTGCGGGCTATCAATTTACCGCCCGAACCAGCAGATACAGCTTTCTCGCATACAGACAGCGAGTACACACGCTGTCTGGACAGTGTGTTCAGCAACAGTGAATCTCCATTGCGTACCCGCGCCCACAATCTGGCCCGGGATATTCCTAAAAGTCCCCTATCTGCAAACCTGTCCATCTTCGATGCCAACAACGCGGAAAAAGAGGCGCAGGCTATTGATGTGCAAGTGCGACTTTGGTGGAACGCAGGCAAACGTAACATCGGCATCGTCACAGAAAACCGACGGCTGGCACGGCGGGTGCGCGCCCTGCTGGAACGCTCAGGTATTGAATTGCAGGATGCCGCAGGTTGGGCACTGTCCACCACCAGTGCCGCAGCCACTGTAGAGCGCTGGCTGGAAACTGTGGAGGAGGATTTTGCCCACCAGCCATTGCTGGATTTTCTCAAGTCACCTTTTTTATTGCCAGAGCATGAACGCGAAACGCTGTTATCCTGTGTTTATCGTTTTGAACAAGGCGTGGTACTAAAAGAGAATATCGCCCGTAATATGGCCCGCTATCGGGAACATTTGCAATATCGGCAGAATCGCCTGCCTGCCAATCTGGCCGCCGATTATAATGACATCCACGTATTGCTGGATGTGATCGAATCCGCCGCTACACCCCTGCGTGCGTTAATCGGCAACGACGCCGATAACAAAAAACATGCACCGACAGCATTTTTGCATGCCCTTAATGACAGTTTTACACAATTAGGGCTCAATACATCTCTGGCCGCTGATGCCGCAGGAGAACGCATCCTCGAAGAACTGCATGCCATGCAAACAGCAAGCAATAACAGCGAGCTGCAGATGTGCTGGGACGAGTTTCGCGTTTGGCTGGGACGCACATTGGAACGCTTCAACTTCCAGCCCCCTGCACAATCCGGGCAAGTGCAGTTGATGGGCTTGGCGCAAAGCAACCTGGCACGATTCGATGCGCTGATTATCGCCGGAGCCGAAGCCGAATACCTGCCGGGCAGCAACCCTGGCTCGCCGTTTTTTAATGATGGCGTGCGTCAATCCCTTGGGTTGACCAGCCACACACAACAATTATCGGAACAATTTTATGACTTCCGCTGCCTGCTGGAATCTGCTGACACCATCTTGCTCACCCGTCGCAGCGAACAGGACGGCGAGGAAATTGTTGCCTCTCCCTGGCTGGAGCGGCTGCAATCCTTTCATCAGATTGCCTATTCCGACCGGCTCATCAACACTTCGCTGACCGAACTTGTCAATCGGGCAGACATACAGGTCACACACCCTGCCGAGCCTATGCCTCAACCAGTGCCCGCCAATCCCACCGTTCGTATTTCCGGCGAGCTTTTTCCCGCACATTTATCGGCCAGCGGTTACCAGCAGCTCATCAACTGCCCATATCAGTTTTTTGCAGCGCGCTGCCTGCAACTGGAGGCACCCGACAGCATTCGTGAAATGCTCGCCAAGGCAGATTATGGCGAACGGGTACACCTTAGCCTGCAAGCATTTCACGAAAACGTAGACGACCTGCCCGGGCCATTTAACGCAACAATCACCCGTGAGAATAAACCCGCAGCCATTAAATACCTCAACGAAATTGCCGCAGCAGTTTTTGCCCGTGATCTCGAAGACAATTTTTTACACCGTGGCTGGCTTAGACGCTGGCGGGAAATGATTCCTGCTTACATTGAGTGGCAACTTGAGCGACAGCAACAGTGGCGAGTGAAATCTACGGAACTGAATGTTACCCGTGAACATGGGCAGATAACGCTTCGCGGTCGTCTCGACCGAATCGATGCGGGCACCGATAGTGACTCCGGCGCGCCCATTGTTGGCATTATTGACTACAAAACCGGCACTATCCCCAAAAATGCGGATGTACTCAGTGGTGAGTCCGTGCAATTACCCTTTTATGCCTTGCTGGCAGAACACGTTGGTAACGAAACCATCACTCAAGTTGAATATCTTGCGCTGGATGCGACCACCAAAAAAGGGGCTACTCCAATGGTGAAAGCCATGGGAACGTTGGAAACAGAGACGTTGGACACATTGGTGCAAAACACTGCCACACGACTGGACCTGTTGGTCAATCAAATGACTACGGGAACCCCCATGCCAGCCTGGGGTGATGAAGTTACTTGCGGATATTGCCAGATGTCGGGTATTTGTCGCCGGGAAACCTGGCGGGATTTAGCTGAAAATTGATATAAGAAGTATTCCGACTGAGGAAAGATATCCAAAGCGGAACGAGCGAAGGCGGCACATCCCAGTAACCGCCCCCGTTTACCTCCGTACTGGTCAATCCTTGACCACGTCGATCCTTCGACAATACTCCATTCCGATCCTTGCCACTTTCCCTGTATTTGCCCCGAAGAGCAATCTGCGGAATCGAGATCTATAATACCAAATCATCACTTCATCACAAGTCTTTATAAGTGGCACTTTCAATACCACTTAACGTGATAACGATAGCATGATTTACATTTACCTCATAAAAACAAAGGGTTGATAAATAATCAACGCTCACATACAGATGCAACCAAGGTGAGGGACTACGTGTTTTTCAGAAAACGCCTACAAGCCAACAGTCCCTGTTTTCGCTGAAAACACCCAAAAAAATGGCAAAAAAGCAGTAGGCCGATTTTCGAAAACCGCTCAGGTGATAATAATGCCATGGTAAGGCTCATAGAAGTGATGGCTGCGCCTAACAAAAAGCCAAAGCAATATTAGAGATAGCGAATAAATAGTAACAACTTGCAGTTAAAACTATAGCCCGTTAACACAAACAATAGCATTGGCTAAATCATCCTATTTTCATAGGTATGTTAGCCGAAGCTGAATAATAAAAATCCAGCGCAAAGGAGATAGAAAATCTCAAATACTGCGATTCATAATCGAAGAACAACTTGTTCCATCGAACGTAAAGCAATGACTTTTAATCGGTTAAGTGTGTTTTTAGCGCTTAATTCATATTAAACGCTACGGGAAAAACACTGATACCTAAACCACATCTGCATCTGAACTACTACAGTTGATGACACAAACGTACTCTTCGACGAAGCCTCCCAGCACTGATCAGTAATAACGCAAGACCTGAGAAGAGGCTAAGAGCGCCACCTCCACCTTCGTCATCTCCCGCTGCCCCACCACCACTTGAACTACCTCCTGTTGAGCCTCCTCCGGTTGAGCCTCCTCCGGTTGAGCCTCCTCCGGTTGAGCCTCCTCCGGTTGAGCCTCCTCCGGTTGAGCCTCCTCCGGTTGAGCCACCTCCGGTTGAACCTCCACCCGTTGAGCCACCTCCGGTTGAACCTCCACCCGTTGAGCCTCCTCCTGTTGAGCCACCGCCACTAGAGCCGCCACCGGATACCGCACTGGTTACGTTCACATCATCAAAATACGCAGAATCATTGTAACTACCAACACCAACTTTGCCTGCACCCAGACTGCCATCGTTGGCATTCAAAATAACGTTGCCATCAAAACGTACGCTGATAGCGCTTTCTATGCGCTTAACTTCGATGCTGTGGTACGCATTATCATTCAACCAGTCACCACTGTTCGCCGTCTCTAACAATGTACGACTACCGTTGATGACTTTAAACAACTGGGTTAAATTCTGATCATTATTAAACAACATGTAATAATAGTTGTTTGCGTCCTGGAACCCGAATACCACAGCATAGTCAGCAGCTGCGTTGTCTGCTACGTCGTCACCCAGTTTGGCCTCTAACGTAAAGGTAAAGTCATCATACTCCGCAGACAACAAGGAATATTCGCCCAACCGACCACCGCCTGGGCTATCGAAATCTGTTGTATTGAGGTAATACGCCATATCACCTTCATTTAGTGCTACTTCCCAGTTAACAGTATTCAGACTGTTCCAACCATCGGCGTTACCATCTTCAAACCCGTCTGCCGTGCGATAGGTAAAAGTCCGGCTGCTCTGGGCAGTAATAGTATTGGGAGTTTGTGCCGAATCTTGCACATTGCTGACCTGCACCGTGTAAATCATATCTTCCGTGAGCTGGCTAACTGCCAGACTGACGGTGCGACCGTCTCCATTCAAGGTGGCAGATGTCACGCTAATACCAAGATCAATTTCATAATGGGCACTGTTTTCAGCACTGTCAGCATTGACGGTTTCACTGAACAGAATATCGACGCGGGTGTCACCAAGCGCCATTGCAGAGGTCAGTGTTGGCGCAGTTTCATCCCGGACAACACTTAATGTCGCGTAATTACTAAACACATCACCCAAGCTGTTGGTTGCCTTGCTGCGATATCTTGCTCCATCATCAACTACCATTACTGGCTCTATTGTAAAGTTGGCGCTGTTCGCTCCAACAATTAACTCATCATTACCATCACCATTACGAAACCATTGATATTCCAGAGGACCGCTGCCACTGGCGGCCACACTGAATGTTACTGCTGAACCTTCTTCAATGCTTTGCGAAGCAGGCTGGGTAGTGATACTTGGTAGCGTTGCCTCCATAGCGGAATGGCGATATAGATGCACACGGCAATTTGAGTTATTCCTGACGGAGACAATGAAGTTGACCCCATATTCGTAAAGTGGCACTACGACCGAATCCATATCGCAATACAGATTCGAAAGATTATGCTCCCCCGTTTGGTTCCATATTCCTTCTTCAAGATCGTACTCCCAGATCGGAAGCGGGCCATTGGGACAAGAACCATCGTTGAGCTTCCCCTGAAAGACGACGAGATTGCCACTGTTGGGGTCGATGGTTTGCAGTGGACCTTCACCATGCTGCCCAAGTTTGGTTGGGGCATCCGCTAACCGAGTCACTACTCTGTCTTTATCGAGCATGTAGAATCGTCGTGACTCATCGATGCCCGGTGTTGGGTCTGGAAGTTGACCACCATTAGTATGGTGATACCCACCACCGAAAAACATCACGCCGTGGCTTGGATTGTATTCACTAAAATGAGAAATTGCACCGAAGGGTGCTTGAGTCACGGCAGTGGGTCCATCCAAAGCAGTGGATGCCTCCCATTTGTTCGTATTCGGGTCATATAGCGAATATTCAGACCCGTATGAGCCAGATCTGGCTCCATAATGTCCATCAAAAAAAACCAGTTTGTTAAGTTCTGGGAAAAAATCGATGGCGCTAAATTCACCCGTATCTATGGGGGCATCGGGCAGTCGTTGCCATTCACCCGTATCCAGGTTCATTGACCACACAATGTAGGCAGCTGATATCCGTGACCAATAGTATCGTCTGCCGACAACATCGATAGCGCCATTATCATAACCATGGGCTCCGACACCAAACGGCGGAAGATCCAGAATCGTCCAGCTGTTCGTCTCTTCGGAGTATTTAGCAAATCCTTGATCCCATCGCTTATACGGCCTCCGCGTACCCATGATGTAAACCTCACGATCTACTGGATCCCACAAAGCCTCATCGGTAAATTCGAGAATATTCCCAAGACTTTTCCACGGAGTCTGTGGCACAAGGCAGTGTTCAGGATTACTAAACGACTGGCCAGTCGTGCATGCGTCGGGATGCCTTTTAGGTAAGGTGGGCACCATCGCCTCGCATGTTGATATATCTCCATCAATCTCAAGCTCTACAAAAGTACCCGGCTGGACTGTCGCAGCAAGCTCAGCAAGCTTAGTCAAATTGCTCGCCGTAAATCCGGGCGCTGAAACTATCATCAACAATAAACTCAAGCCCAGTGCTCTTAATCGTGTCATCATTATCCATTCTCCTGACCCTATTGCTGGACTCATGTGCATGCCTGTGTTCGTTTCCATTTTCTCACCGTCGAGGAAAAATATATTTTCAGGGTTTTATTCAAAATCATTAGCGCACATAAAATCAGCTACAGCATTAAGACTACCGAACATGTGAAACAAGTGTGGTTGAGCGCTAGGCAACAGTTGCTGGGCGTTTTGGTCGCCCAGCAACAGGATTAAATCACCAACAGAGGAAGGCCAACCAGCAACTGCATCAAACCTGTGTTGACACCACGAGCGGTATCTTTCGACGTAACCCCCGAACACCCATCAGTAACAACATGAGACCGGCAAAGAGAGGGTTAAAGGCTCCACCGCCTTCAGTGTCACCATTCACAGAACCTCCTCCAGTTGAGCCTCCTCCAGTTGAGCCTCCTCCAGTTGAGCCTCCTCCAGTTGAGCCTCCTCCTGTGGAACCACCGCCAGCTGAACCTCCTCCAGTTGAGCCACCTCCGGTTGAACCTCCACCCGTTGAGCCTCCACCCGTTGAGCCTCCTCCAGTTGAGCCTCCTCCAGTTGAGCCTCCTCCAGTTGAGCCACCGCCACTAGAGCCGCCACCGGACACTGCACTGGTTACATTCACATCATCAAAATATGCAGAATCGTTATAACTACCAACACCAATTTTGCCTGCACCCAAACTGCCATCACTGGCATTCAAAATAACGTTGCCATCAAAACGTACACTGATATCGCTTCCAATGCGCTTAACTTCAATGCTGTGGTACGCATTATCATTCAACCAGTCAGCACTGTTCGCCGTCTCTAACAATGTACGACTACCGTTGATGACTTTGAATAATTGGGTGTAATTCTGATCATTGTTAAACAACATGTAATAGTAGTTATCCGAATCCTGGAACCCAAATACCATGGCATAGTCGGCCGTTGCATTGTCAACTACGTCATCCCCCAACTTGGCTCGTACCGCAAAGGTAAAGTCACCATACTCCGTAGGTAGCAAAGAATATTCGCCCAACCGACCACCGCCTGGGCTATCGAAATCTGTTGTATTGAGGTAATACGCCATGTCACCTTCATCCACCTCCACACTCCAGTTGGAGGCAACTAAGCCACTCCAACCATCGGCAGTACCATCTTCGAACCCGTCGGCCGTGCGATAGGTAAAGGAGCGGCTGCTCTGGGCGGCAATGGTGTTGGGAGTTTGTGCTAAATCTTGCACATTGCTGACCTGCACCGTGTAGGTCGTATCTTCCGTAAGCTGGCTGACTGCCAAGCTGACGGTGCGGCCATTCCCATTCAAGGTGGCAGATGTCACGGCAACACCGAGATCAACTTCATAATTAGCACTGTTTTCAGCACTGTTAGCATTGACGGCTTCACTGAACAGAATATCGACACGGGTGTCGCTAAGCGCCAGTGCTGAGGTCAGTGTTGGCGCAGTAGAGTCCAGCGACACTGTCAACACTACCTCACTGCTGTTAACGCTTCCCTCACTGTTAGTGATCCGGCAGCTATAGGCAACACCATTGTCCGACTCACTGACATCAACCACCGTATAACTGCTGCTGTTGGCACCAACAGGACTATTACCACGGTACCATTGATAAACCAGCGAGCCACTTCCTGAAGCAACCACACTGAAGTTAGCATCCTCACCTTCTGTCACCGTTACGGGTTCAGGCTGCCTTACAACGCTCGGCGCGGTGGGTGTAAAAGTAAAAGTCAGAGGATAGCGATTGGCGTGAGTCAGAGTCACAACACCCAGCGGCCAATTATTTGTTCCCAGGGGTCTACCCCACTTATTAACCACCGCCAAATATTGATCTTCCTCCCATACAGAATAGGCTAACTCATAAATGCCCATCCCGTGCGAAGCATTCAGGGGGTTGCCTGAAATGATCGAATTAGGCCATGGTGCGGCACCTGACAAAAAAGGAGCGTGATAATCTAAAGCCACTTTTAGACCTCTGGCTACACCACACTGACTCTTCTGCTGATCTTGAGTCCAATCCTGATATTGCACTTTAGTCGTGTAGTTATAGAGGTCAACGCCCTGATGTCGAGCCGCTTCTGCCGTTATCGTCATAGCATGCATGGCATACAGCGAATAACCACGACCAGCCCAACCTTTCACACGACTATATTCCTGATTCATAAGCCCTGTACAATCAACCTGCCAGGTAATCGCCCGGCGGAAATTCCGATACGCGGTAGCCAAAAGAGCTTGGTCGCCTGTAAATGCACCAGCAACGCTGAGAAAGGCATTCCGCCAATTTTCAAAATTATTGTCCGAAGCATTTGTCTCCGCCTGACCAAAAGCATAAACAGCGTTCCTACCAAAGGTCAGCACCCAATCTTTGAATGCATCCTTGTCAGCTTGATCCCAGCCGGGGTAATTCCAGGCAAGATCCACACCATAGATCAAGCCACTCATACTTGGCATCAGGCTAATGCGCGACTGATTATTACTGAATTGAGGCAACATGCCGGTTGTCGGATCGATAGCCCAGACTTTTACCAACTTGATAAGGTGGATGGCATACTTAGCATCCCCCGTAAAAGCGTAGGCCATACCCAAGTCACGAACTCCGGCCCCGATTGGCCAGGAGCCATTGTCAGAATCATAACCGTCTCTGTCATCATCATAAAAGCGACCATTACAAAATATCCGTATATTGGCACAGTTTTCATCACCTGAATTTCTGCCACCAAATGTCACACTCATCATTGGAAGCTTAAGTGCGGCCTCTCCCTGCTCTATCATTTTTTCATAGGCGCTTCTCCAGGGTTCCTCACCTGTAACCTCACCCTCCTCAGAGACACTGATCTTGGCCTTAATTGTGATAATTTCCTGCGCGTTTAGCAGGATATTCGGGTGTTGCTCATGGGCAATAGCCGTTGTCATGCTGCCCGCTAAAAATATATTTACCAGCAATGCAGCCCAGAGTGTTTTACCAAAAAGCCTCATAATACTTTTGGCTTTCACTTGATATGTCCGTGAGCGCAAGCTCAATGAAAAAAATGTCATCGATAATAACCTCAAAATTTTGTTAGCTGGCAAAGCAAAAATAACAAACCATGTGTATGTAGCATCCAACTTCAGGTATCGAAAAGTTAACTAATGTATTGTGTGAGCAAGTTCACTTTTGAATCCTGGACTCCTGACAGCTGACCAGAAACGAGAACACAGTCACAATTGTGAAACAGCCTCTCCTGTGACTCTCTATTTCCTATTCAGAGTCAAAAATTAGGGTGTCAAATGTTTTGCCCAACGATCACTTTTTAGCGATCTTCGATCCGCTCTCGTTTAATAGGCGCGTTTGGAGGCAGCGGCTTCTGTGCAAGCTCGGGGAGCCATGCAGCACCGCCACGTCCTCCTTCATAGGCACCACGATACACGCCTGAACGCGGAGCACCGTCAAAATCTCGTCCCCAATCCTCGAAATGCGTAAATGGCGACATGTCAATCGGTGAGCCTCTCAACTTTGCAGGTTTGGGAAAAAAATCCAGCTCCCCTGGCTCATCCTGCGGACTCATTAACAACGATGAAGCCGAACGATAGGTTCCAGCAAAATTATCCTGTTTTTGCGCCGAAGAAGTCAGTCGTAACGGCGTAGACGCAAACACTGCGTTTGCAGCTACCCGCTGTACATAATCTGCGGCACCGTGATACATCCTGATACCGGTATTGCGCGCCACAATAGTGTTTTGAAAAATATCGATTCGCCGGGGTTTATCGTTATGTTTTTGTATATTCAGCGCAGAACCGGCATCATTGACCAGTAGATTATTATAAAAAGCAATATGCCCTTCACCCTGGAACAGCGCTTCGCTGGGATTCTGGTAGAAGAAATTGCCATACACCAGATATTGATCATCCTGCCCCTCTCCCCGCAAAGGCCAATGCCCCAGCAAGACGTTGGGACGAGCCCAGCGGTCATCCATGGCTGCATTTTCAGCCTTGCTGAAGACGTTGTGGCGAATGATGGTTGTATTTTTCCCCTTCGGCAATCCTGCGTCTTGAGGGCGTGGCTTCTGGTGTTTGATTTGCAGGTTATAACCCAGCGTGTGTAACACCACATTACCCTCGATCAATCCCGCCACAAACGGGGCAGCACCATTGGAATTCCCCAGATACATTCCGGTACCTGCACCAACAATCAGGTTCCTGCGGATAACCCAATTCCAAGCAGGGCCGCGCGTGGCAATTCCTACCGTTAATTGACCGCCACCATGACGAAGGATCTTGAGGTTTTCGATAGTAATGTGGTGGGTGATACCACGCGCATTGACGGCATCAATATCAGCTATCCCCATTCCGTCCAGTTTCAAGTTACGAATAGTGACATAACTCGAGTCTTTGATTTGTATGGTATTTCTGGATTTATTCTGACTACCGAGAAAAATGGCAGGAAACCCTTCCTCGGGCCCGGTGATAATAATAGGCTCTCCAGCCCGTCCGTGCAGACGGGTTATTGATAACCCGTCTTCGTAGGTGCCTGAACGCAACGAAAGGATATCCCCTGGCTTAAGCAAACCTAACATTGAGCGATAGGTTGCAGGGTCGGCAGAAAAAGTCTGGGCCTGTGCTCCATGCCATGAAAAAAGCAACGCTAATATGACAAATAACGGCCAGAGGTTCCTCGTTCCGCCCCCTCCAAAACAATCCGCACTGAATATCCGCATTTTCAAGAGCAAGTCCATTCCGGTGTAATGTGCCAAATTCCACGCGTATCATAACGGTCAAGCCTCGAATAGCCTACTAATTCTCCTCAAAAAACCCTACAGAAACATCCATCAGTAAGCAAAATACTATTGCATGGTAAAATTTCTCGCCGACGAATAAATACCGTCTGACACAATGAGCCGGCTGCTCAATATTCAGACAGCCACAGCACCATACGCAGCACGCGATATTGATTTACAAGGCAAATGACAACGTTGAACGTAATTCTTATTGTTACTGTCGAAAAGCTCCATTTGCAGCGTAGAAATTTGTGCTGAATTAATGCACGTACTTGCAGAGTCTAGTGTTGCCGTGTTCATTTCTAAGGTGTAACGGCGTCTGAAAACACTGTACGTTCGCCACTCATCAAATCAATCGAAATCACCGCTGCCAGCTGAAAATCGACCACCAGTGCCCGCTCACGCCCATTTGCCATATCCACCACAATGCGTAGCGGGCCAGAGAACAGATTATTGTCATTAGGCGTTGTGCTATTCGATAGCACTTTGCGGACACCATTGCTCAGGTCTACTGTCAATATTGCATCTAAATTATCGTCTACGACCAGAGCCCTGTTTCGATTATTGCTCGTATCTAATGTTATGCCCCGTGGGCCAAAAAATGGAGTATCAACATCGGGAGTAATATTATTCGACAATATTGTGCGTGTACCGTTACTCAAATCTACCGCGATCACTGTATCAAGATGATCCTCCATCAGCACCAATGCACGGTTTTTGTCCCTGTCCAGAGTTATGCCTCGTAGAACAGAAAATGGGTTATTGGCATTGGGTGTAGTGTTGTTTGACAGTACCGTACGTTTACCGGTAGTCAGGTCTACCGCAATCACCGCATTCAAGGAAAAAGCTACCACAAGAGCCCGGTTATGCGCCGCATCGAGGATAATATCCACCGGAAAAGAAAATGGATTATCAGAATCAGGTGTAGTGCTATTTGACAGCACCGTGCGTTCACCGCTGGTCAGATCTACAGCGATCACTGAACCCAAAGCCTGGTCTACTACTAAAGCTCGATTGCGGCCATCTGTCGTATCCACGGTAATTCCCCGCAGACTGGAGAAGGGATTGTTGATATTGGGCGTGGTATTGTCTGACAGAATTGTGCGCTCACCCGTGGTCAGATCCACTGCAATCACCACAGTTTCATCCGCTACCAGGGCACGATCACGACCGTTTACAATATCTAGGGCAATGCCGCGTGGATTGGAGAATGGGTTAGTAACATCGGTACAGGTGACATCCACGTTAACCGTATTTGCACCGCTAATCATACCGTTACCGGTGGATATGGTACAAAGTTGTGGTTGATTGTCAGGTTGAGCCAACACAGTAACAAGATAGGGACTTCCGTCTGCGAGTGCGTTACTGAATGTAAACATGCCATTTGTACTGATTGGCAAAGTGTCACCGCTATTGATACGTAAAATTAATCCACTTCCATTCAGGCCAGTGACAGTTCCCCCAACTGTGTAAGAAGCTGTTGAACAGATAACGTCGATATCAGTTACCACGACACCGTTAATAACACCACTGCCATTACTAACGGTGCAAGCCTGGTTTGGACTGCTGGGTAGAGCCTGTACACTAACAGCATATTGATCACCATCGGTTATCTCGGAGATAAAGATGAAGGTACCATTTTTACTGATTGCCAAGTCATCACTACCGTTATTTTGTAAAACCAAGCCACTGCCTGTATACCCGGAAACAGTGCCACCAATCGTGTAAGAAATCGTTGAACAAGTTACGGTGATATCAAATATCACTGCACCACTAATGATGCCACTGCCATTGCTGACAGCACAAGTTTGGTTTGGGCTATTGGGTTGAGTCAGTACAATGACGGTATAGCTACTACCACTGGTCATTGCACTTGCATTACCAAAACTAAAAGTACCGTCGGCACTAACCGGTAAATCATTGCCACCGTTATTTTGTAAAACAAGTCCACTGCCCATCAGCCCTTCGACTTGTCCACTCACGGTATAATTAGGGATGCTGGCACTGGTGTCCGCATTTAGTTCATCCAGGTTGCTGATGGAATCCCCGTCTGTATCGGTATAACTAATCTCGGCAAAAGAGAAATCTGCGGGTGCTTCCTGATTGGCTACAACAGTGACGGTAATGTCTGAGGTCGTGATAACTTCAACGGTTCCCTGAGTGGGATCAATGATGGAATACACCAATGACAAAGTAGATGTACCTGTCGGAAATCCAGGTACATTGCCAGAAAAAGTCCCTGCGGTTGTATCAACAACGAGGTTTTCAACCCGCAATGGCTTATCTGTATTCCCATTGACCACCACATCCACAATAAGCGTGGAACCATCCACTGAAAGCGCAGCAATGGCTTTAGGCAAGGGGGCGCTGAGCTTGTCATCAGAAATGACGCCTTGTTGTGGGTCTGAGCCCTGGCTACAGGCGGTCAGGATGAGACTGAAAAATAGTAATCCCAAACACTGATATAATTTACGGCAAGTGGTTTTGTTTTCCTGGATATTAATTTGAGTTTGCATGCTTTCTACCCATTCATTTTTCTATGGAAATAAAAATCTCCAAAGCAAGACTTTTTTACAGTGGCTCGATTTCTTGTGATACGAAAATGAAACTTTCAAATGATTTTTATTATTTTAAAAAGTGGCGTTGAATACATTTTTCTGCCGCACGTTGATGGGGTATTAATAAACCCTCATTGAGGTGTCGGCCCTGAAATGGTCAAAGTGCCTGTGGGTGGTGGTTCTGGACCATTACCACCACCGCCACCACCACCACCACCACCGGATAACGCTGCACCAGCCACCACCACACCCAGACCGATCCACACCCATTTGCTGATACCGGACTTTTCTTCACCAACCTTGGTGCTACTGGCAACAGTTGTAGTGCCATTCTCAGTTGCAATGTCACCCATTGCGGCAGGTACTACTGCAATGGTTAACGGTGAGAATGAATAGCCAAATAACAGTGTATTTCCGGCTAGATCTGTTGCCTGTATATAATATTCCAGACCGGGTGAGTCGGTAGCCGTGAGTTGGGCAGTATAAACAAATGAATCCAGATCACGATTCATTTTCAGGCGTTTGAATTCGGTTACATTGGCATCACGATAAAATAGGATGACGTTTTTAACCCCTACGTTATCCGTAACAGTGGCTTTTATATCAACCTGCTGACCTGCGTAAATGTCTTTTTCAATCGGTGCATGTTCGATGACTGGAGCAATCAGATCTCCGGACGGCAGTGCCAGCTCGGCGGCCTGTACAATGGGGAACAAGACGAAAGAAACACTCAACAGTGTAACTAACATCATTCGACGTAATTTCATAGAATGCCCCCGGCACAAACAAAAAGTGCCTTATAATAATTGTTTCTTTGATTTTCCTGCCTTGCCGGAAAGAATGGTATTCAATGGGAAAAACTACTCGGCACGCAAGCGCATGATGCCATGGATGATTCTTTTTTGTCTCGGTAATCAGTCTATTGTAAGACAAAGGGAATCATGTTAGCTGCACTCTTCCCTGTCAGTCAGCACAGTTTTGTTTTAGTGTGAAAATTTAACAGGGTGATAATGCGATTAACAACAGGGAATACGCGTTCACGAATGATAAAGAGGTAACCTAAAATATGAACTTAACCCTTAATTCATATTTTAACGTAGCCAAGGTACTACTACCACCAATCTACAACAAACAGAAACTCGGTTTAAGTTATGGCATTGCATACCCTTCTACATCACTAACCCGAGCAACTATCCGATGACACATTAACACCTTAAATTGCCAGAATCATTGACCATTAGCAGCAGTGATATTTACCGTACGAGTGACACGGCCTGCTCTGTTTCGGCGTCGCAATACAGGCAATAGGGCAGCCAACATCAACAACCCCAGCGGACTGTAACTACCGCCGCCACTGGAACCTTCATCAGTTGAACCACCACCTGTGGAGCCCCCACCCGTCGAGCCCCCACCCGTCGAGCCCCCACCCGTTGAACCTCCTCCCGTTGAGCCTCCACCTGTGGAACCTCCACCAGTCGAACCACCGCCACCGGATACCGCACTGGTTACATTCACATCATCAAAATACGCAGAATCGTTGTAACTACCAACACCAACTTTGCCTACACCCAGACTGCCATCGTTGGCATTCAAAATAACGTTGCCATCAA
>JAKIUF010000012.1 GCA_021647705.1 Gammaproteobacteria bacterium | reverse complement strand
GCAATGTCACGGGAGCCATCACCGGTGGCACCGGCATTGACACCCTTGACATCATCGGCAGCGCCAACACCCTCAGCACCGGTGAAAACGACGACAGCATCACCGTCTCCGGCACCGTCAGCGGGCTGATTGACGGCGGCAGCAACGTGGGCGACAACGACACACTGATCATCAACGCCCCCGGCGACCGCATTGTGCAGCTTGGCACCACCGGCAGTGCCGGTGCAGACTACACCGTCAGCAATATTGAACAGATCGACGCCGACAGCACCAGCAACAATACCCTCGGCAACACCCTGCGCGGAGCCACGGGCAGCACTATCTGGCAAGTGAATGCCGACAACGACGGCGACGTTAATGGCACCATCTTCCGTAACTTCGCCAACCTGGAAGGCAGCACCGGCAACGACACCTTTACCGTGAATGCGAGCCTTCGCAGCATCGACACCGGCAATGGCACCAACAGCATCACCGTCAATAGTGGCGGCAATGTCACGGGAGCCATCACCGGTGGCACCGGCATTGACACCCTTGACATCATCGGCAGCGCCAACACCCTCAGCACCGGTGAAAACGACGACAGCATCACCGTCTCCGGCACCGTCAGCGGGCTGATTGATGGTGGTACAAATACTGATGATAACGACAGGTTGTTTATTGCCGCAGCAGGTGATCGCATTGTACGGTTAGGAACGAATGCGGGTACTGAAGATTACACCGTCACCAATGTTGAGCTGATTGATGCTGATGGCACTACCGGAAATACTGTCGGTAACACTTTGCAGGCCGATGTGGGCGCAAATACCTGGACAATTAATGATACCAATGATGGTCGTGTAAACAGTGTTAACTTCACTAATTTTGCCAACCTGATGGGCAACAGTGGTGTGGATACTTTTAATGTCAATGCTGATGTCAGCGGTGTCATTGATGGCGGTGGTGCGCAGGATATTCTGACGATGACAAGTGCCAGTGCGCAAATCGTGCAGTTAAGTGCGACAGACCTTGATGCGGGAGAAAATTTCAATATTACCCGTGTAGAAACAATTAATGTATCGAACAGTAATGTCAATAACACCTTGCGTGCCGATATTGGCACTAATGCCTGGGAGATTGATGTTGACAACGGTGGCAGAATTATAAATTCAGGAGCCACAATCAATTTTACGAATTTTGCTAATCTGGAAGGTAATGCGGGTGTGGATAACTTCACTGTCGATGCCCAAATAAACCGCATTAACGCAGGTGAGGGTGTTAACGGGGTTATTGTTGGCAGCGCCGGAAGAATGACGGGATCTCTCATTACGGGTACTGACAACGATACAATTAATGTTGAAGGTGTGGTGAACGCAATTATTGCCGGAGACGGTATAAACACGATTAACATCAGCGGGACTGCCACCAGTATCACCAGTGGCAATGGCAATGATACATACAACATCAGTGGAAATGCCCGTTCGGTCAATGCCGGTGATGGCACAAATGACATCACCATTACCACCACAGGCAATATCAGTGGCGCACTGACCATGGGTACCGGTAACGATACGATTAACATGGCTGGCACTGTCGATGGCGTGATCAATGGCGGAGCAGGTGGCGATGACACATTAACCATGACGACCGCAGGTGATCAGATTATTCAACTGGGCAATACCGACCTGGGCACGGAAAATTTCACCGTGACCAATGTTGAAACGATTGATGTGACAAACCTTGCGACCGGCAACACCTTGCGTGCCGACGAGAGCCGAAATGACTGGTTTGTCAACGCTGACAATAGCGGTACGATCCGTGATCTGGATACCGGTGCTACCGTCACCTTCAGCAATATTGCCCACCTGGCGGGTAACTCGGATGCAGATACCTTCAATATCAATGCAGCGATTGTCAGTATCAATGCCGGTGCGGGTAGCAACAACGTCATTGTGAATGGCAGTATTAGCGGTACGCTTATTGCCGGAGCAGGTAATGACATTATTAATATCAACGCGGCTGGCACAGCCGCTTCAATCAACGTTGGTAATGGTACCAATAACATCACTGTGGCAGGCAATGCCACCGATCTCACGGGTGGCACTGGCACTGATACCATCACTGTGACAGGAAATGTGAATGCCATTGATGCTGGCAATGGTACCAACAGCATCACCGTGGCAGGCAATGCCACCGATCTCACGGGCGGCACTGACATTGATACCATCACTGTGACGGGGAATGTGAATGCCGTTGACACTGACGATGGCAATGACAATATCAATATCTCTGGCACAGTGGCGGGTGTTATCGACGGGGGTAGTGGTATCGCAGACCTTCTCACGATTGTTCGTACAGGTGATCAAACGGTGCAATTGGGGGACAGTAGGGTTGGTGATGAAAACTATACGGTTACTAACATTGAGACCATTAATGCTGCTGGCACTTCCGGTAATACGCTCGGTAATACCCTGATCGCTGACGCTGGCCCCAATACCTGGGATATTAATGGAAACAACAGCGGTTTCGTGACCGACGATGAGTCTGCTGCGACAACGGCTTTTAGTGGCTTTTCCAACCTAACCGGAAACAATGCAAACGATAGCTTTACGATCAGTAACCCTGGTGGAAATATTGATGGTTTAATTAATGGCATGGGTGGCAATGACTCAGTGGACATTACCATGCCGGGACATATGACCGTTCAACTGGGTAACAGGGTAGATGAAAGCATGCTTAACGTATTTCAAGTTGAAGAAATTACCGCTAACAGTGGCTATATAAATACGTTACGAGGTGACGATACTGCTGACCTCGCAAACGCTATCGATTATAACTGGGTGATAACTGGCGATAATTCTGGTGTAGTTACCTACGATGGTGAAACAACCGTATTTACAAACTTTAATAACCTCTACGGTGGCACTGCCGTTGATCAATTTACGGTCACAGCGGGTTCCCTTAATCTCATAGATATGGGAGAAGGTAATGATTTTTTCAGCATCAGTGGTGGAGCGATCACAACCGTGGATGGCAATGCTGGGGATGATACCTTTACCCTCTCTGGTGGAGCGGTAACAAACCTGATTGGTGGTGATGGCACAGACTTTATTGTTGATACAAGTCCCGTTGTGAATATTACAGTGGGTGCGGGTAATGATGTCGATGGTTTTGAAGGGATAACTGCACAAAATGGCAACGGCATCATCAACGCACAGGATGGTGTGCTTTCAGACTGGGTGATTAGTGGTACGAATACTGGCCAAGTCAGCGATAATACGGGTCAAAATCTGGCATTTTCGGGGTTTTCGACGATTAATGGCGGCTCTGGTGTTGATAATTTTACGGTTAACATCAATGGCTCGATATCGGGTACTGTCAGCGGAAACGGGGATAACGACACGTTGACCATTGATTTGCCGGATAACACTCTTCGCACGTCATCCGGGCAGATTAATTTTGAAGGTGGTAGCGGAAACGATGAAATCACCATCACCGGCGCATCCGGTATTTACGCCGAAACCTATAACCCGGCCTACACCGCCGAAATGGTCACCTATGACCAACTGGCCTATGACAATGAAAATGGTGTCACCTTTGACGTGAATTACCGGGAAGCAGAAACGGTTAACGACAACATAGCAACAACACGCCTCACCATTAACAGTGTGGGTAACGCCGACATTATTGAACTGGGCTCCACTGTTTTTGGCACTATCTCAGGAGCGGTTACGGTTAATTACGCCGCGAACAGCAAAAATAACATATCCCTTTTGGCGCTCAATGGCAGTGATGTCAATCTCAATGGCAATGTTACTGTGCCTGGTGAGTTGCACATAACCGCCGATGAAATAACCCAGAGTAACTCAAGCACCCTCACAGCCAGCAGCCTGACACTGGACGCTGTTAATCAGGCCGGAACTGCTGACAACAGACTAAACACAAACGTGAACGAGCTTGCCATCATTAACCACAACAGCACACTCTTTATCGACGAACAAAACGACATTACGCTGACTGAAATATCCAGCACTGCGGGCAATATTGATATTGCGGCAGCCGGTTCCATTATCAGCACAGCCGACCTGCAAAGCGGTGGCATATTCATCCTTGATACCACAAACAGCATTGACCTGTCGGGCCAGAATCAGTTTTCCGGAGCCACTACATTCAATGCCGCAGACAGCATCACGCTCGGCAACGCCAATACGTTTGCCAACACGGTAAACATGACAGCAGCCAACAATATGACCTTTGGCGGAAATATTGCGACAGCCTCCATAATGACATTAAACGCAGCAAATATTAGCTTCATGGGCCAGAATCAATTTTCTGGATCCACTGTCTTTACCGCAACGGAAAGCATCCTGTTTAGCAGCAACAATACGTTTTCCGATACCGTGAACATGACCGCAACGAATGACATCACCTTCACAGAAAACCTTATTGCGACCTCACCAATGGTATTGAGCGCAGGTAATAATATTAATGTGTCCGGTGCCAACAACCAGTTAAACGGTGAACTCACCCTGTCAGGAGCCACCATCAATATTAACAACGCCACAGCCACCACACTGGCGGGAGTGACCGCACAAAACCTGACGATTAACTCAACCGGTGACATAACCGACACGGGAGTGATTCTGGTACAGAATGGCAACATGGCGGGGGTAACGACATTAACCTCAACAGAAGGCAGCATCACCTTGGACAATGTCGGCAACAATTTTGACCGTGTTAACCTCACTGCTGCCAATGATGTCACCCTGCTTGAAACCGACGGCATCGTGCTTGACAGCATCGTGCTGACTGATACGACCTTTGGTGGGGCGGTAAACGTCACCGCCAATAACGGGCTGGCTGCGAATGATACGGCTATCGGTGACATAGGACTTGGAAACATTACTGCCACTGCAATTAATTTGAATGCCAGCGAAGGTGCTATCGTTGACCGGTCCAGTCGCTTAACGGCAGATACCGTAACACTGGCTGCTGCATCCGGGATTGGTAATAGCAATGCCATTAATACTGTCACACCCACATTAAGCGTCATTAACGCCTCTTTCGATGGTATTGACACAATACCAGGAGTCGTTACGGTCAATACAACCATGACATCGGGAGCCATCAACATCAATAATACAGGTGACGTGACTATTGATGACCTTCGCAATTATGGCGACATCAGCGTAACAAGTGCTGGCAATATCACTTTGAGCATTACTAGCAACAGTGGTGCCATTGACGCCAACTACGGTGGCGACATCAGTGATCCCGTTTATGCTGGTGACGTTACGATTCTAGGTGCCGGAGGCAGTAATTTTTCGACCATGGGAGTCGGTACTCTTTCCGGTAACGCCGATATCATCGCTGAAAGCCTGCGCGTCGAAAATGTTTCCAGGTTTGGTACCCAAACTAGCCCTATTGGATTAAGAGTCAATAACGACTTCACACTTTTGGCTAATCAAGGCACCATCTATTACCTTGGGGGCAGGCCGCGCACCGTCACGACTACCGCTGACTTGCTACAACTGGCTATTCAGGGGTTTACCGGGATATCAAGTCAGCAACTCATTGAAATTGAAACTCTGGGTGAAATTGATCAGGCCATTTTTACTGAAGTCAGAAACTATAACTACGATGACGTCGCCATATTGTTACCGGCTGACCAACGTTATGGCAATAATGATGAAATGGAAGAAGGCGGACAGAATGAGGAGTAGTTAGCAGGGTGGAAACCCAGTCACTCGCCATGGCAGAGATCAGGTCATTGATGGTATAAAGTGTGGAAGAAAGAAGATATTCACACTCTCTCCTCCAAGTGAGAGAATATAGCGATTATGTGAACCCTCGAAAAACCTCTTGTACTCCTTGCCAGTCTGCTTTTTGGCGTGCTGACCAAGCTCCTCTGGCATGTAAATTATAACTGCTGTAATAAACATGCCGTTATCGATAATACGACTTTGACCGAAATGGAAAATGATGGTTAGTATAATAACTAAAAAAATCAATGCTTTACTGTTTATTGTTGCGAGCGTTTATGTGCCAGTGGCAATGGCAGATTTTTTGGAAATGCCGGAAATTGAACAGCTCAGAGATGCGGAAGAAAAAACGCTGCTTCGGGATCTGGATGTGCCCGCAGTACGTGATCGTTCACCTGATCCAACAGCCGGGCCGAGGCTTGCTGTTTCGGAATTCAGAATCCAGGGTTTGGTTGAATTTCCAGAACTGGGCATTACCCGTGAGACATTAACGCAACTGGTCGAAAATATTCGTTTTATAATTATGGGGGAAGGTAAGCTTCTCGACTCAGGTTATACCATTGATGAATTAGGCGAAATATCAGATCTTCTCGTTGAAATTGAAGAAGAGACTATAGAAAGGCACGTTTCTCCACTTGAAGTCCAAAAACTGGTTTGGCTGATCAGAGAACAGCGTGGAAAGCGTGGTGTTACCCTAGGCCAGATTGAAGCTGTCGCAAATAAAATCACCCGCTTTTACCGAGAGCGTGGCTTTATTCTTGCGAAGGCCTTTATCCCCAAACAGCGTGTACGAGAGGGGGTGGTAAGCCTTACATTGTTGCTTGGCGTGCTAGGGGAGGTTTCAGTAAAAAACAACGATATGTACAATGCAGAGTTACTACAATCAGTTTTTGCTTATCTTCTAACGAACCCCGTTACCAATAAAGCAGTAGAAGAAAATTTGTATATTATTAACAGTTTCCCAGGCATTAACGTCGATGGTTATTTTGAGCCGGGATATCAGGTGGGTGATACCCGGCTGAATATTAATGTTAAAAACGAAGCGCGCTATAATGCCAATCTCAGAGCCGATAATCATGGCACAGAAGAATCCGGCTTATACCGATTTTATGCAGATTTTCAAATTAATAACCTGTTGGGTATAGCCGATTACATGAAGGTTGGTCTATTGCAGGCAAAATCACCAAACAACACAACATATTGGCAATTGGCATTTGAGAGTAATTTTTTTAGCCCATACTTCCGGGCAGGCATTGAATCATCACGAAATCAATTTGTTGTGGATCAAACAATACCCTCAAGTTTTGATTTGAACGGCGAAGTTGATGTTTTGGGTATATATGGTAAATACATACAAAAACGTGGGCGTACAGAAAATAGTGATTATGAGCTTCGTGCGGAAACCATAAAATCCGATGTACAGATTGGCAATTTCTCCAACAGAAATGACGAATTAAGGCATGTTTCAATAAAATATAGCCTGGATTACCTGGACGATGCCAATAAGCGTTTGCACGAAGGGAACATTAAATACACACGAGGAAAATTTGAAGCTGGAAAGAAAGGGAGACAGGATGAAAATTACAATATTCTGTCGGCTGACTACACACTGTTAACTTTCTTACAGATACCATTTACAGAAAGTACTTCACGGCTGATTTTTCGTTCCAGTCTCCAGTATTCCGGGACCAATCTGTCGGCAATAGCACGGTTTTCTTTAGCGGGCCCAACACGGGTACGAGGGTTTTCACCCAGCTTTTTTACGGCTGATGATGCGCTGTATCTTGGAATGGATTGGGTGTTTAACAGCCCTGATATATTTGATATTCAAATCGCTTCCATTAACTTGAAATCGTTCCTCAAACCCTTTGTGTTTTTCGACTATGCCTATGGCAAACAGTACGAAATTGCCGTAGGAAAAGAAGATCCCACCGGGCAATTGGCCGATGTGGGTGTAGGGTTACAATTTTCGCACGGTTATAGGCTCAGTGGAAATTTACAGCTGGGCTACAAAATCCTCGATCAGTTCACGGATCTTGATGGAGGGCAGCCAAAAGCAGACGATGCAAGACTGTTGTTTGATATGCAGTACAGTTTTTAATGAACCCGCCTTTCGTAACCGCCTGCTTTGCTGTTGACTTTTTTGATTGAGGGTAAATTAAGTGTCGATTTAGAAGGCTAGGGCCGAAGTAGTTACTATGTTTCTAACATAGAGTGTATGTATATTGCATCCGGGTAAATTGTAACTCATTGTTTATAAAGAGAATTTATGAATAATACGATTTTGTGTGAATATGTCACATAAATATGTGCAAATTTCATTACAATAGGCCGCTATCGTTGGTGCTGTTGGTAGCACAGTCCCAAATACTCCTTCAAAACAGCGAGGCTAGCCCAAACCGGCAAGTCTTGTTGGATGCCAGAGTCTGGCGAGAAGAGGTCATGGGGGCGCAGTGATAGGCTATGTTAAACGACTCAATATAAAACGTTTGGAGGCACATGGTTTACAACGGAATGCTGGTTGTTCATCGCTAACAATTACCCTATTATTGCAAGTCGATTTACGGGTATTTTTTTTTGTTTAAACAGGACGGAGAGAGGAAAATAAAATGGCAATATATCTTGATTATGATGGAATACCGGGAAATGTAACGGCTGAAGGTTTTGAAGGGTGCATCAAAATCAGCTCAGTGAGTTTTGGTACTTCACGCCCGATCACTATGGAAGCGGGTAAAATGGCTAACCGTGAAGTCGGCAAGCCCACTGTTTCTGAAGTAAATTTAACGAAAGAAGCCGATAATTCTGTTGCTGCACTGTTTAAAGAGTCTGTTTCCGGCTCAGCAGGTAAAAGTGCGGTTCTTAAGTTCACCCGTACTGGCAGTGAAGGTGTTGAAGAGTTTATGGAATATTCTCTGGAAAACTGCTTGGTCAGCAGCTATTACATTTCTGCCGGAGGTGATGCCGAGCCTGAAGAAACGATTACACTGAGTTTCTCCAAGTGTGAAATCAACTATAAAGATCACGATGCAACCAATAAAACGGGTAGTCCGCAACGTGCAGGTTACGATCTGGCAAAAGCCGTACCGTTATAAAGCCAAATAACATTGGTGCTGCCTGTTCAAGGGCAGCACCGGTGTTCTTTTCTTATTGCATGCATGACCGCATACACCTGGGAATCAGGGTGTGCCTGCCACAAATACTCGGGTTAGGGAGTTCAGTAAATGAGTGATTTTACTCAGGACAGCCGTCTTATCGCTGTTGACACACCTTTAGGCAAGGATGTGCTTTTGCTGACCTCGTTTGATGGAGCCGAGCTTGTTTCCTCCCCGTTTGAATTTCACTTGACGGCACTGTCTCTCAATCTTGAAATCAAACCGGAAGACCTTATCGGTAAACAGATTACCGTTAAAATACAAAATGAACATGGTCGAGTTTTTAATGGCCTTGTCAGCAAATTTGCATTTGGTGAAATAACCTCCAGCAGCTTTCGCAAGTATCATCTGGTGATGGTGCCATGGTTTCAGTTCCTCTCCCACACCGAAAATCGCCGTATTTTTCAAAACAAAAACTCAAAAGATATCATCAGCCAGGTATTTGCTGATCTGGGGTTTAGTGATTTTGATTTCAGGGCAAATGGTGGTGTGCCAAGGGAGTATTGCGTTCAATATGGTGAAAGCGATCTGGACTTTGTTTCCCGGCTACTGGAAGAAGAAGGGTATGCCTATTATTTCACTCATACGGAAGACAAGCACACGCTGATCATCGTTGACAAGGCGAATGCTTATGATGAATGTACTGAAACGAATTTAACTTACGCAAAAGGCTCGTCGCCGGATTCTGAAATACAGAGCTGGAAACATCACTATGAATTCAGAAAAGGTGGCTGGATTTTAAATGACTTTAATTTTAAAGAGCCGAAAAAAAGCCAGGAAGTAGAAACAAAATCGAAAAGCAAATTTGCCAATAGTAGTAAATTTAAACATTACGAATACCCTGATTTATATGATGTCGGCTCAGGTGCTGATCTAGTCAAAGTCCGTATGGAGGCAGAAGAAGCCCCGATGGATATCATTACCGGATCCAGCAATTGCAGCACATTTTATGCGGGTGGCTTTTTTACGCTGGACAAACACGATTCGAAAAACGAGCAGGGCAGTTATACCTTGCTGCGAGTTGAGCACCATGCCTCTGATTCCAGTTATTTCACAGGCGAAAGAGGTGAGACAGGTTACAATAATCACTTTGACTGCATTTCATCCGAAATACATTTTCGCCCAACCCGAAACCATCGACGCCCTGTAATGAAAGGGCCGCAATCTGCAATAGTCACAGGCCCAGCCGGCGAAGAAATTTATATTGATGAATTTGGTCGAATCAAGGCCCAGTTTATCTGGGATCGTGAAGGAAAGAACGATGAGAACAGCTCCTGTTTTCTACGCGTGATGCAAGCCTGGGCCGGTAACGGGTGGGGAACTTCCTTTATTCCTCGTATTGGCCATGAAGTGATTGTCACGTTCCTTGACGGTGACCCTGACCGGCCGATTGTGACCGGAACTGTTTATAACGGGGTCAACAAACCACCCTATAGCTCAAAAACACAAAGTGGCATCAAAACACACTCAACCAAAAGCGGTACAGCCGCGAACTATAACGAACTGCGCTTTGAGGATAAAAAGGGCTCAGAACAAGTTTATATCCATGCCGAGAAAAACCTGGATACGATGGTTGAGAATGACGAAACGTTAACGGTTGATAATGATCGCACCAAAATCATCAAAAATGATGAAAATTCAACAATAGAAAATGACCGCAATAAAACAGTCAACAACAACCAGACGGAAACTATAAAAAAGAATAAAACCATTGATGTTGGTAAAGACCACAAAGAAACTATCCAGGCCAATATGACGATTACGGTTGACAAGGATCTCAAGGAATCCGTTCGTGGTAAATACCTGGAAGATGTCACAAAAGACTATGCCTTGCGCGCAAAAACCATCACTATGAATGCTGATGACAAAATTGTCATTCAAACGGGGGCTGCAAAAATTGTGATGACGAGCAATGGAGATATTACTTTGAGCGGTAAGACGATTAATCTCAAGGGGTCGGGGAATGTAGTGATCAAGGGTAGTAAAGTCATTACCAACTGATTATGAATTATTTTGAATCAAAATAACCCGGACACCAGTCAGGCATCAGATGAAACGCCATCATCACTTTCTCCTGTTACGCCCGGTGAAGTTGTTATTGGTACCGTGGTAGAATTTGATGAGCAAGGACAACCGCTTGTTAACTTTTCTGAAAACACCTCCGGGCACGCTCTGCCAGCTATAAGCACGCTTAGTCTGACCCAGCAACATATTGGCAGACAGGTCGCCCTGTTATTTGCGAATGAGGATATACGCTCCCCGATTATAATGGGGCTGATTCACAGCCCGTTACAGGATATGCTGGAGAGCTTTAATTCATCTCAAACGGAAAATCAGAATAATAATGTAGAAATCGAAGGTGAACTCAAGGTGGAAAATGTCCAGGTTGATGGCAATAAACTGGTCTTTGAAGCAAGAGAAGAAATTGTCTTTAAATGTGGTGATTCCAGTATTACGTTAACCAAATCAGGAAAAATCCTGATTCGTGGCAAATATTTGTTAAACCGTTCTACCGGTGTAAACCGAATTTTAGGTGCTTCAGTACAAGTAAACTAACCCCTCATCCTTTCTGAACATGAAGGATGTGAAGTGGCAATATTGAAAATCTATAAATCATGTTACAACTTCACAACAGCACACCTTTTGCAGCCAATATGGCTTTATTCCCGAATGAAGAAGCAGTTGATACGCTCTACATATTAGTCAGGGCCACATTTAATATTGGCAAACAATGGACGTTGGCAGATGAGCAGTTGCCACCGACAGAAGCTGATGAATACTGGGCTGAGCCGGGAAAGTCCAGCATTAAATACGCCTCTGATTACCACACAGGCAAATCCTGTAGTGACATTATTATGCTCGGTCATGCGAATGCACCTGACGGAAAAGAAGTTACACAACTCGATGTTAACCTTACTGTAGGGCAAGTACATAAAACGGTCACAGTTTTTGGTGATCGTCACTGGCAAGATGGATGTATTACATCTCCGCATCTGTTTACAACGATGGCCATGGTATATGAAAAAGCTTTTGGCGGAGTACATATTGTTGATGGACAGATTGCTGAAACTGAAGAACGTAATCCAGTTGGGTGCGGTTTTGCCGGTAAGCGAAAATCAGCTAAAATGAATGGTGTGCCACTACCTAATCTGGAAGACCCTAATAACCTGATTACTGATACAAAGCAGCAGCCTGTGCCTGCCGGTTTTGGATTTACCTGCCCGCACTGGTTGCCCCGCTCCAATTTTTCCGGTACTTATGATGAAGCTTGGCAAACCCAGCGAGCGCCTTACTTGCCCATAGATTTTGATAAACGCTTTTTTAGCATGGCGCATCCAGATTTGATTTATCCTGGTTTTCTCGAAGGTGGAGAGGCAGTCGAGATTACCAACATGCATCCTAGTGGTACCATCAATTTTGAAATACCCTTTATTCAGTTAAATGCCGATGTAAAGGTGGCGGGCCATTCAGTACGCCCCCAATTCAATCTGGAAACATTGATCATTGAACCGAATCAGTTAAAACTCGGCATGGCATGGCGAGCAGCTGTACCATGTGATAAAAAAACGTTGCAAATAAGTGACGTAAAAATAAGCATGGCACGCTAATTAAATAACAGGTAATAGCATGGGACAAACAACGCATTCAAACGGGCGGGGCATATCGCATAAAGGCAGCGGAGGAAAAAGTATGGTTTTTCCTGATGTCTGCCTTACCCAGATTGGTAATGTCGTAGTGCCGATTCCTTACCCAAATCTGGGTCAGGCAATGGATACCAGCAAAGGCCCAAAAACTGTCACAACCGACGGTAAAATGCCAATGGTGAAAGGGGCGAAATATTCAAAAAGCACGGGTGATGAACCCGGCACCAAAAAAGGGATCATCAGCGGAACAATAAAAGATGAGTGCGAGTTCATGATGTATTCATTTGATGTGAAATTTGAAGGGAAAAATGTCTGTCGCCTGGGTGACCCTTTATGGCACAACAAGAAGAATATTTTAGGCTAAGTTTAACGTTGGGTATGGCAGACCACAGTATTCTAAATAACCCGAGTATGAAACATGCTAACCAGCGACGTGTATGAGCAATATGTCAATAATGCCTCATTCTTGTGGGTATTGCGCTCGGTAGTGATAGAGCAGTCTCACTATGAGGCTAGCGACCTGTTTGAATTGGAACAACGAATAGATGCCCAGCTTGATGGGTTGATGGTATCGCTAGACATTGGCTGGCAAGCCTGCGAAGAAGCTCTCAAACTACAAGAGCCCGGCGAAGTATTTACCGCCATGATGATCGCGATGCGTAGCCATGAGATTTGTAAAATTCAAAAGGCCGTTGAGATCGGATTGGAAAATGAGCTCGCCCTGCCAGGATTAATCTCTGCCATGGGATGGCTACCCGGCGAGATCACAACTCCCTGGACAGAACGGTTTCTCAATGGCAAGGATATGAAGCACAAGTACCTAGGCTTGGCGACCTGTAGTGTCCGACGTCAGGACCCAGGTGAAGTGCTGACCAATATTTTACGGCGAGATGACTGCCGGCAACACGAAAAGCTTTATGCACGAGCTTTACGCCTGGTCGGAGAATTACGTCGTCAGGATTGTATGCCCGCAATCAATGCAGCCATGCATGATGATAATGAGATCATCAGTTTCTGGGCAAACTGGTCTGCGGTGTTATTAGGCCAACGAGCCAGTGTTAAAAACCTAGAGCCTCTTGTTTTTAAAGCTGGTCCCTGTCAGGAGTTGGCCATCCAGCTGGCCTTCAGAGTCTTGCCGATTGAGCAGGCCCGGGAATGGGTCTCCAGATTATCGGAAGATGAGAGTCAGATCCAAGCGGTAATCAAAGCCACTGGCGTACTCGGTGATCCTCATGCGGTTAACTGGCTGATCAGCAAAATGCAAAACCCACTGTTAGCAAAACTCGCTGGTGAGTCATTTTCATTAATCACGGGCATCGATTTAGAAAAACACAATTTACAAATTGATGTGCCAGATAATGCGCCTCCTGTCGAAGATATTGACGATGACAACATCGAGCTGGATCAGGATGAAAATTTGCCGTTCCCGGATGTCGCGAAAGTTGAAGCTATTTGGCGTAATCATGGGCAGAACTTTATTATTGGCCGCCGATATTTTATGGGCCGTCCTGTTACACCGGAAATTCTTAAAGAAAAATTGGTCGGAGGTACACAGCGGCAATGCCATGCTGCAGCAATGGAGCTTGCCCTGAATGAAAGCAATGTGCAATTACCTAATACGCGGGCAAGAATATTGGCCTTATGAAGAATAGTGTATCTAAATGGTATCGAAACGCAGCCTTGCATCCAGAAAAGTGGCAGGACCCGGCGATCTGGAACAAAAGCTTGAAGACCTATTTGGCGATTGGCTGAGGAGGGCTTATGTTAGGGACCTTGCTGTCGGGTCATAATATCTAATTTAACATAATATACATTATGCGAACTTGAGGAAGTGCGGTAGAAGGGGGGCAACACACCACCCTGCATGGTTAGGACAACTTTGCAGGTAATCATAATGGCTAAAATATATGGCGTAGTATCGACCAAGGGCGGCGTCGGTAAAACATCGTTTTCCGCACAATTCGGCGGCATCCTTGCCGACATGGGACAACGTGTCCTTTTGGTTGACGCTGATTTTCAACAGTCGCTGTCACGATATTATATCGTTGACAATCCCGCAAAACACGGGCTGCGTAAATTAGTCACGTCGGCTGATTCGGTCGATTGCATTTCAAAAACGCATATCAATAATCTGGATATTGTCCTTTCCGACGATCCAACTCAGAAACTACTCGAATGGCTGCGTGAATCTATCAACCATTCGTTTTATCTCACCGCTGGCCTCAAAAAAATTAACGATGATTATGACTACATCATCATTGATTCCCAGGGTGCCCGTGGCATCTTCCAGGAAAGCATCATAATGTCGTGCAACGAGCTTATTTCGCCCATTGTGCCGGAATTTCTCGATTCACAGGAATTCATGCGCGGTACGGTGGAAATGCTCAAGAGCCTGGAACCCGCCGATGGCATCGGTATACCGATGCCCAATATCCCGACGTTGACTGGTCTCATTTACAAACAGGACAGAACCGTCGATGCACAGACCATTGCCGGAGCATTACGCAAAAAGTTTTACAGCGCCTCCGATGGAAAAATACGCATTCTGAGCGCGTACATACCCATGATGGCCTCCTATAAACAGGCCTCCGCCCGACGGTTGCCGGTCCATCGTGTCGAGGTGCGTCGCCGTAGTAACAGTCCAACTCCCTCAGCCTATGATTCCTACCTGGCGGTTGTGCATGAACTGTTACCTCACCTGTCTGACGTGGAGCCAACATGGGCTGGTAACGGCAACAGTAGTGCTTCCACCACAGCAAAGCAGGCGGAAGCATAAAATGACCAAACTTAACGAAGCGGAAGTGCTGGATTTTCTGGACGTGGGTGTCAACACGTCTGAAACCACGCATCCCGGCGACCCTATCGGCAAGGCCCGCATCCGGGTGACGCTGGATCAATTGCGACCCTATGACCGCAATCCACGTCAGTCACGAAATCCGAAATTTGATTCGATACTGGCCTCAATCGAGGCCCGTGGACTGGATCATCCCCCCAATATTTCCCGGCGAAATCCGGGCGACAAATACTATCTGATCATTGACGGGGGTAACACCCGTCTGGAAATCCTCAACATCCTGTATGACAAGTACAAGAAATTGGCCAAGACAGCCAAAACCGATGAGGAACGCCAAACTCTTTTGGAAAAAGCCCAGTCATTCCATGTTATCGACTGTACCTTCAAACCCTGGAAAAGTGAAAGTTCCACCTTGACCGGACACATGGCGGAAAACGAGGAACGCGGCGATACGCTGTTCATCGAAAAAGCACTGGCGGTGCAGACACTTCGACAAATCTACGAAGAAGAGGATCGCCTCAAAGCCGAAGCACAGAGCAAAGAGCTAAAGGACAAGCCGCTGACCATCCGTGCCTTGGCCGAACGTATCACCACCCAGGGCTGGACCGTCAGTCACAGTCATATTTCCCGCTTTGAATACGCAGCCCACCAACTGCTGCCGGTGGTACCGACCGCGCTGTGGGCAGGGGCTGGTGGACCGTTGATAAAAGCTCTACGCCGTCTGGAAAAAGCCTATTCAACCTTCTGGGCAAGCACCGACATGGGGCGGGACAACCCGCAGCACCTGCTGGATCTGTTTTTTAAAACCCTGACTGAATTTGATGACGTGTCCATTGATATCGATGGTTTTTCACGCGCGCTGGATTGTACTTTAGCAGACACACTGAGCTTACCTGTACAGACCATCAGCGCCGAAATACAGGCTGTGATGGCCGGGATAAAGACTGCACCGACTGTTTCCTCTCCAACTCTGACGATGCCGACCACTACCTCACCGGAATCTGCTGTTAAAAACAGTAGTCCCGGCAAGAAAGATGAATCAACACGCACACCATCAAAACCCTCAACCAAAAAAGCGGGTGCTGATTCGAGCCCCCATGACCATGACAGCCCGGAAACCCTACAGGAATCCATTATCAGTACCGCCCTGAAATTAGCTGTCCGGTACGGGTTAATGATCGACAGGACCGACAGAAGCAAGGCGTCAAATGGCTGCGACTGGTTTATCGTTCATCCACTAAAGGCCATGGACGCCCCGCCCGGCAATTCTGATCACAGGGCCGCTGTTTGGTGGGCGCTGTTTCGCCTGTCACGCACCTACCGGCAGATACCCAATGTCCACAACATTTTTATAGATACATTTTCGCAATATCTAGTGGATGACACCTCAGTAACCGATGTCACGCTGTTGTTGTATGAATATGAAGATGACCTGCCCGAGGAAGACCAGGAGTATTTACAGACCATCCAGGCGCTAATTCAGCAGGGGTCTGAACTGACGGGTGTCCGTCAAAAAAGTCATCAGGGAGATGAATGATGGAGTCACAACTTAACTGTGAACTAAACGCCTGCTTGCTGCGTTGTGTGATCAACGCCAGCAATGAGTATGATCACCAGACACTGCGGGATTTGGGTTTAAATACCGTATTAGTAGACCGCGCGAAAAACATGAATGCGGACGTGTTCAGCCGCTTGTCCCGGTTCAGCATTGCAAACATCACATTCGATTCACATCGTTTTGGTTTAATGCTGGATTTTGTCGAGCAAGAGCGTGAAATGGATATCCTAGTCAACAAAATGATCCAACTCGACGCGTCGCAGTCGATGCTCGGAGATCTGACCGGGATTGATCCCAGAGAATACCGTGACCGGCGTAAAGCGCTGAATATGCCCCCCGCTTCTCAAGGTCGTCCACAAAACCTGGATGATCAACAGACCATCATTTTGTATGAGGCATTGAGCAAATACCCCGAGCCAAAAGCAGGCAGCAGCACGAATGATATGTTGAATTGGTATTGCCAGTTAGGCGCAGAAACGGAATTGCCCCTGGCAAAAATCTGGCAACAAAATCTGAACTTTGGATGAATACGATATGGAAACTGCAAAACCAGAAGCATCGACCAAACATGAAATGCCCGATACGGAAATGCATATGATTTCAGTCTGCTCAGAAAATTGAGTTGTTGTGCGGGGGGCTCTTCGAAAAACACCCCGCACAGCAAGCGTAGCACTCAGCCTGGGAAGATCACCATTCTTATTACGACGCGCAAGGAGTGAGTCAAATGACAACACAAGCACCCAATAATGAATTACCCACAGATGCCGTACCGGATGATGTTGCTCCGGACATCGCGGGCAAACGAGAGATATTGGATATTATCCGACCACTGGGTGTGGATCGCGCCCGGTTTGTATTACACAGGGTCAATGAACAAAAGGAAAGATCGCGCAAGCGTGATTTGCGAGAAAAACAAGACCGAGCTGACAAAAAACAATCCGCGATCCCCAGAGGCAATGATGGGTTCTTCCGAGACGCTGTGAAGAATTTTCAATTTTGGTACGGCCCCCTTGGCGGTCATTTCGGGAAGCCCATCATTGCGGCGCTCTATCTGAATGCTCACCGGGATCGGTTTTCTACCTGGCTGGAAGACCGCAATATCGACCCTTCTCCCTGTTTGATATGGGCCGATGAAAAAGTGAATTTATTGAAGGTCATGCAGAGCATAAATGGCTTTAATGCCGATGCCACGAAGACCGACAGGGAAAAACCCGGCCTGAGTAAAAGCAGCTATCCCCGACCGGATCGGGAACGCCTTGATGCGCATCCCGCCCATCACAGCGGGTATGGCGAAGACGGCTGCAAAATGTTGGCGGGGCTTTTCCTGCTGGAAAATCAGGATCATTACATCCCATGGTTAGACGAGAAGGGATTTAACACATACCGCCCCATGGTGTGGGCGGAAAGACAGGCGAATGATTTTCGGCAGATGATTGGGCCCGATGCCAAATTACCTGCATGTCAGTATCCTGAGATGGGATGAAGCATGCCCCATCTATTTTCTTGTCAGCGCAGTTCATCAAGCCAATCCTGGAGATCAAGCGCTTTATTTAGCTCGGTTCCCAGATGTGCGGAGATTTCCCGTGGCGGTTGCCCAAATTCAGCACAGGCCAATAAATATTGGTTAAGAACAGCGGTAACAGCCTCTATTTTTTCAACCAGGGGTTCAAGCTCAGCAATCGGGATGGTTTTGTTTTCATTTTCAAAGGTCATGGTGATCTTCCTGTATAGGTTAGTGTTGGTGGATTGTCGTGCGGGGAGGTCGTCGAAAAACACCCCGCATGGCGACAATAGCACCCAGATTGGGAAGATCGCCACCTACTCACCGGCAGAATTAGGTCCATGCTGGCCATTCAAATTAACCCATAAGATGAGATTGAGATCGTGAGCAACACAACCCTCGAAATCGAAACACTGCAACAACACATTCAACACACCGCCGGACAGCTGGAAAAACGGTCTGGCTTACCCTCCGAAGCTGGTATGGGGTCTTTGATCTATCTCGGCAATCATCACGACGCGGTGCCCAGAGATTTAATACTGGATCCCATACTGGAATCGGGAGAAATACACACCTGGATGCTCATGAAAATCCATGTGGACAATCCTATGCTAGCCACCCGTATCCCTTCTCAGGACAACCTGATAGAGCAGCTAAAATGCTCACGCCCCATCGTCAGTCGTCACATGCAGGTGCTACGTGCCCTGCGCTGGCTGACACTGTGTGCAGAAGTGCGTGGCGCTGATGGGCAGTTCAGAGGGGTGGTCTATGCGCAGCATGACCAGCCCCTGAGTCTGGCTGATACACTCTATCTGGACCCTGCTTATATCGATTTTCTGGAACAACCCACCAAAGGCGATGTTCTCAAGCGCCTGCGTAACATCAAGCACAGCGTGTTGACCCACACTGATTATCTGGTGTTTAAAGGCCAGCACCTGGATCTCCACCCTACTCATCTGGAGCAACTCAATGCACGATTGAAAAGCCATACCAGTGGTGACCCTCTGGATACGCACCTGAGCTGCCCTGCACTCGGTGTTGATCCGGATGGTGTAAAGAATCTATATGGCGACCCAGAAAAACCGGCACATATTGAGTACCTTAAAAAGACTCTTGAGCACCCTGTAAAAAATATTGACACGGTGAATTCAGCGGAATCTCACCCAATCGACCATGTAAAGAATATTGACACGGGTAAAACTCAAAATTTTCAGGAAAACGACCCTGTAAAAAACTTTTACATGGCTGACCTGAACAAAAATGATCAAAATTCAGACAAATCACCGTGTAAAAAACTTTTACACGGTGATTCCACTGGGGGGGTAAGGGGGGGTAGTAGTCTTTTAAATAATAAAAAACAAACTACTACTACCCCCCCTACCCCCCCTTCAAAAAATTGCCCACCACTGGATTTTCCAAAAGCGGTCAGCAAAAGTCCCCGGCAAATGGCTTACGTCCTGAAACAGCTCGAACCATTGCCTGAATCTGAACGTCAGTATGCCCTTCATTACCTGGCTGACCGGATAAAAGCGGGTGAAAATGGTACTGACACCCCTGTCGGCAACGCCATCCGGTATTTGGCCTGGATCGTCAAAAACATGCTGGACGGTACGCTGCCAGATACCGATTACGGACAGCGTGACCGCACACCAATAATCCGTTTACAACACCAAGCCGTAACTGAAGATCAGACAGAAAACCAACGTCGGTGGGAAGAAACAATGAAACGACTGGGCAGTACCATCAATTCGGATGGTACAGCGACTCTGGATAAAGAGTATGTACGTCAGGACTGATGGTCAGCTTGGTGTGACTCGCACCAAGATTCTGAACAGCAGAAACAGGGGTCGGGTTGGTGGCAGTGCCACCAAGATTCTGAACAGCAGAAACAGGGGTCGGGTTGGTGGCAGTGCCACCAAGATTCTGAACAGCAGAAACAGGGGTCGGGTTGGTGGCACTGCCACCAAGATTCTGAACAGTTTTTAAAACTATCTAACCAAGGAGATGATCATGAGTGAGGCAACGACGGCATTAAAAAAAGAACTGGAGCAGGGGGTGTCTACCTCCTTCAGTGTGGACACTGATTTTGATTTTGACGATGATGAAAAACCAGTGCGTCATCCAACGCATGAAGATAATGCGGATCCTATTGTGCCGCCGAAGCAGGTGTCAGTTCGCCCTGGCCGCATGCGGACTCAGGGTGAGATTGTATTGCATACAAGAGCTGCACATCGGTTGTTTTATGGTCGTCGTCGTGATGACGAAAATAAGATCAAACCCATCATCGGGCTGGTTCGGTTTTCAACGAATATCAATGGTATTTTTGAATGTGCGGCAAATAACGATCCGTATGCTGATCTGGTTTTACTTAAAATTGAGAATCAGTTTTCTGCGGCAAATACATTGGCCTCGAAAAATATCAAAGCACTGGAACAATTATTGGGAGATATGGGCGGATTGACTATCTGTAACAATGAATCTGTCAGTCCGATAACACTGCCCGTGGAATTTAAGACGGTCTACGGTTTTATAGGGGCGAGATTGCTAAGTCAATATGACAAACTGGTCCGGCTGGGTTTGGTCGCCAACCATGTAGGTCTGTTGTTTGCGGATGACTGGAACAATCTGGTCGGCAAGATGGGCAGTAAGATTAGAGAGGTGTTTTGGTTGTCTACACAGTATCGCTATACCGGTGTGACGCGAGATGATGTGGCCACTAATAATGAGGTGGCCAGACGCGCTGCAACAAAATATGGAGAACTGCCGCAGGATGTGATGGAAGGTACCCGTCGTGCCCAGCATGCACCGGTTATTCGAGTATCGAGTGCGCTGGCGGATGCATCCAGCCAGGCGGCGCACTAAAAAGAACAGGGCGGGATGGTGAAGAACAATCCATGCTATTGCGCATCGCTGATCGCAGCGACCACGGCAGTGGGTACCCACTGCGGGGTTCTCCGGAGCCACTCCAGAGACTGTGGCCGACCTGATGCATCAGGTCAAAGGGCACCCGTTTACCGCAATAGAGCGAAGGCAGTCCGATGGGCAAACGCTGACCTTCTCATGGTGTTTACGGCATCACCATCCCGCCCGCCTTTTATAAAGGATGTGTACATTGAATACAAGTGACATTAAAATGATTTTGACGTGCCATCAACGACATGACATCCCGCTGCAACATAGCGTTGCTCTTTTCTATCGAGTGTTAGGTCTGAGTCTTTCGGCGGCCGCCAAGCGTGCGGGCTATACCCGTGGGTATTTATACATGGCCTTGTCTGGTGAGCGTAAAGCATCTGTTCCGTTACGTCAGGCCGTGTGTGATGACCTGGGTGTCGATGTTTGGAGCTGTACTGCTGAAATGAAGAATGTCGTATTAAGTGATAATACAGGTGTTGCTTGTGAGTGATAATCGTAACCCTTTTAAAGGGCCCTTTAAGGGTAAGGGAGCGAACCGCTCGGCATTACGTGAACTGGAAAATGAATTACAAAGTATTCATGAAAATATGGATTCGGTCGAAAATAAATATAACGAAATATTTTCACGGCCACGGCCAATCATGCTGCGCAGATTACGCAAAAGAGCCTATTCATTGTTGTGGTGGCGAATGGTGGGTCATAGTGGCACCTACATCCGGTTATTCGACAGTGATCGAGGTCGGGAAGTGTTGGCATCACTCATGCCTCAATCCCAGAAATTATTAATAAAATTTGATCGAGAACGCATCAGACTCAATTTTAGAGCCACCGTTGTCGGTAACGCTGTACAGGCATATCGAATGAGAGACAGGGATTTGTCTATATTGAAAACGCTGGATTTGGATAAAATTAGTGCCGAGCAAAATGTTGTTGTCGTCGATCCTGACAGTGTTGAAAGTTTGTATGACTGAATAATGTGGCAAATAAACCAAACGAATTAGTTTTTGTTTTATTGATGATTTTGCAGAATCTTCATGCCACTGTGTTACACGATTAATATTTTGAATATTACTGACTGATAGGATTAGGATCTTGATATGAGTGAAATACAAGGAATTGCCAGACTAGGTTCCAACCCGGAACTTAAATATGTGGGCGAAGATAAAAAACCAGTATGTGAAATAAGCGTACGATTTATCAATGGCAAGCAAGATAAAATAACTCAGGAATGGGAAGACCGGGGTTTTTGGACTCAAGTGAACATCTGGGGAAAATGTGCCGAGCCTGCGGCAAAGATGTTTTCAACGGGGGATCGTATCATCATCACAGGAAATATGGTGGGTGTCAGTTGGGCCGATAAGGATGACCCGGAAAAAACGGTATCCGGTCTTAAAGTAGATACCAATTCAGTTGCACCCTACTTGCCTGATTTAATGTCACTGGAATACAAAGAACGCTCGCCTCAAAATCAAAAAACGTCCGCAACTCAGTCTTCAGCTGAAGACTCATAAAGCATAGATGATCACCTCAAAATAGATAAGTCTTAATAACAGGGATGATAAGCAAATGAAAAAAACGATTTTTCAATCTATTCATTTTACCGCTGTGGCAGCACTGGCGGGGCTGGTTTTATTGCTATCCGGATGTGGTGGTGGCGGTGGATCGGGTAATACAGCCGGGCTGAATTACCCGGATTGTAGTATTGGCTTAACGGGGACAGACAGTCTGGCGGGTTGCTGGGTGTCTGAGGTGTGTGGGACAGGAGGTGAAACTGAAGAGGTCTGGGGTGCTCAAGGTGTTCGCTACCTGGCCTGGATCAGTGAGGAGCAGGTTTCACCCACAATCAAAGGCTCTATCGAACATTATTATCTGCGTTATAACAATAATCAATGTACAGGCCAGCCATTTGCAATAGCAGATTTCCAGCAAATATTGGCAAATGAGGGTGTCGAGTCAATCATGGAATATGACATTCCTGGCTTTGATACATGTACTGATTTGGCAGATACAGCGATTACTCCTACTCCCATTGCATGCACTCAACTAAATTTATTCAGTGATTATCGAGCACGGGGATCAGCACCTGGTGGCATCGGTGTGGAAACATCCATCGGTACATACGATGACGGGATTATAGACACGCGATTGTGTTTTGGTGGTGGAATGTTTCCGGGGTTCAATCCGGATAATGCGAATGATTTCGGCATTGGTCATGCGCTGAATCCGTCCGTTATGTTACCCACCGAGCTGGATTACCTCAATTGTCTGGCAAGATTTACCCCATGAAAGCATATAACTCGGCTGCTTCGGCTGCTAATGCGTTGGATGCCCTGATCGAAACCGGTAGCCATTTATTAGTGCGCAGAATCAACATACAGGATAAAACCGGAACTTATTACAATCCCGATAATTATCTCCTGGGGCGTATTTTATCTAACGTTAAAAAAAACGCTGGGCAGCAATGCATTATCCATGTGCAATGCTGGAGAGATCGCCAACTTGTTCTGCATCCTGATCTGGATCGCGCTTATACGAACTTGACTGATAGTCAATTGAAAAATCTGGGCATAGCAACGCTGGGTGAGAAATTTTCGATAGCGATCAATCGTGTTTGCAATACCGGCAAAGAAGAATTACCGGTAAGTAAAACCGGCGATCTGAGATCCATGTCCATCAATCACCTGATCTGGGATTTGGCTCTGCGTACAGCTCGTGGCCGTGTGCCTGAAGGTACCGATTTATCCATGTCGTTTCATTTACGAGCCTGGCCAAACTTTCCGCGCCTTCCTCATACGCCGCATGGTATGCGCATTGCTTCCATGTGGGCCGGAAATCTGTTCACACTGGATCACATTGCCAGGAGCCTGAATATTGATCTTCCCGATGTGTATTCATTTTACAGTGCAGCAGTGGCAACAGGATTAATAGGTTCTTCAACACACCGGGAAGATTCGCTGATTGTGCCAAACACAATGAAAAACAAACCTCCCACGCGAGGATTGTTAGCATCAATTTTGCGTCGCGTAGGCAAAATAGGAAATAACACATGAGTCTGAGTCGTTTAGTCATCGTGGAGTCTCCCAACAAGTGCAAAAAAATCCAGAGCTACTTGGGTCAGGGTTGGGTGGTAAAAGCATCCATGGGACATGTAAGAGATTTGCCGGAAAAAGAAATGGGCGTTGATCTGGAGACATTCCGCCCATCGTATGTGGCAACCACAAAAGGTAGAAAGGTGTTGGCCGGATTGCGGGCGAGCGTCAAATCTGCTCGGACTGTGTACCTGGCCATGGACCCGGATCGGGAAGGTGAGGCCATTGCCTGGCATCTGGCAGAGGCGTTAAATCTGAAAGATGCCAAACGTATTACCTTTAACGAGATCACACGCAAAGCCGTGCAAAAAGCTATCCAGGAAACGGGTGAGATAGACCGCCAGCAAGTTGCTGCTCAGGAATGCCGTCGTATTCTGGATCGGCTGGTGGGCTACAGTGTTTCACCTGCCTTGTCGAACGCCTACGGCAGCTGGTTGACCGCAGGCCGGGTACAATCCGTCGCGGTACGCATTGTTGCCGAGCGAGAGATTGCAATTCAACAGTTCACACCTGAATCCTATGTTGAGGTGTTTTTGTATTTCATCAGTGGCGACATTGCCTGGCGCGCGCAGTGGGTGCCAGGTGATTTGCAGGGAAAAGACCAGAAACACTGGACAGATAAACCCTTTGCGCAGCGGGTTGCAGCGCTGAAGGAAATGAAGGTGGTGACTGTGAGCGAGAACAAGCAGTCACGCCGTCCCCCGCCTCCGTTCATTACCTCGTCACTGCAACAGGCTGCCTCTGTATCTCTCAAAATATCCCCCAAAAAATGCATGCAGATTGCCCAACAGTTGTTTGAGGCAGGCCTGATTACTTACCATCGTACGGACAACCCAAACCTGTCTGATGAAGGTATTGCTGATGCGACGGCATGGCTCTCTAGTAATGGTTATAGCATTGCGGATAGTCCGAATCACTGGAAAGCCAAAGCAGGCGCACAGGAGGGTCATGAGGCCATTCGGCCCACATCGGTGGAATGTGTTCCTGATGCTGCGGCTGATCAGCTGGATGTTAGCCAACAGAAGTTGTATCGCCTGATTTGGTTACGTGCTGTCGCCAGCCAGATGAAAGATGCTGTTTTTAATGTCACCAAAATCAATTTATCGTCTGTTGAACAAATTGATGGCAAAACCATGGCATTTGTTGCCCAGAGACGTTTATTGCTCGCCCAGGGTTGGATGGCACTAACGAAGATGGACTTTGCCGAGGAACAAGCAACAGGCAAGGATGATAAAAACCAGTTGCTGCCTAAAATCGATGAGTCAGCCTTGCTCACAGCCGATACCGGTGAGGCGGTGGACAAAAAGACCAAGCCACCCTCTCGCTATACCGAGGCTACGTTGATCCGCAAACTGGAGAATGAGGGTATAGGACGGCCATCAACCTATGCATCGATTATCGATAATATTATGCATCGAAAATATGTGCTCGTAACGAAACGCAAACTCAAAGCCACCGATCTGGGCATTACTATTTTCCAGGCATTGAAAGACCGGTTCCAGTTTATTGAATTGGAATACACCCGAAACATTGAATCTCAACTGAATCTCATTGCGATGGGTCAGGCAACGTACCGTGAGGTGGTGAGTGGTGCCTATGCGCAATTGGCATCCGAGCTGGGCTCTCTCAGTAACATCAGTATCGGCAACCAGGAGAAACATGATTGCCCGGATTGTAATCAGCCGTTACGGCTGATTCAGGGAAAGTTCTGGGGGTGTTCCAGTTATCCGGAATGCCATTACAGCGCACCCGATGATAAGGGGAGCCCTGGGGTACCCAGGGCGCGTGAGACACAGTCTGATGATGCACAATATCCTTGTACTTGTGGTGACGGCTTTATGCGTAGCCGTCAATCCCGTGGAAAAACGTTCTGGGGGTGTTCCAGTTATCCGGAATGCAAAAACACATTACCGGATGATAAAGGCAAACCTAGTGTAAGAGTTGATTCAAACACTCAACACAAGGTATCTGTAGCAGGCGATGTTTGTCCAGAATGTGCGAAAGGAAGTATGGTGAAACGCGCTATCGCTAAAGGCAGGAAGAACGAAGGAAAACCATTTCTGGGCTGTACCAACTTTCCTGATTGCCGTTATTTTACATGGACTCATTAATCAAATGACTGAACAAGTCATCCTGAATATGGATGGTCTCCCATTCGGCGATATTATCGTTGCAGATGAGATCGCAGCGATCTTGTCGCGGGAAACAGGCGCGACCTATATGGTAACCCGGCATTTGGATGGTTACGGTTTGCTGTGTAGGCCTCTCACTTCATCTTCATCATCTGGTCAGTCGTCGGCCAACAATTTGTTATCTCATCATGTGGAGGAAATGTATTTTCGGCCAGCATGGCGTAGCCAGTTGATGTCGATGCTCCGCATATTTTTGAGCATATTTTTGTATATTTTTACCGATAGTTTGTTAAAGCTTATGGGTGTTGATGGTTTATACAATATGTTAAGCAAGTGGCAACCTGTTGATTGGCAAGTGCTGGTTAATACGATGTCATGGGTGGCTTTGGGGTTTGCGGTGTATTTTGGACTTTTGATGCTGTATGCAATCTACAGTCAAAAGTATTTTGTTGGCCCCAAAGGCGTCGAGGCCTGTATTGGTCTGGTGTCCAAAGACCAGACACGAATAGAGTTTAAACACATGCGCGGAGTGAATCTTAAACAAAGTGTTATTGAGCGTTTTTTAGGTTTAATAAGACTGGGTTATGGCACCATTGAGATTGCGACATCGGGCTCTGATGGTGCCGAAGTGCGTTTTCAGGGGATCGCTAACCCCAAGAATTTATTGGCGGTGCTGCGCGATCGTTTGAAGACATCGGCATAAATAAGGACAGGCGGCCACCACTGGTGCGTCCACACCAGTGGTGGCCTAATCAAAGCAACCCGAGCTAAAAACCAAGGAGTCACCATGACTACTGCAAATACTACGATAATATCCTCTCCCCCGCCAACTCCACTGGCGACATCAATGGATCGTGTCGTTCTGACGCTCAATGCCATCGAACAACTCGTCGTATTGTCGAGTGGTATCGTTGACGCTGTACACGAAGGTGAGTCGTACGAAATGTTGACCCGGCAACTGGATATTCTGCATAAAAATCTACTGGAGGTATCTGCGCTAGCATCCAGAGCCAAATTTGAGGAATTTTTACCTGTCATCGCTTCCAGCAGGTACAGCTCATGAATACGTCCAATTCAATAGGGAGACTCAAGATTACTCGTTGTTTCCACGAATCTTTCTATCTGCGGATCGATCCACATGTAAACCGGGAATTAACAGCACAAGATTTGTTCCGAAATCCTGTGCAAATTACCATTCTACCGAGTTTGGTGAAAAAGAAGCAGGCCAACGCCCTGCCAAAACTGGCAATAAATCAGATTGCCATTGTGATTGAAGCTGACAAGCGTATCAATATTGTGCGTGAAGAACTGATAACACACAGCACAAGTCAGAAAAAAGTCATTCAGCCCGATATCAGCTTGGCTGATGTTTTTCTGGATGTTGCGAATAATGAGTTATCGACGAAGGATTTTTTACGTTTATTGCGACTGTCTCAACGTCAATTGAAAGGAAACTGTGCATGACTGACCCGATGAGTAAAGCTCTGGAATATGTCGCTAAAAAGAACCAGCTTGCGCCCTTGCCCTTTTTCGTACATCTGATCCGGGCGTTTGCTCGCGCTGATTCTGGCGGGCTGGATCTTCGGCCACTCATTGCCGCTGTCGAAAAAGAAGCGCTGATTTCAGTAAAACTGATTGCTTACGCGCAATCGGGGTATTATGGCGCTCTTTCTCAGGCGACCGTTAACGCGGCAATCTGCCGACTTGGAATGAAGGCCAAGCCGGTGTTGCTGGCGTTGTCATTAGGGGAGGCATTTGATACAGCAGCCTGTCCAGCGTTTAATCTCCAACAATATTGGACCGATTCGTTATATATCGCCTGTTCCGCTCCATTTGTTGCGGATTGTGTTGTTAAACCCAAGGATTTCGTGATTAATTCCAGTGGTGAATGGTATTCAGTCACGTTGACCCACAACATAGGGTTGCGATGTCTGGTCCAATATGAGCCGGATACGATGAATCTGCTGCTTTCCTCCGAAGAGAAACTATCAATAGCAGAATATGCCGAGTTTGGATTTTCGCACCGTGAACTGACCAGTGCTCTGCTCACCCACTGGGGGCTGCCTGATATATTTTATCGTGCAATTCCTCACATTAATGACAGGACATACAGAGGGCCGGATTGGGAAATTGCTGCGGTTATCGATATAGCGCGATCACAATCACCAGACTCTCCACTTGACGGTGAGTGTTTTGAGTCTCTGGCTCGTGAATGGGGCATTCCGGTATCTGCGGAGCCCGTTATTGCCAGTGATGAAATTGACGAGGCATTGGGGTTAGCCAAAATAATTTTTACCGCCTGACCACCATCGCTAAAAGTTTTCAGGTTGAATTGTCAACATTCGATTGCTATAATCAGTCCTATCACAGTGCCTGTCTCACAGGTGCCGTTGACCGCTTCATGAATCGTGTAATAAGCGGCAGCCAGATCCCGCCAGGGTGATTGGCTCGGTTCATTGTTGTAGTAATCGTGTATTTTCCGCCTGTGCGGATTCATTTATATAACCATTCCGGTTATTCATCCACCCATTGGGGAATACTCTCCCTTATGGGATTAGTGTCTCTTGATGGGTATTTTTATGCTCTATCACAAAGGAGACATCCATCATGACAAACAATACTCAAAATAACGAAACTCCGAAAAAAGCGTTTTTCGATTTGCATACATCTGGTATTGGCTATTTAAACCGGGCACGTACCGTGACCCCTAATAACGGGGATCCATACGAATCCGTATCGATTGCCGGACTGCATGGCCGATCAGACAATCCATCGTACTCGTATTTTGATACGTCGATTGTTGGAGAGGATGCAGCTGATTTCGTGACAAAACATAAAGCGACGATCAATGATCGTAACAGCAAGGTTTTGGTGCGATTTAAAGTCGGTGATGGCAATGCAACTTCGTACGAAGTTAAATCAGGCCAGAATAAAGGCCAGCGAAATCATCTTATCAAATGTCGCCTGCTACAAATCACTTGGGCGTCAATCAATGGTGAGGTTGTTCTGAAGCCAGCAGAGTCTGACCAGCAAGGTCAAGACACTGAATCAGCGGAGCAACAACCTGCTGAACAATTGCCAACCAGTGTTACTCCATCTGTTCCAACACTAAAAGAAACCTATGTGTTGGATCAAAATGATCCTGATTTTATGCCCAAAAGAAAGTGGCTGATAAAACAGGGTTACCAATATGATTCTCTTAACAATGTATGGTGTCTGACCAAAAACAATAGTGAGGCGGCAGCATAATCGATCTGTTGTGATACGAATTGCCCACGATTTTTTTCGTGGGCGATCTTGCTATTTTCTTAACCCAACCGGGGATAACTCATCCCGATTGGGATGCGGTTACTTCGGTTTTTTAATTCAAAACAAAACTAGGAGTAATCATTATGAGCGTAAATAAAGTAATCCTGATGGGTAATCTGGGCCAAAATCCCGAAATGAAATACACGTCTAATGGCGATGCGGTTGTTAATCTCAGTATTGCCACCAGTAAAAAATGGAAAGACAAAGACACGGGTGAACAGAAAGAAAACACCCAGTGGCATAGATTGGTGCTTTTCAGACGTATTGCTGAGATAGCTGGCGAGCATTTGGAAAAAGGCTCTAAGGTTTACATTGAAGGCGAATTAAGAACTCGCAAGTGGAAAGATGATGCTGGAACGGATCATTATATGACGGAAGTTTTTGTGTCTAACCTGGAAATGCTGGGTTCCCGAGCAACGGAACCCGCTGTTGCTTCTGCCGGAGATAGCCCAAGCTCTCTTGATAATGCTGGTGTTTTCGATGGTTCTGATTATGACGACGATATTCCGTTTTAATTTCGGATAGTGTAGTTAAAACGCCATCTACTGGGAAACCAGCAGGTGGCAATTTGACTTTTCTTTACTGCATGAGATACATTCCGGCCTAGTGACGCCACTCAGTGGCACCGCTAGCGTCGGTCATGGATCATGCAATACCGTCCCGGTCTGTTTTCAGACTGTGGTCCAGAGTGTGTATGTGCAGCAAACTACTCCCTACCCAATAGTGATGGTTTGTTTCCACATGCGCCATGCTACCTCACCGTGTGGCCTCTGCCCTGAACGATAATTCTGTTACGTTATCGTTCAGGGCAGAGGCCACACGGCCTATCCTTTTTTAGCCCTCTTTTGGGCAATTCCTGCTTACTCATCGGCTACGTGGCCGAGAAAACACGCGCCCTTTGTGCGGCCATCCAATAAGTCCGTGCGCTCGCTGGTGTTGATGATCCCTGGACTCTTGTATTCGGATCAGGCGCTCCCCTATTAGTATAAATGGGTTCGTTCGAGTCAAAAAATATGATTAAACAACAAGCCATAGCACATGCGTGCAGGTTTGTAACCGACAAAAATGGGCAGATGTTGGTTGTGTATTTCAGAATGTCCGCCGTAAGGCGGGCCTTCTCAAAATAGCTTATCAGGCCAGGCTATTTTAAGAAGGCATGATTGTAATGCTTGAACGAAGTCCTGTGCCGTTCGCTGCTCGGCCTAAATAAAGCAGCAACAAGTAATAGGCGGTCATGGATCATGAAATACCGCCAGCCTCAATAAGGCTGATCCATCATTGACTGACCCGTCCGGGAATTCCGATTCCCAGATGGGAGTTGGTTTTCTTGTTGCGGGTTTTCTTTCAGCCAGCAGAGGCACACCCAAATGCCTCTGTATGGGGTCTTTGGGTGTGCCTCTGCTGGCCACATTCAAAGGAGAAAACCATGAAAAAAACCAACTCAACCAACCATACGCGCACAAATCTTCAACTTCCTCGCCCCAATATGGAGCAACAGGATGTTTGGGGTAGTGCGCCCACTGCTCACATTCTTGCCGAAGCCAATTCGATTCTGAACCGGCACAAGGCCATGTACCTTATTGACTAGACCTTTTTACCTTCACCCAATCTGGAGTTACCAGATTGGGTGAAGGTGTCTGGTCCACATTTGGAGGATGAAAAATGTTAATTAATAATTTTGACGAATGGCAGCGCTTGAAAATTTCTGATACACCGGAAGAGCAGGTTGTGCAATGTCCTGATTGCCACGGTGAAGGTTCTATTTATGATGAATGCACGATTCATGGAAAAAACTGTACTTATGATGAATGCTGTGCGCTGGTGTTAGAACAAACCTGCGGATTGTGTGACGGTGATGGCAAACTAAAATTTGGTGATCTGCCGGATGACAAGATAAACATGTTATTCAACAAGGAAACGTATCACAGTGAAATTATTTCTGATCTGGAACGATTGGCTTCTTGGGAGGGAAAAAACAGGATAGGTTTTTTATTGGAGAATGGGTATTCGGTTTGTACCGTGGTTGCCAATAAGAGCGAAAAAGTTTCACCTGTTCCCGTTATTGGAATCTGATTCATTGGTTTTATCAACCCATGAGGGGTACGTCACCCTTGCGGGAATCGAGGTGGCCTTGGCAAAGCAGTTGGTAGCCGCGTAACCATAAATGCCCACGACGTTTTTGTCGTGGGATTTTTTTAATTTAACCCATGAGGGGCAACCTTTGTGGGTGCCCCTCCTTATTTTTTAATAAAACAAACGGAGGTGCAGACAATGAGTAATCAAACAGCGAGAGATAATCCCTCTTTCAGTGATGCAAGGAAACGTACGGTCATTATTTTGTCCATGATTAAAGGGCAACGGTCAGTACATTTCACCGAACAGCCGTTGGCCGGGCAGGATAACAATGTGTGGTTTCCGATTGGCAATGAAGACCTTTTCAGAGCGATTGAAAACATCATGGTTGTAAACAATCAAGCATGCAATTTAACCGTGGTTACACGTATCAGGGATATCTCTGATACGTGTCATGACTACGAAGTTATCTATAACACTTCCGCCGAGGCGACCGGAAACCCCAGTTCGGGGTTTCGGCATTGGTCGCCTTTGCAGTCATCTATTCTGAAGGATTATGAGGGAGGTGAATTTTCCCACATGGCTCCCAAAGACCTGGCAAGTTGCGGCGATGGGCTGCTTCAGTTTTTGATGACGGAATGTTCGGAAAAAGAAGACTGCTTGTCCCTAAAAGATGCTTCGCAAAGAATAGCCGTGGCAATAAGACAGCTGTGCGAGGTTTCTGACTTTCTCGAACAGATTTAGTACGCATTCAACTCAACCCACGAAGGGCTGTACCGCCCTTCTGGGTGGTGCGGCCCTTTTTTACAGGAGTCGTAATACTATGAAAAATACAACGGAAGAAATACAGGCCTTGATTCACAGAAAGGCCTTGTTCATCGTCAACCACAGTGGTGGCAAAGATAGCCAGGCCATGTTCATCAAGGTCCGCGCCCTGGTACCCAGGGCACAGATTCATGTGATACATGCACATCTTTCTGGTGTGGAATGGGAAGGCGTGATAGAGCACATTTTTGAAACCTGTGAGGGTTTCAGTACCCAGGTCGTTAAGGCCAATAAGACGTTATTTGAGATGGCCAGGCATCGCCAGAAATGGCCCTCGCCGAAATACCGTCAATGCACCAGCGACTTGAAACGCGGCCCTATCGAAAAGGCCATCCGTCACGAACTGAAAAAACGTGGCTTGTTTCTTGTCGTCAATTGTATGGGGCTACGCGCGGAAGAATCTTCCAACCGGGCAAAGAAGGAAGTCTTCAAATACAATCTTCGCAACAGCAAAGCCGGCCGCGAATGGTACGATTGGTTACCGATCCACGATTATGTTGTGGATCGAGTTTTCAGTACCATCGAGGATGTGGGGGAAACACCACATTGGGCTTATGAAGCCGGCATGACACGATTGTCGTGTTGCTTTTGCATCATGGCCTCGAAGCGGGATCTGCGCACTGCGGCGATGCTGTACCCCGAGCTGTATGCTGAGTACGTGGCGTTAGAAAAAGAGATTGGACATACTCTGATGATGCCCAGCAAGGGTATCGCGTTGGGCCTTGAGTCGATCACCGGCATTCAATGCAGCGCATAAACTTAACTGCGGCACCCTACCTCCATTTGCGGGGTACGGTGCCTTTTTTTCTCAAAATATTCCAATCAACAAGGTTGCTGCAAACTCATTGGTAAATTACAGGTGGGGTCAAAAAACCTATTGAGGGTTGACTGATTATTTTAATGACATAATAATCATCACAAATTACACTAGACAAATATGACGGGTTTAGTATACTGGGAGGACTAGACGAATATGGCTAGTAATAAAAAAACAGTTTTTCATAAAATAGCAAAAGAAAAAGGTTGGCGACTGATTGATGTTGGTGATCGATGGGGAATTTCCGAGCGACAAATGAGCCGCATTGCAAACAAGCCAACACAAAAGGACATTGATGCTGTCACCGGCTTGCCGGTTAACGATAAATCAACCAAGAAATAAAACAGCAGCATTGTAAATGCTGAAAGGATTATAAAATGACGGATACACCAAACCCAATAAGTTTATCAACATCGCAGGCTCAATTTGCTTTGTTGATCGATAAATTTCCCCGGTTTTCAAAATACTGGGATTGGACAAAAAGGGAATGCAACATCGAAGCCCTTAACGATGAAATGGGTGTGATGTCTCACGGCGAGAGAATACTGGCTCAGTTCTTTTTGTCTGTTTGGACGCATGAAAATCAAAGATTCGATATATTGGAAGCTGCTGGCACGCTGGATCAAAATGGTCGTCAAGCAATTATTGATTGGTTGACCGATCCATTTTGGCCTTAACAATAAAAGAGACATGATCATGGAAAAGCCACTTACTGAACTCATTAGAAAATACCTCGATTCCAATCGAGGATGGATAGCTGAAGAGGACAGAATTAGTGCCATCGCTCTATTGGCTGCGAATAGCGATGGCCACCACGAACACGGTACCTGCACGGAAACGAATGCGGATGCGGATGCAGACATTTTATGTGGGGCAAGATTCTTCGTCGAACTCGCTATCTCTGAAATACATCGTTGAAACTAATTTTCCGCCGATTTTTGGCGGTCAAAATTTAGCACTTACTAATCGAGGGAGATAGACAATGAGCAAGGCGGACGAACGAATAATTTGGAATTTGCCGGCTGGCAGCAAAATAAAACCGATCAGAGATTTGCATGAAGAACTCGACCCCACCATGCCTTGCTGGTTCACTGCTGGCCAAGAATACATTGTTGATAGTATGCACCCGATTGCAGGTTCGCCCTTCGTGAAGGTGCGGACAAATAACGGAAGCATTACACGGCTGAATGCCGAGCACATAAAGGCGGATTTTGTCGCACCTATCGCTCCAAAATAAGAAGTTCGATTAGTAGGAAATAGAGTTAATATCCCGTGGCCAGTACTGCACTAAAATCATGAATTGCGAAAGCGAACGGAGTCGCAGATGAACAACATTTATAAAAGAAGCATCCTGGTTGGCGTGTTATCCACCCTGCTCTCCGCCTGTCAGGGCACCTACCTCGGTGGTTTGCTGGTTGTCGATACACACGATGCCAGCCAGGCCGATCCGCGACTACGCACGATCAACCAGCGCCCTGCCCCCTGGGGGGAGTGTAATAGCTGGCGTCGGCTAACGGTAACTACCGACAATGACGTGGATACGGCCTACAACAAGTTGATTCGCTCCAGCCTGGTGAATGATCGTTCTGTTCCGCAGACCAGCAATGCAACGATTAACCAAAATATCAGCCAGTATTGGTCAAAGCCAAATGAGCAGCCGCATCTGATGTACGTTATGCCACCTCGATGGATGATAGTGAGAGTGAACGACTTTACACAAACCGGCGTTGTCAGCTTTGGGATCAGTAAAAACAATCAAGGGAAGCGGCCAGGCAGTTTTATCGATGTTGAATATTGTGAAGGTGGCAAATACGACATTGGTTTTTATGTGCCGAACCACATGAAGATAAAATTTGAACGCAACCTGACAGCACTATTCCAGCAGGCCTTGAGTTAAAGCTGGAGGCATGTAGTATCCGAACACGAAATTAAGCATGGATATGAAACCATAAAAAGGAGCAAGAAAAGATGAAAAAACTGCGAACGACCGTAAGTGTCTTTATTTTTACAAGCCTGATCATGATGTCGACCACCACCGCTATGGCAGCAGATGTGCCGTCGCCGCATTTTTTACTATCGCCGTCGGCGGCTAAAGAAATCGGTCAAGCCGGGTGTGTTTATGCAGGTCAGTTTTTTGGTAAGGGGTCGGTTATCTTGATGGCCGACGAGAAGCGTATTTGCCTCAACAACAGAATTAGTACCACCAAGTATGGAAACGTGTACGAATGGTTAGCCTTTAGGCCAAGCCAGAATCGTTAACTCATTCTGTACTCATTAGTATAACCGGGCACCGTGTGCCAATTTCACGAGCCAGCGCTATCCCGTTGCAGCCAGGCATTTCAAAATCCGTCACGATCAGATCAGGAACAGGATTTCCGCTCCGAAAGGCCTGTATTGCAGATGCCCCATCCTCAGCCTCAATCACCCGATAGCCTTGGTTAGAAAGCATTTTTCTTAAAATAGAACGCAGAATTGCATCATCATCTGTGAGCAAAATTACATGGGTAGGTTTGTTCATAAAGATTGTTTTCCTTAATTATTAAAATGCCATCCACTGCATAAGATGGCCCGTCTCCGCTGCCAGCACCTGAGTATAAACCTCGGTGGACTGAATGTTGCGGTGCCCTAGCCATTGTTTGATGACTGGTAGCGGTACGCCGTGCAACACGGCGTTGACCGCAAAGCTGTGACGAAAGGTGTGGGGCGTGACATTGATTGGTAACGCCCCACCCGCCTCCCGCACCTTGTTGGACAGCACGCGGATTCGCTTGGATGCTCCGTGCCGCCCGATGCCAAATAACTTCTCTCCCACCCCTAATCGATGCGTTGTGAAATAACGCTCTAACTCCAACAAGTAAGCCCTGTCCGTAATGGGAACCAGACGTGGCAGAGGATCGCCGGCGGCGTTGGTGCGAGGCCGACCGCGCCGCTTGGAAATTTTGAGGGACACATAGCTGTGCTCACCGTCGAGGTGGAAAGCATTGCGTGTCAGGCTTAAGGCTTCGGAGATGCGCGCGCCGGTATGCCACAGGGTGTTGATCATCAGACGATGGTTGGAATGCAAGGCACGATCCAGCAGTGCATGCACCTCGGGCAGCAACAGGTAAGGTGGCAAGGTAGAATGTGTCAGCACCACCGGTCGCCGTTTGACCAGGTAGTCCCAGTCGATATGCACCGTGCGCTGAAGGTGGTTGTCGGTGGCCGCCTCATGTTCACTGTTTTGCGGTGGACGACTTGTTTTAGTGGGATAAGACAGCGGCATAGCCTCGCGCCCTGCGCCGGGCAACCACCTGGGTCAGCCGGGTACAGGCTTCACCATAAGAGGTGAAGGGGGTGTGTACTACCCTGCCCCGAGTCGAGCCACGCCGGCCCCAGACACGGGTCAGCACCCATTGGCCGAACAGATCGCGGGCCAGATGGGCTTCGTAGTAGCGCCCCGCCCCGGCATGTTCCCAACGCAATCGCTGGGCGGCTGTTTCGTTATTAGGCATGCCTGTTCAGTGCCTCCAGTTGTTTAACTGATTTTATGTACAGTGGATGGCGTGGCTGGCCTGTTTTTGTGACACCCAGGCACATGAGATCATGTGCCGCCAATAAACATTTTACCTCTTCATCACGTTGCCGGTGCGTTGTGAAATAGCGCTCTAACTCTAACAAGTAATCCCTGTCCGTGATTGGCACTAAGCGCGGCAGCGGATCACCGGCGGCATTGGTGCGTGGCCGACCACGGCGTTTGGATATTTTGAGGGACACATAGCTGTGCTCACCATCAAGATGAAAGGCGTTGCGTGTCAGACTCAGGCATTCGGAGATACGAGCACCGGTGTGCCACAGGGTGTTGATCATCAGACGATGATTAGAATGCAGGGCGCGATCCAGCAGCGCATGCACCTCGGGCAGTAACAGGTACGGTGGCAAAGTGGAATGTGTCAGCACCACAGGTCGCTGCTTGACCAGGTAGTCCCAATCGATATGTACCGTGCGCTGGAGATGGCCCTCGGTAGATGCGGTGTCTATGTCATTCGACGATGGGTTTTTAATGGGTAATGACAGCGGTGTATCCTCGCCGACGCCGACGTGCAATTACTTTCGCCAGTTGGGCACAGGCTTCGTTGTGCGAAGCGCAAGGGGTATGCACTACAGCAAACGCCTCAAAGTATTCAGTGTTCAGTGGTACAAATAGAGGTTTCATCATCATTTCCAATATTTAGTAATGAATTATTTTAGCGTTATTTTGGTTGCCATTCCCCCTACGTGTCGATAGGACTCTCCCGCTAGGGGTGACAGTATTTGTGTGCCTACAATGATTAACATTACCCCAGTAGCGACCCATAATATCTTTGTTTTCATGGGGATTTTTTTGAAAGATTTAGAGATTACCCAGACAGCCAATAACCATGACACGGCCTCCACCATCACTGAAAAGATGCTGGATTGACGTACAATGTCTATTTCAGTTTGAGTTGACATCCAAGTGAGATACGCAACTCCACCAATGATTAGGACTATATTGATCAACATTCCCGTTGCATAGGCATAATTTTTCATATGGGGTCTCTCCGGCATCGTAGTAAGTTAATTACCAATATTAGCATTTCAACATCTCCTCTTCTGATGATAGCCTCAAATTTTCCTGTCCATAAAGATAGGTTAGGCCCGGTTAAAAGTCAACATTACACATTATGGTAAACGTAACCACGTAACACACACATTATGTGCCTGTGCGCCTTTTCGTGGCCCGAAATGGGTGCAAGGGGGTCTTAAATACCGGTACAGGTGAGTTGTCTCGTTGCGCTGAAGGTCAACAGAATACAGTCTAAAGGTAACTCATGTGGCGGAATAAATGCTTGGGCCGAATCACCCGCGAAAAACCCGCGAAAATCCCCTGAATTACCGCCCCGCTCGCCTGATTCGGGATCACGATACTTGAATTGTATCGTACGAAACAATACACATGACCACATGGGCACACCGACACAGGATTTCTATGGTCTGTTACAGCGGGCCTACACCTTCTTTAATCAACGCCTGTTCGGTGGTGACTTGCCGCATGCCCTGATTACTGCCCAGCGTGAAAAAAACACCATGGGATATTTTGCCCCGGAGCGCTGGGTATCACCGGATGGCCACAAGGCCCATGAGATTGCCCTGAACCCTGCGTACTTCGCGCACCATGCCTTGATCGAGATATTCCAGACCCTGGTGCATGAGCAATGCCACTTGTGGCAACATGAATTCGGGCAACATAAAAGTCGACGCGGTTACCACAATAAGGAATGGGCTGAAAAGATGCAGGCGCTGGGGCTGATGCCCAGCAGCACCGGAATGGAAGGTGGACGGGTCACCGGGCAGAAGATGTCGGACTACCCCACTCCCGGCGGTCGTTTCCTGACGGTTTGCTGTGAACTGATAGCGTCAGGGTTTCAGTTGCCCTGGGTGGATCGTTTTGGTGCGCCTTCTGCGGCGTGCCAGATCCGAAACAACGAGATGATGTTGATCGATACTGATGATGAGCAACCAGGACATGAACCGTCGGAGCAAGCGCTTTTGTATACCCAAATGTCGGCCCTGATTCCGGATGTGGTGGCGCTCGACACCATCCAACTGGTCGCACGCGCCCGGCAAAAAGCGCGATACCACTGCCAGGGTTGCAATACCAACTTATGGGGTAAACCCGGGCTGAATGTGCTGTGTGGAAACTGCGACCTGCCCTACCAAGCTGAATGAGGAGGCCAATAATGAGTAACAAGACACCGATTGAATGGACAGAGCAAACCTGGAACCCCACCACGGGGTGTACCAAGATTTCCGCAGGCTGTAAGCACTGTTATGCAGAAACCATGGCACATCGTTTACACGCCATGGGGACACCCGGCTACGAGCAGGGCTTTGTGCTGACGCGGCACCCGCATCGCCTTGAACAACCACTGCGACGGAAGAAGCCCACCGTGTATTTCGTCAACTCCATGAGCGACCTGTTTCACGAGCATGTTCCGTTTGCCTTTATTGATCAAGTGATGGCCGTCATCGAACAGACGCCACACCACACCTACCAAATCCTCACGAAACGCGCGGCACGGATGCGAAAATATTTTCGCAAGCGCATGCCACCGGCCAATGCCTGGTTGGGCGTTTCTGTGGAAAACAAAACACACGGGCTGCCGCGTATCGATCAGCTACGAGACATACCGGCCACCATACGTTTTCTATCGGTGGAGCCGTTACTTGAGGATATTGGTATCTTCAACCTGGAAAACATTGACTGGGTGATTGTCGGTGGTGAGTCAGGGCCGAAGGCACGACCGATGCAACCTGAATGGGTCGCCAATATCAAAGGACAATGCGACCGGAAGCACGTTTCTTTTTTCTTTAAACAATGGGGCGGCTGGGGTGCTGATGGTGTGAAACGCCGCAAGTCGCAAAATGGCCGTCTGTTTGAAGGGCGCACCTGGGATGCCAGCCCGGAACTTCATGCGCCCACACTCTAAAATACCCAATAAAAATCTTCTCTCAATGAAAAAGGAATACACATAATGCATTTTCAAACGCCGTTTAGATATCCAGGAGGGAAAGCACGGCTAGGCCCCTGGATTGCGTGGATGATGAGGCACAATGAAATCAGCGATGGCACTTTTATTCTGTCCATCAGACAAATTTTTATCCAATGACGTGTATAGATAGGGTATTATAATCAGCGTAATAATAGTGACTATATTTAATATTATTTCTATCACTTACCTAAATCCTCGTGGTGGCTCGAACCGCGTCTGATCATGGTCGTGCTCTGCTAATAACTCTTGCTTTGCCTGTGGAGTATCGCCGGGCTTGGTGATGCCGGGCAGTCATATGGGATTTCTGTTTTTTTACCTAAATTCGCTTGTGAATACCCTTGATCATATCATGCAACATTTTGGGATCACTGTTTAAAATCTTCCGCATTGCACTGTAAGAACGAATGCCGAGGTATTGCATGATATCTTTAACGACCCCTGTTTTTCGATAACCCTCTCGATACATTTGAATCGCAAGTGACCTCCGGAAATCCTTGTAGGTTACTCCCAGCAAGCCTGCATTTAAAATCAGCTTCTTGAAATAGGCATTCATGCCCGTCGGCTGAAGGTTGACCCTGTTCCCCGCTTCGCGGCGAGAGAATTTGAACGGTAAGCCATTAGGGTCAAGAAACAGCTTACTCTTAGGATCAAGACCACGGTACTCACCGATATTGGAAACCCCTTGCTTCTGGTCGATTCTGAAAGAGAAGTATACATTCAGGTACTCCGTTAAGCTTTCATGTTCAGTATAAAGCTCGCGAGCGCACCCGTTAAATGAAACCTCCTTTCTGAGTATCCACTTTTTTTTAGGCCTCCTTTCGGGGCAAGAACGTCAGCGACCTCTATCAACGATAGCTCACCCGCCTTTACACCCCAAATGGCCGCAACCACAATCAAGGCGGCATTCAAATCCTGGTGCTGACCTTTATTGCGCTCAACCAGTTTTTTCAGATCTTTCAATTCTAACAATCTATCCATTCCCGAATGTTATCACATAGTAGCCTTAGTGACTCTTTAGCGCAAGTAAAATAGAATAAACTGACTGTTTGTGATGCCTGCAGACGGATTTTCATTGGAATTGCGTTATGAAACCCTTGAAAATATTACTCAGTAATGTATACTGCGCTTTACATACACAACGATCAGGATAACGTCCATGCCCAGACCCAAATACACCATCAGCAAAACGGATATAAGTAATGCTCGCCGCTATCTCCAGAATGCCATGAAACGTGGCGATATTTCTGACGTGGACGGCTACATGCGATTTTGTCACGCGGGCACACCGGAACAGCTACAATCGTGGTGCGATGACTATCTGCCAGCGCCTATCTTTAAAAAATTAAAAACGGCCGTGTTGGCCGCACGTAAGCGCGACCGGGATTACCGGACAACAAAAGCAAAAGTGGGCATTGATCTCGATCATTATGCCCACATGCGCCTTTTGTCCCTCGGGAAAGAACTCAATCTGACGCTGTCCGAAACTGTGGTGAGAATGGAGGAAGCCTACTGGCAGGCGAGGGATGCAGGCTTGGCCAAATAAAAATGGATTGACGCAATAACAAGGAGATAAAAATGGACTTTAGTGCCGTATTATCCAGTGACGGGAACGAGTTGACCCTGTCCATTAATGGACGGTTTGATTTTAAATCGATCTTGGCAAGGTAACGTTTATCGACAGTTCCGCCATCGGCATGGTGTTGTTGTTACGCGAACATGCGGGTGAAAAAGCCGCGAATATTCGTTTGATCAATTGCAATACGGAAATCAGAAAAATTCTCGCCATTGCAAACCTGGATAAAATGTTTGTGGTTGAATAATGAATTCCTTGACGTCGTGGGTGGTGGCCGCAGGCCGCGAAAGGCGCACCGCGCCGTAACCTTGCTGCGCCCGGAAGCTTCGCCGATCCCTGGTCGTGGTCTCTTGTTTGTCCGATCCACCGGCCTCCTTTCACGCTTGCCAAACCTTCTTTACCTTCTTTTTCTTTCAGATTATGCAATAAATAATCACCAGCTTCACTATTTATGTGCTACGGTATTAATAGGTATTACTTAGCAATAAGGTGAGGGCTTAACGATGGCTATATCGGTCAAAATTGATGATGAGCTGAAAAGCCGGGTTCAACATCTGGCGGAGGTGCGACGCCGTTCAGCGCATTGGATTATGTGTGACGCAATCCGCAATTATGTCGAGCGCGAAGAAAAGCGTGAGGCCTTCAAGCAGGATGCGCTGAATGCATGGGCCACGTACGCGTCGAATGGGCAGCATCTGACATTGGAAGAGGTGGATATCTGGTTGGCAAAACTTGAAGCAGGCGAGGATGTGGAGCCACCCAAGTGTCACGTCTGATCTGGACACCGTCAGCTCTGGCTGACGTACAACGACTCTATCGTTTTTTGGCCCTAAAAGACGAAGCCGCCGCACGTCGCGCCATCAAGATGGTACGAGCAGGCGTGAACATTCTGGCTCACCAGCCAGGTGCCGGACGGCCTGTTGAGGACATGGATTCGGCTTTTCGGGAATGGCCAATCGATTTCGGAGGCAGTGGCTATATCGCGCTGTATCGTTTCGAGGGTGAAACAGCGACTATCCTCGCCGTGCGGCACCAGAAAGAAGCGGGATACTAAAAGATAGCCATTTGTGATTGAATAATTAACCCCGTGTGGTTCAGGAAGCGCTAGTGAGTAAGTCTCTGTGGAAACATCCCGTAACTTATTGATATTCCTTGCGACCTTGAAATACAAACCCCAGTCCACTACCTTCTTCCACGCCTGCCAAACCGTGCTCGTTTTAGTAACGCCCCACTCAGTCACGGCGCAAGCCGTCCACCTGGTGATTGTGACATTGTGTGCTATAGTATGGTTGCGTTAGGTGCAACCTTTACCGGAGCCGGAGCAATGATGAAAACAACGACCATGGGCGTCAAGCTGGACGAAAATGTGCGAGACCGCCTCAAGGCGCTCGGTGCCACCAAGGACAGGACGCCACACTGGATGATGAAAAAGGCCATCCTGGAGTACTTGGCAAAGGAAGAGTGCTTTGAGCGTGAAAAACAAGAAGATCAGCAGCGCTGGCAGCGGTACCGGAATACCGGCGAGCATTTGAGCCACGAAGAAGTGAGTATCCGGCTCACCCGCCTCGCTGACCAGGCCCGAATGAAGACCGCTACTGGATGAGGGTGCGCTGGTTGCCCGAGGCTTGGCAAGATACCCAGCGGCTATACGACTTTCTCATCCAACAGGATCCCTGCGCTGCCGGACGAGCCATGGAGGCTCTACTGGATGGCACCGACAGGCTGGCAGAAATGCCCGAGATAGGTAGGCCAATGGGTGACGACACGAACCGAAGGGAACTCTATCTCCCCTTTGGCGCGGGAGCCTACGTGCTTTGCTATATCATCGATAGCGATTGTGTGGTGATCATTCGTGTGTGGCATGGACGCGAACAACGATGACTCTCTCTGCGCACAAGGCTACACTGTGCAGAGATAACCAAAGAACGAAGACAATACGATCATGACAACAACACTGCTCCTTTTAATACTGCTGGCCACGGCGGTGGCTATGCCACTGTGGATGGCCCGTTGTCGCAAGCGTGGCGGTGACAGTCGCCGCTGGGTGTTACCCTGGTTGGCCACCCTGCTGCCCCTGGGAACGGTAGTGCTGTTGCACAGCCTGAATTTAATGGCGGGTCTAAGCACCACCGTCACCCTGCCGCTGATTGCCGTTGCCGTGCTGGGCCTGGCGGCCTTTTTGGGCGGTGCCCTGTATTTGGGTATCCCCCGTGTGCTGGCCACCTTGAAAGAAACCCGGCTGCGAGTGGTGGCGGCTGAGCCGAAACGCAAGCGGGAGGATGAGGATGTAAACGATTCCATGGTGCCAAATGGATATTGCATCAGTAGTTCCGGAAACCATTATGAGCCAATTGATTACGGAGATGAAGAAAGTGATGATTATTATAGAAATGGTAAGCCAGTGTAATAAATAACCACTGACTTCACTTTCATCATCGCCTTCCGGAACCACCCACTCCTTTGCCAACAGCTTCGATCTTGCTGCCTCCCATACCGGCATCACCGACTCTAGCAATATTTTGTCCCGCCATTTGCATCAGGTACAGCAACAGTAACGGCGCGACGATATAAAGCACCGTCAGCACCATATCCAGCAACAGCCGTTCGAAGGCGAAGGTGACATCGGATCCCAGCCAGGTGGCATCCGGGAACATGGCCAGGAACAACTGGGCATCAAGGTAATCCGCCATGGCCCACAGAGGGGTGAAAAATCGAATGGCAAGAATGAGAAACAGTGCGGTGATAACGCTATCCACGTCATATTCTGACACCACCAAATAGATCAGCAACAGGCAATAAATCATCATCAACAACACAGCCTGGAGCATGGGGGCAGCGGACTTGATCACAAACATCATGGTATAGAAACCCGCGAATTCTTTGGCGACAACCAGCCCGGTGGCCAGTGCCGCCCCACCGACAGCGGCTCCTGCCGCTGGAAACAGGATGGCTCCCACTCCAGCAGCCCCCAGTGCTATTTCACCGGCTGAATTACCCGATCCCGATGATGGCGGTGGTGACCATCTACCGGTCATCTCCGGAGGATCAGACTCGATATACCGTTTGATGACAAGATCCTCCAACTGATCGGGCGTATATGTGGCTGCCCCCCAAGCGCCTATAATCATGTCTACGATATTTTCAAATGCAGTCCTGGTGTCATCCCAATCAGGTATTGTTTCCCTGGAGGCTTCGATACTGTTGAGCAACTTGCTTTCCAGTCCGCGAGCACCATCAGTCCACCATTCGTCACAGAAGGGTCGTCCAGGCGTACCGGCAGCAATATCGGCTGCCGAATAATTATCCCTCGCCACAACATACGGCCAGCCAGGCACCGGTTTTTCCGCCTGCAATCCACAACCGCCGGGCAACGCCGCACAATTGGCGGATTTATCAAACCACTTGTAGAATCCATCAGTCTCCAGGTAGAAATGAGACCCGATGAAATAGGGATCGCTGGCATCATAGTCGGTATTAATGACCAGCCAGCTGGCTAACGAATTCGTCACGTAAGCATGACGCTCACCCCCGCGCATGGCACGCATGAATTTTGACTTGGCAGGCAAAAAACATTCATTGGCAAAACGGAAATATTCCTCCCTCAAGGCATCGTCTCGCAAGGTCAGATTACGTAGCTGCTGATCCAGTCCCTTGATGTCCTCGAAACAACTGAACGACGATGTGGCGGCATGATTGAGTCCGGACGAAATTGACAACGCCAGCCACCAGATAATCGGTATTCGTGTGTCCGCACTCCCCAACCGGTCATCGTAGGTGGTGCCAGTCGTGCCGCCAGCCACATCCGTGTCAGTAACGATACCACCGCCATCGGTACACGCTGTGCGATAGCGTACCTCATTTAACCCTAACGGCTGGAATGGCAAAACCGCCAGCGAAAACACCATGGTGATAGAGATGACCCCCCAGGTCATTCGGCGTTGTGAGGTCACTGCTGCCGGTTTGTCGTCCTGGGACAGATACGGGTCTCGCCAGTTTTTATACAGCACCATTAAAAATGGTAAATACAAAATGCCGGTGACATTAAACAAACCATACAGCGTGTTATAAAACGTCCAGCCAAACATGGTGGTGTAGATTTCGAGGAAAGAGCCAACGTTCATTGAAACCACCTGTCCGTGAAAGGTTCATGTATGCGTTGGACCAAAAATAATTCGACGAATACCAACACACCTAATGTGAGCCAGCGACCTGCCAGGACACGCGCCAGATGTGCAGCGTCCCAGCCATTGCGTTGAGCCAGCCAGGTATTAATGGGAACCCAGCCGATGATCAGTCCGGCAATAAACGCCAGCCTGACAACCATCCACCCGTCGCCAAAATTTTGCAGGGCGTGCTGTGCCTGATGCAGCTGGCCAATGGACACGGTATTCATCAACAACATGCCGATCAGATTAAGCGCAACAAAGAATGCGAGAAACGCAAACAACAATAATCCCTTGCGCAGATAACGTCGCGCAGGTCGGTGCGACTGATCGCTAACGATGCCGGTTTCGGTCGCGCATTGCACGTTCTCTGTTTCCTGATTGTTCATCATTGGTATCGACCTGTTTATTGTGCAGCCATTTTAGTCAGTGCATCCAAAGCACTCAATCTCAATATTTAATAAATCATGCATATTTGCGCCTGGTAGGGCGCGGTAAGGAATGCGTTTTATAAAACTAGCATTTTCAGTCTTACCGCCATTCTCAGCACTCCCTTTTTGAATCCTGTCCTCTTGATCGAACCACCATTTTGCGAGTGTTGGGTAGTCACGAATAATGGAGCTTATTTTTTTTTCGCCTTTTAAAAAGCAGAGATCGCAATTTCCTAACGGGGTGGTTCCATTATTGTTTGGCAGTTTTAAATCAAAAGATTGCGATTTCCAAAAAGCGCCAACGTCATGCTTGGTTATTTTTGCATCTACCAATGGAGCTATAGTTTCAAATTTCTCTTTCTCATTGCGGGCTTTCACTTTTGCAACCCGTCTTGGTTCGTCGTATCTAATACCAATTACATTGGTAAGATCTTTTTTATTAATTCCGACTGAACGCATGTATCTGAACATGGTTTTTATTTTTAGCTCTTCAGTGCAAAATCGCATTACTACATTTGGAAGCATGTGTTTTCTACTAATCAATTCCTCGAACGGTTCGCCGTTCATTGAAGCGGTATCACGGTTCACGATTCTAAAAGAGACTACGCCATCATCGTTATAGCAGTGTTCAAGCCAAACAATATTGATGCTCCACCGCTCTGCACACTCAGCAACAAAGTCCAATGTTTCTTCCATTTCTTTTCCAGTGTTGGCAAACAAAACATGGGCTTGCTCTGGTAGCCCGTTATTTTCTTTCACCAGGTTATGGAGCATATATCCAGATGATCGGCCACCACTGAAACTGACCAGGTACGGTTCATCATCATAAAGTTGGTAACTCATATAAAACCCTCTTATTATGCTTCTGGTTTCGTGAGGTGTAGTACAACAAATCCAATCAAGATGTCCGTCGCTTATTGGCATAAGGACATTTTTTGCTTTCTCAACAGCACGTAACCATTGTTATTGTTGTTTTTTCTTTTGTTTGGTCATCTATCCACGGCCCCATCCAGCGCATTTGATCCACCACGCATTGGACTGGATGTTTTTCCTGCCGCAGCATCACGCCGTTGTGCGGCGTGATTGATAATCGCTATGGTGGTGCCATTGAGTGTGCGTTGTTTAAGCTCCAGCGTTTCAATAACTTCGCGTGTAACGCGATCCATATCACGGAATGTGCTACCCCTGATGTATTTTTTAGCCGTGGAGCCGCCGGTACTGGCAACGAGATCGGGGGCTCTCAGTCCGGTCATCATCATTTGTTTGATGAGCATCAGTCGTTCACGAGCCTCGTTCACGGCCATTTCAGAAACCAGGCGATCCATTAGCACCGCCGCTTCCCCAGGCGGCATATCGCGAAATCCTTCTATAAGGGCCGCCGACACTCTCAGCGTGGTGTATTTATTGAGAAGTTCATAATCATCCTCTTCCATCGCTTTCTTAAGCGCAGTATAAATGCGGGTCTCCAGCGCACTGACCTTGGGCCGGAGACCCTTGCCCGCCTCGGATTGAGGGGGAGTATCCGCCGGTGTCATTACAATCCTGAGATCACCCAGCACTTCCTGTACCCAGGTGCCTGCTGCTGCCGGGGATGGCCATATGCGCACGATGGGTTCCAGCGCCATGGGAGATCCTGGCGATGGCGCGGTTGCAATGGAGACATCTCCTGTGCGGCCAATCATGATGTTGTAACCTGCCACGACAATATCCCGATTGATCTGGATGGGGTTATCAGCCGTGCCGTATAGCCTGCCTCCCAGCCAGCGAATGGGTTCCCTGTCCGTGGCTGTTTTGATGGACTCATCGACATCAGCCGCCACGTCCCCAGAGTTTGCCCCCAGTGCCCACCGGTCGGCGACAGAGGCATTCATAAACCCCTGGTACGGGTTGACATCCGGGTTTTTTTGCATCTCGGATTCTATTTGTTTACAGGATTTATAACTCATTCTGAACAGAGTAACCGTTTCATCCAGCGTTTTGGTAATGAGGTTGTACAACGTCGGGTTTGCTTTCATCAGTAGATAACCCGGCAGCGCTGCTACAGCCGCTGTGGTAGCGGTTTGCAGTTGTCCCGGCAGTTGACGTACCTGAGTCAACATCTGGTTGACCATTTGCTGTATGTTATTCTGGAAATTAAATTTTCCACACGAATACCCCAACCCCACCTTAAAACGCGCACTGATGTTAAACGTGGTTACGCCCGCCCCAGGCGGCGGAATAATCTGACCACCACCCAATAGGTAATAGGTACTGCTGATGTTCGCAGGAATTTGTGACGCATTTTCCGGTGCAGAATGAGCCGTCATCATGCCGCCCATCATGATTAAAAATGTGATAAAAATAATGAGTTTCATTTTTTGATCCTTATCTGATTTTTTCAACATCCTGGACACCATTCTTCCTCAGCACGAGCTGACGCATCATCATTGATCTGCCCCAGCGTGATGCACAGAGGGATAGGAAAATCGATTGATATCAATCGTCGCCCGCGTGTGTTTGAACAACAGGTGTAGGTGCGGTAATAGTTCCAGGCATAGCCGCCAAATTCGTTGGGTGCCATAAAATCTGTAAACAGACTGGACGAGGGATAATAGGGTGTGTCCTCACACGACTTGACCTCAGGGTAAATCATTTGCCATTTCGGTTGATCCACAACAAATTGCCATTCGCGGGGTGGCGCAGGTAATGGAATGCCGATGCGACTACCCGGCAGGGAGTTATGCAACACATCCATCCCTCGCCAGGCAATCACTGAAGCGGTTTTGGCATCATGTGTTTGATTGAGCATGCCGTCGCGCGGGTATAATCTGCCCCAGACCTCGGACAACGGATTGACAGGGGTAGCATCCACCGGCAGGGTGTCGGCACTAATCGGGTTCAGGATATCGAGTAGATGATTGTCCCCACCAATCGGCCCATCGGTTATCGGGAAACCACTGCGCCACCAGAAGAAATCTGCGAACGATAAATAATAGGGTTGTAACGCCTTGGTATTGACGGGACAAAACAGACGTGGTGACTGAAAACGGGGATCTATCGCATTAACCCATATTGTGCTTCGTGCGCTTATTTCCGCGATCATAACGATGTTGTCCATCAGTGCGGCGAGAGACCGGAAGTACTCAGCCATCTCTACGATATCGTTGACGATATTGACAGCACGCAGCGCGAGCATTGCCAGCCGGTAATTCTCCATTATGGTCCTCATGGCCGTGCTCGCCACACCGCTCAGGGTGTTACGAATCATCTCCTTGATATCAATACTACCCAGCCCGTCTTCCTCTGCGTCTCCGGTATCTGGCCCTGATAGATCAGGTGAATTGAACGATGAGGGCTCTCGTAGTGAGCTGACCGGATCTCGGGCGAAGGGGTTTGTTGACCCATTACGATCCACCAATGACGGCATAATGGTGAGGGGATGTCCAATAATATCCACCTCTTTAAACGAGGCGGCTTGATGTTGATCGAGCATAATGGGCTCTGGCCGACCACCTGCCACGCCCAGTGATGCCGCGACTCCGCCCATGATGCTACCGAATGAATTCCGCCATTCAAGAAAGGGTTCGTCGCCCACATGATTGTACGAGGACACCAACAACTCGGGGTAAGGATGGCGCAGCTTGGGTGATATCACCGTGTATATGCGGATACCTTTCCAGGTGAACCTGACTCGCAGGTGCGAGCACACACCGATGATGCAATAGCCGCCGCAACTCGGATCGAGCATGCCCTGGATGCTGGTGGCCAGCATATCCACACTGGTAAAGCTGTCACTGGCATTCCGGCTGATCCCCAAACCACCCGGCAGAGCATCTCCATCATGATGGTCCGCATAGGTTGTGCCAGCTAACAGAAACATCGATGCCAACAAAACCGAAATGATAGAGGATTTCATTGCAGCCCTTCTCCTGCACTTCTTGTGCTTTGCCATTCCTGCCAGTATTCCAGAATCAGGTTGGCATCAGTAATACCGTAAACAACCGCTTCACCCTTGCCAAATACAGCGGCGGGTGTTTTGCGGATATCCCATCGCTGTACCAACATGACCGGCTGAAAAATAGCCATGATTTCCTCCTGCGGGAGATCGTTGATACGTTGCTCGACAATGCTTTGGATGGATCCAATGCTGTCCATTGTCTTGAGGTGTATCGGCAATCCCTCCATCAAGTGATGTTCGAGATTTTTTTGTGCATCGAGGTTATAAGCAGCCAGTGTAATGCCTGCCCGAGTTGCAGCCTCGGCATTTTCCAACGGAAAATCGTTGGTGCCGAGATAAACAATCATTTGAGGCTCATCAGCCATCGCTACTGTTGAAAACAACAGGCAGACCATCCCGATAAAGACTTGTCGCCAATGCGGATGGTTTCCCCTCGCGCTGTTCATAATATTCATGCTCTGCTCTCCTTTATCTGCTCCGCAACACGATAAATAGCCTCTATCTCCGTAATGCCGTGTTCTTTCATTAACCGTCGGCGTGCCGCCTTTTCATCATCATCCGTACCCGCCAATGCCAGCGGCAGCGCTGGCATGACAATACGGAACAATGAATTCACGTTGTCCGATAACACAACCCCCTCAGTGAATGCGCCCTTCTGTTTTCGGGTAGATACCAGCATTTCTTTTTGTTCATCGGTCAGGCGTTTAAACCGGGTGATCTGCTCCACTTCATCGTGCGACATCACCAGGCAGTACCACCATTCCGCCAGGGAAATCATTTTTGAGGCCTCATCAGGATAATCACTGAGATTCTGGGTGGCCTGATTGAGCCAGATATTTAATTTTCGCCAGGTTTTTGCGCCAAAAACGAACGGCTTTACCAGTGAGGGATTTGTGGTAATCGCGTGGCCTTCGTCGGTATAGACGATGGTCTGTCGGCCTTCAAATTGATATTTTTCGCCGATGCCTGTGATGGTATTAATCATGGTGACGATGGTGACGGCCAACATGTCCTTGTATTGATCCGAGGTAAGGATACCCATATCCAGTATCGTCACATCACATTCTGGCCAGGCGCGACCAGGCCGGTTGAAGAACCGGCCATGAAGGCCTTCCGTCCAATACGCCAGGGCGTCGGCCATATAACGTATGCGGTCTTTTCGCGCATCGGTGAGTTGAGAATCGTTGGCATACTCGCGGAACATGACAACCACATGGGATGGCAGCACATAATTTTCTGCTTTGTCGCGTTGACGACGCGTGGCATCGAGCAATGCGCGTCGTACCAATTGTTTGTCCGGTAACTCGAATTGTTTTTCCTTTTCCGCGTCTGCACCGGTAATCATCATGCGGGTAATGAGTTCCATTTCACTCAGATAATCCCGCGCTTCATCATCGTCATCAATCAGGTCACCACGAGCATCAAAATTATCGTCTGCGGTTAGTGTCAATGCCGCCTCCATGCTCGCTTCATTTTCTTCGGCCTGCTCCAGGGCAGCGAAGGCGTTAGCATACGGAGGTAGAGAAATATCGACCTTTGGCGTGAATTTGACCTTGTTAACGGTTAAACCGGTACTGGCAAAATAGCTGCCCAGCAACCCAAAAGAATCGCCCTTCTCGATAATGAAGAGCCTGGGTTTATAGATCGCCATTTCATGCATACACATGTAATTGATGGTGGCCGATTTACCACACCCGGTTGGCCCGAAGATCAGCCCGTGCGCAACGCGCGACCGGTCTTTTACCGGATCAAACATCAAGGGTTCGCCGATGCGGTTATAGAACAGCTTTCCTGGGTTGCCGGTACCTGTTCCGCGCCCATACAACGGCAGCATGCGAGCGATGTGGTGCGCATAGGTTAGTTTGGTGATCCGCGAATTGGCTTTGTCCAGCTCGTACGAAAATGCCATGGGCAGGTGGCGGATATAATTATCCACTGCGGTCGGATCATAACGCGGAATGACCGGATTGAACTGAAAGGCGGTCAGCACATTAATGGCTTTCTGCGTGTTGCGATTCAGCTCGGCATCGGTCTCACCGCGAACATAGACGCCAGAAAAAGCAGGCAATAATGATTGCCCGCCCGCAATGTTGTCGAGAGCCTGTTCGGCCTGGGCAGACGACTGCCGGGATTCAGGGGAACCTTGCCCGCCCGCCTTGATAATATGATTGCAGTGTTGTTTTACCTTGCTTTGTGGGAGCGCTACGAGGGTCGTCACAAAGATGCAGCCCTTTGGCAGCTGATCCCACATAGAGGCTGTTTTGCCCGCCGGTGATTCTTGTTCCGCTGTCAGCACACCGGTAATAGGGGGAGTGTCAATTCCTTGTAGAGGGATCAGGCGATGAGGTAATCCGGTAAATGCCCAGGTACCATCCTCACGGGATTCGGGGCCGCCCAGAATCACCATTTCCGCCAGGTCCGCGCTGACCCCCATGCATTCATCGTCATCCGGAAAGCGTCGCGTTTTCAGAAAATCCTGAGCTGAGGCAAAACCGTCAGGTCGAGGAGTGAACCAGGGCAGCAACCATTGATACAAATCCTTAGACGTATAACGACGTGCTGTCACACCAGCCTGGGTCAGTGAGCCAATGAAACTATTGATGACATCATTCAGTTCATCCGCAGGTGTGCCCTTGCCCGATATCGGCTTCCCATTCTTTATCCATTCCGAGATTTTACTTCGACGGTAAATGACACACCGCACTCTCCTGAGCTGGCCATTCCACCAAAATTGTGACCCCTTGTCGTAAAACATGCCGCCTTGTTTTGACATATGGGCGGTGTGCTCCTCCAGCTCTTTTAACCACAATTGATAATGTGTTGTTTTTTTTGCCTCGGGCGTCGCGTATTCCCTGATCTGATCGACCAGATCAGTGATGGGCTCGTCCTGTAAATAGGTTTGTATGATCCAGGGACTGTCTGCATGGCTGGGTATATTTTGTAATGCTTTTTGCAATCCTCTCTCTATTTGGGACAATATTCTTGACGGCCTGCCCTCAACGTCGATGGGCTTCAGCTCAAACACAGCACCCACTGACGCGCCATCATCAAACTCAAAAACACCTTCTTCTTTGTTGTAATCCCTCCAAGGTAAAAATTCAAAAAACGACGAGGGCTCTCGATAGAGAGCTTTCATTTGTGCTTCTGTGAGCGGTTCCAGGCCATCCGGGGGCAACACTCCCAACAGGCGCAAAAACATATTCCGCATGGATGGCCTGGATTTGGTTTCTGTTGTTTCCGTCATGGTGCAATCTCACCAGGCATCGCGTATTGATCTGCCTCAAACTGAGTGAATGAGGTGGAATAACCGGGTACAGGTCGGCCTTTGGCCGTCATGTGCGGGAACACGTACATGACCAGCTCAGGATTTGGCAGCCTGGGAAACAAGGTTGTTAATTCTGTGCCAGCTGTGCGTGTATAGCCCGCCAGGTCACGGCGCTCATCCTGCACTGTACGCATCATATTGGGCACCGGAGCCATGTTTGTCATGTGACGTTCATAGACATCGAGGATGTCCGGACCGTCATCCGGTATCAGCTGCTGGGAACTGCAACCCGCAAACAGCAGACTGCTAGTCAAGACGATAGCTAGCCGGTAGTGATGATAATGGGTTTGCATACGCTAATTTCCTTCCGTTGGGGTCATAATCAATATCAATGGATTCTTCAACGTGGAGCACCACTTCCTGTCCTGCCTGTAGAAACACGATGTCAACGGCATTACGGGCTCGCTCACGCATGTACTGTGATAGCTCGGAGAGACTGCCGGACAACGCTTTGCCCGCGATGAATTCCCCCTCATCACCCGAAAAGAAACTCTGTACAACGCCATTTTCGATGGTCGTTGTTTTCTGAGTCGATGAATATGCATCGGCTGTGGCAGCAATGCCCGAGGCGATCATGCGGTCCTTCAGGTAGTCACTGGCATTGGTAATCAGAGTGCCCTTGAGGCACGGACTGCCCTGACGGTCAGAGATATAACCCAAAATGCGTTTGCTGCCCGCCGTCTTGGTTGCGGAGGTTGACTTGCTGGTACTGATCGTGCGGATGGTGCCATCGTCAAAGGTGAACGTGACCGAATGCAGTTCGCCCCGGACACAGGACATTTCGCGATTGCCAATGGCAATACCAGACCAGACAATGTTACGAACGCCAGGAATGAAAAGTCCGTTGCTGGCCATGTTGGTCTTGCCGGTAATCAGCTTGAATCGAATGGGATCCAGTATTGATCCCTCCACGGGTATCACACCCAGCAATGCGGTCATGGTGTTGTTATCAAACAGTGTCGCATTACGAGGAATGGTATACGCAGGAACAATCAAATCTTTCGGGTCACCCTTGCGTTTTCGATTCGGTTTTCTGCTGCTGGCCGCAACAGGTTGCGTTTTTTTCTGCACCGGCGCTTTACCCTTGAGCTTATCGGTGTACCAGTTCAGTACACCCGAACCGGTTTTTCCATCTTTGCCCATCGTCGGCTCACTCCCTATAGGCATGACTGTTGACCATGCCGTCATCATTTTTGGGGCGCGGGTAACACCGGATGGATTCGGTAAGTCGTCAAACCCCAGCCCACCGGGTATTCCAGAGCTATTCTTCGAGGACCGTTGCGTAAACTTTTTTTCCACCTCGGCTCTCAGATTCGTCAATTCGTCGCGAAAATCGCGGCGCAACTTAACCGCGCTTTCGGTGACACTGCTGCCCACCGTCTGGCTAATCTCTGTGTCTGTAGGCATGTCTTTCTCCACCACTGCCTGATTTTTCAGCAGCGTCTCGAATTTTTCTTCCAGATTCCGATACTTGGCACTGATCGTTTGTATCGTATTGACGTATGTGTCTTTCTCGGCAGCAGTGAGTTCTACCGATGTCGAGGAGGTGTCAGGTACCGTATCCATTCGGGCAACAGGGGGACTTTCATCGTCGCCACCGACGTTGATAATGAGCGCACCGACGGCTATAAAAACCACGACGACCAATAGTAGCAATGCTTTGTTCATTGGACAGTCTCCTCAAAAGGCCGCGACGACACCAAATACCACGCGGTGGTGTCGCCGTCCTCTCCGGCGGCATTCACCTCGCCATGCTGAGGCGTCGCATTGAGCCAGTCGCCCCGTAGATGGCGAGGGTCCAGCATCACCGGTATCAGGGCATTCGAGGTGACACGAATGGCCGTCACATACAGCGCGGGTACACCGGGGGTTTTCCACTGGGCAATAGGGCTGGTACGCAGCTCACCGCCCTTAAATAGCGGGACATCCTCTTTCGTCACCGGTACGCGTGTGACGCCAGGCAATTGTTTTATGAGACGACGAGGCGCATACAGCATTTGTGAGACAAAACGCACCAGATCCACACTGTCAAGATTGGCAGGTGCAGATTTCGTGTGGTGCTCCTTTGTTGTATTTCTTTTGCCGGTATCAAACCGGTCGTCGAGGATAACCAGGGTGCGAGCCGGTGCGTCATGACGTGCTTCGACATCCAACAGGTAGGATTCGCCAGTGAAGGTAAATACATTCACACGCTGTCGATCAAACGTTTCACCCGCCGTCCAATAAACACTCCCGTTTTCGCGTAACTGGAGATTGCCGGTTTTTTGAGCCACATCGTTTGGCCATTCGATTTTGACGGGCACTGGGAAATCAATGCGTCTTTCCTGGCCTACCGGCAATACGACTCGTATCGGTATATTCTTCCAAACAACATGATCGACAACTTCATGCGCAGACTGGATGTCCGGTATAGGTGCGGCAAAGGCCGTCGAGAGAACGATTCCGCAAAAAAATGAGCAAATGATGCTTGTCAATTTGCTGATGGGTTTATTCATTTATTTTTGCCTCTTGTCTCATTGGCCGAAATTTTCCACTGCCATCCAGGGCCAGTTGCCAGGGGTTTTTTTCACGATCCACGTCATAGCGGACAACCCGGATGGGATATCGCAATGAAAGCTCTTTCACCGATTTACCCAACACATATTCATCAATGTTGACATCCAGCCAGACAATCCAGGAGTCACCATCGAGTTGCACAAAATCTTCTCTATAAGCCGTTCCCGGCGCAAATGAAAAATTGCGCACTCTGTTACGTAGCTCGCCATTTCCTTCGCGCAGAGAGATATCCTCTTCCAGTTGTTGTTGATAATTGGGCGTCAGGTAATAACGCAGCATGGAGACCTTTCTTGGATAGTCTTTGCTGCCATTGATTTCCCATGAATTCAATTGTTGTAAGATATATTGTGCAAACAGATACACTTCAAACGGGGGCACCTCTCCCATCTGCATTTGCGCACCGGAGCGTAAATCGGGTGGATAGTGCAATGTGATATCCCTGGGTGCTTGCATCCAACCCACAACGATCAGGATGACCAACATAAACAGACCAATAATGATGCGTGTTTTATAACGCCCATTTTGTCGTTCGTTTTCCAAGTCAGATATAAAGCTCACCTGCGTATTCTCCAGTATCCCGCGTTGACATAATTCGCTTTCTTGATACCCAACGACGACAGTTTCATGCGCAGGTATCGATTGTAATAACCATCCGGCTTGCCTTCTTTCGCTTTACCCAGGCGGCGACCACCAAAATAGATCGTCGCCAGGGCAATCAAAAAACTGAACGGTAGTGCCAAAAAAGACATCCCGAAGGGCATGAGCAGAACGATGCCTACTACTAAACTAAAAATAAAGCCCAATGCTCCGAGAGAAAAGATCTCGATGTTATTACAACCAAGCAACAAGACGGGTTCGGTGTCAATCAAATGGGCAGTGTCGTCTTTTTTATCCATGGTCGGTCTATTTGCCTATGTGAATGTGCCGTACTGCACAGCCAGAAGTGCAAGAATGACGCCCCCTGCCATGATACCTAAACCCACTGCCGCAGTGATTCCAACGTCTTTTAACTCGCCTTTTTTTCGACCTTCGACATATGCGCTGTAGATTTGCCACATGCCGCCTAACACTATCGCTGCTGCGAGCACACTGGCCAGCAGCGTGATACCCTGGGTAAACAAATCCCGGACAGTCTTCCCAGGCGTTGTGGCATTAACGCCTGGGGCTACGGTTGCTGCGACGGGTAAAGCCGCAAATGCCGCAGCAGGTAGATACACTGTTGCACTTGCAACAAGAGCCGTACAAAACAATCTGTACCGAGTTGATATTTTCTTCATTGTCATGATTTTTCCTTTTTTTGCTGATAGTAATTTTAAAGACCTACAATAATGAGAACAAATGTCACCAAAAAAATCATTTTGGCGACATTTACACCCCACTCTCCAATTTTCATTCGACTATCTCCGACCATCTGAAATTGTTTCCACATAATCCACGCACCCCATATTGTGATGAGAGAGGCAATCATGCCGCGTATAAGAATATTCAGTTCATTCGCAGAAAATCCTGCACCGAGATTAAAAGCCGCCTCCATAATGACTACTCTCCTGCTCATCTATGTATGGGTTGCTGGATGTATTGCCCGACAAGAGGAGCTATCTCCCTGGTCAATGACAAATCTTTGTTAATGTATTCCGTGACGCCATCGCGTATGACCGTGAGGTCATGCGAGAGCGCATCATACGAAAATGTGTATTGATCGTTTACTGAGTCAATCTTATATTTGCGCAATGACTGCAACAGATAATCGAATTCGCCCACCAACCGGACCAGATTGGCACGTTCAGATTCGGCATCTGCCAACACAGGCGCGGGGATAACCACCATCAGGGTAAACATCATTATCATTAATCGTAATTTCATCAGGTGCCTCACAGGTATTTTTTGAAAGTGGCCGAGGTTAAATAGATAGCACCGCCATACATGATGATCGCTGGTACAAAAATCAGATTTGGATGCACTGACACGGGCATACTCAAATAAATAAACAATGACCCGATCACCGTTGGGCGCATCCACGATTTCACATTGTGATAAACAAATGAACTCTCGTTGCCTCCACCGAAACGACGCAACTCTCGCTCAACCAAGCCGTCAATTAATGCGGCAAAGCCCACCATGATAAAAGCGGGTAAACATAAAATAGCAACAGCAAGACGCACACCAAATACCTGGGTGGAATTCATTGCAGCAGTAAAATATTGACCGGCCCATTGTGCGACATGCGCCAAATCAAGACGGGGTTCCGATGCACCTGGAGAGGGATACATCGACCACTCCAGTAAATCTACAAAGCGTGTCCATTCGAATATCCAAAATGTAATGCTGGTGGACAGCCACATCGCCATTTCCACTGGTTTGTATCCCATGAAGTTGTTCTTGAAACCGTCATTCAGATACGTCAATTCGGTTAGGAACATTTGTCGGCTATGTCCAGCACCCTCTTCTGCCCAGAAAAAAATCATCCCGACCCACTCGACAACGATAGAAAACAGCCATGCCATTAATGTCAGTCCAATCAAATAAAAACAGCCTCCCAGGACTCTCCAGAACAGAGCCTGTTTTTTTTGTACCGTTTTACCCCGGTCGGCATTTTCTTCCTGATGAGTAGACATTAGGCAGCATTACTCCAACTGGGCGTAAATCGATACCAGTCATCAGAGGTGGTGTATTGTCCTCGCATCTCATGCGCCACATCGCGCAATTTATCCGGCATGCCTTTAAAGTCTCTTTTGTCTGCCAAGGGTAAACGTACTTTGTACGGTCGTCCCCCATTGAGCAGTGCATAGCACTGCCCCTTGGGTAGAGTGACAACATTGTTGGGGTGTATCAGCTCGGCCTGTTGGGTTGTAATACGTCCTTCAGTCCGTGATACAAAGTGCGTTTTACTGTCCGGGTCAGATGAATCCGTGGTACCGGACACCGTCATGAGATGGTCGATTTCAGTCATGCGTAATTGCGAGGTCAGCATTTCTGCTGTTGCCAGTTCACGGACACGCAACATGATCACGGTATTAAAATTACCCGCCACCTGGCCTGCCTTGGCCTTGTCTTGCAACCGCGCTTCGACATCCGACCAGGTCTGGGTGTATGCGGTCACCTGATATCCGGCACCGCCCGCCTTGTTGAGCATGGGTATGAACTCGTCGCCGATCAGTTCGTTGAACTCGTCTGCATGTATGTTGATGGGAACAGAGTCGATACCCATGTCAGGCAGCCCCTGATTAACGCCATGAATGTAAATGCGCCCTGCCATTGATGTGAGGTCGGAAAACATGGCTCCGCCCACTGCCGACGCCACCTCGGGATTGGTCAACGCATTCAGCCCGATATAGACGATGCCTTTCGCGCGGATCACCTGGTTCCAGTCGAAAATAGGCCGTTCATCATCCTGATCCAGGTAGTCGGGACTTAACAACTCGGCGCATTGCCCGGTGGTCAGCTTTTCCATTAACGGCAGCAGAGAGGACACCAGTTTGTCGAAATAGCCACGGTCATATTCGTAGGTTCTGGCAAGGGAAGCCGCGACTGAATCATATAATTCCTTGTCCTTGCAATAGCGCAGCAAGGCGACCACAGAATGATCACGGCTCATCATTTCACGTGGAACACGATAATCCTTGCAGTCGGAATCACTAAAGGCAGCGAGAATCATTTCAACTTCTTTTTTCCAGCCCCCGGTCGGGTCTGCATTATTGGCCATCAGCGTCATGTAATCGCGCACCAATGGCTCAATGTCCTGGCCATAGTCTTTGATCTGTTCGTAATCGACTTTGCGACCCAGCGCCGTCTGCGCTTTGGCGATGACGTTGACATAACGCCAGACAAACTCACGAAACGCGGCAGACTGTCCTTCACCGGGCAGTTGATCCGCGATGCGTCCCGCCACTTCCGTGATCTGTGTAAATGATCCCACCGGGTTATAGCGAGCTGAAATGTCGGGATAGCCGAGATGGAAAAAATAGAAATTGTCGAGACGCCCTGCTCGTTTGGCTTCGACGTACATGCGCCGAAACAAATCCGCATCGCCTTTGGGATCAAACACGATAACCACATCGCCGCGCTGAATATCCTGAGCAATCAGTAATTCGGCCAGACGCGTTTTACCCACGCGCGTTGTACCCAGTACCAGGGTGTGGCCTACCCGATCACCCAGGTCCATATAGATGGGGCGCTCACCCTCATACAAACCGACAGCGTGTAACGCAGGTTCGCCGCCCACCGGTGGCAGTGCTGATAGTGGATTGTTTTCTATCGCGTATCTGAGCACAACAACTGGCAGAAACCAGCGATAACGCTCCGCTGTTTTTGTTATAAATTTCAGGCAGGATTGATAACGACTAAAAATGTAGCGATGTTCATTGCGGGCCTCGAAGGCACGGGCCCATTGGTGCAATATTGACTGTTCCTTGTAGGCCCGACCACCTTTTCGATCCAGATCCGCTAGGCGCTGAGCATGACGGCCATCCCACTCAAAACCAAGCCCCAAAAACAAACGCTGACGGCTAACCGGTAATTTCCTTGAAGACATCATGTAGGGTTTTAACCGACGCAAGCCCTTTTGATAGCGCCGTACTCGTGCCCCCTGTCGATATCGACGCAGCCCTAACAGAAACAGAGAGATAGCCGTGATATAGGCAATGCCGGGTGTCATCATCAGGGCTCCTGGTGCCATTGCAGCCAGCAATGCAATAGCGAAGTACGAGCCTGCCGCATAGTATTCCACGGGTGGTCTGAGCAGGGCTTCAATGGGATATTTAACGTTCATTGAGCAATGTATCCCTGATCAATAAACACCGGGTAATGTCGAATACCAAAAAAATCGGCAATCGCATCACCGTCAGCAGGCATCATCAGCACCTTGCCTTGTAATTGTCTGGAGATTGCCGTGAAATCGTTGAAATCATCAGCCTGTACCAACCAACAGCGGGCTTTCAGTTTGACCAGATTGTTCAGGTTTGATTTTATCCAGTGCATAGATAAATCATCGGAACCAATAATGCAGATCGGTGCATCAAGGTCGTAATTAACTTCCCGTTCGTCATTATCCCTTAATCGTTTCGGTGACAGTTTATCCGTGGTTAACGGTAACCACAGACTCAGATTTTCCGGATCTTTTTGTATCAGCGGCGAATAGGCCTGCACCCATTGCCCGCCAAAATCAGGCACTTTTGTTGCAGGTTCCATTATTTTCCGATAAGTATCGGTTGATACGCCGCCCTCATCAATGATGATGAAGGGTTCGGCTGACACAGACATAACGGATAGTAGTGATACACAAAATACAATGGCGTGAACATTTTGCATCAGAATCGTCTCCTGCCGGATTGTGGGGTGTTTGCCTGTAAAATAATGGCGAGGTTGTCACGCACTCGTTCCCGGTAGGCATTAGCTCGCGCGATATTGCCTGGAGAGTGGTAGGCACCAACCGCTTTCTCGAAAGAACCAAGGCGATGATATTGTGTGCGAATAATCGATGCACCGCCTCGGAGATTGGTATATGGGTCCAGCGCATTCCATAGCGATGAATCAAATACATGACGATTCCAGTGCCAATTGACCTGCATCAGACCTACATCAAAATTTTTCTGGCCCTTACGTAAGACCTGTGACAAATAATCATAGGCCTCTTGGCGAGTATCAAAATAAATGCCTTTTCCGGCATGATTGACCGTCCATGGCCATGGCTGTCTGTTTCGGTAATTGTGTTTACGAATACCCGATTCTGTTATCGCTATTGAATACAGCAACATAGGTGGCAGCGAATATTCAGCCGCGATGAGACGATATGCCGCAGGCACTCCATCGGTCGCATGCACGGGTATTGCCAACAAGACACAAATTGCAAAGGTGTATAGAAAGCGGATCACTGCACAGCTCCAGTATCCAAATTAACGGGGTGGACCGATTCTGTGGACTTGCTGTAATAAAACGCAGCGGGTAAGGGTGGCCGATTATAACGAGCATACATCCCTGTATCATCATTGAGTGTCACTGACCGGCTCTTGACCAAATCAGGGTCAATGTCCATCGTTTTTGCCCAGTCCATAATGTCCTGGTCGCTAGCCCCCACAAAATAAATATCCAGAGCGGTGCCAAATTCTTGTACACGCCGCAGATTGAGATACGATGCGTCACAACCATTACAATCAGGGCTGATAAACAAAACAAAACGATCTCCCAGAGTGGATCCCAACCCGGGTTTAATTTGATCATTACGCGATGGCGGGGTCATATTGTAAAACGCATAAAACTTGTCAAGATCCAAAAGAGGTTCGTCACCATACAACCGCTGGAATGCACGTAAATAGGCAAAATTTAATTTGGTCAAACGATCAACCAGAGCGTGCTCCTGTACGGCTAATCGCTCGGCATAACGTTCGCGCTCAGCATCGGTTTCGGCATACAGACCGAGTACCATAATGGGATCTTTGTCCTTCCAGTTATAACGCCCTTCGCCCTTCATGATCTCTTCGTAACGCTGCCATTCATTAACCGTCAGCCCCCAACGACGGGCGCTGACTTCCGCTGTCTCCTCAGTGGATTCACGCACTGAAGAAAGCACACTGGCAGATCTCTCTTCGGTTGTTTCTGCGATGGATGTGAATGGCAATAGCAGAAATACAAACATCCAGATGGTTACTGTTATGCTTTTATTCATCAATCATCACCTCAACAAATTTCCCTGAAACATCCGGGGAGTAATGCAGGATGGTCAGAGCAGTGACATCAACACCGGCAGACCGCCACAGCTCACGCACAGAATAAGACCGCCCTACCGACCGACGTTCAGAGGCCAGCGGGTCATCTAACTGGAATTCGTCATCCATCAGTCGCCCTCTTACCGTAATCTGGCGAGCATTCTGAATGATCGGAATCAGCCCCAGCGCCTGCAATCGACCTTTGGGGCCCAATGTCACCCGTCCTCGTGCAAAGACGATGCGATGTGTCTGGTCAGTGTCAGAATGTTTGGCAGGACTGAGTTTTGTTTTGATCATTGCTGGCTTTTTTATATTAACGCTGGATTGTTGCTTTAAACGTGGAGAAATTTTTGTAGCGACATCATCCGTACGACGAGTTACTGTATTCATGCGCTCACGCAAGATAGAAAGACGCAGCCGCATGCGTTCAATGGCTGCCAACATCGCTTTATTTCTTTTTTCCCGAAGATTTGATTCTGTGGAATTTTCGGACGACGGTGAACCACACCAATAACGACGTGATGACCAATCCATGGAAAGGTCGCGCATAAGATATTTACAATCGTTCAGGCGTGACTCCTTCAGCGACGGTGTTGTATCTTCAATGACAGGCACTGGATCTTCCGTCGGCACAATTGTTGTGGTTGTGCAGGCAGCAAGGAAAATAGTGGACAAAGATACAGCGAAATATCGTTGGTATCGCATCACAGAATACCTGCACCACAAATCGTGACAGATTTGTTATCAGCTACGCGCGTTGCATAAATACAGTCAGGCCGTTTAATTTTTGTGATTTTCCATCCCGCACGTACATCACCCACTGAGGCTACGGTGGATTTGCCATCCATCTCCAATACCGCACTGGTCGTTGATCCCCACTCATCAATGGATATCAACGTAAATGGCGGTGACTCCGCTTTGCGTTTTGTTGCCTGATCAATGCGTCGTTTATTAGTCTTTATTTGAGTTTGTAACGTATTGAGTGTTGATGCATGCTCTTTATCGATAGATGCCAATGATGGAATGGTATTGACTGTGGCATCCATCAACCTGGAACGCAGGTCGGCAATCTGTTCATTGCGCTCCATGCTGGTGGCATCGATCTGATTTTGTAGCTCAGCATTATTTTTTTGCAACGAAGAAATCAATAATCGCAGGTTATCAACATCTGACTCAATACTGGATAATTGTTCATCGCGGGAAAGAATAGCCGGTGCCCCCATTGCAGGCGCATGGGCACCGGGTTGAATCGGTGCGCCACCGATTTGAAAATCACCGCCATCAAAAGATGGTGTTGGATCAACATCCTTGTTATTGGACATAAAGAAATTGATGCCAATGCCTGCAACAATAAAAATGCCAACAATAAGTGCAGGTAAACCAAATTTAATGAATGCGGGTACCGGTACAGAGCCGGTTTTATCTGCGCGTGTATCGGGTTCCGCTACCGGGGTGGCTGAAGAATAATCAAGCGGTTGCTCTTCTTCCAGTGTGATATCTGACATTACGGGCTCATCGACGGGCTCGTGAACATCATGTGTGTTATCGGTATCTACGTTGAGCAGTTCAGCAGGTTTTGTGGTTTGATCGATGGCCATAATGGTATTCCCTATAGGTATCCGTATCATCCGCGAATTAAGGCGTAAAACTTTGTGCTAAGATTTTCCGTTTACGGAAACATCAGCGGGACGAAATTTGTCCAGTAATTCATAACTGATCAACCGATTGACAGGGTCCACCGATAAATACCAGGCAGGCCCGGCCAATGTGATCAATGCATCGTGCAATGTAATGGGCCCCAGGTGCCTATGGACTTGAGGCAATGGACGGCTGAAGAGTATGGGCAGATACGGATCAGCCGCATCCAGGTCTGCCAGCCTGTATCCGGACCTGATCAGCAGGTGTTGCAGCGCCTCGCCGACATTTGTAATGTTTGTACCAAATGAAATATTGATAACAACAGAGAGAGGACTGGATTGTTCTGGCGTAGCCGATGGTGTTACCAGCGTGTAACGGCCTACGCTGACTTTATCGTTATTATTGTTTGCGACCGTGGTTGTGGGCAGCAACAAAAACAAAATAGCGGTGATAAAGAATTTTGGCATATCCGATTCCCTGGAACATAGAATTTGCGTAGACGTTAACTGGGCAGAAAACAAAAAACAGCAAGAAACCCGACATCCAAATGTCAGATTAATTATCCAGAGAACAAATGTGGAGAAAATGGAAACAGGGTAAGGGGCTTATCCAAAGGGCGGCCTTTTTTCGCTTGAAGACGCGAAAAGAAGGCCTAAAAAGGTACAATGGAAAAACTGCAATAAAGGAAAACTACAAACCCAAAGGGCGGCCTCCTTCGCTTGAAGACGCGAAAGAGGCCTGAAATGGCAAAGCAAAAAGGTAAATAAAACAGAAACCGAGATGACGAGTTTCTTAATGAATAGAAAGGTATCTAAGCATACACTCAGAAATATCAGACTGGAGTTCTCCGATAATATGATCAACGAAAACAAAAAGGGTTAACGAATGGACGCTAAACTAGATGATATAAGAGTTGAACTTGATCGACTTAAACGGCCGGAATGGCTTCCGATCGTCGAATCATTAATAGAAAATTTCCGTGGATACCCATTTGATCATCCTGATTCACAAGCCCCTGCGCCAGCGATCCATGCGATTCTCAAGTCAATCAGCCTCAGTGAGATCCCTAAAAGCACCGATGATGAATTTATCCGGATTTTGAGCCACAACGACATGTTCAGCTTCCGGTCTGTACACAACACACCGGATGGTCCGGTATTTTGGGAGCCGTTAAAAGAACGGTTCGTTGATTTCAGGAAGAGTGGCGCAGTGAATTATCAAAGTGCCGAGGAATATCCACCTCCCGATATGATACGCAGCTGGTACTACCATCGGCTGCGCATAATACGCCAATAATATGGTCACCTGGGCCAGACGCCTCGTTAGCGCAATGAAAAAAACGGATTTATCAACCCTCGACCCCATCGATCCTCTGCCGATCCTGTCTGCGGACAAAATAATTTCAGGTCTCGGACTGTCCCCAAAACTCAAATCCATCGAAAGGTTATCGTCCGCCGGTAACGACTACTTTAATAATCTTTACCGCCCGGCCATCAATGCCTTTGTTGAATCAGTCCAATTGGTCCCTGCGTCTGCGGCCCACCATCATGCTGGGCCTGGTGGACTGGTAATACATACGTTTGATGTGATTGACACAGCACTACGAATGCGCAAGTCATACAACCTGCCACAGTACTCAACGCCCGAAATAATCTACGCACAAGAACACATCTGGTCCTACGCCGTGTTCGTCGGCGCGCTGCTCCACGACATTGGCAAAATCGCATGCAACACACGCATTAAACTTGACACAGGTCCCCACTGGACGCCTCACGAAGGCAGTATTTATAAAACTGGGGCAAAACAATACGAAGTTGAATTTGTACAGTCCCGTTACAAATTACACACCCAACTGGCCAATACATTTTTCTGGCTCATCCCACCGAAAGGTCGGGGCTGGTTGACACAATATCCAGATATCCTGGCGCAATTAACCGCCTGGCTCTCAGGTGATCATTATGAATTTGGCGCAATCGGCGAAATCGTGCGCCAGGCCGACGGCATATCAGTTGCCACAAATCTCAAAATCGGCGGGGACCGGAACCGATTTCCGCTGACATCAGCGGTGCCTCTGGTGGACCGATTAACAACCGCCCTGCGCGAACTGCTGGACACTGGCGCACTTAAAATCAACCGCGCCGACGGCGGTGCCGGGTGGTGTGATGGGCAGCACACCTATCTGGTGTGTGGCACGACTGCCGATGCAGTGAAACAACATCTTTACAATTCTGGCGCAACCGATATACCTGCCGACAACAGTCGTCTGTTTGATGTCTGGCAGGATCATGGATACGCTCTCAGCACACCGAGCGCTGGTGCAATCTGGAAGGTTTGCATCAACAATGCACTGACATTAACGGTACTCAAATTCGAGACCGCCCGCCTGTTTCACCCCAGTCGGAGACCTGGGCCATTCGTGGGAGATCTGGTGGCTGTCAGCAATGATAAAAATCTTGGTGGCAGTGCCACCAACCCGACCCCTGTTCCTGCTGTTCAGGATCTTGCTGGCAGTGCCAGCAACCTTCCGGATCAAACTTTTGTTGGAGGGGCTAACAATCCAGAAGCTGCCGCAAGTGATGATATAACTGATCCCTTTGGAGCAACCAGCACAGCAACTGCGCCAGAAACCAGCCATGTAAAAGATATTGACATGGTGCAATCAGCACCTGAAACAACCCACCCACAACCTGGTTCAGGTATGCCTGAACCAACTCATCAGAGTACTGCGCCAAATGCATTCGATATGGATGATCCTGATATTGCGCATTATTTCCTGGACTGGATCAGATGCGGTATTCGTGATGGTAAGATTTTCACCAATCGATCTGACGCGCTAATACACATCGTCAAAGAAGGTGTTTTTCTGGTATCGCCACTGGCGTTCAAGAAGTTCATTCGGAGCCATACTTTTTTGCTGGACGGCGGCAAAAAGGAAGATAAAGTTACTGTAACACTGCAAAAGAAATTACAGCGCATGATGGACAAAGCCAATCTACACCGTCAAACAAAGCAAGGCCTGAACATCCACTCGTATCAAATTAATGGCACCAACAAAAAAGCAACCATCCGTGGATGGCTATTACCAATTGGTGCGATATACGGTGACCTGAAGCCACCAGACATCAATAAAAAATTAGAAAATCTAAGTGGTTTTAAATAAATAATTTAATTTCGATAATAATTATCTTGATTTTTATTTCATTTTGGTGATAATCAAAGCCATGGGTAGGGAGGTAGTGTTGTTTGATTCAAAATTAACCACCCTTCTGCTGTTCCTCAAATTTTCAAAAAATGTATATTAGCATAACATAATATACATTATGCGAACTTAGAATGTAAACGTTATATACAAGTGTCACCCCTTAGTTAGTTAGAAATGTCCTCCTAGCGTACGCTGTGCACTCTCACAACGGAATGATAAGAGGCGCAAGGTGACGGTATACACAATGAGCGACAGTGAACTCACGACAATAAAAAAGCTGGATGAAAAACGTCTGACGAGAGCACAAACTGCCGAGCTGCTGGGTATCTACATTCGACAGGTACAGCGTATTTTGAATCGATACCGGCAAGATGGAGGGTCGGCCAGGATTCTGACGAAATCCACCGCTTCTAACTCAAGCTGTTGATATTTATTACAATAATTTGATTTTGTAGTCCATGGGGCGAATTTTTCTATCCAGATTCAACGTATAATCGCCAAATCGATTGATATGCTCAGTTCTGTACGGAGACAAACCTGCTAGGATTTCTGCATCAATTGGATGTCCTTCCTTCTGTAGGATCTTTACAACCCTTGTCATCGCATCAACGTTGTGCAGAATGACGAGGTTGGCCACTAACTGGTTATATTTAATGACCTTCCGCTGTTCATGCCGGATGTTTTCCGCAATGATGCCTTCGCCGCCAAAAAACAGCCATTTGGTGAAGTTATTGAACTCCTCACTTTTATTCGTTGCGGCCTGAATGGTTTTACGTAACTCGACATCACCGATGTAATCCAACAGGAAAATGGTTCGCACTGCTCGGCCCAGCTCACGGAACGCAAAGTACAATTTATTCTTGCGACTATAGGTACCGAGGCGTCTTAAAATTGTTGACGGTGTAATTTTCCCAGCTTTGATCGACAGTACTATGCGCAGCATATCGGGCACATGAGTTTCAATCAGTCGCCAGTTGATGCTTTCACCGAATAGCTTGTTGATGTGCTCATAACGTATGGTTTTGTCGGGTTTGAAAAAAATGAGTTTTTTCAGACCTCGAATGCGCGGCATGAGATTAATACCCAATAAATATGCCAGTCCAAAGACCGGTGCACTTTGTGCCTGAGTGTCACCGTGAATCGTATCGGGCTGGATGTCCGATTCGTTTTTGATCAAGCCATCGAGGATGTAAATAGCTTCATAGACGCCACATGGAATGAAATGACTAAACAAGGCGATATACATATCCGACACATGGTAATAGCCAATGCCGCCATAGCCTCCATAACGAATGTGATATTCCGTTAAGAGATTCTGTTCGTACAGGTTCCATTTGGTGCCATCTGCCGAAGCAGATTTTCCACTTCCCCAAAATTTTGGCAACAGAAATTTATTATAGGCATTGATTACCTGCACGGTCGCCTTCTCCAAGCGCTCCTCCGTGATATGACGTAGATTCAACCAGGCCACCTGTTTACGGCTAAGCCCTTTGACAGAACGGGCTGTTTGAGTGGGCCCAAGATTGCAGCCATAACAAAACAACGTTGTAATAAATCGCTTTCGTGGATCATCCACTTTGGCCTCAAAACCCGACAATGGTCCAAAATGTCGATGCAGATCTAGCCAGCCCTCAGCATTAACCAACAGATCCAAAATATTGGTTGCTGGTAACTTTTTAGAAATCTGTTGATCCACAAAGGATAAGGCTTCTGGTTTATTGTCTTTCGTGTGTTTGTGAATGACGATGCCATCACTGGTCAATTCAAGGTATTCGTTAACAGGGTATTGACTATCTATCTGGTGTGCCTTTTCTGTAAGCTGTTGTTTTAAGTTGTCTACAAAGGCTTGTGGCTGCATAGGTAATTCAACCATCTCACCATATTCAGAAATTTGTGCCTCAAATGTTTCCCAATCGATCAACTGATCCCGGTAGTCGTTATAGTGTTCACTTTCCGCCACAAAAAGATCACCGGATTTAAGCTCTCTCATTACATGGGTAAGGACACACAATTCAAAATACTTTCGGTGAACTTCATGGATAGATGAATCATGTACTTTTTTACCTGTCACCAATTTACGCCACTTTTCAGGTACCCAATGTATGTTTATCTGGTTTCTTCTGGCGCTGCCATCGCCGACAAGGGATAACATTTCCTTGTGGCTGTTCCGGTGCTCCAGGATAAGATGGATTGCCCGGATAAGTGACTGGTCATTTGTCGTCGATTTGACGTTGATCAGCTCAAGGCAATTGAACAGTAACGGCCGCTGCATTTTGTAAAGTGGTAATAGAAAAGGATAATAATTGTTTCCCGCATAGGCCATGTGCGCATCACACTCAGCAAGTATTTGTTCTGGTTCCTCTTTCAGGGCGGCAGTAATACCGGCAACCCGTGCTTTATCCGTCGTGCCCTCTTGAAATGCCTCCAGTACGTCACGAAACTGGCTAATCAATTTTTCCACGAGCTTGGTGCGCTCCAGGTGATACTGTTGGAGTCGTTCATCCCCTTTGGTATGCAGACTCCTCACTCTGCGAATAAAAATTTCCACAGTGTCATTCATCGCCCTGCGTAGCTGAGCGTGGATTAGAATGATGACCAGTGCATAGCGTTTAGTGGCTTTGGTTTTTTTCAATTCTGCTGCGTCTAGGGAACGTGCTTCCAATACATATTGACGCCATTTGGAAATGGGAATGTGATCGATACTAGGTAACTGGTGTGCCCAGGATTTCAACCATTTCAAGTGTTGCAGATAGCTTCTGACTTCTTTGTTGGTAGGACGTTTGGGTTCACGCTTGAGCTGATGCCACCCACTTTGCGTCCCACCGGTCTGCACCGACAACAAATCATCAATCTCAGTTTTTACTGATTTTGTGAGGGCATCGTAAAGTGATTGGAAATATTGTTCATTTACCGTTGTGCGGGCGCGCCTGGCCGCTCTTGCCAGTGTGCTGAAACCAGGCAGTTCAAAACGTTGTTGAATCAGCAGCTCGATAACAACGTTGATAATATCTGCGAGTTCTTGTTTGGTTTCGGCCGCCAACTCTGCCGTTTTCTCAACGAGTTTTTCACCATCCCGAGTAAAAGGATTAATGCCTACTTGCTTACGCACCAGATCAAGTAATCGCTGCCGGGTACCAGCTTGGTCATACCGGGTCATATTTTGTTTCTGGATGTTGTTCATCCTCGCGTGTTCGGCAATATGGTTCAGAATAGGCAGTGGAACATCAGCAAGTTTGACGACATAACCGAGACGTTGAGTGGTCTTGAGAAGTACTAGTAACGCCAAGCGGGATAAACGTTGCGAACGGTGACGCTGGGCAAAAGCGCATTCCGCCGCTGTCGGGGTGTAGATGTCCCGAAGCTCTTCATCAGTTAGCTCCGATTTGAAGCGCGGATAGGCGGTCTCGTTAACGCTGCTCATGCGTGGCTCTGTAGATATCCCTTTAAAACAACGGCACCGAACAAAATACGCTGGTTAACATACCATAAATTACACCATATGGTACACTTAGCCATATGTCGGCACAATTAATCTTCCGGGATAAATACATCTACGCCGATGGGGCCATTCGCGAGATGGTGATTTGGCGTCTACCGGACACGGATAGCGAGAGGCCACATGGCCTTAAGTACCGGCTATATTACGGCCATTCTGACATGTGTCTGGTGCGTTATGACAATGAACGGGGTAAAGGCGATCACCGGCATGAAGGTAACCAGGAAGCACCGTATACCTTCATCTCGGTTGAAAAATTGATCCAGGATTTTAAGGTGGATATTAAACGCTTACGAGGTGAACAGCATGAGTAAACAACATATTCATATTGGCGTGGAAGATGCGGATCGTGGCTTTGAACGTTTCACCGAAGCTTGGCATAAGGCCGAGGCTGGTGAGATCGAACAAGCGGAAATACACCTCAACTTCGAGGATTTTTCCATGCTGGCTTCGGTGCTGACACCCAAGCGCCTGGAGTTGATGAAAATATTGCGTCAGCATGGGCCGTTGAGTGTCCGAGCATTGTCGAAACAACTGGAGCGTGACTATAAAAATGTTCACGTCGATGCCAGCGCCCTGGAGGAGGTTGGTCTTATCCAGCGTACCGAAGAGGGGTTATTGGTTGCTCCCTGGGATGTAATTGATGCTCATGTGCGATTAGTGGCCTAAATCGAAGCAGGTTTACTTACCGAAGCACCGATAAATAGGCGTACAGTGAGTACTGCTTAAAACCCTTGAAGACCTACGTACGCGAACCCTTTAGCGTATCAAGCCTCGCCTGCAGATCAGATATTCAATTTTATATCTTTGTTGATCTCTACAGTTATCTTTCCTGGCAACTGCAACGTCCATGCGACGGAAATCTGAATCCCACAGTAAATAAATCATCATTAATACTTGACCTGGAGTTAGCTCCAGGCTGTAGCCTGTGTTCAGTTTCAAAATATTATTGCAAATAAAGGCAAAAAAAGATTGAACCTGGAGTGCACTCCAGTGAGTCAATACCATCACTGAACAAATACTTTGCAGCGGAATAACAGGATTTATCACATGAAATCAATGACTTGGCACATTATGGCCGCAAGCGCGCTACTGCTTACGGTCAGTGGCAATGCCCTGGCACACGATCCCGTGTTCGGTATCGGTCCCCACGTGCTGTTCAAGGACGGCATTGAAGCCGCCATCGAGGTGCACCGGGAAAAAGCCGGTGACGAAAGCGAACTGGGGCTGGAACTGGTTTACGGCATTACCGGCGATTGGGCGGCGGGCATCGAAGTGCCTTATGCCTTCAAAGATGAAGGCGCGGAATCATCCAGCGGCTTGTCTGACATTAATCTGTTCACCAAATACCGTTTCTGGCGCGAAGACACCCTGGGCTTGCAGGAATCTGCCGCAGTGATGTTAGCCATTAATGGCGAAAACGGCGATGAAAAGGCTGACCCACCCTTGGGCAACGGTGCCACCGATGTCATCGTCGGCCTGACCTACGGTTATGAAGGCCTTGAAAAATATCGCTGGGCCAGTGCGCGTTATGTGTTGCCCGGTAAAAACGACGCCGGTTTTCAGAAAGGGAATAAATGGCTGGTGGATTTTGTGGTGGGCTGGCGTCCCACCCCGCCAGAATACACCAAACCGGATACGGTATGGCTGCTGGAACTCAACGGCGAGATTGCTGACAAGGCAGAGTTTAATGGAACCTCCCTGGCCAACAGCGGCGGCACCGAGTGGTTCATTTCACCCGGCATTTTCTGGACTACGCGTAACTTCGCCATTAAGTCCGGCATCCAGATTCCCATTGCCAGCGATTTGAACGGTACACAGGATGAATCTGATTATCGTTTCAAAGCCTCGTTTGAGTGGCATCTTTAAAACTAACCGCAATTAGGCAGCACTTTTCTAAACCAGTAACACTTTGGAGAACCAACATGAAATATTCAATAATTAAAAGTATCACCCTGTTTTTAGCCAGCATCGCCCTGTTATGGAGCAGCTTCAGCTTTGCCGGCGGTACGCAATACGACATGCGTGTCGATGGTCTCGCCTGCCCCTTCTGCGCCTACGGCATCGAGAAAAAATTTACCAAGACCGAAGGTGTGGAAAGTGTAGACGTCGATCTTCAAAAAGGACTGGTCATTGTCAAAACGAACGAAAGTAAAACTTTCAAGGAAGACGAATTGAAAACCATCATCCATGATTCCGGCTTCACCATGAAAAGCGTGACGGAAAAGGCGCGCTAATCCAATGAAGTTCTGGCGACACACCGGCATAAAGTACGGGTGCGTGACAGGCGGTCTGTCTGCATTGTTGCTCGCAGTCAGCAGCAATATTCAGGCTGCACCCATCACGTTTAATACCGCACTGCCGGTGGCCAAGGAAGAATTTTTGTTTCGCCAGCAATTTATAGTTATGCAGTCCGGTGAAGATCCCAGCGGGACACAACGTGACCGCACAGAAACCATAAGTGCAACGGCATTGGTCTATGGCGTCAATAACAAATTGGCTCTGTTTGGCATCCTGCCTTATCGGGACATCGATCTTTCCATGAATGTGGGCGCGGGTACGGTGAGTCGTAGCAATGCTAGCTTAGGTGACGTTAGCGCCTTTGCACGCTACATTTTTCGACAGAAAAACGAAGCGGGAAAAACACTGCGGCTGGCGGCTTTCGCAGGCATAAAAGCCCCCACCGGTGAAGACCAGGCGAGTGATAGCCTCGGCACACTGCCGCCGCCGTTACAAACCGGCACTGGCTCGTGGGATGTGTTTGGCGGCCTGGTGGTGACACGACAAACCCTGGACTATCAACTGGATGCCCAGTTGAGTGTTCGCATCAACAACGCAGCCAATAATTTTGAAGTAGGTGATGTGTTGCAAATAGATGCCTCGTTGCAAAAACGCATCTGGCCGCGTGAACTGGGCAGTGGCGTGCCCGGATTTGTTTATGCGGTACTGGAAGCGAATGTCAGCACGCAGCAGAAAAACACCATCAACGGAACGGACGATGCCAACTCCGGCGGCACACGCGTGTTACTGGCGCCGGGTTTGCAGTACGTCACCCGCCGCTGGATAGCCGAAGCTGCCCTACAATTTCCCGTTAGGCAAAACCTCAACGGCACCGCACTGGAACTGGATACCATCGCCCGCGCCGGTGTGCGTTTTAATTTTTAAGGACTTTAAGTATGAATGACACAACACTGACAACGACGTTAAACAACACTGAAAATAAACAGGCCGGTATCACCTGGCTGAGTCTGTTTGCCTCCACCGGTACGCTTATCTGCTGCGCGTTACCCATCACCCTGGTGACCCTGGGCATGGGTGCTACGGTTGCCGCACTCACCAGCAGTTTTCCGCTGCTGATCACCCTGAGCATGCACAAGATCTGGGTCTTTCTGGGCTCCGGCGCCATGTTAGCCCTATCGGGTTGGCTCATGTACCGGCCGGGTCGCAGTTGTCCCACGGACCCTGAACTGGGTCGCCTGTGCAATCGAACTCAGGTGTGGAACCGGCGGGTGTACTGGAGTTCGGTGGTGATCTGGGGCATCGGTTTTTTTGCCGCCTATGTCGCATTGCCGTTGCGCATCTGGCTGGATATTTAATTCTTACTATTTTGGGAGATCAATGAAATGAAAAAAATTACTTTATTTTTCGCGGGCCTGCTGTTGTTGCCATTGTCTGCTTTTTCTGTGAATGCAGCTAATGGACAAGTGGTAGAAATCGGCGTCACCGGCATGGTTTGCGAATTCTGTGTTAACAGTGTGGAAAAGGGCCTGAAGAAACTGCCCGGCGTAAAACAGGTGAAAGTCAGCCTGGAAGACAAACGTGCCGAGATCGTCATGGCCGATGACACAACCATTGATGCAGCCGTTTTTGAAACACAGGTGCGCAAGATTATTGAAGACGCCGGGTTTACGCCGGGTGAGTTACAGGTTCACTAGGAGTCATTATGAATATCAAAGTTGAAGTCTTTTCTTCGCCCGGTTGCAGTAAATGCAGTCACGCCAAGTCGGTGCTGCAAAAGCTGGTCGAGGAAATCGGTGGCGATGCCATCCAGTGGCGCGAGGTGAATATTCTCGATGAACTGGATTACGCGGTGCAGTTGGGCGTGCTGTCCACGCCGGCCATCGCCATTGATGATGAGCTGGTGTTTGTCACGCTGCCGTCGGCCAATAAATTGCGCGCTGAACTGGAAGGCCGTTTAAACGCAGGAACGAGAGTCGTCAACGCATGGGTATGTTGTTATTGACCATGGCCGCTCTGCTCGGTGCGCTAGCATTTTTTGAACCCTGCACCATCGCCACGCACACCCTGTTCTCGGCGCGCGCCCATCAACAATCGAACACGGGATGTTGCCGCAGCCTGCTCACGGTGTGGCTGTCACGTAGTGTGTTATTGACCGGTTTGCTGGTTTCCGTTGTCGTCTTCATCGATGCCCCGGCATGGGGAAGCTATACGCCGAGCATCATCCTGTCGGCGATGGCCACCCTCTACATCGTTTCGCGTTTTGTTTATCTGCCCATCCCACATCTTACTTTTTATAGACTACTACCTGGCAGCAAACGACTACCCCATGCCGTACAGTTAGGGCTTACGTTACCTGCGTGCACTATTCCACTGGTTATTGTGGTGGCCGGCATTTCGATGACCGTGGACTCCATCAACATGGCGGTGCTGGCCGGCCTGTTATTTGCGGGTCTGTTTACCCTGCCCATGGCCATAAGTGCATTCAAAGGCATTCACGCCGATGGCGCTGACCTGTTGCAACGGGCCGCCAAGATCAGTCCGTTTATTACCGCCTTTCTGCTTTACGGTTTGGCAATAGCGTTACTACCACCGATGATCAACATTGACCCTGCCAGTCTTAAAGCCATGCTGACAGAAGCCAGTCTGTTGGGTATCGGTGCGGGCTTTCTCGCGGGACTGGTATTCAGTTTTAATCCGGTGTCCTTCGCTTCCATCCCCGTGGTGCTGGCCTATGTCACCCTGTCTGATAACCACTCGAAAAAAACCGCAGTGCAACTGGGCGGTGCCTTTGTGTTGGGTATGCTGCTCACTCACACCTTGCTGGGCGCCATCGCCGCATTGGGTGGTGAATGGGTGCACAAGCTCATGGGCCGCGAATGGGGTTTGCTGCTCGGACCATTGTTGATCCTGCTTGGCCTGATGTGGCCCGGCTGGTTAAAGGTTCGGCTGCCGTGGTTGGCCATGCGCGGTAAAAAAGTCTCCGGCCCCTGGGGGGCCTTTCTGCTGGGCATTCCTTTTTCCGTGGCGGTGTGTCCGTTTTGCACACCAGCATTACTGGTCACGTTGACCGCCAGCGCCGCCATCGGTTCGGTGCCCTTTGGTGCGGGCCTGTTACTGGCCTTTGCCATCGGGCGCAGCATTCCCATCATCATCGGTGCCTGGAGCATGGGCTGGCTGGAATCCTTGCGCATGGCTTCACATCATCAAAAGAAGCTGGAAGTCCTCGCCGGGGTGACGCTTATTTTTACCGGCCTGTATCTGTTAAACGAATACCTGTTCATCATTTAATGCTGAGATTTTTCACAATTATAAAAAAATGAAGGAATAAGAAATGAAAGTGATAAAAAATGTAAAATTCTTTATTGCCAGCATTATGTTGCTGTCGATATTGACCATAACAACAAATAGTCTGGCCGATGAAAACGCCCTAGAGCTGCAAAAAGTCAGCGATAACGTTTACGCTCTGGTGGGCAAGCGCGGCCCCATGACAGAAAAGGATCTGGGCACCAACGCCACCTTCGGCGTGGTTATCACTCGCGATAGCGTGGTGCTCATCGACCCTGGTGCCAGCTTCAAAGGTGCGCAACGTATTCACGCGGCGATCAAATCGATTACCGACAAACCGGTGAAACTGGTGATCAATACCGGTAGTGAAGATCATCGTTGGCTGGGTAATGGTTATTTCAAACAACAGGGGGCAAAAATCATTGCGGCTACCGCAGCCGTAGAGAATCAAAAGGAGCGCAGCAACGACCTGCACAACCGGCTCGATTTTTTGATAAAAGAAGATGGCGCCAAGGGAACACAAGCAGTCTATGCCGATGAGACCTTCGCGGCCAACAAGGAAATTGTTATTGGCGGCACAACGCTGCAACTTATGTTTATCGGCCCTGCTTACACACCTGGCGATACTATGGTCTGGCTACCCAAACAGCACATCCTTTTTGCGGGAAATGTGATCACGGTGGAACGCATCCCGGCGGTGGGCTCCATGTCCAAAACCGCTGGCTGGATTAAGGCCTTCGAACATATCGCCGCGCACAAACCCACGCACATCATTCCCGGCCATGGCCACGTAACAGACATCAAGCAGGCGCGCGCCGATACCCTGAATTACCTGCTCGACTTGCGCAAAGGAATCATGGAACTGATCGACAATGGCGGCACCCTGGATGAAGTCAGCAAGGTGGATCAATCAAAATTCAAAAAACTCATCGGTTATGAAATGCTCAAGGGGCGCAATGCCAATCAAGTGTTTCAGGAACTGGAATGGGAGTGAGCTAACGATCTTAAATACAGCCGACACAAAAGGATAAAATACATGAAATGGTTAAAAAGGTTGGGCAGTTTTTTTCTGGTGACGATCCTTGTGATTGTTAGTGCAGTCTATTTCCTGTGGATGCCTTCACCGCAGGAACCCGCTTATACCCTGGCAAAAACCTGGGGAACTTTGGGTACGGCACCGGGGCAATTCAATGAACCCACGGGCATAACCGCAAGTGGTAACGAAGTGTTTGTCAGCGATGGGCGAAATCATCGCATTCAGGTGTTTGACCTTGACGGTAACGCCCTACGACAGTTTGGTACTGAGCAACTGGAACGACCCATGAATCTCACTATTGCCAATGGTGAGGTGTTTGTCGCGGATTATTTTGCCGATCAAATCAAAGTGTTTTCACTGGCGGGTGACTACCGGCGTAGTATTGGCAAACCTGGAACAGGCCCAGGTGAGTTTACGATTCCCGGTGGTGTTGCCGTGGCAAGCAATGGTGACGTGTATGTCGCCGAATTCAAAACCCAGCGTGTGCAACAGTTGCATGCCGATGGTAGTTTCGTTCGCCAATGGGGTTTGACCAATGAGGTGGGCACCTTCGGCGGCAAGTTGCGTTACCCCACCGATGTTGCTTTAGCGAAAGACGGCACGCTGTTTATTGCCGATGGTTACAATGACCGGGTGTTAGCGATTGGCAGCGATGGCAACGTGCAGCACAAATGGGGCGGCCCGTTGGCGATGAACATTTTTGGCTCCTTTAACGGCTGGTTCGCGACGATTACTGGCATTTCGGTGGGCCCTAGCGGTAATGTGTTTGTCGCTGATTTTTATAATGACCGGGTACAAAAGTTTACCTCAAGCGGGAAATTTCTTAATGCCTTCGGAATCAAAAGCACAGGCCCAACGCACACCAGCATCGCGGTGGCCGAGGCTGACGACGGCAGTGTTTTCGTGGCAGACTATGCCAATCATCAAGTACAAAAATGGCGGCCAGGAAATAAGTAAACATGCAAGAAGCGGGGTTCAACGACAGGTTAAAAATAGAAGTGTTCTCTGCGCCTGGCTGCAACAAATGCGGAAAAACATTTCAGTTGCTTGAACGCGTATTAAAGAAATTTGATGCATCGGTTAGCGCCATGATCGATTATCGACTGGTGAACATCGTGGACGAACTGGACTACGCTGTGGCGTTGGGTATTGTTGCAACGCCGGGTATTGCCATTAATGGTCAGCTGGTATTTACGGGCATGCCGGGTGAAACAGCATTACGTGATGCCATTCAATCCCGATTGCTTAAACCTACATTAATCAGGGCAACTGATGAGTGACTGCCGCATCGGCGATATCAGCAAGCAGCTCGGTTTGAGCGCGGATACTCTGCGCTATTATGAAAAAATAAAACTGTTGCCAAAAATCAAGCGCACGACCTCGGGTATCCGCATCTACAGTGATAAAGATATTTCCCGACTTAGCTTCATCCAACGTGCACAGAAGATGAATTTTTCCCTGGCAGAAATCGCCAGCCTTTTACAAATGCGCGAGGACCCACAACATGCCCGCAGCGAGGTACGCGAATTGACTCATAAGAAACTTGCGGAAATTAAAAGCCATTTGCAGGACCTTACCGCCTTGCGCGACGAACTGACCTTGCTCAGCAACTTATGTGCGGGCAGCGAAGATGGCTGTCCGATTATTGAAGGCATTGAAGACGATTAAGAAAAACTAATCGTCTTAGCTCAGGTAACCTTGGCAAGTAACACTGCCACTGCATTGTCCTCAAACAGCTGCGCCTCTTCGATGTATCCCCACACCGTGCCTTCATGCACCCAACCACCCTGGCGCTTGATAGACTCAAACGTGGCCCCGAAACGATGCGCATTGGTAGCCAAGCTACGGCGCAAACTGTGACCACTTAACTCTGGCGCAAAATCCAGTCCGGCGTTTTTGGCGACCGTTTTCAAAATCAGGTTCACACTGGCCGGACTCAGGGCTTTTGACTTCAACACACCCCAGCGAGTGATACCCCGAAAGACAGAGCCTTGTTCAATGTCTGATATAGATAGCCATTGACGCAAGGCAGTCACCGGGCACAAAAGGCCTTCCCCTGCGGGAAGCGCTTTGACTTTACCTTCGCCGGTTTGATCGGTCTTAGATCGAGGGAGAGTGATGATCAACCCTTCTGGTTCCCAGCCCAGGTGTTCAACTTCAAGTGTCGCCAATTCGCTACGACGAAAAGCACCGAAAAACCCTACCAGCAACAGGGCGCGATCACGCGCCGCTTTCAAACCCTCCGATCCTCCCAGGCTCGCAATCATGGCCTCCAGATGTTCTAAGCGAAATGTCTTGGCTTTGCGTTTAGGTTGTCCATGTAGCCGCTCAATACCCTTCAGAGTCTTGCGCACCTCTGCGCCGTCGGTGGGATCTGGAAATTTCTGCAGGCGGTGCCATTGCCGCAGGGCTGTAAGCCGCAAAGACAACGTGCGTGGATTGAGGCGGTCTGCATGATCCAGCAAGTAGCGAATCACCATGGATTCAGTGGCAGGCAACAGCCCGCCCCAGCTCTCAAAATGACGGATGGCCGACTGGTAGGTTCGCCGGGTGTTGTCCGATGTGGCGGCCTGGATGTAGCGATGCTGGTCTGTTGCGGGCAACGGGGCCGTCTCAACGTTACGTAATGCCTGTCCATCACGGTTTTCGGGTGTTATTTCATTCATTTTCATCTCTCCATCATACACGCTCTAAATACTCGTTTTGTACTGGGTAGAGCAGGCTTTTTTTAGGTGCCACTGACATAACATACGATAATATCGCTTATAGCAACTTAATATATCTCAAATTATAGCCATTGCAATTCTGTACTATTATGTTATATAACGTAATACATAATACGTTATGAAATAATCAGAAAGGGAGAAAACTCGGATGGCCCGAATCGGCGTCAACTACCAGGATGTGGCGAAAGCTGCTGTTCAACTCACCCAGCAAGACAAGGTTCCCACGGTGGATGCGGTACGGGTAATCCTGGGCACCGGCAGCAAAAGCACCATTGCGCCACTATTGAAGGCTTGGAAGGCAAAGCAGACGGGGATTAGTGATGCCGAACAAACTGGGTTGCCAAGTGATCTGCTTGCATCCGTTAAAAACCTTTATGAAGGTATGCAACAGCAAGCCACAGAGCGGATTGAAACGGTCCAAGCCCAGGCCAAGGGGGAGCTTGAAGCAGCAAAACGCGAGTCCCTGGAGACCCAAAAAGCCAATGACAATTTAGAGTCACAACTGACGAAATACGAAGCATCCATTGAAAAACTAACGCATGAGAACGAATCACTACAAACAGATCTACGTAAGGAACAGCAAGCTCATGCCACAGTAGAAACTCAGCATGAAGCCTTACAACAACGCCTGGAAGATAGGAGCCAGGAAGTAGTACGGCTGAACACTCATCTGAAGCAGGCCCAGGAAAACCTCGATCATTACCGTGATACCGCCCAAAAACAACGTGAACAGGAGCGTGCGGGCTTTGATCGCCAGCTCCTGAGTGCTGAACAAGCTCTGAAACAGACACAGCAAGAAAATCATGCCCTCCGGCACAATCTGGGCCTAATAGAAAACAGCTTTGCCAAGCTGGAGGCCAAACGTGATCAACTTCAGGCTACCAACAAAGTTCTAACCGAACAGAACCATCAACAAAGCGAGGAAATCCTGCAAGTGCAACGGAGTCTCGCGGATCTAGTGGGCCGTTACGAAGCAGCCCAGCAAGCCAATAAAGAGTCCGCTATTAAAGTCCAGACCCAGGAAGAGCAACTGATGCAACTAGAAAAGCAGGCTGCTGTTGGCCAGGACAAAATCCAGGCGTTAACGGCCACAAACGATAAAGCAGAAGGTAGAATCGAAGCATTACGGAATGAAAACACGATTCTGATGCAGGAAAAAGCCAATATCGAGGGTCAATTCAAGCAATTGCAGCGCTCTTTATAGGGGGGGCTCTATTTAATTTATATATTTAACAATAGGTTAGCCGACAATCCGGTGGATTTCGTTTGAATCCCGGCCGACCCTCAGATGGAGTTTCGGGGCTAAAGTTAGGCAAGTGAAGCAGGCAGAGGTGGTTTCAAACAAACGGCTTGGAGCTGTACTTCAGTTTATTCAGGATGAGCAGACAAAAAACCAGTTGAGCGAAGTAAAAAAGCCCCGAAGCGCCGTGGTCAGAAACAGGTTGACCTGGTCAACCTTTTTGTGACACCCCAGTTAAGCCGCTTTTTTCATTTCCAATAATTGCCGCTCATAGTCGCAGGGACTCATGTAATCCAAATAGGAATGGAGTCTCTGGGAGTTATAAAACATGCTGATGTATTCCAGTATGTCCTGCTGCGCTTCATGTCGAGTTTGGTAGTGTTGCCATTGCACTTGCTCTTGCTTCAGACTGCCAAAGAAGCTCTCGACGACTGCGTTGTCCCAGCAATTACCCTTGCGGCTCATACTGCCTCGAAAGCCGTGAGCCTTGAGCAGTCGCCGGAATGCTTTGCTGGCATACTGCGAACCTCGATCCGAATGATGAATCAACCCTGTCTGAGGCCTGCGTCGCCAGACGGCCATCTTCAACGCATCACAAACAAGCTGGGCCTTCATGCGTGAACTCATGCTCCAGCCAACCACTTGACGTGAGCACAAATCAATCACTACCGCCAGATACAACCAGCCCTCTTGTGTCCAGATATAGGTCACATCAGAGGCATAGAAGTGCATTCAGGGCTTTCTTTATCCGGCGACTGCCGTAGCTATACCGTGAGCTTTCAGCAATATCCTTTACCCAGTCAATCATTTCCTGATGTACTGGGTTGCCGGGTTTATTGTTCTTCCGGACCGCATGGCTGTAATAACTAGTGCGTGTCACACCCAATACCCTGCATTGCAGGCTGATCGGATAGGTATTCTTATGTTGGGTGATGAACGAATATTTCACTTCGTTTCTGCTGCAAAGAATACCGTCGCTTTTTTTAAGATTTCTTTCTCCATTTGAAGCCGTTTAACCTGTGCCCTCAAATTCCTCAGTTCTTCCTGTTCCGGTGTGAGCTTGCCATTCCCGCGAAATGCCTGACCTTCATCTGCTTGGTGTTCCTTTACCCAGCGACCCAGCATGTTGGCATTGATGTCCAGGCTTCTGGCTGCCTCTGTTCGGCTGTAATCTTGTTCAAGCACCAGACTGATTGCATCTAATTTGAATTCTTTTGAATATTTCTTTCGTGTCGTCATTTCTATCTCCCTCAGTTAAGATGATTATCCTTAACTGGGGTGTACAAATCTATTGGACCACGTCAGGTTGTTAAACAAAGGCAATTGAATTCAGCGGTGACTTCCAATCTTTAGCAGGACAACTAGAGAAAAAACATTTCTAAAAACCGCAGTGAGGGACATTTTTACCTTGCTTTAACAAGGCAACTGCTAATTAAAGATCGCTAAGAATCAACCCAAACATAATGACATCTTCTGTGTTGTCATATAAATTGAAATAGCGTTTGGTGCTAAGAGTCACTCCAAATGACTTTGTGATGTTAACTGCGACGCCTGCTTCAGGATAGAAGGCACCAATAATACCATTTTTATCCCAATTGTATCCGAGCAAAAATCCCCCACCGACAAAAAAGGTAGCACCCGCATTAAATGCATAAGCTGCACCGGCATCCATCGCCAAACCATCACCTTCATTAACGGATTTAATATATGACAAATCGACATGGCCAATCTTTCCATCGCTAAACCCGAATCCGCCTATAGAGGTAATACGTAGGTCAGCGTCAGATTGTGTGCTTTTTTCAATCCGTAAAAAATTTTCCCCTGCATTCGCCCCAAACGTGAAACTAGGAACAAAAACAAGTAATAAGAAAAAGCAAAATCCTATCTTCATAGTTGTCGGCATATCGTATATCCAAGGTCTAGTTAGGTTGTTATTCATCGACATTTGACATCACCGCAGCCTCTTGCGAGGACAGTTTTATGGTAATGCGTGCTGCCTATGCATGGAACATCATCCTTCACCCCTACAAGCATATAGGGGAAACCACTATCGGCCGCCTCGGTATCTAGTGCGACAAGGGTATCCGATGAACTGGAGAATCTTACCGCTGGGCAGGTTGCTAATGCTCAATAAATCCGACTTCAAAATTGTGCATCTGTCGTCATGTCTGGCGGCTCACTGTCACACCGCATCGTCGGCACTCGACCTTTTCGATACCGCCGCCAGAAAACCCAAACGTCTTGTCAATTACGCGAAAGTCATGGTATCCCAACCTACACAGGAGGCGATAGAATAATGCTAATAACGTAGACATATCACGAACTCTCCCTGATGGAATGTAAAAATTAATTTACTTGTTTTTAGCAGCCTTATTAACATCCCAATTTAATGACTTTACGAAGCGAGTGCTGACTTCCGACAATGGAATACTTTTTAGCCGCTCCAGATTTTCCGCATCGAAAAATGCCCGTCCCTCTTCAACCAGGAGTTCTGCACAGGTAAACTGCTCTTCCAAATTATCCGCCCATTTACACTGAGAAATTAATGACGTATTCACGTCGTAATTGTCGACAAGTTCTTCGATTGTTTTTAGTGGTTTTAATATTTTACCAATGAGTTCCTCGCGGATATCCGCCGCAAATATACCCAACCCCTGCAACTGTTTAACATGCTCCAGTTTTGATATGTCTGCTTCATTTTCAGCAAGGGTCGCAATGATGGCATTATCATCCTTATTCATTGCTAATTCTTTTAAAGCAACAAGCAAATCCACCGGGTAGGTTCTGCGAAAGTTCGTTAAGATCCGGTAAAGCCAATTGGCTCCTTTGGGTTCCTGTTTAAGTTTTTTTATTCTTGTCTTAATGTTATCGACTTGTTCAAGCACCGTATTGATCTGAATCTTTTGCTCCCTTATGCACGCCTGATCCTGGAGTATCTTTTCCTGACCCTCAAAACTCACATCGAATAACTTACGTCCACATGTTTCACAAAGGTTAGCTTCCTTATCATCAGAGGTCACAACCAGAAACCCCCGCCTATGTGATTTGAGACAATCACTCATACCACAACATGCACGTTGATCCTTGAAGGAATAAACGGCTGCAATACGTACAAAACGATTTTTCTGGGGTTCTACTGGAGATTCGAAACAGGGACGTTGGACAACGTCATCCCATGAGTTAAATGTTATTTTTTCATCAATATTAAAAACAGACACGGATTCTCTTTACCTCTTACGTTAACTAAGAATAAGTTGTTCCACATGTGCATTCCCCATACACATACAATTAAAACCAGGCATTATTCTACGAATACTTCATCATCTTTCAGCAATTCGTGAGTCGACAAAAGAATATACAGCTTATCTTTCTTTTGGCATGTAGCCTGAATAAATGGATTTCCCTGTGCGCTCATCGGTGTAGGCTCCATTCCTGATGCTTTGTTGGTAATAATTTCAGCAACGCTGTCTACGAGCATTCCCAGCTTCTGGCCAGCAAGCTCCATTAATATGATACGTGTTTGATCAGTAACCCCCACCTCTGGCAAGCCCAGCATCACCCGTATATCGTTCACGGTAATAACCTCACCCCGAAGATTAATGATTCCCAAAACAGTGGTTGGCGCACCAGGCACTGGCGAGATTTCGGGACACCGGAAAACTTCCTGCACATGCAACACCTCGATGCCGTAGGTTTCTTTGCCGAGTGTAAACGTCAGCCACTGCGTTTGTGGATCGTCAGCATCCATACAGTCGTGCCGATTTGTCATGAATCACTTCCCGCAGCAGTCGGTTTATCGCCTCTTCCTCATAATCGATGTTCTCGACGATTTTTCTCGCTCGCGCAGAGAGGCGCCGATAACCCCAAAGTGATCGCCGTTTGGTCTCGGCCCACCCCTCGCGCTGGTAGTAGAGCGGCAGGTTGACATCGAAATAAGAAATGCTGTCTGCATCCTTGAGCAGATCGGCATCGGGATCGCCGCCCACCTCGTGGGCCGTCACCAGGCGGCAAGCCTCATCCGCAATATCCCGTGCCACACCGCATGCGGTCAGAATCGGGCTCAATAGTTCCGCACCGTGTCGGGCGTGGGCTGCCTTGAAGGCGTCGTAATCGTCGAAATTTGCGCGTCGCACCTTGATCTCCTCGATTGCCCGGTCGATATCATGGGCCAGCGCCGCCAACTGCAGAGCCACGCCGGCATCCGGTTCCAGACGCAAAAGCCACTCCAGCGTGTTGTCGGCGTGACGGGGATCTTCAGGCACGCGCGAGCTGGCGATCACGGCACGGATTTTCTCCTTTGCGTAGTCAATGTTGTCCATCAAGTGCCATTTTCACCCGGCGCAGGGTCTCGAGATTCATCACCACGGCGATCAACACCAGAACGGGTAACACCATATCGCTTATCGCACCGAGAAAGATGAGAAACACACGCACGTCGCGCCCCATCCGTAACCCGGCCTTGCCTCCGGCCTGGACCCGCTCGCTCATCAGGTTGTCGTATTTATCTGCGGTATAGCTCAGCATGAACGAACCGATAATGGCCATGAAACCAATCAACAGAACCCCGCCGCTCACCTCCGCCACTAGCAGGTACCAAGTCAAACCAAACAACAGAAAGGCATCCGCGTAGCGATCCAGTACCGCATCGTACCAACCACCGACATCGCTGCTTTGGTATTTGAGCCGCGCCACTTCACCATCACAACCATCGATGATGGATGCAAACTGGGCGAGCACACCGCCAACGATCAGAAAAAAATACCCGCCCAGCATAAACAACCCGGCGGCCAGCACGGAACACAGAAACGAGAACAGGGAAATCTGATTGGGCGTCACATCGCGCTGCACCAGATACCGGGACATTCGCACGGAGAGGGGGCGGTTTAAATAACGTGCGACAGGCCCGTCGTTGGGCTTGTCACGTAGTCGCTTCAGCAAAACCTGCTCCGCTCGCCGGAATGCGGCGGGATCATCCACATCGATCCAGAACCCGTCCAACAAGATGGCTTTAGCTCGCCCTTCAGCGGCCAGAATCCGTATCGCCCCGGACAGGCTTGTGTCGCCATCTTTTTCTTCACTTTGCTCCAGTGCCTTGAAGATGGCGGGGGAGCACAGGAAAATACCCGTATCGAAACCATTGAAGTCGGCCAGTCCTTTGCCAATACCAATGATTTTTTTACTGCGACTCTTTTCACTGCTATCAGGGAGGGCATCATCTTCCAGCTTGACGCGGGTGACGTCCTCCATGTCGATGAGCGGGTTGCCGGTGTTGCCGTCTACCACTAGCGCGATTTCCCCATCGCCCAGTGTCAACGTCGTTAATGGTCGGATCAGGTTGGGATCAAAAAGGTGGTCCGCCATGAGCAGCAAAAACGGTTCGAGTAAAACATCTCGGGCCTTGAGTACCGAAAGACCATTTTCTTTATCCCAATCGTCATTCACCAGCGGCGTGATCCGAACCGCAAGGCGATCCGCCAGATGCGCCAGAAAATCACGCACCCGCTCGCCCTGATGGCCAATGACCACAAAGAATTCATCCGCACCGGCCTCCATGGCCGCACGGATGACCCGTTCAATCAGGGGGATGCCGAGGATGGGAACGAGGGGCTTGCTATCACCCCTGGATAGCAGCCGACTGCCCTTGCCAGCGGCGATGATCAAGCACTTCATACCAATAGCCTCGCCCGTCCTTGATCACTCACCTTTAATGAAGTCTTCCATCATCCTAAAAGCCTCATCATCCGTGAACTGGCGTAGCGGATGTTTGCAGAAATAGGCCGATGGTGCTTCCAGAATGCCGCTCTGGCCACGATCCAACGCCAATTTGGCGCAACGAATCATATCAATGGACACACCTGCCGAGTTGGGCGAATCTTCCACCGACAGACGCAATTCGAGGTTCATCGGCACGTCACCAAACATCGTTCCCTCCATGCGCAGGAAACAAACCTTGTTATCATTTTGCCAGGGCACGTAGTCACTCGGACCAATATGAATGTCGTCGTCATCCATACGATTACCGGTCACGGCCTGCACCGCCTCGGTCTTGGACGCCTTCTTGGAGGCCAGACGTGAGTGGTTGAGCATGTTGAGAAAATCGGTGTTACCACCGGTGTTGAGCTGGTAGGTACGCTCCAGCTTAACCCCCCGCTTGGCGAAGAGATCCGTCAACGTGCGATGGGTAATGGTCGCCCCCAACTGGGCCTTGATGTCATCACCGATAATGGGCAAACCGGCTTCTTCAAAATGACGCGCCCACTGTCCTTCGGGATCGCTGGCGATGAAGACCGGGATATTGTTGACGAAAGCCAGCCCCGCTTTATAGGCACAACCGGCATAAAAGCGAGTCGCTTCCTCGGAGCCAACCGGCAGGTAATTCAAGAGGATTTGTGCGCCGGTATCTTTGAGTAGCTTAACGATATCTTCTTCGCTGGGTTCCGGCTCTTCTGCCAACACAAAAGTGCGTTTTTCATCATAATCCTTCATGTGGTCGGAAAAACCGTCCAGAATCTTGCCCATCTGTACGGTGACGCCGGATGCAGGGATATCGGAACAAAACACTGTCGTGCAGTTGGGCGCAGAAAAAATGGCCTCGTGTACATCGACACCGACTTTACGTTTGTCGACATCGAAGGCCGCGACGACTTCAATGTCGCCGGGCTGGTATCCGCCAATCTCCCAATGCATCAGCCCGATTGCATCTTTCTCGTCCTTCCCTTGATAATAGTGGATGCCCTGTATCAGGGAACTGGCACAGTTTCCGATGCCGACGATAGCAATCTTGATTTTACTCATGTATTTCACATCTCCTGTTATTTTCGTTCAATGAAAGCATTTTTCTCTGGAAAAACCTCCTTGTTCTCTTTAATGTCGTTCTGCACAAGGTCGACAATCTTTTCCCGATTAGATCGCTTGTCCATCGGCCTTACGCGCCAGCGAAAGCGACCCCGATAGTGTTCCTGATCCATTGTTCAAATTTCTCCCAACTTCCATCCAGGTAGTTATCCATGTTTTTCAAGATAGTCGATACCTCATAAATCGCTGGGATAGCCGTGACCTTTATTGAATGAGTTGTTCACCGCAATCCACACAGTGTTTGTTTCTTGTACGCCTTTTTTTTGCATGTTTTTCCAGGTCACACTCTTCTGCAGAAATATTCTTATTCACTACCTCACCGCACATAGAACAAAAGCGCACCGGCGCGTTTGGACGTCCGTGATTGTAATTGAGGCAGTGATCTTTCTGCATTGCCATGACTCTCCACTTATTTCATCGTAATTTCGTTGCGGGGAGTTTCACCAACACGTGATGTGCCGATCAATACACCATGGGGATGCGGTCTTGGAGAGCCGGGATCTCTCCATCCCGCACCAACCAGTTCAACTTGCTGCTGCGGAGCATTCAGGAATGCGGCAATTCATCAAGGGTGGGCATCTATCGCCTCCCTTCAGCACTAAGGAAAGCAGGCAAATCGAGTGCGCAGGGGGGGGGGGGCAACAAGACATGTTAATAGATACAAGCCACATCTTCAAGCTATTACCCAAAGAGGTGTGAATCATCAAAATACCACCGTAAATATGCCCCAGAATACCCGTGTAGCCCTTCGTAATCTCATAGGCGGGTCAAATACTTGATAGGAAATCAAATGCAGACGCGAGCCTGTCCCGCGAGCGCAGCGAGTGCTTTCCCTACACCGTTTTTGATAAAGTTCGGCAAGTGAAGCAGGCAAAGGTGGTTTCAAACAAAAGGTTTGGTGCTGTTCTTCAGTTTATTCAAGAGGAACAGACAAAAAAATCAGTCCAACGCAGTAAAAAGGCGCCTAAGCGCCGTGGCCAGAAGCAGGTTGTTAAGCAAAGGCAATTGAATTCAGCGGTGACTTCCAGTCTTTAACGGGACAATCCAGAAAAAGACATTTCTAAAAACCGCGGGGAGGGACATTTATACCTTGCAATAACATGAGGAAAGGAGAAGGGGAAGCACAACACACCACCCTGCATGGTTCAGGATAACTTTGCAGGTGATCAAATGGCTAAGATATACGGAATAGTATCGACCAAAGGCGGTGTCGGTAAAACTTCTTTTTCAGCGCAATTCGGCGGCATCCTTGCCGACATGGAACAACGCGTCTAGCTGGGTCCAATGCTGTACCCACCACGATGGATCTGCCATATAGTTATTAGGTCCGGTCCATGCAACAAGGCTCATTTGCCTCCAAGCTTATAATTGCATAAACCCTAGTTGCAGACATTTCTTTCCATCTCCCAGTAGTCCTGCCTCTATCTTATCGAAACCACACGAACTTCCATCTTTACGGGCTAGTACCAGTTTTATGTCATTGGACACAACAACACCTATTCGAGTCACATGAATGCACCCTGATTCTCGCCTGCTAAAATGATATGCGCATTACCCAGCAATTCCAGTTTTGTATTGCCTTTGTTTTGAAGCATAGACTCGTCGCGCTCGCTCATGATCCTTATTTTTAGCCTGTTTGGGTGTTGTGGCATTTTTGATGGCGTTAAGTGCATAGTGGAATTTACGGTATAAGTCTTCAGTAATCGTTTCATACGCATCTACGTATTGTTCACCATCAAGCCTGTCGATATCATCCCGTATCTCTTTGAGGTAGGCAGACAGGTCATCAGACCGGGAACGGAAACGGTTTTTCTTGGATGGCTGCCGGAGTTGATCCAGTACAAAATTTTTCTGATGCATGGCGAGCATTTGTATGCGTGATACCAGTTGCTGGTGACTCTTGCGAAGTTGATCTATCTCAGGTTTATTTGCAGAATTCATATTTAATCCGTATTTCTCCTATCATTTTCACTGTTGAAATCTGCCGACGATCTGCACTCACGGTTGTTTTATCGAAGGCCATGATTATTTACCTGTAGTATCGCCAGTCGAGAGATACCCGAAAAAAGCCATTCTTTGTTATTAAGTATCCATTCTGTTGTGGTCAACCTATATCGGACACTTTGTTAAGACCTTTTTCATAATCCATTGGGGTCTTGTAACCCAATGTCGAATGTAAGCGCATGGCATTGTAGTACACCGCCACGTATTCCCGCACATCGGCTATTGCTGCCTGTCGTGTTTTGTATAACTGATTTCCCGTCCACTCGCGTTTCAGACTGCCGAATTTGACTTTAATAGGTAGTTTTCGACATTAATAACTTATTTTCGACTTTAATTGGCTAGAACATTTTCTGTCGAGTCAATCATAAAAGCGCACCAAATGGGTACTTATAGGAAAATCACCCACCTCTCCTGTGTTGGGTGGCCTACGGCCACGAAAGGCGCAACGCGCCGTAACCTGTCGCGTCTTGATGCTCCACTGATTCCTGATCGCGACTACTGGCTTGCCCATCCCGCTTATCCTTTTCCGCGCCTGCCAAACCGTGCCTGCTTTGAACACCTCTCGTGCTGCCACGGCGTAAGCCGTCCACCACCTGGTGATCCTGACCGTATATGCTATAGTGAGTTGCATAAGGTGCAACTTTTTACGGAGGCGACGATGAAAACAACCACCATGGGAGTCAAGCTGGACGAGGACGTACGCGAACGCCTCAAGGTATTAGGCAACATCAAGGAACGAACGCCCCACTGGCTGATGAAGAAGGCCATCGAGGAATACCTGGTAAAAGAAGAGGTCAACGAACGCGAAAAACAGGAAGATATGGTGCGCTGGCAACGATACCAGGACACCGGTGAGCATTTGAGCCACGATGAGGTCAGAACACGCCTCACACGCCTCGCTGACCAAGCGCGCACGAAAGCCGCTGGATGAGAGTACGCTGGCTGCCGGAAGCATGGCAGGATATTCAGCGGCTGTATGATTTTCTGCTCAACCAGGATCCCGGTGCAGCGGGTCGTGCCATGGAGGTTTTGCTGGACGGTGCCGACAGACTGGTGGAAATGCCCAACATTGGCAAACCAATGGGCGATGACACCGGGCGACGGGAATTTTATTTGCCGTTCGGCACCAGTGCCTACGTGCTCCGTTATATGATTGATAGCGAGGACGTGGCGATCATCCGTGTATGGCACTGCCAAGAGCATCGATGACGCCTCCTGTATGCCGGACTATACTGTCCGGGTAAGAGAAAAGGATTTACGCATAAGGACGAGAAGAAAATGATCATAAAACCCCTGTTTTTCCTGATTCCGTTCGCTGTCGCCGTAACCATGCCAGTGTGGACCGCCCGGTGCCGCAAGCGCGGTAATCACCGCTGGATGCTACCCACCACCTAATCAACCGAAAAGACCAATATTTGACTAATTTCGGTGAGCGTACGGTCAGACTGGTTACGCCAGGTATCAATCGCCGTTTGCAGCGCCGTCCAATCCCTATTCGAACCGAGAATCCTGTTGATGATGTCTTCCCGTTGAAGGGCTTTTATTACATCAGGTGTAAAAGCGATCGCATCGATCCCCATGCGCTGCAGGAAGATCTGGCTGGTTTTTCCACCAAGACGTGCGCCATTCTTCTGAAGCTCACGGAGATTGTTGCAATAATCTGTAGGCTTCCAGGCGGCAAAATAATCGCCAACACTACTTCCGTGGGCATCGCCGACCTCTTTCAGGAAAGTGGCGTTTTCCCTGACTGAACGAATCTTCACGACATTTCTGACAATCCCGTCGATTTTCAGCAGCTGATCCAGGTCGTCATCTGACATCATCATCCACCGGCCCACATCAAACCCCTCGAAGACCTCCTCGAATCGTTCCCACTTGTTTTCAATAATCTGCCAATTGAAACCCGCCTGGAAAATGCATTTGGTCATTGCAGACAACCAGCGATCATTCGGTATCTTGCGAATCTTCCCGGGTGGCAACGGGCGAGACAAAAGACGTTCAAGGGCGGCGGCACCGCCCTTGTGCCTGGCGGCAATTCGGGTAATTTCTGTTATTGATTGCATACTGTGTTAACCCTGTTTATTACGTTTTAATGGCGACGCATCCAGTCTGCGAGCGCCCGCCCAATAGCCTCAGGTTGGTCTTCCTGTATGAAGTGCAACCCTTGTCCAAGGAAGGCGGTTTCCAGCTTTTGTATCTTATTGATATACCAACCAACGGCTTTGGGAGGAACAACTAAACCCGGGTTGGCATACATCAAAAGTACCGGCATGTCAGTTGCACCCATAAACTTTCCAATCGCATTCATCATTTCAGCGATCAGTTCAGGCTCGTTTCCATGCTCTTCCTTATAGGTGTCGGCACTGATGGTGCCACGGGACGTATCATATGCACCCCAGAGGGCTTTATTGATGGTGTCTTGGCTTATTGGTGTGCTCATATGCCTGTCCAGTATCCATGAGCTTCCTGTGGACTTTGGGAAAAGGGGCGTTTATTCTTCTTGCGACTCGCTGTTATTTATAGCAACGGTTTCAATGTTGTCAGTGGCATTAATTCGATTTCAGCAGAGAGTTCTCCCCCCCATGGACCGCCTTCAAGAGGTAGTCGCCGGGTGGTGGCCGAAGGCTTTTTTAGTCGATTCCGAAATAGTTAAAACAACCGCACTTTCAAGTGCCATTTTTTAAAAAAAATCAAAGGGATATTCGATCATGATAAAAAACAAATTAATGTTGGGAAAAATGTAACTACTCAGCCTGATCTCCCTCAAATTATTGAATAACAAATGAATTTTGATGTAAGCTCCATAGCCATGCAATCACTGCCCAATCTAAAAAATCTCAGCGACACAGAAAAAGATGAGTTGATCA